>NZ_JAQTMS010000012.1 GCF_028714215.1 Rhodoferax sp. | reverse complement strand
CCTTCCCATCCCGAACAGGACAGTGAAACGCTTCTGCGCCGATGATAGTGCGGATTCCCGTGTGAAAGTAGGACATCGTCAGGCTATTAAACCGAAACGCCCAGTCGTAATGATTGGGCGTTTTTTTTGCCTAAAAACTTCTCTCCGTTTTAGGTGTTCCTGACGGTTAACCCGTCGCGTGATGCGGCGCCGGATTTGACCAATTCCAGTGTCAACTGATCGATCCATTGAGGAAAATCAATGTTGAAAACGTGCTGGGCGTGAAGGAGCCTGAAATAGGGCGATGAAAGGGCCCAGGCAGTAAATAGGGGCAGTTCAATAGCCTGAGCTTCAAGCAGCTTAAACTTCAATAGCACTTTGCTCGCATATTTAACATGTCTTGCCGGGTCAGCGACAAAGCCGTCCAAACGTCTACGTGCTGCCGTGATGGCGGTTTTGATGTTCGAAAATGCTGGACCATGACCCGGAATCACTATCTTTGGTGAAAGTGATTCAATCAAGTCAATCGTTTGTCCTACCTCGTCAAATGCATCTGACCCCTCCAGCTCGGGGAACACAACACCGAAACCACTTTCCCATAAAGCATCTGCAGATAGCAAGACACGGGAGCTGGGTTCAAACAGGATGACCGAATGTGGGTCATGGCCAGGTGCGGCGTGAATCTGCCAACTCAGGTCGCCGAGCTTGATCTCAGTTCCTGGCTCCATCACTGAATTGAATTGAAACTGTGGGCAACTTTGCCCGGTTGGGGTGTAAGTAAGGGCTTGCGGGTCCCAACTGCGTACGTGCTCTGACAACCCAGGGGGTATCAGAGTTGTCAGCTCTGGGTAGTGGTCTTGCAGCGCAGCGTTACCACCACAATGATCGCTATGTAAGTGGGTATTTACCAACAGGTTGAGTTGCCGTCCGGCAAGTACTGTTTCGACTAGCGAAATGGTTTGCTTAGCATGCGAAACATAACCGCTGTCAACGAGCGCGCATGAGTCGCGGCCACAGACCAAAATGTTATTCGACGAGAGCCAACCGCGCTCCAAAAGGATGATCCCACCCGGAAGGGTTGGTCGACTAGACATGTGAATTCACAGGCGCAAGGCTATTTCCCAACGCGCAGTTCGCGCCGCAGAACCTTGCCGACGTTGGATTTTGGCAGTTCATCGCGAAACTCAATATATTTCGGTCGCTTGTACCCCGTCAGGTTGTGCTGACAGTACCGGGCGACGTCTTCCTCAGATAAGTGTGGGTTGTCTTTGATCACAAAGACCTTGATGGCTTCGCCCTGTTTCTCATCAGGCACACCGATGACGGCACATTCCACCACGCCATCACACAGTGAAATGATGTTTTCCAACTCGCTTGGAAAAACATTGAAGCCGCTGACCAGAATCATGTCCTTCTTTCGATCGACAATCTTTGTGTAGCCGCGCTCATCCATGATGCCAATGTCTCCCGTGCGCATGAAGCCATCGGGTGTAAATGCATGTTTATTCTCTTCCGGTTGCTTGTAGTAACCCGTCATCACGTTCGGACCTCGAATGCAGATTTCACCGGATTCGCCTTGCGCCAGTGAATTACCTTCGTCATCCTTGATCGCAATGTCGATGCTTGGAAGCGGCAAGCCAATAGTTCCGGAAAATTCCTTCGACAGAACCGGGTTGTTAGTCCCTATTGCGCAGGTTTCGCTCATGCCCCAGCCCTCCACCATTGGGCAGCCGGTAGTTTCCAACCAGTGCTTGGCCGTGCCGGCAGAGGCCGCCATGCCGCCGGCCTGGGACACACAGAGACTGGAAAAATCAACCGACTTGAATTGGGGGTGCTGCAATAATGCGTTGAACAGCGTGTTCACTGCGGGCAGTAAATGAAATGGACGCCGCTTCAACGTGGCGACAAAAGCAGAAAAATCCCGAGGATTGGGAATTAGCGTCAGATGCGAGCCCCAGCGGATCGCCAGAAGAGACAAAGTGAGCGCAAATATGTGATACAGCGGAAGCGCGGCGATGCTATTGCTTTTCCTGATGTCGCCCATGCGTGCAAGCGCGGGTGTAAACCATGCCTCCGCCTGCAAAATGGCTGCAACGATATTACGGTGTGTAAGCACAGCACCTTTGCTCAGCCCGGTCGTGCCACCGGTGTATTGCAAAAATGCAACGGAATCCAGTGTGCTGGCAGCCGACTTGAATGGCATCGACGAACCCTGCGCAATGACCTGCCGGAAAGAAGTTGCGGTTTGCATATCTGACAATATCAGTTTGTAGGCAGGCACCATCTTGGCAAGGTGTCTGACTGCAAACGTGATCCAGCGACCGTACCAAAACCCAAGCAAATCGCCCATCGACGCCACTACAACATGCTTGATCTGCGTGTTCTCAATCACCTCTGCCAGTGTTGCGGCAAAATTTTCAAGAACCACAATGGCGGTTGCGCCGGAGTCCTTGAGTTGGTGCTCCAGTTCGCGGGCAGTGTACAGCGGGTTGACATTGACGCAGGTGAAGCCGGCACGCAAAACGCCTGCCATGGTCACGGGGAACTGGGGAATGTTGGGCAGCATGATCGCCACCCGCGCACCTGGCTCCAATCCTTTACTTTGAAGCCATGCCCCCAGCGCCGCGGAAAGACGGTCAAGCTGCGCATAGCTCATCCAGCTTTCCATACAAACTGAAAAAGGACTGCTTGCATTCTTCTGGAAAGACTCTTCCAGCATGTGGGTTAACGATCGATATTGATCCGGGTTAATGTCATGCGCAACGCCCGCGGGGTAGCTCTTGAGCCAGATTTTTTCCATAGCAATTCCTTTGCGCAGATTTTGAGTCCAGACCAGCTTTTGAGGCTACCGGGGTTGCCCCAGTATCCGGGAGATTTCCGTCTCGCAGGTGACAGTGTCGGCATCAAAAAGCCGGTCAATCAGATCGGTTTCGCGCGTCATGACGGTGGCAAGAAAATGGCGTGCTCCATCGCCTTTGCGACCCATGGCAGCAAAGGTGTCAAAGCCCGCCTCAAGAAACCGCTGCAAAGAACCCATTCCGGCCAGATTTGCCGGTCCACGCATCATCTTCAGCAGCATGCGAAGGCCGTGTGTTCGGGTTAGACGGTCCAGTTCATGACCGATGTTCAACACGGTGCTTAGCTGGGTGTTTCGATCGGAGCGCCGATCGACGGCCCGCCAGGCACGTACGTAGCGCGTTACCTCGGGTGTGTTGTCGTTGCTGATCCAGCTTTGGGCCATTGCCAGGTCCAGATCCTCGGTCAGGCGATGCAATTGCGCCAGCGATACGGCAGTTTCCACCACCTGCTGCGGGAAGAGGCGCTCCAGCGCGGCAGCAATGCGTGCAAATTGAGCATCACGTTCTGCATAGTTCCTCTCACTATAGAGCTCCTCCAAAAAAAATTGAGCGGCAGGCTGGTATTGATCCGAGTGCAGCAGATCGAAGTAGGTGCCTGCAAATCGTCGAGCCTGAAAATTTTTGATGTCGCTAATGGCACGCGCCAGCGCCGGCTTGTCGGCGGCGGTTTGTCGGATCAGCGTTACATGCGTGACCGCGTCGCGAATGATCTGTGTGGCTTCCATATAAACGCCGAGTCTATCTGGGTTATTTGTTTAACATTAGGCTGCCCTGCCCTCGATTTACGCTACCCTTAAGGCATGAATCCGGATGCACAAAAACTCTGGCGCGCACCGCGCTGGGCGCTGGCAGTCTTACTGGCCGTACTGGGCATGCTAGGCCCGTTTTCCATTGACACTTATCTACCTGCTTTTGCGGGTATCGCTGACTCATTGGCAGCGACACCGGTGCAGATGCAGCAGACACTGTCGGCCTATCTGTTTGGTTTTGCTTTCATGAGCCTGTTTCATGGTGCAATCTCTGACAGTCTGGGGCGCCGACCGGTGGTGCTGTGGGGTTTGGCAGCCTTCACGCTGGCGTCGATCGGCTGTGCGGCGTCGCAGAACATTGGTCAGTTGGTATTCTTTCGCGCCATGCAGGGTTTGTCCACTGGCGCGGGTATTGTGGTGGCGCGAGCAGTGGTGCGTGACATGTTTGCGCCGACCCAGGCGCAGAAAGTGATGAGCCAGATCACCATCTATTTTGGTGTTGCTCCGGCTGTAGCCCCCATCATTGGCGGCTGGCTGTTCGTACACTTCAACTGGCATAGCATTTTTTGGTTTTTGACGGCGTTGGGCGTCACCCTCTGGGTGGCCAATTACAAACTGCTGCCTGAGACACTGCACCTCACGCATCGACAGCCGTTCAACGCGCGCAACCTGATGCAGGGCTATTGGCAGCTGGGGTCGGACCCGCGCTTTTTATTGTTGGCGCTGGCCAGCGGGGTGCCATTCAATGGCATGTTCCTTTATGTTTTATCGGCACCAGCTTTTCTGGGTCAACATCTCGGTCTGGCTCCAACCCAGTTTTTCTGGTTTTTTGTGCTCTCGATCGGTGGCATCATGGCCGGCGCCTGGGTCAGTGGTCGGGTGGCTGGTAGGCTGGCACCCAAGCAGCAAATCAAGTATGGATTCTTAATCATGCTGCTGATTGCGATGACCAATCTGGGAGCCAATCTATTGTTCAAGGCCGATGTTTCATGGGCCCTTATTCCGATTGCCATTTTTTCCTTTGGGTGGGCCATGATGGTGCCGGTAGTGACGCTGTTGGTGCTCGATCTTCACCCTGCGCGCCGTGGCATGGCGTCTTCCTTGCAAGCCTTCATCGCCTCAACGGCCAATGGTTTTGTGGCCGGTATCATTGCGCCACTGGTTATGCACTCAACGGTTGCCATGGCAGCGGTTTCGCTGGCCATGATGTGTGTTGGACTGCTCGCCTGGATTTACCTGCGTCGGCGCTGGCCGGACATCGGGCAATACGTTGTCCATCCGTCCCCATGATGGATGGTGCCGGGCTGTCGATTCCTTCCGAACGAGCGGGATTGGCTACTGGAACTTCAGTACCCAACCCCCGATGTGATGACCATCAGGATTGGTTCCCAAGTCAACAATAGTGCGGCTGTCGTCAGATATTCCGGTCGTGCGAGTTAGGAGCCAGCCTCAATCGCAGTTTTGTAACCAAGCAGCGGTCAGCAGATTCTGTTTACCGCCGCTGGAATGCAGTTGCTCAGGAACCAGCCTCCATGAAACCTGGGGCGATTCAACCAAGGAACACTCGCCCTTAGGGGGAGTGTCGTTCACAGTCGAATGGGAGCGGCTCAGCTGGCAACCCTTGTGTAGACCGGAGGGATGCTTTCAAGGGCTTGCCTGGATAACTCTGAAGGCAGGTCGCTGGTCGCGCTGAAGGTAGCTGATGATTCCGGAGATCTGGAAGCCGTTTTCCCGCAGGATTTTTTCGTACCTGGCGTCATCGTCTGCGCTCCAGTAGGCGACACGGATTTCGTGCTTTTGCTGGGCGTGCTTTTGCAGGGTGGCAGATGAAATATCCACCTCATAGAGCCGGAGGTTGGCAGTGAGGAAGCTGAACGGCATGAAGAATCCCCACTCAGGGAAGACGTAGACGATCTTCATTGACGACGTACGCGCATCTTCGGCCATTCGGTTGATGGCATTGGACATCTTGCCGACGCCACCGGTCTGCTCGAGCCGGTGGAAGAAGTCGCTTTGCTGATGTAGGTTGGCCACGGCCATTGCGGCGGTCAGAGCCAGAACGCCATGACCCAGATAGGAGGGACACAGCCAGGATGCTGGTTTTTGCAGCAAGGATTGCAACGTGAGTGCGGCCATGATGTACAAGAGGGGCAGCAACACGGCAAAATGATGTATCCAGATGCGATTGCCCAACAGCAATGAAATGCCGAAATAACAAACAGGCAACCAGACCAATTGCCCAGGCGTGAGTATGCTCAAGCTGTTCGGGCTGGTCGCCTTGGCCGGATCCGGCCGCGATTTGAATCTCCAGGCGGCAACCCACAGCAGACAGGCAGCCAATGCCCAAACCTTGATCTGCGGCCATAGGGCGCCGGGTGATTCGCTGAAGATCATCAGTTCATTGCCCGTGTTTTGCAGGGCGTAGCGGGCATTGCGAAACGAGTTGGAAAGACTCTCCCAGACTGTCAGCTTGGACGACAGTGGGGCAAGGTCGGCGATGGTCTTGGTCAGCCACTGCCACGTGGGTTCAAGGCCGCCCAGAGCGACCATCAGCGACAAATAGCCAGCCACATAGGGCAGCATGCCGATTGCAAAACCCAGCAGCCAGATGGCAACGGTGCGCCAACTGCGGGTGTTGCGCAACCCGCAAGCCAGCACCACGGGAAGGAAGAACAGATACACAAAGTACGCATACACCGCCAGGCCGAAGAACACGCCGGATGCCATCGCGCGCCGCTGCAACGGCGCTGCATTGGGCTTGGGCAGGGCGCAGTAGACCGCACACAAGAGCCAGGCTGTGCCGGCCAGGACGATGTAGAACTGGGTCCGGAACGAGGCAACGAAGGCAACGTCCGTGGCCAGGCCCGCTGCCGCCAGCAAGCCTGGCAGGCGCAAGCCCGTCGCCCGCTTTGTGACGGCATACACCATCCCGACGGTGACCGCGCCAAACAGCGCCTGGGCGATGCGCAGCGCCACAAGGTTCAGGCCAAGGGCGACAAACAGGAGCAAACTGACGTAGAGGTTCTGCACTCCGTGGTACAGATTGCCCAACAAAGGAACGAAGGCGGTGGGCAGCATGGACACGGGGTTGTGCAATGCAGGATTCAGGGCGCGGGCAGCCAGGTATTCCGGGTTGACCGCGTCCATGTACAGGCCAGGCAGGTCGACGTCGTGCAGGATGCCGACCCAGAAGATCAGTTGCAGTAGCGTGAGTGCGAGCAGATCAAGCCAGTCCAGACGCCAGCGCTCAGCCTGCATCGGTGGGCTATAGACCCACCATTTGGCACCGGCAAAATTGGCCACCATACCGATCAGGGAGCCCGCTGCGACGCCCACGACCGGCAACAACGGGTGATAGGGCAACAGCACCATGATCATCGCGTAGGTGCAGAGGTTGAGCAGTCCTCCCAGCGTCATCGCGGCCAGGTAGGCCATGCCCTCGCGGGCAAGCGATGTCTGTTGAGCTGCATCGAAAGTGAAACGCCGGTTCAGCAGCCATGTAACAGCCACCGCGGACAAGAAGGAAAAAATGCGTCCCGAGCCGAAGCCTAGTCCGCATGCCATCAAGGCATAGAGGACGCCGCTGTCCACTAGAAAACCGACTCCGCCGACCACACCGAAGCGCAGCAATTGCGGGGTCATGATTTGGGTTGGAGTGCGTGACTCGCCGCAGGAATGCTGAGATAGGCGAAGCGCTTGGCCTCGATTCGACCGAGCGTCACGGTGTCCAGAACCAGGCCGCAAGTGAGCGACAGGAACCCCAACAATACCAGGGCCGAGCACAGGATGGCGGTCGGCATGCGCGGTACCAGGCCGGTTTCCAGGAAGGTGCTTATGATTGGGATGGCAAGACCCAGCGCGATCAGTTGGCACAGCACAAAACCGATCGAGAAGAAGGCCAAAGGTTTCTCGATCTTGAAAAGTTTCACGATGGCGAGCAAGATTCGCAGCCCGTCGCGGTAGGTGTTGAGCTTGCTGATCGAGCCTTCGGGCCGTGCACCGTAAGCCGTGTTGACTTCGGCGATGGGCATGCGCAGTTCCAGCGCATGGATGGCCAGTTCAGTCTCGGTTTCAAAGCCGCGGGCATGCGCGGGAAACGACTTGACATAACGGCGCGAGAAAACACGGTAGCCAGAAAGCATGTCCTGAAACGCCCGGCCAAAGATCATGGCGACAAAACCTGTCAGCATCCTGTTACCCCAGCGATGGCCCGGCCGGTAGGCGGCAACAGCGTCGGTTACCCGGCTACCGACGACCATGTCCAGGTCACCTTCGATCAGGGTCCGAATCAGTTGCGGGGCTGCAGCGGCGTCATAGGTGGCATCACCGTCCACCATCACGTAGATGTCGGCGTCAATGTCGGCAAACATGCGACGCACCACGTTGCCCTTGCCTTGCAGGTTGACTTGCCAAACTTTTGCACCCGACTCACGCGCCACTTCAACGGTTCGATCTGAAGAATTGTTGTCGAAGACGCAGCACGCGATGTCCGGCAAGGTAGCCTGAAAATCCATGATCACTTTGCGGATCGTTTGCGCTTCGTTATAGCAAGGGACGATCAGCGCGATCCGAAACTTGGTTAGATCAATGGACATATTCGCAGGGAACATGATGAAGGCATGATTTCAACGTGAAAAGTCTCAGTGTAGTCGGTATATTTCACACGTCACCACTGTATACGGCCCGATTGGCGGTGATTTTTGCGCTGAATGGGGTTGACCTAGGGTTTGTTGTTTCATCGGCCTGTAACGCTTGAGCCCCTTGGGGCGTGGACCTTAATCGTCAAATCCCTAAGGCAAAATACCACTGGAGTCAAAGCGCACGTCCCAGGAATTCTTCGTTCGAAAATCCTCCACTTCACTGGCGCTGTAGCGGTGATTGATCGCAGAGTTGGTCAGGTTGGCAAGGTCAGAGAACTCGTCGGCGAGAAAGACACCTGGTTCATCGCCTCTTAGCGCCATTTCACCGAATTGAGTAGAGATAACGGGCAACCCCAATGCACGGTACTCGTAGTATTTGATGGGGTCGACAGACGCTGTTAGCGACGTCCGACAAAAAGGAATAAGGCCCATTGAGAATTCCTGCATTAGTCGCATGGCGTTCGGGTGTGGGCAAGCAGGAAGCAGCTCCACATTGGGCGGCAGCGACTTTGGTGGGGTTTTATAGACCGGCCCGATCAGGCGAACAAGTGTCGACGGACTTGCGGTCGCCAGTGCAGTCACGAATTCCCAATCGAACCAATGCCCGATGGTGCCGACGTAGCCGATAACGCCCGGTCCCGACCTGCCCAAATTGCCAGGAGGTGGAAGGGAATCGGTTGAGCAGGCGTTCAACACGCTAAAAAGCTTTTCTTTATGGACGCGAAAGCGGGCCAACAATGCCGTCGACGATGCCGATATCTTGGTGGCGCGTGCTGCTACCTCCTGCTCTCGGCGCTCCATGGCTCTGCGCGACAACCCATCGTAAAACGCCGGGAAATCATCCATGGCGTCATACAGTGAGGGCACATCCGGATTACGAGCCATGATCTGGAGGGCCAGCTCAGAAGGTTTGCCAATCCCAAGCAGGCAATCCCCTGCCGAAAGGAAACGATCCATGTTTGCCATTGAGTGGCGCCATAGCAAGCGGTTAAGCTTCGCGCCAATGGCCAGCGGCTCGATAGGTACTGTGCGTGGTTTGATGACGGTAAGCCATGCAGGGGGGTGCAGATCGGCTGCCAGACCTGGTTCGCGTTGCGTGTGGCTGGCTCTCCGCCTGAAGTCTGACAGCCTCGGAAATCGTGTTGGATAAGGATCAAACCAGAGCACGTCCCCGCGAAATCTAGTGTGAAACCACTCGACGAACCTGTGGGGACGCTGCGCAAAGCTGGCCCAAGGAATCGGCGACAGGTATATCAGTTTCATCAGCCAAAGTGTTCCCGAAGTACGCGGACGATTCGCTCCGACGCTCGGCCGTCTCCGTAGGGTGAAACTCCGCGGGCCATGGCGCGGTAGGCTGCTGCATCGTCCAGCAGACGTTGCGTTTCCGCCAAAATTCTCTCGAAGTTGGCACCCACCAGTTTTACGACACCTTGGTCGACTGCCTCTGGCCTCTCAGTTTCGTCCCGCAATACTAGCACGGGCTTGCCCAGCGCCGGTGCCTCTTCTTGCACACCACCTGAATCGCTAATGATGAGGTAGGAGCGCTTCATGGCAGTGACAAAGGGGGCGTACTCGA
Source organism: Rhodoferax sp. (assembly GCF_028714215.1). Lineage (GTDB taxonomy): Bacteria > Pseudomonadota > Gammaproteobacteria > Burkholderiales > Burkholderiaceae_C > Rhodoferax. The sequence continues at coordinate 89,204 of NZ_JAQTMS010000012.1, read as the reverse complement.
GCGGTGCACAAAGGTGAATATTTGGGAACGGCCCGAGCAGCTCATACGCTACATCCTTCACATTTGGATTCGGATGCACCGGGTAGAGGAACTGAACATTGGGGTTGCGCTCTGCCAGTGCCTGCAACGCGCGGCAGATGTTGCGGAACGGCGTGCCGAAGTTTTCCCGTCGGTGAGAGGTAACCAGAATGAGGCGTTTGTCCGAATCTAGGTCAATTCCCAGCGCGCAATCCTTGGCCGCAGTCATCAAGAGCGCATCAATGACAGTGTTGCCAGTGACAGTAATGTTGGAGTCAGAAATTCCCTCACGAAGCAGGTTCTCCCGTGAACTCTCAGTGGGTGCGAAATGCCAGCGTGCCAACCGACCTGCGATGACGCGATTCGCTTCTTCTGGGAATGGACTTTGCAGATCGCCGGTGCGTAAGCCAGCTTCGATGTGGCCAAAGGGGATGTGGTGATAAAAACAGGCCAGTGCTGCCGCCATGACTGTCGTTGTGTCACCTTGGGCAAGGACAATGTCCGGTTTCTCTGCCTCTAGCACAAGGTCAAGTTCGAGCAAAAGCCTAGCTGTGAGTGTCGTTAGAGCTTGATTGGGCCGCATGATATTCAGATCGATGTCTGGCTCAATGTCGAAAAAGTCGAGCACTTGGTCAAGCATGTGGCGATGTTGCGCAGTAGCCAGTAAGCGCACATTGGCCCAGGGTTCAGCCTTGAGCGCCAGTATCACGGGAGCCATCTTGATTGCTTCAGGTCTTGTTCCGACCACACACAGAATCTTCTTTTTCATGTCATTCAATCTGACTAACGTGCTGGAAGTCGCGCGCATTGAACTCGGCGGTCAGCGCCCATGTGTGCCGGTGCCATCCATCGATTTGTCAGTGGATGACCCGCTGGCATATTCACGAGGTAGGTCGAGTCAGGGTCGAGGAAGTAAGTCATGTGATGTCACGCGGGTTATCTATACGCATGAGGTTCCCACTTACCCCACTTTGACTCGTACAAGGCCTTGTTCTTTGCCATCAGATCCTGGCGCGCCTTTGACGGTAACTTGTCAAAAGAAGCCGAAAGATGGTGATGCACGAAGACGTCCTCGACGCACACTACCCGCAACCCCGCCTTTCTGATGCGCATGCAGTAATCGTCATCCTCAAAGAATCCCAAGCCATATACCTCATCCAGATTTCCCACCTTCTCAAACGTGCTGCGAGTCAGCATGACACAGAAGAATGCCGCCGCCTTCAGGTCCAGTAGTTGCCCAATATGACGCGTCGTGTACTGAAAGGCTTGCTGTGCCATTTCTGCCATGTCTGCGTATTCGATGTCAATGCGGGCTTCATTCCCAATGTTGTTTGTGACAGGTCCTGCCAAACCTACATCGGGGTGTTGTTGCAAGAAGCGTTTCAGCGTACTTGCCCAACCAGAAGTGGTGTAGGTATCGTTATTCAACAGGCAAAGATAATCCCCAGTGCTGAGACTCAGGCCCTGGTTATTCGCTGCCGCAAACCCCCTGTTTTCTGCATTCAAGATGAGCCTGCGCCAACGCCCTTGTGCTTGCCACTCCTGTAGCATGGCCGGTGTGCCGTCGCCTGATGCGTTGTCGACAACAATTATTTCAAGGGCCTCTAGCGGTGAATTCGACTCAAGACTGGCCAGGCAGGCACGTGTCAAGTCGATGTTGTTATACGTCACGACGACGACGCTGATTTGCGGTTTGCGCTCCAACGCAGGCGGCTCGAAGATGCCGAGCAATTGCTCGACGCGACAGTCCCATGTATTGGACAGGGCAAAGTCCTGTCGCGCGCGGATTTTGATCGGATCGATAGTGGCATTCAGCGCAGCGCTGACTGCGGCCACAAAGGCCTCAGAGGTGGCTGCTACCTGTGCGACCTGGGTAAAAGCCAGTGTTTCCGGCAACTCTATGCAAACGACCTCCAGCCCCATACTGAGGTACTCATAGACCTTGACCGGGTTGGTGGCGAGGGTCAGCGGCATGACCTTGAAGGGCAGTAACGCGACGTCAAAGGAATGCGCATAGTAGGGCAACTGCGCATAAGAAATCTCTCCGACCCATTCGATGTTGGGTACATCCGCCAGTTGACTCTGTGCTTCAGTGGTGTCTGCACCAATCATGAGAATGACCGCGTCAGGGTTCGCCAGCGCCACGCAGCGCAGCAGCGTCAAATCCAGCCACGGCGCGATCGCCCCGTAATAGCCGATGATCTTGCGCCCGCGTGGATCGGCGTAAACAATCGCCGGTTTGATCGCAAAGTGATCGTACTCGCAGCCATTACGTACAAGGTGGGTTGGGCGCCGGTACTTGGCAACTTCATCCAGTAACCACTGGGAGGTCACAGTCACGTCATCGCAGCGCCGGATCAGCAACTGCTCCGCGTCCACCATGGTGGGCGCGGTGTTGTCAAAGCCGGCATGGTGGTCCATGCAATCGTAGGCGCAACGGCTGTTTGGAATCACAGTCGCGACTTCGGTCCAGAAGGGGTGTTGCACTACCTGAATGGTGTTTGCCGTTTGTATGTGGCGCATTAACGCTCCAACGCTCAGTCTGAGATCGACTAGCATTTCCGCGCTTGGCAACTGGCTGTAGATTGAAATTGGTTTTCTGACCCGCAGGAATACCTGCAACAAACGCCCCGAAGCATCAAGCGGTTCCAAGTCAAAGCTAGGCTCTTCACCCTTGCGCAACTCCGATGAAATATAAAATACACGCCGCCCGTGCTCGGTAAGGCCTTTAGCTAGGTGCTGCGGCCGCTGGTAACGCAAATGCCAGTCAATGACCCCCCAGAAAAAATAATCGGGTAGCCCTTCGGTGGGGTGGGCTACGAACCAGCCTTGTTCATTAGACGTGTTTGTTACGGCAGGTGCCTGGGACGGCGCAGCCGAGCGTGAATGGGTGCCCAGCCACGACACCGTCGTATTGCGCAATGCATGGCGAACCGACACTGGCACCGGCATTTTGTGAAATACAGCTCTAGCGATCTGCCGCAGCCGCGCCTTGTCTTGTGGCAACCAGCCGTGACGCAGCACGCGCATGATCAGGCGCATGGGTTTGGTTATGCGCCACGAAAGACTACTGCGCATCTGCGCCAGCACGCGGTTCATCTCTATCCGGCGGGCATATTCCGTCTGGGCTTCCTGAGTTTGGGCCTGGACTTGCGCCAAAGCCGCGTCGAGTTCCACCTTCATGCGGTCGGTTGCCAGCTGGGCTTTCGCAGCCTCATCGTGCCGCACCGATTCGATTTGGCGCAGGGCCTCTATCTGGACCGCGTGAGCCCTCTGGTGCGCCTCTTGTACTGCCAGTAGGGCAGCCTGTTGTGCTTCAAAACTGCGCTCATGTGCTTGTGCCACTGCGCGCTCTGCTTCAACGCGGGCTGACGCTTCTCGCTGTTTGGCGTCACCCAAGGCAGCCTCCAGTAGCACCATGTTCTGCTGCCAGAGAGCCCTTTGCTCGGCACTTTCACGGCGAACCAGAGCTACCTCTAGATTCGATCGCCGGAGCTCGGCACTGGCACTGATTACATTGGCGATGGAGTCAGCCAGCAAGGCTGTTTGATCTGCTTGAACCCTCAGTTCGGTCACTCCAGCCCTCGACCAAATATTTGTCGGAGGCAAATGTTCCGTTGCAGTTACCGCGCCCAGCGCCGCCACCAGATAGCCTTCCGTGGGGGAAGGCAGTATCGAACTGCGCTGTGCTTGCAAAATCAGGGCCCGCAACTCGTCGGACAAGCCTTCTAGTCCTTCCACGAACGACTGACTCCAGCGCCGACCTAGGAATGATTGACCCAGATAACACAGCCCAGCTGCTTCAAATATGGCCTGCATGTCCACTAGCGGCACTTCTTTGCCATACGGCCATTGGCCGCTGGATGCCTTCTGCATACGCCAGACCCAGTACCAGTAGCAGGCTCGGTTGGGAATCAGAACCATCACGTAGCGCTTCGAGCGGCTCGCCATACCTTTGAGAAAGCGCACCTGCTCGTCGAAGCTGTAATGCTCAAGCACGCCCGCATTGAATACCAAGTCATATTCTGCTGGGCCAACTGCAAAGGCATCGGCTTCGATGGTGCGAACCCTCTCTCCGTGTTGTGCAAACAGACGGCGCGCGTAGTCCAGCGCGTTCGGTGAAAAATCCAACAAACTCACTTCATACCCGCCGCGCTGCGCCAGCGTCAGGCTCTGTGCACCTCCGCCGCAACCTGCTTCAAGGACTTTGCTTCCTCTGTCCAAGAGGGGTGTCAAGATGTCCAGTAACTCCTCGTTGAAAGCGGTCACCACATCATCCCGACTGATGTCGATCAACGGCATGTCAGCGTAGATCGCGTCCCACTTCGCCTTTTCCTGTGCCGTCGCAGACAGCGCTTGGCGCTGGCTTCGGTACGCCTTGGATCCGTAGACCATGAGCAATTGCTCGCCCGCTGGCCAGATTGTCGGGTCAATCGGAACCAGCTTCCAATAAAGCCGCACAAATTCGCCTACCGCTTCAGGCAGAGTGTGTTCGTCCCAACTGCGCCTATGAGTTTCTGACAAAGGTGTTTCGCGGTAAGGCACCAGCACCACATAAACGTCTCTAACGTGTTGCAGGTGTTCTGCAACCACGCTTCTGGGATCGTCAAAGTGTTCCAGGCAGTTGCTGCACAGCAGGGCATCGAACTTGTCCGACTCGGCAACCAGCTCATCCCAAACTGAGCCAAAGCGCAGGGCCGGGTAGAGCACGCGGGCCGCCAGGATGGCCGTTTGCGCCGCATCCAGGCCACAGACCTCGGCTCTCGGGAACGCCTGCGCCAGCAGGGCCACGCCATCACCCATGGCGCAACCCCAATCGCACATCGTGCGTCCGACTTGTGCCAGCCAGTAGGACTCTTCCACGGCGAGCCCGTCGACGGCCGCTTGGCTGAAGGCACGTGTTTGCGCCCGCCCGCCATGCGCTTCCCACTCGCTCTTGAAGTAGTACTCCCACCAAAGCGGCGAATTGACCTGCGGCTGATCCGTCATCTCATACCCTGTTCTGTGTATTGCTTCCGAACCAGTGATTTGCCATCCACCTCGGCAGGTATCACCATCAGGCCCATGTAAGCTGATTCATGCTGCACTTCTACAAACTGTGCGCCCTCAATGAAGTCATAGTAGTGTGGCGTCGTTTGCTGGCGGTCTTCCAGCGCTGTGACCAGTGTGTATTTTCCCGCATTCAACGGGTTGGCAAAGCTGAAAGTCACGATTTCTTCTTGCCCCACCAACAGCCCTGAAAACCGCCAACCCCGATCCCAGGAGCTCAGCACCAAGAGATCATGACCGCGCACGTCCTTGATCGCCAGTGCTACCGACAGCGTCTCCAGTGGCACCGGCCGTGTCAGTCGAAAACGCACGCTGATGGCAACCGTCTCACAGCCCTGCCATGTTTGAATGGGAAACCCCGCGCTGCCACGGATCAAACAACCAGTCAGCGCGCCAGACATTGAGCCCCAGCGACTCAGCGGTGGCAAGTTGGGCTGCCACGCAGTCACCGGTACCTGATCGAAATCCGGATGGGGGGATGCTGCGTCTGGTGGGCCATCGCCAAGCAAAGCTGGCACCGCACTTGATCTTTCGGCGCTTGATTCTTCACCGGAAAACAAGTGCTGCGTGTAGGCCGAAGTGACCTGGTTCACGTCGCCCTGCATCATCACCGCGCCCTCGTGGAGCCACACCGCCGAATCACAGATCTGGCGCACCATCGCGACGTCGTGGGTCACCAGCACAATCGCAACACCGCCGGCCTTGAGCTGTCTGATCGCATTCAGGCACTTGGCCTGAAAGCGCGCGTCACCAACTGCCAGCGCTTCATCAACGACCAACAGGTCGGGCTTGGTATGAATGACAACGGCAAACGCCAATCGGACAAACATGCCGCTGGAATAAGTCTTGACAGGCTGGTCAATGTAGTGACCGATCTCAGCGAAGGCGCAAATGCTGTCAAACGCCAGTTCAATCTCGCGTCGTGTCATGCCCAGCAAGCTGCCGTTCAGAAAAACGTTGTCGCGTCCTGTGAACTCTGGATTGAAGCCGCTGCCCAGCTCCAGTAACGCGGCAATCTTTCCCTCCACACGGACTTGGCCCGAACTGGGAGTCAAGGTGCCGCACAGGATCTGTAGCAGGGTGGACTTGCCTGAGCCATTGCGTCCCACCAAGCCCAGTGTGTGCGCTGGTGGCAGCTCCAGACTGACGTTCCTGAGCGCAACAAACTGCTCACCTTTGCTGGCGCGGTTCAGAATCAAATCCCAAAAGCGCCAGCCGGGGTGGACCGCGGTGGAATAGGTCTTCGATAGGTTTTGCACCCGTACCCGGGGTCGGTGCGTGTCCGATTCAATAGAATGCATGATCGCCGCCACAAGCCGTTCAGAGCACGTCTGCGAATCCAGGGCGGGTGCGTTCAAACAACCACGCGCCAAACGCCATCGCCAGCATGGCGTACATACTGAAGAGGCCGACATCGAGCCAATTCATGGCTTGGCCGAACAAACTGGCGCGCCATTGCTCGATGATGGGTGCCAGGGGGTTCAGTCGCATCAGATCGGCTAGTTCTGATGGGACCATGCTGGTGCTGTAGAAAACCGGACACAGGTACAACACAATCATCATCACCGGGCCCATGGCCTGCGCCAAGTCACGCACAAAGACGCCAGTTGCAGACAGCGCCAGACTGAGCCCCGTCACCAGCAGCACCAAGGGAAGCGCCAGCAAGGGCAGCCAAAGCCATGACCAATGCGCCTGATGCGTCAGCAGAACATAGAAAATCAGCCACATCGCCAAGTTCACCAGTAACTGAAATGCCGCGGCTCCCACCAGTTGCCAGACCAGCACCTGTAGCGGGAAGGCCACCTTCTTCACGTAGTTCGGATACGCCGCGACAGCCAACGGCGCGCGTGTCAGGGCGTCGGCGACAAAACCGAACACCATCAACCCGGCAAACAACACCAGCGCAAATTCAAACGGGCCACCGCCCTGTGTCCAGCGCACTTTCAGGATCAGGCCAAAAACCACTGTGTAAACCGTCAGGGTCACCAGTGGCTGCACCACCGCCCACACCCAGCCTACCGCGGTGCCCTGGTAGCGACTGGCAATTTCGCGCCGCACCATGGTGCCGATCAGTGCGCGCTGACTCGTCGCCAGACGCACAAAAGCCAGCAGCGGCCCGCCCGCCGCAGCTCTACGCAAGCGCCACCTCGGTCGTGTTGCCGATGATCTCTTCCACCGTGGTCAGCCCGGCCCCCACTTTGCGCCAGCCATCCGCCCAGGCCATGCTTTGTTGGCTTGCGTGAAACGCCTGCTCAATGTCGCGTGCCGTAATGCCCGGCTTGATCTGCGCGGCCAACGCATTGTCGAATGCGATCAAGTCGTAAATCCCGATTCGTCCCAGAAAGCCTGTTTGATTGCAGCGCGGACAGCCCGCTGCCTGCATCACTTTGGGTTGGGTTACACCCGCGCGATGCAGGCGCTGCGACACTGCGTCGGGAATTGGAGTTTGTGGCGCGGCGCAGCTTGGGCACAGGCGTCGCACCAGGCGCTGTGCCATCACACCTTTCAGACTGTCGGCCAGCAAAAATGAATCGACCCCCATGTCCAGCAATCGCGTCACGGCGCCAGCGGCCGTGTTCGTATGCAGGGTTGATAGTACCAAGTGTCCGGTCAATGCCGCCTGGGTGGCAATCTGCGCGGTCGTCCCATCGCGAATTTCGCCGACCAAGATCACGTCCGGGTCGTGCCGCAAGATGGAGCGCAAGGCCTGCGCAAAGTCCAGTCCGATTTCTGCGTTCACCTGAATCTGGCTGATGCCGTTCAGCTTGTACTCAACCGGGTCTTCCACAGTGACGATCTTGTCGGTGCGTCGCCCGAGCAGATCAATCGTGGTGTACAGCGTGGTGCTCTTGCCAGAACCCGTGGGGCCGGTAACCAGCACCAGGCCATTCGGCAAGCGCAGCCAACGTTCCAGCAGGTGCGCGTCAGCGTCAGACATGCCTAGGTCAAGCAAACTTTGAGGCATGCGCTCCTGGCGCAGCAGGCGCAAGACGACAGATTCGCCGCGCGCAGTCGGTATCACCGAAACCCGCACGTCAAAATTGATGCCGTTGACACGGGCATCCAAGCGGCCGTCCTGCGGCAGGCGGCGTTCGGCGATGTCCATCACCGACAAAATCTTGACACGGCACACCACCGCCTCGTAGGGGATGCTGGTGTAATGCTCCAGTTCCACCATACTGCCATCCACGCGCAGGCGAACATCAAAACCCTTTTCTGCTGGTTCCAGGTGCACATCGGAAGCGCGCAGGCTGACCGCCCTGGAGAGTACGGAATTCACCAGCTCGATCACCGGCCCCTCTTCAGCCAGCTCCTTCAAGTGCTGCAAGTCCAGGCTGCCACCAAACTGAGTCTCTGCCTGCGCAGACTGCTCGTGGCAGGCCAGAAAGTCGCTTGTCGCAACCAGCGCGAACTCAAGCACACTGCCATGCCGCATGCGCAATTGGGCCAACAGCTCGCGCGCTACCGGGCTAGGTGCGCCAGCGAGCAAGACCCGCCAGTGACTCTCACCGTTGGGCAGAAACGCAAGGCGTTGGTCTTTGCACCAGGTGGGGCTCAGGCCCATGGCCTGAGCCGCTTGTACACTTTCCGCAAACGATTCCCGGAATACCTCGCGGTTGATCAGGGGCAAGCCAGCAGATTGAGCCAAAGCGACAAAAGCACCCTGCTCCGCAACGGCACCGGTGCGCAGCAGCAAGCTTAGTAAAGAGCTGGTCTGAGCGCTGGTCTGCTGAATGTGAAGCACACTCTGCAAGGCCGAGGCTGAGAGCAGCCCATGCTGTTGAAGGCAGCGCTGCACCCACTCATCCATTAAGCAATCAACGGTCTCGGTTATATGCGGATTTACCATGGCGCTGCGATCACGGTGTGTGCCCCACCTTGAGTTGGCGTTCGACCCTGAGCCAGCCGCCAGGGGTCTGGGCCAATAAAACGACATTGCGAGTTTGGCTGGCCTGATAGTCGAACGATATCTTCGCGGGTGTCTTCGCCGTGACGGAATAGCTGGCCAATTGAGTCATAGCTTCTGGGGCTCCCGGCGGGTAGGCAAAGAGTACCAATTTCTGTGTGAACTGCACCTCACTGCCCAAGCGCATCTTCACTGTGCCGGGTAACACAATCTCATCGAACAAGAGAGCGAGAGAGGGTGACGGCGCGGGCCAGAGATTGATTCCCAAACCTTGCCAAGCCTTTGGTACGGGGGGGGGGTCCACAGTTTGCGTCCAGGCCAAACTGAAGCAGCAAAGTGCTGTTAGGCATCCTATATTGCGCAGCCAAGTGCAACAACACCAAGACAAAAACCTGCTATTCATCCTGCAATACTACCCGGTTTGATAAACGCATCATCATGCCCGTCAGCGAATGTTGTAGCCACCAAGAAAAAAGGCCCCGAAGGGCCTTTTTTCAAATCAGGCAAGTTGATTATTCTTGAGTGCCTGTGAAGGTGACTGCGCCGGAACCGATTTCGTTCTGACCGGCAGATGCTTCAAACCATGCACCATTAGGCTGAACAATGTAGTTCTGCACGCGCAGCGAGCTGGTCGGAGCCTGGATCACCAGACGTGGGTTGGTGGTCACGCCGGCCGGTTGCACCGGTGCGCCCAACAGGGCTTCGATCGCCGTGTTCGACAAGGTGACACTGCCCGCCTTCTTCACCAATGCAGCGATCGACTTCTCGGTCCCCATGCTACCGTCGCCATAGAGATAGAATCCCGTCACACCGGCGTCTTGTGATCCGGAGTTGATCACGCGGGTATACTGGTTCCAGCCGTAGGCATTGGCAGCCGCCGGGCTGTAGTTGCGCACGATCACGCGCGATGCATTGAGGGACGAGGTAAACGTGACTGCTGGGCAAGATGCGCCAACCGCCAGTTTGCCGTAGTTGAAGGCTGCCGGTGTGGCATCAATCAGTTTCACGCTCGCCGTGAAGGCCGCAGGATTCAATGCAACCGTTCCGATAGGCGTGTAGCAAACATAGCTCGCGACGCCAGTACCAGGCAAGCCGGCAGTGTTCATCGGGTAGGTCAGCGTTGCCACGGTCTTGGCGAGATTCAGTGTTGTAGTACCGCCAGCAATGGTAGTACCCACTGCACAGGTTGCAGCCGAGTTCAGCGACAACAAGCCAGCAGCGGTCTGACCAGTGAAGTCACCATTGACAGTCACTTCCAAGGTGTTGGCAGCAATTTGAATTGCTGCCACGTTGTAAGCGCCACCGGTCAGGTTGGTCGTTGCCGGGACGGCATTGGTCATCTTGACGGTGCCCAGGTTTGCAAATTCAACCGTCCCGCCAGCAGCGGTGCGGGTGAAGGTCTTGCTCACATTGGCGATGGCATCAATCTTGGCCGTATCGGCAGAAGCGGTTACGTCCACCGCAATGCCCAGAGCAGACTTGAGCAAGACCTTTTCTGGATCGTTTGGCGCGATGGTGTCGATTTGCGCTCCAGTCGAGTTACCCAGCGTCGCCTTCACCTTGACCTCGCCGCCCGTGAAAGTAGCGCAGTCATCAAAGGCCCCGGTGCCCAGAGCAGCCGACAAACCAGTCAGGAACCCAATGCGGTCAGAGAGGGCGACATCGCCAGCATCCAGCGAGCCGAAATAAATGTTCGAGCCCAAACCGTAAATGGCATTGGTGGGGATAGTGAAGCTGTACACCAGCGTGTTGTTGGCGCCAGCGCCGACACCAGCGGAGGAGGTGTAGGTGACGCCGTTAATCACCACCGGAGCAACTACCAAGGCGCCGTTCAGAGCCACAGCCGCCGCATTCGAACCAGAGGCAGCAGCCAAAAGCTTGACCGTGGGGGCGGCCGGGCCAATGCCAGCGGGAGCGCCGCCAGCAGTTGCCGTAGCGGCACGCCATGTGCCTTGAGTCGCCTTGAACACCACATAAATGGTGTTAGTACCAGCTACCGGGCCATTAATGGGCTCGGAAGTCTGATAGGTGAAGGTAGGAACCGGCACGTTGGCAATATTGGTAACCGCTTCTGCTGCGTAAATGGTGCTGGGGTTACCAGCCAATTGACCCGCTTGCGCAGAAATAGCGCCGATACCCGCCACAATTGCTGCTACGAGTTTCATTTTTTGTTTCATCTCGAATCCTTCATGAAGTTGATGAGAAAGGGGTTGAAAATAAGTAATCGCTTAGGCCAAGCAGCTTCGACATGTCTTTGCAAGACCGCGCGTAGCTCATTTCCTCCGCCAGCGCAGTATATCAGCGCTTTTCCAGAGAGCAACTGTCTTGAATGCAAAAGATCTTGCGAGTTTGTATTTTTTTTGCAACGTTGGTAAAAACCCTTGCGCTTAAACTTCCGCTCAAGACCCGTACCTTGAAAGTAGCCCCGTTGTGTTGAACTTTTTTTACCAGGCTGCCGATGCCACGGGTCAAAGACGCCGTGGCGAGCTGCAGGCCGAGCATGCGCAAGCAGCGGTGGATGCGTTGGCGGCTCAGGGCCTGCGCGTGTTTGATTTGCGGACCGCCAGCCCGGGGGGCACCGCCATGGAGGTCGGCACAGTCGCCAAGGCGGTCAGCGACCGGAAAGTGACGGCGCAACAGCGCGTCTGGCTACTCGATGAGCTTGCCACCCTTCTGGAGGCCGGCGTGGCACTGGCCGATGCCATTGACAGCCTGCAGCAAGGACACGCGCTGACGGCCTTGGGTGCGGCACTGGGCAAGATGAATACCAGTCTGCGCGGCGGTGTGGCATTTTCTGTGGCCCTGGCTGGCAGTGGGCTGGGCTTGCCGCGTTATGTGACAGAACTGGTACGGGCCGGCGAGTCCACGGGGCGCCTGGCGGGTGCGGCGCGCGCCGCTGCCCAGCAACTACTGGCCGACGACAAATTCGCCCGCGAGGTGCGCAACGCCTTGCTTTACCCGGCGGTGCTGATGAGCAGCGGGGCTTTGGCGATGCTGGTGGTGTTTGTTTTTGTGGTGCCCAAGTTTGCGACGATTCTCGCCAATCCGAAAGCTGATTTGCCCTTGATCAGTCTATGGGTACTGCATGCTGGTTTGTGGCTGGCCTCGCATGCCGTGACGCTGATGGTGGCCGTCACTGCTGCGGTGTTGTTGATGGTGTGGGCGGCGCGCCAGTCATCGGTGCGCCAGAGGGCTTGGGAACTGTTGGGGCGCATGCCGGTGCTGGGTTTGTGGGTGGTGGACGCCGAACTTTACCGTTGGAGCGCCATGCTGGCTGTGCTCACACAGCACCGGGTCGGTTTGTTGGAAGCATTGGCGCAGGCCAACAGTACCTTGCGCGCTCGGGTTCTGGCAGCTCAGGGACAGCGCGTTGCCGATTCGGTGCGTCAAGGCAAGTCCTTGGTGGCGGCGCTATCTGAGCAGCGCCTACTCGATGCCCCAGCGCTGGCGCTGGTGCGAGTGGGCGAGCGCTCGGGCGCTCTCGACAAGACGTTGGTGACCTTGGCTGCACGTTACCAAAGCGCCAGCCAGCAACGTATTCAGCGCTTCCTGGTACTGTTGGAGCCGGTTACCATTTTGCTGATTTCGGTGGTGTTGGGGGGGGTCATGATTTCAGTGATCCTGGCTGTAACCAGCCTGACCAACGTGATTTGATGGTTGATTGCTTTAAGGATCTGAATGAAAAAATCCCAAACTTTTCTCCTGCAGTCCCGCGACGGGCGGGTGCGCCAAGCAGGCTTTACCTTGCTGGAGATGCTGGTGGTGATGGTGCTGATCGGTCTGCTGGCAGGTCTGGTCGGGCCACGGCTGTTTGGCAAGGTGGATACATCGAAAGTACAGAGCACGCAGGTGCAGATCAAATTGCTGGAAAACGCGGTGTCCATGATGGCGCTGGATATCAATGCGCCGCCGCCGGCCAGCGCCGGCTTGAACTGGCTGGTGCAAAAACCCGATACCGAGCCGGTTCGCACGCTCTGGAAAGGTCCCTACATTGACGGCGCTTTGCCCAAGGATGGCTGGGGCAACCCTTTTCTGTATGAATTGCCAGGGCGCAATGGGCGCGAGTTTTCTGTCATTTCACTGGGTTCGGACGGGCAGCCCGGTGGTGAGGGAACAGCCGCCGATATTGCGAGCAAATAGGCGCAAAACCGATGCGCGGGCCTGTTGTCGTGCGAGGCTTTACCTTGATTGAGGTAATGGTGACCCTGACTTTGTTGGGCTTGCTGGTGGCTGTGGTGTTTCCGAACATGAGCCGCTGGTATGCTGGTCTGCAAAGACGTCAAGCGTTGGCTCAAGTGCGGGCACAGTTGCAGCAACTGCCAGCGGTGGCGGTGTTTGTGGGACAGGATTTGAGTCTGACCGAGGTCCTGGGGGCACAGGCCACGGTGCCGGCACGCTACCGGGTGGTATTGCCACCGGGCTGGACTCTGGTGGATGCCGGTAATTTGCGTTTTTTGCGCACCGGTTACTGTCGTGCCGGTACGGCGACGTTGACCGTCGTCGCGCAGCAGGTGAACGTTTATGTGCGCTTGCTTTCACCGATGTGTGATCTTTCCCTGGGGGAACAGGCAGTTGCAAGCCGGTCCTAAACGCCGTCCTCAAGACAGCGGTATCAGCCTGCTGGAAATGCTGGTGGCGCTGACTATCTTGGCGCTCAGTGCCACGCTTTTGTTTGACTGGGTATACCAGGTCAATACACGCATGCGTAGCCTTAACGAGCAACAGGCAAAGGCTTTTGCGCAATTGCGCGCCGTGGAGTTTTTGGGGCTTGTCAATCCGGCGATCAGCCCCAGTGGCAAGCAGGCGTTTGCCGAGTTTGTGTTGGAATGGCAATCTCGGCCGCTCACACCCATGCGCACCACGCTGGACGCAAATGACGGTCCCCTGCGCATGGAACTGGCGGTGTTTGCCGTGCATGTGCGGTTGCTGCAGTCCGGCAGCAGCCGGGTCTGGGTTGAGTTCGACACCCGCTTGCCGGGTTGGAACCGGCTGGCCGGCAGTACGCTCAATGGCGTTTCCGGCCTGGTGGTTTCGCCATGATGTTGGCCGGAAAAAGACGAGCCAACGCTGCGCTCGGCGATAGAGCTTGTCGGCAACGTGGCTTGACTTTGTTGGAGCTTTTGCTCACGGTGGTGATTTTTTCACTAGTGATCACGGTTTTTTCGCAAGCGATGTTTCAAATTGGTTTGTTCGAGCGCGCTTCCGCACGTGGCGCGGCAGGCTGGCAACGGCAATGGGTTAGCGGTTTTGGGGTGGACGACTTCTTTCACGGTTTGGTGCTTGCGCCAGAGGCGGCGCAACCGCCGGCCAGCGGCAGTGCTGGCAGTTTTTCGGCTTGGTGGCTGGAGCAGGCGGACGCGGACGTCGGCCGACCAGTGCCGGTGACACTGTCGGTGCATAAACTGGAATCGAAGGATGCGCCAACCACAGCTGCTTGGGGTATGTTCATGGTGTCTCAAGGTGGCGCCGCGATCATGCTGGCACGCTGGGAACAGGAAGTCAGCTTTCAATTCATGAATTCCGCGGGGGAAGTGTTCGACGTGTGGCCACCATTGACCTCGGCTCCAGAAACGGTGACCTATGAGGCGCTGCCGCGCGCAGTACAGGTGGTGGACCGTGTTCGCCGGTCCATTGTGCACCGGTGGGTCTTTGCTGGACTGACGCAAACAGGCTTGGCGCAGGCCAGTCTCAGAGTGCCCTTTGGGCTGGGAGTATCGCAGTGACAGGGCAACGCTTGCCGCGAGATCAGGGTTTTGCGCTGGCTGCAATTCTTTGGCTGCTGGCCGGACTGACGATTCTGATTGCCAGTGTAAGCACATCCATGTTGGCGGTCTCCCGTACCAACCATGACACGCAGGAACGGTTGCGCCTTTTGCTGGCGCAGCAGCGTGCTGTGGCCGAGGTCGCGTATCTGGTATTGACATACAAGACGCTGGGAGCGGGTGCTCAAGTGGGGCCGCGAATATTGCAGCTGGACAGTTCCACACGTTATCAGATGGGCGAGGGGACGAGCGTGCTGTTGCAGGACATGCAAGGCCTGGTCGGATTGAACAGCTCTGGGGCGGATGAAGTGCGGCGCTTGCTTGCGCTATGTGGCGCCAACCCACAGCAGGTCGATGTGATGAGCGATACCTTGCAGGATTACATTGACGCCGATTCACTGAAGCGACTCAATGGCGCGGAGGCATTCGAGTACTCTGCCGCTGGCTTGCCTGCGCCGCGCAACCAGCCTTTGCTGGATGCGCGCGAGCTGTGGCAGGTGTTTGGATGGACGCAGATGAAATCGGAGTGGGTGAAACGGGGCTGCAATGACTGGGTCAGTCTGGCACCCAATTCGCTGCTGAATTTGTGGACCGCACCAGCAGCGGTGTTGCAAGCTGTCGGTCTCTCCGCGGACCAGGCCGCGGCTGCGGTGGCAGATCGCGATCAGTCTCGTGAGCAGCCTTTGCTTTCCCCCTACTTGCTGGCTTATCGCAGTCTAAACGAGGGCGCTGGCTTGGGAGGCAGCCGCTTTGCAGTGCGCAGCCGGGGGCAGGTACGGCTGACTGTGACACTGGAGACGGGCGGATTGGCGCGCCGTCTGGTGCTGGAGCGGGGCAGCAATAACCTTGTGGTGCCGTTCTTGCTGTCCCAGTTCGAGTGGATGCCGACCCCATCTGTCGGGGCCGACGGGCAGTCGATTGGCCCAAGTTACCGGTTCACCGATAATCTGGCAAGTTTTTTCTTGGTGGCCCCTGGTCAAGCAAACGTTTCTGATGCGCAAGTACCCCTGTTACCTTTTTTCCAACCCTGAAGAGTTACCGCTGCCGACCGGCAAGCTGTGGGGGCGTGGGCCGGTGTTGGTGCTGGGGCGGCAGTTTTGCGTGCACTTTGCGCTCGACGCCAGCGGTGTCCCTGGGCATCGAGTGTCCGGTTTTGTCGGTTTGCAGGTGACCCGCCTGGCACCATTTGCCCACTGCGGTGGAATTTTTGTGCGTCAGGGGGCCAAGATTCACGTGTGGGTTTGGTCCCAAGAAATGGTGAGTGCCCTGCAACTCAAGTTGGGCGCGGGGAAGGCGCATTGGCGCGTGTTGCCGGAATCGCTTTGGGGCGAGGTGCCGACACGAGGCACGGTGGTTCAGACCTGCGCGGCGGGGGTTGAAGCTTTGCGTTTTGAGGGTGGACATTTGCAGGACGCAATGTGGTGGCCGGAGATGCCGGGCGAGCCAATATTGAAGGCATTTTCCGGCGACACAGTGGTATCGAAGGCGGCCGATTCGGCACGTGAACGGGTGCTCAGCCGGCGACGCTGGGCCAAAGCGGCACAAGCGGTGCCAGTATTCGGTGCAGAGTCGCCAGTGCATGGTTTGGCAGCCTGGTTCAGGGCGCCGCTGGCGTGGGTCATACTGGGTTGGTTGACGTTGGGGCTGGCGGGGGCCCACGCGGGGTGGACACTGGCCAGCGGGCACCGTGTTGCGCAAGCGAAGTTGGCAGCCCAAGCCGAACTTGATCACTTGCTGGATCAGGGCACACGCGATGCCAAGGGTCGTTCGGGCGGGGCGTCGACGGAGGATGTGCAGTGGGTCAACGAGGTGCGGCAGTTGACGCGTGGCGTGCGATTGGATGACCTGTTACGGCAGTTGGCAGAACCGCTGGCCGCTCGTGGACTGCTGATTCGCGAGTTGGTAATTGACCGGGATGAAGTCAAGCTGGGATTGGTATCGGGTTATGGTGGGGCGGTGGATCTGGATGAGGCGATTGCGGCGATTGAGGCAGTTGGCCTGTGGCAGCGAGTCGAGTTGCTTGACTTTGCGAACCCGCTACTGGCTCGTTTTCGGCTGAAATTGAAAGCGGTGGTCGGGTTGGGAGCGCCCGCATGAGGAATGTTTATTCACGTGTTGTTGCCTGGGTTCTGATGAGTCTGGCGGTGGGGCTGTTGGCCTGGACACTGGATCAACAGGACGAGAACGCGGCCTCTGCGCAGGCGACGCGCGCGCTGGAGCAGCAGGTACGGCGTTTGCGAACGACGGCCCAGCCGGCGCGGCCTTCGATGGCCGATAGCGCCGCCGTGGCGGCATTGGCGCAAGCTTGGCGAACAGCGGCGCAAAGCCACGGCAGTGATGCCCACAACACAGCGGCGATGCTGGAGCGGGTCAAGGCGTTTTGCGAAGCCTCGGGATTGAGCGAATGCCAGATTAGGCGATCCAGTGTGCGCAGCGGCGGCATGGCACAAACGGCGGCGCCGGTCGGGCTGTCCACGCGGCTGGCACCGCATGCCATTAATGTGCTGGCACGGTTTGATGCGCAGGGCGTGAATTCATTCGCCCGGAGCTTGGCGGAGTCGGGGCTGCTGTACCGCATGGAGCGTGTGAATATTGTGCAAAATCGGGCTGAGTGGGACATCGTCTTTTATGTGCTGTCAAGCGAAGCCGCAACATCGGGTTCCACGGTACAGCCGTTCGGCAAATAGCATGAACAAGCTCTGGGTGCAAAAAGCTAGAGAATTCAAGTGGCATGCCGCTGGTTTGCTCTGGCTGCTGTTGGCCACTGCGACGGGTTATGGCGTCGGCTGGGGCGAAGGACGGACGTCGTCAGCGCCAACACCGCCGTCAAAGGAGACGGCGCAGCGAGCACAAGCTCCCGATGTGGCGTTGACCGCCGACCCGATACTCGCAAAGGTTGCCAGTGATGTGCCGGCAAGGTCGAGCCGGGAGTTGCGGATTTGGGAGGCTACACCAGTGCTTGTGGCCACGCCCGATGGCAAAACCAAGCCACTGACGCCCGAGTTCTGGAAGATTTCCGGAGTGTTCGAGACGCCGCAAGGACGCATGGCGATTGTGGAGTATTCAAGTCCACGCGCCAGCGAGTATTTGAAAGTGGGCAAGACTTTGCCCAATGGAGCCAAAATCGTTGCCGTGGATCAGAAGAGCATCACGGTGAAGACGAGGGTGGCAAATCAGTGGAAAATGATTGTTTTGGATTTTGATGTCAATAATTTCTAAGTCCCTAAAATTCTCGCTTGTGACCAGGATCGTCATGCTGCTGCTGCTGGCGGGTTGTACGGTGCCGCCGATGGCCTTGCCGCCGACGTTGAGATTTGGCGCCGAGCCCGCCGCAGAGCAGGCACCGGCCCAGGAACTGACGACGCCCAGGGCGGATCTCCCGCGACTGAGTGTGACAAATGCCCCGACGCCAGAAGTTGCTGGCACCGCAGCGGGCGTGGCGACGACGACGGCGGTTGGCGCCGGTGGTGAAGCAGTCACGGTCAACGTGGACCAAATGTCGATCAAGGCGTTTACCCAGTTCGTATTTGGCAATTTGCTGAAGAAAACAGTGGCGCTGGACGCCAAGCTGGCACAACGCTCTGATCTCATCACGTTGCGCAGCGACAATCCGCAGACTGCTCGGCAGGTGGCGGAAACTGCGAAGCTGCTGTTGCAGGGCTACGGTGTGTCGGTCACCGAATTCGACTCGCTGGTGCGCGTCAATCCGGCGGATGCGAAAGGGGGGGATTTACCACTGTTCCGGCGAGGCCGTGCTTCGGCGGAAACCCCTGCGGCACTCAGGCCTGTGTTTCATTTGGTTGAGTTGGAAGTCACACGCTCAAGCGAAGTCATGGGTTGGATCAAGACCATGTTTGGCAACAAGGTGGAGTTGCAGGACGTGCCCAACCAGAACTCTATTTTGGTATCGGGTGCGCCGGAAAACGTCAGTGCGGCACTGGAGATGGTGCGAGCGTTGGATGCGCCCAGAATGCGCGGACGCATTGCCAAGCGCCTGACGCCGGCATTTCTTAATGCGACAGAACTGGTGACGCGTTTGAGTGAGGTGCTGGGTGCACAGGGCTACGCAGTGACAAGCCAGGCGGCCGGGGGAGCGAGTTCCGCCATTGTGATGGTGCCGGTGGTTTCTTTAAATACTGTGTTTGTATTCACCGCCAGTCAGGCTGTGGCGGAGTTTGTGGTGAAGTGGGCGACTGAGGTTGACCAGGCGCCACCCAAAACGGGCAATGCAGGCTTTCTCAGTTATCCCGTGAAATATTCGGATGTGCAGACACTCGCCAAGACGATGGCGGACCTGATGGCTGCGGGTACGGCTGTGCCCACAGCGGCGGGTGCTGGCAAGATCGCGGGCCGAGTCGTCGTCAATTCTGCAACCAACAGCCTGATCATTCAGGGTGGCACTGCGGATGAACACCGCCAGTGGCGTGCATTGCTACAGGAGTTGGATCGGCCAGTCAAGTCGGCATTGATTGATGTGGTGGTGGCGGAGTTGACGCTGGGCACCAAGGAGCAGCTTGGTGTGGAGTGGCAAATGGCAGATCAGGTCTTGAGTCGGGGCGTGATTACGGGCGGCACCTTGGGCGCTTTGGGTATTGGCTCAGGGGGCTTGGGCCTGTCTTTTCTTGACAATGCGGGACAGGTTCGGGGCTTGCTGAATTTTCTCGGCAGTTCGAGTAATTCGCGGATATTGTCCAGTCCCAAGGTCTTGGCGCGCAACGCCGAAACAGCAACCATCCAGGTCGGTCAGGAAGTGCCTATCGTGACCAGTCAGCAGTCGGGCACGCCGGCGACTGGGGTGACCACTCCGGGTATCTTGCAGACCATTCAGTACCGCTCTACCGGGGTCATACTTCGCGTCAAGCCCATCATTCTGGCCGGTGGCAGACTGGACCTGGAAGTGGCGCAAGAGGTGAGCAGCGCCGCCGAAACCACTACCGGCGTGAGTACCAGCCCCACCATTTCGAGTCGCAGGGTTGAAACCAAACTGTCTTTACGCGATGGCGGTACAGTGATGTTGGCGGGATTGATTTCAAATGACTCGACCAATGGGAATTCCGGTATTCCAGGACTCAAAGATGTGCCGGGGATCGGTAACCTGTTCAAGACGCAGAAAGACAGTTCCAACAAGACAGAGTTGGTGATCCTGATTACAGCGTATATTCTGAATGATGATTTTGAGGGAGAGGCGATCACTGACAGTTTCCGGCGAACACTGAGCCAGTGGTTGGCGTCACCCGACAGGGTTGCGCCGTTGAAGACGGACCCATCACTCAGGTCGGTGCCTGAAGCAGTGCCAGCGATACCAGCATCGCCGACCTCCGAGCCGCAGGTTGGTGATGTCCCTGTGCCACGCCAAACGGATCCAATGGTCATAGAAGTGCCAGCGGTGGCCTCAAGGCGATCTGGTGATGCTGCAACTGGCGGAAAATCGACGATATCGCCGGGGAATGCATCCCCGGTGACTGGCGGTGTGCCTCAAGTGAAAGAGTCCGACAAAGCCAAGATCGCCGCTCCACAACAAGCACCCATGCAGGGCGAGGGAGGCCCCGGAAAACCGGTAACCGATCCGGCCTTGCTTGAGGAGTTGCGGCGCGCAACACGCCAATAGCGACGAAGAAAACAGACGCTGGTCACCTGCTCAGGATTGAGCCGGTACGACAAACTTGTCATTGTTCAAATCGAAAAGGCGCGGTTGCGGCCGATAAATCACTATACTGTTAATTTATACAGTAAACGTCATGAATTGGCGTGATTTGCCATGCTGTCCGGTCTCCGGTCTGATTCTTTGCCTGACTTTGGTGCTGCCGTTTGGCGTGCCACTGAACTGGGTTGCGCCGCCGGGGCCACGCTGGCCACCGGTCATGCCGCACTGGATGCCCAGTTGCCAGGCGCTGGCTGGCCGGTCGGCGCCATCTGCGAAATTTTGCAACCGCCAGGTCAGCGCAACGAGTGGCGCCTGCTAATGCCCGCTTTGAGAGTGAGCGATGGCACACTTGTCGCCGGTCCGGTGGTGTTGGTGGGTCCACCGCATGTCCCGTTTGAGCCCGGCCTGGCGGCCCAGGGACTCGATGCGCGGCGGCTTTTGTGGGTACTCGCCAGCGCGCCGGATGAGCGCCTGTGGGCGGCGGAACAGGCTTTGCGCTGCGCTGGCGTGCTGGCGGTGCTGGTCTGGTTGTCGCAGGTGCGCCCGGAACAATTGCGGCGCTTGCAAATGGCCGCGCAAGGGCACGGCAAGCTCCTATTTGTCATGCGCCCGACCCAGGCGCAGAGCGAGTCCTCGCCGGCCGTGCTGCGGTTGCTGGCATCGACCCAGCCCGACAGTGACGCACTCTTGCTGCACATTCTCAAACGGCGCGGCCCGCCGCTCGATCAGCCCTTGTCGCTACCGGCCCGTCCGGCACGGCTGGCTGCCTTGCTGGCAATGCACCGTGGCGATACGAGTGTTGCTGCGCCAGGGCCGGCCGCCCGAGGGGCGCGCCACAACGGATTTTTGCAGGAGGGGGACGATGCTCTGGGTCGCACTGCAAGCCTTGCCTGAAAGCCAGTCGCCTGAATTGCTCGACCACGGCTCGGCCCTGGGCTGGTGGGCTTTGCAGTTCACACCCAAGGTGGCGCGTGTCGGTGACGCACTGTTGCTGGAGCTGTCTGCCAGCGAGCGCCTGTGGGGTGGCAGAACGCCCTTGCTGCGTCAAATTTATGCATCAGACAAGCCGGTAGCGAATGTCAAATACGCACGTGGTGCGACGTCTTTAATAGCGTTGGCGCGGCTGCAAGCGGTGCAACCTGAAATTAAAACAACGCCCGACGACCTGCCGCTGGCGACACTGGCGGCGGCGCGTCCGCATCTGACCACATTGGCGCAAATTGGTTGCAGCCGCTGGGGCCAATTGCGCGGGTTGCCGCGGGATGGTGTGGCGCGGCGCTTTGGTGCCAGCCTGCTTGACGCACTGGACCGCGCCTACGGGCAGGGGCCCGACCTCTATCCCTGGCTACAGATGCCCGACAGGTTTGAAGCCACGCTGGAGCTTGCCGCGCAGGTGGAGACGGCGGCAGCGTTGCTGTTTGGTGCGCGCCGCTTGCTCAATCAATTGCAACTGTGGCTGCAGTTGCGCCACTGGGGTGTGCTGGCGTTGGAATTGAGCTGGACCATGGACGCCCGGCGCCATACCGCCAGCCACGGCGAACTGGTGTTGCGCAGCGCCGAGCCCAGCGCTGACATGACCCACCTGCAACGTTTGCTGGCCGAACAGCTGGCGCACGTCAGCTTGCCGGCGCCGGTGTTGTACCTGCGCTTGCGTTCCCTGGAGACCGAAAAGCTGCGCGCTGCAACAGGCTGTTTGCTGCCCACCGAACAAGCTGCCGGTGACAGCCTGCAGCAGATGATGGAGCGCCTGAGCGCCCGTTTGGGCGCGCAGCAAGTGTTGCAGGTGCAAGGCCACTGCGAGCACCGGCCGGAGCGGATGCAGGCCTGGCAAGCGCTATTGGATGCCACACAGTTAAGCCCCGCTGCGGCCAGCGGTGCGCGGGCAGGAGATAAAAAAAGCTTCAAACAAGAGGCGCTTTACCCGACTTGGCTGCTGGCCACGCCGCAGCAACTGGTGGTGCGCGGCCAGCGTCCGCACTATCCCGGCCCGTTGACGCTGCTGGCCGGCCCGCAGCGGCTGGAGGCCGATGGCTGGGCTGGCACAGACTGCGCCCTGCGCGACTATTTTCTGGCGCGCAGCGAGCAGGCCGGCCTGTTGTGGATTTATCGCGAGCGTCTGGCCGGGGCGGGCGCCGACGCTGACGCCCATTGGTATTTGCATGGCCTGTTTGCCTGAGACTCTTTTGCCGGCCTACGCCGAGTTGCATTGCCTGAGCAACTTCAGCTTTCAGCGCGGTGCCTCGCACCCCGAGGAACTGGTGGCGCGTGCCGCTGCGCTGGGCTATGCGGCGCTGGCAATCACCGACGAGTGTTCGGTGGCGGGTCTGGTGCGCGCCCACACCGAGGCAAAAAAACTGGGCTTGAAGCTGCTGCCCGGCGCCGAGTTTGTGCTGGCGGGCACTGGCAGCGCGGCCGGTTTCACTGTAATCGCCTTGCCGCGCGATTTGCCGGGTTGGGGCGATTTGTGCGAATTCATCACCCTGGCGCGGTGCTCGGCGCCCAAAGGCCGCTACCACGTGAGCTGGCAAGACGCGCCCTGGGCCATGTTGGGCGGTTGTGAGGTTTTGCTGGCATTCCCGTCGGTGGTCAATTTCGAAACTGCTTGCGCCATCGCCATCCGCTCCAGAAGTCTTTTCGCTTCGCACCTGTGGTTGAGCGTGGAGTTGCTGCTGGGGCTGGACGATGCGCTTTGGCTGCACAAGTTGCAGCAGGTTTCACGGCTCAGCGGCGTGCCGCTGGTGGCGAGCGGCAACGTGCACATGCACTTGCGTTCGCGCAAGCCGCTACAGGACGTGATGACCGCAGTGCGCCTGGGGCAACCGGTGTCGGAATGCGGCTTTGCACTGCAGCCCAACGCCGAAGCGCATCTGCGCTCACGCCAGCGCCTGGCCGCCATCTACCCGCCGGAACTGCTAGCTAACACCTTGCTTGTGGCACAGCGTTGCCACTTCAGCCTCGACCAGTTGCGCTACCAGTACCCGCTGGAGACCATGCTGCCCGGTCTGACAGCGGCGCAAACCCTGCGCCAGTTCACGCTGGAGGGGGCCGTCAAGCGTTATCCGCAGGGCCTAGGCAGCACGGTGCAACAGCAAATCGAGCATGAACTGGCGCTGATTTCCGAGCTTAAGTATGAGATGTATTTTTTGACCGTGCACGACATCGTGGCCTTTGCCCGCAGCCGCGATATCCTGTGCCAGGGGCGTGGCTCGGCCGCCAACTCCGCGGTCTGTTATTGCCTGGGCATCACCGAAGTCGACCCCTCCCGCACGGCCATGCTGTTTGAACGCTTTATCAGCCGTGAGCGCAATGAGCCGCCCGATATCGATGTCGACTTTGAACATGACAGGCGCGAGGAGGTGATCCAGTACATCTATGCCAAATACGGGCGCGAGCGCGCCGCTTTGACGGCGGTGGTGGTCAGCTACCGGCCGCGCAGTGCCTTGCGCGACGTCGGGCGTGCGCTGGCCATCGATGAAGCCCTGATCACGGCGTTGGCCAAGGAGCACCCCGGCATGTACAGCCGCGAGGTGCTGGCCGAGCGCTTGCAGTCGGCGCTGGAGCACTTGGGCCCACGCTATGTGCCGCCGCCCGAGAGTCAGTTGCAACGCTGGCTGCAACTGAGCACCCAGTTACAGCGCTTCCCGCGCCACCTCAGCCAGCATGTGGGTGGCTTTGTGCTGACCCAAGGCAAGCTGACGCGCCTGGTGCCGGTGGAGAACGCGGCCATGCCCGAGCGAAGCATTGTCCAGTGGGACAAGGACGATCTGGATGCCATGGGCCTGCTCAAGGTCGATGTGCTGGCCCTGGGCATGCTCAGCGCCATTCGGCGCTGCCTGGACCTCATCAGTGCGCAGCGCGGCAGCAGGTTCAGGATGCAGGATATTCCCGCAGAAGACACAGCCACCTACGACATGATCTGCAAGGCCGATACGGTGGGCGTGTTCCAGATCGAGAGCCGGGCGCAGATGAGCATGCTGCCGCGCCTCAAACCGCGCTGTTATTACGATCTGGTGATCGAAGTGGCGATCGTGCGCCCGGGCCCGATCCAGGGCGGCATGGTGCACCCCTACCTGAAGGCGCGCGAGCACCGGGATCAAGTGGTGTACCCCAGCCCGGCCCTCGAAGAAGCCCTGAAGCGCACCCTGGGTGTGCCGATTTTTCAGGAGCAGGTGATGCAGATCGCCATGCTGGCGGCCGGTTTCAGTGCCGGTGAATCCGACAGCTTGCGCCGCTCCATGGCGGCCTGGAAGCGCAAGGGCGGCGTGCACCATTTTTATGAGCGCATGGTGGGCGGCATGGTGGCGCGTGGCTACGCGCAGGAATTTGCCGACAACATCTTCAAACAGATCGAGGGCTTTGGCGAATACGGTTTCCCCGAGAGCCATGCCGCCAGTTTTGCGCTGCTGGTCTATGTCAGTTGCTGGCTCAAGCAGCACGAGCCGGCCTGCTACCTGGTGGCTATGCTCAACAGCCAGCCGATGGGCTTCTATGGCCCCGCGCAACTGGTGCAGGACGCGCAGCGCCATGGCGTGCAGGTCAGGGCGGTGGATGTGCGGCACAGTGATTGGGATTGCACACTGGAAGCGTCGGCTGTTCGTTTGGGCCTGCGCCTGGTCAGCGGTCTGGCCGAAGTTGCCGCGCAGCGCATCGTCGCCGCGCGTACTGTGGCAGCTTTTACCAGCACCGAAGACCTGGCTTTGCGCGCTGAACTCGATCAAGGCGATCTCAGGGCGCTGGCCAGTGCCGATGCACTGATCAGCCTGTCGGGCCACCGCCGCCAGCAGGTCTGGCAGGCCGCTGCCTTGAAGCCGGCGCCCGGCCTGTTGCGGGCGGTGCCGGTCGCAGAAGACGCCTTGGTGTTGCCGGCGGCCAGTGAAGGCGAAGAAGTGGTCTTCGATTACGCCGCAGTGGGATTTACTTTAAGGTCCCACCCCATGTCGCTGCTGCGCGCCCAACTGGCCAAAGAGAAGCTGCTGACGGCGGCCCAACTGCGGGATCTGCCCAGCGGACGACTGGTGCGCGCCTGCGGCATTGTCATCATGCGCCAACAACCCCAAACCGCCAAAGGCGTTGTGTTCGTCACGCTAGAGGATGAGACCGGTAGCGTCAATGTGATTGTCTGGAAATCTCTTCGGGACAGACAACGCACCGAGCTGATGCGCTCACGCCTGATGGCGGTTTACGGAGTCTGGCAACGCGATGAGGAGAGTGGGGGTGAGGTGCGCCACCTGATCGCCAAGCGGCTCAAAGACCTGACACCTTTGCTGGGCGGGTTGACGACGGTCAGTCGGGAGTTTCATTGAGCCAGAGTTGCTGCGTTTACCTTCGCACCTGGTGTTCCCGCTTGCCCTCGCTGTCGATGGCGGCGACCAGCAGGCCGAACTCCTGAGACAGGATATCGAGCACATCATCGAGTGTCACCACGCCCACCAACTGGCCTTGTCCATCGACCACCGGAATGCGTCGCACCCCCTTGCGGCGCATGGTGCGCAGCAGATCGATCACAGAATCATCTTCGCGCGCGGTGACCAGGTCGGTGGTCATCACATCTTCCACACGCATGGTGCCCGGGTCGATGTCGGAGGCGACAACGGCGGTCACGATATCGCGGTCGGTCAGCACACCCACCACGAGTCGCTCGCCCTCCAGTTCTTCAACCACAACCAGACAACCGACATGGTTCTCCCGCATCAACCGTGCCGCGCCATTCAAGGTCGTCCCCCTGAAGGCAATGACGACGCTGCGCGTGCATATTTCGCCGGTCGTTAAACGTTCGCTCATATATCCCCCTCTCTTTTTCGTATGACGTTGCGTTGCTCCCTGGGACCTTCCAACCTCCCGTTTCGAGTTGGGGACAGAGCTAAAGATCTGTTCTCCGCAAGCCCTTATTTCGAGGCCGGTTCGCCGGGAGATTCAGTTTCATCGCGCAGAGGTACGGCGTGCTGTTTCACCTGCCCCCTGCGTTTTCGTACAACTTCCTCAAGCTGGCGTTTCATGTTGTCGAAGGCGTCGCGCAGGGCAATGTTCACATCCTCGTTCTGGACCCGGTTCACCACAAGTTCGTGACCTGGAATCGTGAGGTCGATGCGCACGCCGAAGGGGCGACCCTGCTGCTTGTGCTTTTGCTCCAGGTCGATGCTGACATGACAGGCCATGATGTCGGGCGCAAACGATTCAAGCTTGTGGGCGTGCGCACGGGCACTTGTTGCCAGCGCATCGGAAGGCTCCATGCCGTGAAACAGAATCTGAACTGGAAGCTTCATCTTGACCCCTGAGTTGTTATACAAGGCCATTCTGCGTGGCGTCGCGGCAGATGGCTTGCGATTTCTCAAAGGATGGACTGACCCTGATCATTTGCCAGTTGTGGACAGCGGTAATGAACCTGGCGGCGGGCGCCGGAATTTTTACGCCATGATGCTTGTTGGGGGCGTGCCTGCTACTTTTCCTGTGCGTCGGATGGCGGCTGGTACACCAGCAGATCGGCGGGTTGGCAGTGCAGGTAGGCGCAAATCTTCTCCAGGGTGTCGAAGCGCACGCCTTTGACCTTGCCTTGTTTTAGCAGGGACACATTGGCTTCGGTGATGCCCACGTGTTCGGCCAGGTCCTTGGAGCGCACCTTGCGCCGGGCCAGCATGATGTCGAGTTGAACAATGATCGGCATGGCAGGCAGACGCCGGGCTACACAAAGTGCTCGTTTTCTTCCGCCAGCGCCTGGCCCTGGCCGATGACGGCGGCCATCAGCCAGACCACGGCGGCGAAGAACAGGGTGAACAAGTGGTTGCTGTTGATGCTCACCGAAAGCTGGCGTGTACCGGGTGGGTTGTGCAGCGTCAGGAGCACCGAGGTCGCGGCACCCGCCACAATCCCCGCCAGTGCCGCCGCCGCCACCCAGCCGGCAAAGCGGCGCAGGCGGGCGGTCGCTTGTGCCGTGAACACCTGACCCTTGGCGAATTGATCAAAGCACTGCCTGGCGTGCCACAGGCCGGTGAGCAGCAGGATCAAAGGCACTGAAGTGACGGCGGCGCCAGCCAGCCGCTGCCACGGTTGCAGCGGCAGTTGGATGTTGAGATTGCCTTGCGCCGCCAGTTCCGGCGCGCTGGTGGTGGCCCAGTACGCCACCAGGACGCAGGGCAATAGCGCGATCAGCGCCATGCAGGTCCACGCCATGCCGCAGCCGAGGCGTCGGATTCGCTGCAGATGGTCTGCGGGCGGCAGAGATACCGGTGACGACAGCTGCATGACGGCTCCTTGGGTGGCGTGGTTTGGCGAGAGGATGGTCACAGAAAATATTTGTATACTGGTAATTAATTTCTGTGTTGCAATAATTATTTGTCAATTAACAAGGTCTGTCAATCCTCATGAAACGACTTCTCTGTGGTCTTGCCCTCTGTCTTGCTCTGGCGGCCTGCATGGGTGTGCCCTTGCGCTCGCTGCCACGCCTGATGCAATTGCCCAAGGAGTTGCTGGACGCCAACCCGGCCGAACTGATGGTGGCTTTGCAGGTCGATGCGCGCATGACGCCGCCGGTCGGTGCCGTGCCCCTGCTGAACATCAAGTTGGCGCCGCGCGAGCCCGGCCAGTTTGAGGCGATCGACAAGCAACTGCCGATGCAGGTGTCGGTGGCGGCGGCGGCCACTTTGGGGCTGGACGCGCCCGGTGCCGGCCGGCGCTGGTTGCTCTACAGCCTGCCGGCATCAACCCAGCTGGAGCTGGTGCGCATTCAGGGCATCATGCAACGCGCCCGCACCGAGGCCCAAGGCAAGGGTGGCGGAACCATAAGTGTCGGCGTGACTCAGGCCTCGCTGGCGACGACCGACCCGGCTCTGGCCGACACGCGCTGGGAGACCTGGCTGCAAACCAGGCGGCGCGACGGTTTCTTTGAGGTCTGGTCCGGCACTCCCGCGCAACTGCAAAAATCGGCGGGCGGGAAACCTTGAGGCTTTCCTGGCTGTTTTTCGGCAGTTGAAATAGCCGCCCATCAGGGATCGGCACAAGGGCCGCCAGGGGAGGCAATGCCCGGCGCAGTTGAGAGGCGCAAGGGACCGGTCTCATCCCAGGAGTCTGAACCCTTAACCCAAGCCCCTGGCGTGGCCTCCAATGGACACCAGCCCTGTGCGAAAATTGATTCCACGCCCCTTGTGAATCACCGTGACGCTGCGTCTCAAGCTTTCCTTCATCACCATCGTGAGCGCGCTCATCGTCAGTGTGATCGGCGTTGGCTTGCTGTACCGCCTGGCTTCCACCCGCTTCCTGCAAGCCGGCATGGCCCAGCTCAAGCGCGAAACCCGTTGGCAGGTCGATCATCAAATCGGCGTCATGCGGCAGGCCGAGGGAAGTCTGATTGAACTGGGTGATTTGCTGACCAAGGAGCTCGCAGAGCCGCCCCGTGCCGACGAATTGGCCGATTTTGACCGTCTCACCGTGCGCGGCGAGGATGGCGCCATTCGCAGCCGCCAGGAACTGTTCGATGGCCAGCGCGAGGCCGGTTTGTTCATGGCGCCGGGCGTCGCCTTGACGGCTGCGCAGAGGCATGTCCAGATGCGGGTTTTGCACACGCTCACGGAATTTGGTGCCAGCGCGCTGCGCCATTTTGACGGCGTCTGGTTCGATCAACTCAACAAGACTTCGGTCATCTTCCAGCGCCGCGACCCGGACATCATCTACAAGCTGCCAGCCGGGCACGATCACACACAAACCGCCTGGAACCAGTTGGCGTCGCTCCGCCTCAACCCGAAGCGAATCCCCCTGTGGACGCCAGCGGTTCGGGAGTTGCCGCTCGGTGTCTGGGTGGTCAGCGCGGTTTATCCACTGGATATCGCGGGCCGATGGGAAGGTATTCTGGGCCACGATCTGGTGCTGACCGATCTGTTGCAGTCGTTTCGCGATAACGACCCCTACGCCGGCAGCGAGCATTTCCTGATCGACGGCTTTGGCAACTACATCCTGGCCGGGACCTGGCAGCAGACGTTGGAAGCCGGGCCCCACGACTTCAAGCCCGATCTGTCTGCCGAGCCGCAATTGCAGGCCGTGCTGCAAGGCGGACAGACAGTGGCTGACGGCACCCGGATTCGCTCCCGGGGTCGGGACTACGCGGCATTCTCTCTGCCGCTCGAAGGTCTGAACTGGCGTTACTACCGATTGGTTCCGGTCGATAGTGTGCTGGCCCAGATGAATCAGCTTTTCGTGCTGTTGGCCCTGCTCTTCGTTGCCATGGCGTTGGCCGTGGCCACCGTCATCCATGGCGCCGCCGCGCGGATGATCGTCTCGCCGATCCGCAAACTCGCGCAGACGGCGCAACGTTTCGGCGCCGGCGACTTTTCACGGCGTGGGAACAACCGCAGCGACGATGAAGTGGGGCAGTTGGATCGCGCCTTCGACACCATGGCCCTGCAGTTGCAGCAGGACCGGCAACTGTTGCTGGACAACGAAGCCCGTTACCGCA
The DNA here is from genome assembly GCF_028714215.1 of Rhodoferax sp. Classification (GTDB taxonomy): domain Bacteria; phylum Pseudomonadota; class Gammaproteobacteria; order Burkholderiales; family Burkholderiaceae_C; genus Rhodoferax. The sequence continues at coordinate 59,382 of NZ_JAQTMS010000012.1, read as the reverse complement.
GCGTGGTGGAAGACATCAAGGAAGTGGTCTACCAGGTCGACGCGCAGGGTCGCTTCACCTATTTGAGTCCGAGTTGGGAAGTGGTAACTGGCTATCGTGCACAGGACAGCCTGGGCCAGTTTCTGTGGCACAACCTGGATGCGCGCGATCGCGCGCGCAAGCGAACAGAGTTCCTGCAAATCGTGTCGGGTGAGGGGGGGCCTGCCTGCATGGGCGAGTATCGGCTACGCCGGGCGGATGGTCAGTTGCGCTGGGTGGAAATCAATCTCCAGCCGTCGCAGTTGGGCACTCAGGCCTACACCGGCAGCATGGGCGACATCACGGCACGCACACGGGGGCACATGCTGGACGCCTTGTTTCACGAACTTGGGCAGGAGGTGATAGGGGGCATGGACTCAAGCGCCTTGCTTGCCATCCTGGCGACCCGCCTGGCCGACATCTACGCCTGCATCACGATACTGTCGCGGCGCGAGCACGGGGTACTGCGGGACCTGGCCCTGGGTGGCACAGCAGTCACTCCCAGAGACTTCGCAGCGCATGGCGATATGCCGTATGTGCCGCCCAGTTCCAAACCCTTCTATTTGGAGGATTTTCCCAAGGCCTGGCGCGACGTGATGGACGGCTATGGCATCCGGTCCGGCTTTGGCATGTCTTTTGGTCACACCGGGCAACACATGGGTGGCGCCATTTTTCTCGACACCATCGTTCAGGTGTTCAGCCCGGAAGTCCAGACTTCGATGCTGGCGACCGCCGAGCGTATCCGCTTGCTGATGCGCAACGAAGCCGACCAGCGCTGGCTGCGCCTGATCAACAGCGCACTGGAGACCACCGTCAACGCCGCCCTGATTGCCCGCGCCGATGGCAGCATCAAGTGGGTCAATGCGGCGCTGGTCGAGATGTCCGGCTACGCCCGCGAGGAAATCATCGGACAAACGCCCCGTTTGTTCAACTCGGGCGCGCAGTCCGCCGATTTCTGGCGTCAGTTCTGGCTCACCATCGCGAGCGGCCAGGCCTGGGTGCATGAAGTCATCAACCGACACAAGGATGGCAGCCACTATCCGGTGCGCCAGACTGTGACGCCGATTCGTGACGGCAAGGGCGCCATCACGCACTACATCAGCGTGCAGGAAAACATTCAGCAGGAGAAAGAGGCCCAGGCGCTGTTGCAGCACCTGGCCACGCACGACCTGCTGACCAATCTGCCCAACCGCAACCTCTTGCTGGAGCGTCTGCGCCAGGCCATGAACAGTGCCCAGCGTGCGGATCAACAGGTCGGCATCCTGTTCATCGACCTGGACCGCTTCAAGCTGGTCAACGATTCCCTGGGTCACGTGGTTGGCGACCAGTTGTTGCGCCAGGTCGCCGACCGCTTGCGCACCTGTTTGCGCGTCGGCGACACGCTGGCCCGGCTTGGGGGCGACGAGTTCGTGCTGTTGTTGCCGGGGCTGAACAAGCCCATGGATGCCGCCGCAGTGGCTGAAAAATTGCTCGAGGCGCTGACCACCCCGGTGCAAGTCGGCGGACAAGTCCTGACCACCGGCTGCAGCATAGGCATCAGCCTCTATCCGACCGACAGTGCCGACGAAGGGATCCTGTTACAGCATGCCGATACCGCGATGTACATGGCCAAGGAACGCGGCCGCAGCTGTTTTCAGTTCTATGTCCCGGAAATGAACGCCCGGGTTGTGCAGCGCATGGAAATCGAGAGCGACTTGCGCCGGGCGCTGGCCCATCAGGAATTTGTTCTGCACTACCAGCCACAGATCGACATTCAAACCTTGCGCATCGTTGGCGTCGAAACATTGCTGCGCTGGCGGCATCCGGTGCGGGGACTGATGTCCCATTCGGAGTTCATCTCGGTAGCCGAGGAAACCGGGCTCATCGTACCGATCGGCGAATGGGTGCTGCAAGCCGCCTGCGATCAACTCAAGGCCTGGCAGGCACAAGGTCTGGCCCTCGATTTGACCCTGGCGGTCAACGTCTCGGTGCGCCAGTTCAAGCAGGGTGCCATTGTGCAGGCGGTGCGGGATGCATTGGCCCGGACCGGCATCGCGCCGCAACGCCTGGAACTCGAAATTACCGAGAGTCTGATGCTGGCCAACGAACCGGCCCCAATCGCTGTGCTGCATCAGCTGCACGACCTGGGCGTGCGACTGGCGCTGGACGATTTCGGAACCGGATTTTCCAGCCTGGCCTATCTGAAACGACTGCCGTTCGATGTGCTCAAGATCGACCGCAGTTTTGTCAAGGACATAGGCCTTGACCCCGGCGACGATGCGGTCATCATTTCCATCATTGGATTGGCGCACAACCTGGGCATGACCGCCCTGGCCGAGGGTGTCGAAACCGAGCCGCAACGCGACTTCCTGCGGCGCCATGGATGCGATTTCGAACAAGGCTTTCTGTTCTCGCACTCCTTGCCGGCAGTGGAACTGGCAGCGCTGCTGCGCCAGCCGCGCTGAGTACGCTGTCACGATGACGGCCTGGGCAGGCCTGGCATGCTTGATGGGTATGATCTAGCGCGGTGTTCAAATCATTTTTCCACATGCTGGCTCACTCTCTGGGGCTGCGAATTGCCTGCGCCGGGGTGGCCAGCTGCGTTTTGCTGTCGCTGGACATGCTGTGGCGCGCGCCGGTACCAGCGCCACCCAGCGCGGTCTGGCCAACCGGGGTCAACGTGCCTGCCGACAGTTTGTTGGTGGTCAGGGCGCAGGGAAAAATTCCGGTGCCGGCCAACACGCCGGCCGCCCACGCCAGTTCCCTGCTGGCGTTGCCGGCACCCCACCCGTCGGCGCTGCTCGCGTTCTGGTTTGCCGGCAAGCGTGAAAGTGCGGCCGATGTCCAGATTGCGGCCGCTCAATTCGACCGCGCGACCCAGCAGTGGAGTGCCGCCCGTTTTGTCGTGAACCGTCAGGTTTTGGGCCGGCAACTGGGTTTTGGCGTGCGCCGGCTGGGCAATCCGGTGGCCTGGCGCGACGGCCAGGGCCGGATTCATTTGTTTGTGGTGGCGACCGGCCTGGGTGGCTGGGCGGCGGCGCGCATTGTGCATCTGCGTCAGGGCAATCAAGGTCAGGATTTTGCGGCACTGTCATTCGAGACGCTGCGGGCCTTGCCCTTGTCGTGGTTGTGGAATACCAGCTTTCTGGTGCGCACGGCACCGCTGCCTTTGAAAGATGGCGGCATGGTGCTGCCAGTGCATTTTGAGTTGGGCATCAAATATCCCGTTGCCCTGCGCTTTGACGCCAACGGCGAGTTTCGGGGCATGGTGCGCATCTCCAGTCGCAAGCATTTGCTGCAACCGACGCTGCTGATGATGAGCGAATCGCACTGGCTGGCGCTGCTGCGCAATCAACGCCCGGCCGGCAAGATAGCGGTAGCCCAGACTCTGAATGGCGGCCAGAGTTGGACCGACTTGCCCGATCTGCCATTGCACAATCCTGATTCGTCGGTGGCCGGCTTGGCTTTGGCGCCGGCGCGCATGCTGCTGGCCCACAATTCTTCGCCGCAGGATCGTACGGCGATGGATTTGAGTGTTTCGGCGGACGGTCGGGACTGGGTCCTGGCGCAGGCGTTGGCACATGGCAGCGGTTCTGCCGAGTACTCTTACCCGGCTCTGGCCTGGGCCGACGACAGCCTGTGGGTGAGCTATACCGACCAGCGTCGGGAGATCGCCTGGCAACGGTTTTCCTTTTCTGCCGCGGCACGTTAAGGCTTCGGTACGCATGGACATTCACGCTTTCCTGGAACTTCTGGGTTCGACCGAAAACCCGCTGCTACCGAGCAGCACAGCCATTTGGCTGGCCCTGCACCTGGGCTGGGCGCTGGTGCTGGGAAGTGGTGTCATGCTGCTGGCCGGCAGGCTCGCCGAGCGCTATCAATGGGGTCTCGGTTTGTCGCTGCTGGTGTGGACTTTGCTGCCGGGTCCGGTCTCCCCCGCCTACTGGCTGGGGCTGGTGTTTCAGGCTCCCAGCTTGACCAGCGTTGTGCTTTGCCTGGGCTGCGTGCTGGATCGCTTCCGGCGCCGGGAGAGCCGGGCTTGCGGGATCGCTGCACTGGACCCGCGGGGGCTGAAAATTCTGCTTGCCTTTGGCGTTGCGCTGGGCTGGCTGTTGTTGCTCGATACGCTGGCCTGCTTGCCGGTGTCGGTTTATGCCTGGGGCTTTGCTTCGGCCGCCGTGGCTGCCATGCTGGTCCCGGCCAGCTTGCTCTGGCTGCTGCGGGGATCGCTGGCGGCGGGCTTGCCTTGGATGGTGTTGACACTGTTCGTGCTAAGTCGCTGGCCAACCGGCAATGTGTGGGACGCGCTGCTTGACCCCCTGCTGTGGCTGCTGCTGCAACTGGGCTGGTTGGTCAGCGTGTGGCGGCGTTGGACGGCGGCGCGGCGCGAGCGATCAGCCACTCGCGCCTGAACAGCCAGCGCTGCGGGTACCAGAGATTGCCCCAATGAATCTCACCGCTGCGATGGCGTCCCTTGACTTCCCAGCGTGAGCCCAGAACGATGCATCCTGGCCGGCAGGGCGGCGTCAGTTCGGAGGGTTCCGACTGCAGCCAGATGACGGCATCATGGCTGGCCAGCAGGCGATCCAGTTCCTGGGCATTGGTACCGGCGTGGGAGGCGGCACGCTCGTCACTGTCATAGGGGATGAACTGGTTGCCGGGCAGCAAAAATTGAAAGCGCTCGAACTGGCCGTTGAAGCCGTTCGGCACCGCCACCCGGGCCTGCTGAAGTTTCGCCGTCACCGCCTCGGCGTATTGCCCGGCGGCGCCGTTCAAGGGCGCCGTGCTGAAACCAAACGAGGCATACACCGCGAGACAGGCGGCCACCGTGCAAGCGCGGCTCCAGGCCGGCTTCAGCAAACCGCCGACCACCAGTAGCAGGCCCGCCAGCACGGCGAACAAACTGACGCCGAGTTCCAGGCGGGAGCCGATGCCGACCTCAAACGCGGCCCAGGCAATGCGCCCCAAACCGGCGATCAGAAGCCCGCACAACAGCAGAGACAACACAAACCAGATGCGCGCAATGCGCTCCCACAGAAGCGCAATCAGCATCGCCAGCGCCGGCATGGCCGGGACGACGTAGCGCGCCGAGCGCTGACTGGGCAGCGTGAAGACGATCAGCCAGACCGCCAGCCAGACCAGCAAAATCAGCAGGTGAATGGGCAGCGCGCTGCCGGTCGGTTTTGTTTTCGACCATCCCCGCTTCAGCCCAAAGCCGATCAGGCCCAGCACCACGAAGGCCAGCAGCCCGGCATTCTGCACATAGGCCAGCAGTTGCGCCCAGATGCTGCCGCCGCCCCCCAGCAAAGCAATCCGCCAGTAGCCCTGATCGCTGGACATTTTGCCGGCGTTTTCTCCGATGACGAACTCTTGCCAGACCGCAGCGGGGTTCGGGTCCAGCACAAACCAAAGAGCAAAAAAGCCCAGCGCGATGACCGCGCTCAGGCTCACTTTGAGGGCCGTTCGAGTTGCCGAGCGCCAACTCACATGGGGTGCACTTAAAAGCTGGGCGCACCACAGGGTGGCCGCTGCCGGCGCAATCAGGGCAAACGACTTGTAGGCCAGCCCCAGCCCCAGCGCCAGACCGAAGCCGGCATGCGCCGGCCAACTCAGGTCATTGTTTTGCGTGGCCGGCGTTTGGTGCAATCGCTGCCACAGCAGCCAGAACATTGGCAGGTTGAGCCAGAAAGTTTCCGGGGCGCTGGTCAGATAAGTGCGGCCAAAGCGGAAGGTGCAAAAAAACGCCAGGTATACGCAGGCCGCCAGGCAGGCGGTACGCCAATTGCCGGTGATTTGGCGCACGCTCCAAGCCAGCGCACCGGTTGTCAGCAGTGTGTAGAGCAGGCTGGGCGTGCGCAACGCGGCCAGGCTCCAGTGGTGGCCCCAATCACCCGCCACCATGGCTTGCCAAAACAACAGCGGTGGCTTGGTATTGCGCATATGGTCCAGCTCGGACACCAGTGGCAGCCAGTGGTTTGAGACCGCTGTCAGGCGCGCAATATGGGTGTAAACCAGCTCATCGCCAATGCTTGGAACGTACTGCCCGCCCAAGCCGAAAGCGTAGACACCCATGGCGAGCAGCAGCAGGGCCAGCCAGGCCAGCGTCGGGGCATCTGGGAAGCCCTGGGGCGGCGGGTGCAATTGGCGGCGCATGGCTTATTTTGTCGGGCGGTGGCGAAAAGTCCAGCGATCGTTGGCCAGGAAGTTGCTCACGCTGGCAAGCACGATGGCAATCACGTTGGCCAGCAGGTAATGCAGGCTGTGCGACAGCCACAGTGTCAAGCCATATTGCAGAGCGATACCGAACCACGAAGCTAGTGCATAGCGTCCGAACTGGCCTAGCAGCAGACCCGTTCCACTCCGGCCGGGTGGATGGGGGCCGGCCTGAGCGGCAGCTTGACGCAGCCGATCGGCCCAGGTCCAGAGTCGGTTCCAGGTGAAATTGTTGATTGTGGCGACGGCGATGGCCAGGGCCAGCGAGGCATAGAGCCGGTTGCGCGGCGCGCCAATGGCGGCAAACAAATACTCTTGCGCGATGAACAAAACAAGCGTGTTGACCACGGTACCACTGGCGCCGACCAGGCCAAATTTAACGTATCGAAAGCTTTTGAGCCACTCGATCAGCAGGTAGAGCCGCTGCTGCAGACTTGGCTGCGAGGCCATCACCGTGCGTTGCCTGGCAGCGTCAATGCGGCCAGCGCTGCGGCCAGTACCGGAGCCGGGGCAAGGCGCTTGAGACACTGGTTGTCGCCATCGCAAAAAGTTTCGCGATGGTTGTAGGCGGAGAGGCAGGGCGAGCAGGCCAGACCGGATTCCAGTACCTGGGCGCGGGGCCCCAGCGGACCATACAGACGGCCGGTTTCGGGGCCAAAAAACACCATCGTGCGAAGCGGCGTCAGACTGGCAAAGTGGCCCGGACCGCCGTCGTTGGTGAGCAGCAGATCAGCGCCATGAAACAGCATCAGCAGTTCGCGGATGCTGCGCGTGTAGCCGGTCAGGTCGACGCACCATTCGCTGCCGATCTGGGTTTGCAGATCCTGTGCCAGTTGCGCATCATCGCGCAGGCCAATCAGGCCCACGGCATGCCCGGCCTGGCACAGGCCGCGCGCCACCTGGGCATAGTGGGCGGCCGGCCAGGCGCGTTCCGGCAGTAGTCCGCCGCCGGCGTAAATCAGCGCGACTTTGCGCCCGACGAGGGTCGGGTGATCGACCTGCATCTGCTTGCGGTAGGCCTCGAGTTCCGCCGCTTCGAAGCTGACGGCCAAGCCGGTATCGGACGGCCGTTCACGCGTCGGTGCGGCCTTGTTGCGTGGCATGCTGCTGGCGTCCAGCGCATCGATCAGTGACAGGAATTGCTGGCTGATGTGCTGGTACGGGTTGTACGGAATGGCCCGGTTGATGAAGCTGCCGCGGTACAGACCTTCCTGCGTGTGCGGCGTGAAGCCGGCGCGCAAAGGTGCGCCACTCAGATAAGACAACAAGGCGCTGATGCGGGAAAACAATTCACAGTCAATCACGGCGTCCAGCGGCAACCGGCGCAGCGTCCGGCAGACACGCCAGATATCACGCAGCAGCGCCAGTCCCGAGCTGTCGTCGAGGGCATGCAGGTGCTGGGCCTGGGCCAGTCCGAGAAGCAGTGCGACCTCCTGATTTTTTTTGAGTTGCAGCACATGCAAGGTGGCGCCGGGATAACGCAATCGCAGCGCCGCAAACATCGGGCCAGCCAACACCACGCTGCCCATCTCGGACAGCAGAATGACCAGGATGTGGCGCGGCGCCTGCGCCGGTATCGGCTGCGCTCGCCCCAGCGTCAGCAGCCGGACCCAGATCGACACCACGCCGCACAGGAACTGGCCCAGCCAGCGGTCAATCCAGCGTTGTGTCTGTAGTTTCATGGGTCCGGTTCATGCCTTTAGCCCGCCTACAGGCCCGCCGCTGCCCGCAGCGCTTGGGCCTTGTCGGTGCGCTCCCAACTGAACTCGGGCTCTTCGCGACCGAAGTGGCCATACGCGGCGGTCTTCTCGTAGATCGGGCGCAGCAGATCGAGCATCAGGATGATGCCTTTGGGACGCAGGTCGAAGTGCTCATGGACCAGTTCCGCGATTTTCTCGTCCGGGATGACACCGGTACCCTCGGTATAGACCGTCACGTTCATCGGTTTGGCGACCCCGATGGCATAGGCGACCTGAATCTGGCACTGCCGGGCCAGGCCGGCGGCCACGATGTTTTTGGCCACATAGCGGGCGGCATAGGCGGCCGAGCGATCCACTTTCGTGGGATCCTTGCCGCTGAAGGCGCCGCCGCCATGCGGGCAGGCGCCGCCATAGGTGTCGACAATGATCTTGCGCCCGGTCAGGCCGCAGTCGCCTTGCGGGCCGCCCACCACGAAGCGGCCGGTCGGGTTGATCAGGTACTTTGTGTCGGCCGTCAGCCATGCCTTGGGCAGCACCGGCTTGATGATGTCTTCGATCACCGCCTCGGTAAAAGACGGCTTCATTTTCAGGCCGTCGCTCATCTCCGGGCTGTGCTGGCTCGATAGCACCACGGTGTCTATGCTGTGCGGCTTGCCGTCGACATAACGCATGGTGACCTGACTCTTGGCGTCCGGCCGCAGGAAGGGCATGCGACCGTCCTTGCGCAACTGGGCTTGGCGCTCGACCAGGCGGTGCGCATAGTAGATCGGCGCCGGCATCAGCTCGGGCGTCTCGTTGCAGGCATAGCCGAACATCAGGCCCTGGTCGCCGGCGCCGGTGTTGAGGTGATCATCGCTGGCATGGTCGACGCCTTGAGCAATGTCGTTGCTTTGCTTGTCATAGGCCACCAGCACGGCGCAACCCTTGTAGTCGATGCCGTAATCGGTGTTGTCGTAGCCTATGCGTTTGAGCGTATCTCGTGCCACCTGGATGTAGTCGACATGGGCGTTGGTGGTGATTTCACCGGCCAGCACGACCAGGCCGGTGTTGCACAAGGTTTCGGCGGCGACGCGGGACTTGGGGTCCTGCTTGAAGATCGCATCCAGAATTGCGTCGGAAATCTGATCCGCCACCTTGTCGGGGTGGCCTTCAGAAACAGACTCGGAAGTAAAAAGAAAATCGTTCGCCATGGGTTCAAGCTCCAAAAACAAAGTTAACAACATTTCGCGTTGCTTGGGCTTGGGAGCTTCGGCGAACGCTTTAGCAGATTTGTCAAAATTGACAAGGCACAATGGCAACTCGTGGGAGCCGGCCTTTTGTGTGTCGCCCTGCAAGTAGTTCCGTAACTCAGCGACCGGCGCATTTTATCCCAGTGATGATCAGTCTTTTCAAAATTTTGTCCATACTGCCCTTGTGGTTGGCGCATGGGCTGGGCTGGAGCCTGGGCTGGCTGGTATTCGCTGCCTCCGGGGTTTATCGCGGGCGCTTTCTGGCGAACGCGCGCCAAGCCGGCATCGGGTGGCGGCAGTGGCTGGGCGCGGTCGGTGAGAGCGGCAAGCTGGTGGCGGAGTTGCCGCGGCTGTGGCTGGGGCGGCCGGTTGCGGTGCGGTGGGACGGCGCGCAGCATGTGGAACAAGCGCTGGCAACCGGGCGCGGCGTGGTGTTTCTGACCCCGCATCTGGGCTGCTTTGAGATCACGGCTCAAGCTTATGCGCAACGCTACGGGCAAACCAGTCATCCCATCACCGTCCTGTTTCGCCCACCGCGCCAGCCCTGGTTGCGCGCGGTGGTGACCGCGGCCCGCGCGCGCCCGGGTCTGCACACGGCACCCACCACCCTGGCCGGCGTCAAGCAGATGATGAAGGCGTTGAAGCAGGGCCAGTGTCTGGGTTTGCTGCCCGATCAGGTGCCGCCGCTGGGCCAGGGTTCGTGGCTGCCGTTTTTTGGCCGCGAGGCCTACACCATGACCTTGTCGGCGCGCCTGGTGCAGCAAACCGGCGCGACGGTGCTGGTGGCCTGGGGCGAACGTTTGTCCCGGGGGCGGGGCTTCGGGGTGCACGTGCAGCCCCTGGGTACCGCCTTGCCGGCGGACGCAGTGCAGGCGGCAGGGGTCATCAATCAGGCGATGGAAGACCTGGTCCGCCGCTGCCCGCAACAATACCTGTGGGGCTACGCGCGCTACAAACAGCCGCGGCAGGAAATCTGATGCTGAGTCGCATGTGGAGCAAGTTTGGTGTCCTCGTGATGCATGGATTGGCGCACCTGCCGCTGGCCTGGGTGCGCGCGCTGGGCTGCGTGCTGGGCTGCGTCTTGTACGTGCTGGCGGTAGCCAGACGCAGGGTGGCGCTGACCAACTTGCGCCTGTGTTTTCCGGAGTGGTCGGGGCAACAAATCCGGTCCGTGGCGCGGCGTACCTTTGTTCATTTTGCCCAGGCCTGGCTGGACCGGGGCTGGCTCTGGCACGGCTCTCCCGAAGTTGTCAGGCGGCGCTTGGCCCTGTCGGGTTCCATTGACGAATTGCGGGGCGAACAGCCGACGGTTATCTTTGCACCGCATTTTGTCGGACTCGATGCCGGCTGGACGGCCTTGACCCAGCAATTGCCGCGGCACTTCACCACCATCTACACCGACCAGTCCGACAAGGTGGTTGACGCCTGGATTCTGGCTGGGCGTCAGCGTTTTGGCAGGGCTCGGCTTTTTGGCCGGATCGAGGGTGTCAAGACGATTGTGGCGGCGCTGCGAGCCGGTGAACCCCTATATCTGCTGCCGGACATGAATTTTGGTCCGGAGGAGTCTGTTTTTGTGCCGTTCTATGGTGTTGCCGCAGCGACCGTGCCGTCGCTGTCGCGCTTTGCCCGACTCGGTCGTGCCAAGGTGGTGCCGGTGCTGACCAGGCTGACGCGCAGCGGTTACGAAGTTCAGATCCTGCCGTCATGGAGCGGCTTTCCGTCAGAGGATGCAGTTGCGGACACGGCGCTCATGAACCGGCGACTTGAAGGCTACATAGCCACCATGCCGGACCAGTATTTCTGGGTTCACAAGCGCTTCAAGGACCGCCCGCCGGGGCTCCCGGCGGTGTACTGAAACGCAGGTTGTCTTGGCTTCTGTACCGGTATCGGTAGACAGCTATCGGGGTGATGCGTCCGGCGGCAAAAAGTCGGCGATGAGCTGGGCCATAAGTTGCGGCTGTTCATGCACGATCCAGTGCGTCGCGTCGGGCACGGTGCGAATCGTCAGGTGCTCAACATAGTCGGTCAGCCCTTCGATCAGAATTGGCGGCAGCGCAATATCGTCCAGCGCCCAGATCACCAAGGTTGGTAGGCTCACGCTCAGCATGTCGCGTGGCAGATCGACTGCGGCAGCGGCCGGGTCCTGCGCTCGGGGTGGGCGCAGCGGCGAGGCGCGGTACAGATTGCAGCCGCCACGCAGGCCCGCCGTCCAGACTTCGCGGTACTGCGCCTTGACTTCGTCGGTGAGCCAGTGCGGTGTTTGAAATCCGGTCTTGGTGTGGCTCAGGAATTCCCAGAGTCGGCGGTAATCGTCTTGTACCAGCAATTCTTCTGCATCCGGGCCGATCAGGAAGTTCATGTAAGCGCTGGCTGCCTGCTGCGCCGGGTTGGTTTTCAACTCGCGCAGAAAGGTGCCGGGGTGCGGTGAATTGATGATCACCAGCTGTTGTGCCAATTGCGGCAACTGGTTGGCCAGATTCCACGCCAGCGCGCCACCCCAGTCGTGCGCCACCAGAGCCGCGAGCTGGCCACCTTGGTCCTGCGCTTCGAGTGCAATCAGGGCGGCGATGTCTTGCACCAGATGCTTGGGCCGGTAGGCGCTGACCTCCGGTGGGGCGTTTGAATGCTCGAAACCGCGCAGATTGGGAGCGACGCAGCGGTAGCCACCGTTCTCGGAGCGCGAGAAATGTTCCAGCAGGAAGTCCCAGACAAAGGCGGCTTCCGGGAAGCCGTGCAAAAACATCAGAACCGGCCGTCCGCGCGCACCGGCCGCGCGGCAACTCAAGCTGATGCCGTGGGGCAGCGTCTGGGCAAACTTCTCAATCGTCATGTCGGCAAGACTTGTCCCGGGTGCGCCCATTGCCACAGCAATAGCGCGATTTCATCGATCCCTTGTCGTTTGGTGGCTGAAAAGAGCCGAACTTCACCACCACCGGCTTGCAACTGCATGATGGACAAGGCCTTGTTCTGTTCGACGCGGGTCAGTTTGTCGGCTTTGGTGAGCACGACCAGAAACTTGAGGCCCTCCTGCACTCGCGGACGGACGATGTCGAGCAGGATTTCATCGAGTTCGGTCAGGCCCAGGCGCGGATCGCACAACAGCACAATGGCTTTCAGGTTTTCGCGTGTGACCAGATAATTGGCCATCACCTGCTGCCACCGAAGCTTGTCCTGTTTGGGCACCGCCGCGTAACCATAGCCTGGCAAGTCGGCCAGAACGGCATCGGTCAGGCCCTGCTTGCCCAGCGAAAACAGGTTGATGTGCTGGGTGCGCCCCGGTTTTTTGGAGGCAAAAGCCAGCTGCTTTTGCTGCGTCAGCGTGTTGATGCAGGTCGATTTGCCGGCGTTGGAGCGGCCTACAAAAGCAATTTCCGGCACCTCCAGTGGCGGCAGGAAGTGCAACTGGGGCGCGGTCGTGAGGAATCTGGCGGTGTGAAGCCAGCCCAAAGCAAGGCTGACGGCGGTCTGGCTGGTGCTGTCCTTGGCGCTGGACTGGGGGGCTGGAGACGGTGGGTTTGAGTTGGTGGTCATTGTTTAAAGGGAGGAAACCCTGTGCTACATTGTAGAATCAGCCTGTTTTGCTCACCTGATACGACATTCCCTATGAAGTTGTTCGCTCCCCTTTTGTTGGCTACCTCCCTGGTGGTCACTGCTTTTTCAGCCTTTTCGCAAGAGGTCAAGCCGGCTGCCCCGCAAGCCCCGGCCAGCGCGGTGCCGGCAGTGGCGGTCAAGCCCGATCTGGCCAAGGGCGAGGCCAGCTTTACCGCAGTCTGCGCAGCCTGTCATGCACCGGATGGGAACTCCGTCATTCCCGTCAATCCCAAGTTGGCACAGCAACACCCAGAGTATCTTCTCAAGCAGTTGCAGGAGTTCAAATCGGGTAAGCGCGCCAACCCCATCATGTTGGGAATGGCGACGACTTTGTCCGATGCCGACATGAAGAACATCGTCTACTGGCTGAACTCCAAGCCGGTCAAGCCCGGTTTTGCCAAGGACAAGGCATTGGTGATGCTGGGTGAACGCATTTACCGCGGTGGCATCGCCGATCGTCAGATTCCGGCCTGCGCTGGTTGCCATAGCCCCAACGGCGCCGGCATCCCGGCCCAGTTCCCGCGCTTGAGTGGCCAGCACGCCGACTATGCAGTGGTCCAGTTGACCGCTTTTCGCGACGGTGTGCGCAACAACAGCGTGCAGATGACGCAAGTGGCCGCCAAGATGAACGATCGCGAAATCAGGGCTGTCGCCGACTACATCGCCGGTCTGCGTTAAGCACGGGTCAGCGTTGCTGGTCGGTGTGGCCGGCGTTGGGCAGCCACACCCCTGGCACTGTTGGGGGTAACAAATTCCTGTAAGAATTGCCGCAGTCCGTCGACTCATTCTGAAGCGAGGACCACAGCATGCTCATCAAAACCTGCCGCGACGGCTTTCACCACCCGGTTTCCAGCGAGATCACCGCTCGGGACGTTTACCAGGGGCGACGCGATCTCGTGAAGCTCATGGCCGGTGGGCTCGCCGGTGCCGCCATGGCTTCCTGGGCGTCACGCGCAGCGCTGGCGCAAAGTGCGACGCCACGTCCTGGCAAACTGGCGCCTTTACCGGGCGTCAGGTCGAGTCTGACGGGTGCCGTCACGATGGAAAGATTGACGGATTACAAGGATGTCAGCAGTTACAACAACTTCTACGAGTTCGGCACCGACAAGTCTGATCCGGCGCAAAACGCCCATACTCTGAAAACCAGTCCTTGGACGGTAGAGATCGAGGGCTTGATCAAGAAACCTGCCAAGTACACATTGGAAGACCTGCTCAAACTCAGTGCCCAGGAAGAGCGGATCTATCGCCTGCGCTGCGTTGAGGGCTGGTCCATGGTGATACCGTGGGTCGGCTATTCGCTGAGCGAGTTGATCAAAAAAGTGGAACCCTTGGGAAATGCAAAATACGTCGAATTTGTGACCCTGGCCGATCCCAAAACCATGCCATTTGTGGGCTCCCGTGTACTGGCCTGGCCTTATGTGGAAGGCTTGCGCCTGGATGAGGCGATGCACCCTTTGACCTTGCTGACCTTTGGCATGTACGGCGAGGTGTTACCCAACCAGAGTGGTGCACCGGTACGCCTGGTGGTGCCTTGGAAGTATGGTTTCAAGAGCGGCAAGAGCCTGGTCAAAATCCGCTTCACCGACAAACAGCCAGCCACCGCCTGGAACAAGGCCGCCGCCAATGAGTACGGCTTCTTCTCCAACGTCAACCCCAATGTGGACCATCCGCGCTGGAGTCAGGCCACGGAGCGGCGCATCGGCGAGGACGGCTTGTTTGCCAAGAAGCGCAAGACCCTGATGTTCAATGGCTATGAGGCCCAGGTCGGGCAGTTGTACGCCGGCATGGACCTGAAAAAATTCTTTTGATGCTTGCGCTCGTTACGCCGCCGCCTTCTGTGCAGGTGAAAACGCTGCTATTGCACCGCCTTGCCAAGCCACTCGTATTTGGTTTGGCGCTGCTGCCGTTCTGCTGGTTGTTGCTGGCGGCCGTCGGCAATCAACTGGGTGCCAACCCGGCAGAAGCCCTGGTGCGGGCACTGGGCGATTGGGCTTTGCGCTTCCTGTGCCTGGCGTTGGCGGTGACGCCGCTGCGCGTGATCACCGGTACCCCGGCCTTGGCCAGATTTCGACGCCTGCTGGGTTTGTTTGTCTACTTCTATGGTGTGCTTCACTTGCTGAGTTACAGCGGGTTCGACATGGGTTTTGAAGTGGCTGATATCGGCAAGGACATTGTCAAACGCCCGTTCATCCTGGTCGGGTTTTCTGCCTTTGTGCTACTGACACCGCTGGCTTTGACCTCCTTCAACCGGGCCATCAAACTGCTGGGTGCCAAACGCTGGCAACGGCTGCACAAGCTGATCTACGTTGTGGCTGTCTTGGCCGTTCTGCATTTCTTCTGGATGCGCGCCGGCAAGAATAATTTTTCGGACGTCTATGTTTACGCCACTATCCTTGCCTTGCTGCTGGGTTGGCGTGGGGTCCAATACCTGAAGAAAAAAGCATCCCTGGCCTCCGCCAGGCGTTGTTGACGCGGAATTTGGCCTACCGGCCCCTCCGATGGCACATTCGTTCCAGTAGGTTGGAGTGCCAGGGCGTTCTCTTTGATTCGGAGCTTCACTTCATGACTTTGTTTCTGGGGCCATGCTTGAAAGCAAAGTCTCGCCGCGCATCTGGTCAGAAATCGTCTCGCGTTGGTGAATAAGGTGGGACTGATTGCCTTCCACCAGAATCTCTGCCGCGCGGCCGCGCGAGTTGTAGTTGCTGGCCATGCTCATGCAATAGGCTCCGGCCGACAGCACCGCCAGCAAGTCGCCGGGCTGCACCGCTAACACCCGATCATGCCCAATCCAGTCACCACTTTCGCACACCGGGCCGACTACCTCCCAGTTTTCAGGAGATGTGTTTCGCGGCACCAGCGGCACGATTTGGTGAAAGGCCTGGTACATGGCAGGGCGCGGCAAATCATTCATGGCGGCGTCGATGATGCAGAAGCTCTTCTGCGCGCCGGGTTTCAGGTACAGCACTTCGGTGAGGCAAACCCCGGCGTTGCCAACCAGTGAGCGACCGGGCTCAATCATCAACTGACGTTGGCCAAACTGGCGGCTATCGAGCTTGTGCAGCAGTTTTTCCCAAAGGCGGTCTGCACTGGGAGGGGTTTCGCCGTTGTAGTTGATTCCCAGACCGCCGCCGAAATCGATGTGATGGATGGCAATGCCGGCTGCTTCAATGGCTTCCACCAGATCCAGCATGCGGTCCACCGCTTCGAGGTAGGGTTCTTCCTGTGTGATCTGGGAGCCGATATGACAATCGATACCGATAACCCGCACCCCTGCCAGTTTGGCAGCGCGCTGGTAAGTTTGCAGTGCGCGTTCATGGGCCACGCCAAACTTGCTGTCTTTCAGACCAGTCGAAATATAGGGGTGTGTCTTGGGGTCGATGTTGGGATTGACCCGCAGGCTCACTGGCGCGCGCAACCCCATGGACAAAGCGACCTCGTTCAAGACTTCGAGCTCGGCCTCGCTTTCCACATTGAAGCAGCCAATGCCAGCGTCCAACGCACGGCGCATTTCTGTTCTTGTTTTGCCGACGCCCGAAAAAATGATTTTGTCGGCCGCACCGCCGGCAGCCAGTACCCGGTCCATGTCACCGCCTGAGACAATGTCAAAGCCGCAGCCAGCCTGCACGAATACCTGAATCACGCCCAAAGTCGGGTTGGCCTTCATGGCATAGCAGATTTGAATGTTGCGTCCGGCAAAACCACGCTGGTAGGCCGCCAGTGCGGCCAGCATGGAGCCCTTCGAGTAGACAAAAAGCGGTGTGCCGTATTGTTTTGCCAAATCACTTAAACGGATATCTTCCGAAAAAAGTTCATTCCCCCGATAGGCAAGATGGGGTTGGCCGGGAAGATTGTTGGAATTCATGGAGAAACGGGGCTGGCTGCCGGGGCAGCGGGTTGGGTAGAAACCGCCTGGGTTGGGCCGGAGTTGGTTGAACTGGAGCGCAACGGTTTTTCAGGTGATTCGGTTTGTTTCTTTGCTGTTGGCTCTGTCGGCAGGTACAGTGGTCCCTGTTGACCACAGGCCAACAGGCTCACCACACTGCAGCCAAGGATAACCGCATTGACTAGAATTTGGAGAATACGCAACATGGTGAAATTGTACTTACCGACGGCGCGAAAGGTATTGATGGCGTGGATTACACACTCTCAGAATCGCCCCTCGAGCAACGCCATAGCCCACACCCCAAATATCGGCAAGCTCATCAATTGTGTAGCTGTCTGATAAATACATCTTGACAAGCTCACGCTCAGAATCAGGATCAATCTGACGTGGTGCACCCCATCGTTTACCCCTCGCCCTCGCAGCAGCCTGGCCAGCCATAACCCGCTCACGAATCATTGAGCGCTCAAGCTGAGCAACAGCCCCCAAAATCTGAAATGTGAACTCCCCGATCGGAGTTGATGTGTCGATTGGTTCAGTCAATGACCTAATCGCCGCACCCGCCGATTTCAGCTTGGCCAAGATCGAGAGAAGATCGCCGAGACTGCGGGCTACACGGTCAATTTTCCAGACCACCAGCACATCACCGGCGCACAGTGTGCCGAGAGCCCGCTGCAATTCAGGACGCGGACCAACACCGGAGCCGGCCTCACGAAAAACGTTATAAACGCCGGCTTTTTTCAGTGCGTCCAGTTGAAGCGCCGTGTCCTGGTCGACTGTAGAGACACGGGCGTAACCGACTTTTCTCATCCATTCCCCCTGTTTTTATTGAGGCGGCAGTCTACAAGGAAAACGCTATTTTTGATTGAGCAATCAAACCGCACCGCTTCGCTTACATGGGGGAAATCCCCCATACCCCCGCTGTTTATCAGGAATGAGGCAAGCCAGGCGCAGCGGTCGCCGGGAAAGTGGGGATTGCCGAGGCTGTAGGGCCGTTAGGAACGACTTGGCGAGCCCCGCCGCTACCTGTACCGCCCCAGTCCTTGAAATAGCCATCCTTGGCTATCTGACGGCATAGCATGTCCGTGGTCGGTATCTTGGTTCCTTGCTCGGTGTAGCAACTGCACCGCTCACCCATTTGCACGCAGCCAGCCGGAAAGGGCGCACTGGTCGGCTTGGTCAGTTCGTCATAGCGCGGAGCCGTATAGGCCAGGCCCTCGATGCGCGGCTTATACGTTGCCAGGTATTCAGCAGGACTCTGCTTCTGACCAGGCAAAGGAGCATCAACGCCAGGCCGAGCCGATGTGACAACTGATGTAGCCGCGCTGCCAGGTGCAATTGGTCTTTTCGCAGAACCGGCCTTGTTTGCCACGAACGAGGTGTATGCAAAGTAGATCAACACCGGCACGAGTAACAACGCCCCGACAAACACCTTCAACTGAAACGGAATCCTGATCTTTGCGGTGTCCAAGGAGGTGGACTTGTACCAGTTATAAACCTCTGTCGGAAACGGAACCATTGACACGGAACCGGAAGCGCCACTACCCGCTTTCTGGCAAACCTCATTCACAGACGGCCACTCAAGCACAGACACCAAAGGCCCACCGCTGGCCCGCTTCAAGTGCTGGTGCCAGCCAGGCGCGCCGATCAAACGACGAACGAATGCATCCATGTTCAAAGGATGCTGCGTGATCATGAAGAAGTCGAAACCGCGAACGCGATGTTCGGCCAGCATCCGCACATATTCCGGGACAGCTTCCCTCGACGTGCGAATAGGGAAATCGTTGTGACACTCATCCACCAGGAAAATCGCACCGTCAGGGACACTCTGCCAGTCCTTTATATCGATCTTTTTCCAGTCGAAATCGGCCGTAAGTTGAAAGCGCCCGTTGTGATAGACAGGCCGCGATTCCTTGATGGACTTTTCCCGAACATCACGCAGGGTTAGGAGCGTTTTACCGGAGCCGTTCGCCCCCGTCCGAAGGTAGATCATTTCATGACCCACCGTTTCATGCTGCCACTCGTAAGACCGCTCAAAGAGGCGCGAACGGCCATCGCGGAAAACACCATGCTGATGCAAGGGCCGATCTTCAACAAACCGAATAAAGCGGTCACATTCGCAGGCAAGGAACCGAACGCACTCACCGCGCCCGACATCAAAAAATCCATAGTGGCGGAAACACCGCTATATGTGACGACGGAAATGCCCAAGCCAATCAAAACTTGACCGGCGAGCGTCCCGGCGATGTTGTAAAGGCCACCGAGCAAAGCAGCAACAAAAACAGGCATTTTTAACCCCTTGCAACGATACGAGCACAGAGAAGGAAAGTAACGGCCATCAGCAAATTGCCGAGGCCAGCGAGCAACGAATTCACCTGAGACAAAGGCAACGTCACAGACCGGCTCAAAATCGAAATAGTCAGATCCGCCAAGCCAGTAGAACCACCGCCGACAACGTCAACAGTCGAGAACGAAGACGACCCGATAGCCACTGTCTCATTACCAGGAAGCCCCCCGGTCTGGTTCCCTGACAACGCCTTCTTTGACCCATAAAGCCGCGACTCATCAGACTCCTGTTTGAAGATGCAATCCTGATCAAATGTGGCTGCTGCGATAGCACAAGCTACAGCGTCACCCTCACAAGTAGGAGGTGCGCCACAAGCCGCCGTGAACTTGGAATCGACGGACTCTTTACACATCGGAGAGCCGGGATTGTTGGCGCAAAACTCGTCCAGAGGGTTAGGCGGCTTTTCCGCCTTTTTCGCAGCCTCAGCGGCCAGAGCGTCGAGCGCCTTATTCAACGCATCGTTGGAAGCCTTGAGAGCAGCAGCAGCCGCCGCAGCAGCCGCCTCGCCAGCCGCCGCTATCGCCGCCGCGTTCTTCCCCGCAGCCTGGGCCGCAGCCTCAGCCGCTTGTCTTGCAGCAGCCGAAGCAGACGCCGCCGCCGCTTGTTGGGCAGCCAGGACAGCCGCAGCCTGCTGGGCAGCATTTTGACCGGCAGCGATAGCCTGGGCCAGGGCAGCATCCCCCGCAGCCTTCACAGCCGCCACATTGGCCGCATTGGCAGCAGCAGCCGCAGCAGCCGCAGCAGCACCCGCCGCCGCTTGTTCAGCCGCCGTTTTGCCAGCTGCCAAAGCATCGGCCATCGCCTTGGCAGCAGCCGCACCCGCAGCCTGAGACGCCGCCGCACCAGCAGACAACCCGGCAGCTAAACCAGCAGCAAAAGAATCAGCGACTGAACTACCCGACGAAGCCGCTTGCAAAGCAGCGGTAGAGGCGGCAACCTTGGCCGCGTCAGAAGCAGCCTGCACCACCGCCGGAGAAAGACCAGCAGACGAAGCCGCAGCCGCAGAAGCAGCACCAGCAGCAGACCCCGCCGACGCCGCTATAGCACTTGCGGAGGAACCCCCTGCCACCACAGCGTCACCCGCCGCCTTCCCGGCAGCAGCAGCCGCCGCCGATGTTCCACCAGACCGCACGGTGGAGCCAGCAGCCGAACCCGCAGCGGCAGCAGCAGCGGAAGCAACCGCTGGAATCGCACCGGATGCCGTAGCGTCAGCGGATGCCGTCGCAGCCGCCGCCGAAGCCGCAGATTGCGCCCGAGCCTCTTTTGCAGCCGCAGACTCATTAGGAATGCAGACCGTCACGCCGTTCAAATTGCCCAGCTTGCCATCGCAGGCAGGTGCCGGACTGGTAACCGTCGCAGGCGTCACAGGCCCGGTACAGGTCGCACCCGAGAGAGTACCGCCGACTTGACCCGTAACCGAGACGTAGCCATTCGCTTTCTCGCCAGGATAAGCAAGCTGCAAATTCACATAGGCGGCGCAAACACTAGAGCCATTCTGAACACAAATAGATTGCTTCGCCGCCTCATAGATTGGAATCAGGGAACCGCCGTCCTTGAACCAACCCAGTCCAATAGTGGCCGTGACAGCGTTGCCGACAGGACAGGGAAGCGGAGCGGCAATGCACGACGTATGAGTAGCATCTTCAACGTAAGGAGACGTGCAAGCGCAACCGGTGCCGGACTGGCTGCTATTCGCAGGGCAAGCTAAATAAGTAATGAAAGTCGGCGTCACGGTCAACCAGAAGCCGACATAAATCTGGCAACTGGTATCGGTGCAGTTAGCGACAGGGACGCTAGCACCTGCATACGCACAATCTATGGAACCCCGCATGGTAGGAGCAACACAAGCGATATTGCCGTGAGCGTTATATTCATATGCGGTAGCTTGAGGAACAATCGCATGACTCTCCGCAGGAAGCAAGCACGCCAAAGTCCAGAAACCAAAGAAAATCAGGCGGTGAAAATAAGCCATGCCGCCCCCAATATCGCAATGATGATGTAAACGCCCATGACTGAATCCCCTTGTAGATTCCATTGGAGCCAAGCTTGTGGCCGAGCCCCAACAGGATCAACACGGATCAAGACAGAGCGCGACGGACCCAGTGATAGGCTTTGACCGCCACGAACACGCCCAAGACGGCACCGCCGACCAGGCCCACCGGTGCCAGTTGAGCGGTGATGTCCGCCACCGGACCGGTAACGTCGATCGCCGTACCAACGGCAAACGCGGGAGCGCCAAGCAGAGACGCCGCGCCAAAAGCGAGAGAACCCAGAATCTTTTTCACAATAAAACTCCTTCAAACAGTGCGAAAGTGCACCGGGTAGCGGATGGCATCTCTCGACGTTGACCCGCTAACCGCTACGCTTTAAGCCTCCCGCTCGACCTCCGCAACATCGCCGATATTCAAAGCCCGAATCAGCATCCTGAAACCAAACCCCAGAGCCCACACGCTCAACACGGCACCGGCAATAAGGCCGCCGCTCGCCATGTCCAAATTGAACGGCGAGGGCTGATTTACTGCGTTCCAGTCCGTTGCCGTGATCAAGACGTAGGACCCGGCAGGGCAGTCAACCCCCGCGCCCACGTCGGTAATCTTCAAGAGGTAGTCCACCCCTTCGGTGTAAGGTCCACCGCCGCGAGTGAACAGGCGAGGCGAGCCCGTTATGACAGACTGCGGTACCGTGTAGAACATCGACCAGGAGCTGGCGCAGATCATGATGAAACCCCGGTCACCGGGTAGTCGTTTCCCGTGCCAAGCCGATCCAGGTCAATCAGCACGGGCTGGTCATCGGCTTCGCAGTTGTCGGTAACAAGCTGAAATGCCGTTTCAACATCCGAGACGACACCGCCACCGGCTTCGCGCAAGTCAGCCACCCATTCAGGTTCCCCGCCTGTAAGGGAAGGGCACAGGAACAGGCCCGTTGCCTTGGATTGAATCAGCAGGCGCATGATTTAGCCGCCCTTGGCAGCCCCAGGACGAACCGTTTCAAGAGGCTTAATGTCAACAAGCGTGAGCTTGACGCCGGAGCCGCCCTGTACTTCCTTGATCGCTTCGACATCGAAGAACGCCGTCGCCTTGATCGGAAGCGATTTGCCCAGGTGGACCCACTTGTCAAACTCTGAGGCGTCACCGAACTTGAAAGGCCGCGTTACACAGCCAATGGACCGGCCCGCGCCGTTGTCTTTCAGATCGACTTCGAGATGGAACGTGGTGCTTGAGAAGGCTTTGCCTTCAAATGACCCGACCGATTCCTTGATCGCGTGAATGACCGCTTCGTTTTGCATTCGCATGATATTTTTCCTCTTCCCCTTGTTGACGGTTAAGCGAAAGCCGGGGAGCTTTCAACCGATGAAACACGATGAAAGGCACCTGTAAATGCCTTTTGAATTTCCGATGCACTGAACTTTTGAAGCCGACCAGGCTTGCGTGAATTTCCGATGACTTGCCACAGATCGTCAACGCCCAAATACTCGACAGCCACGGCCACCGATGCCGCCGCCGTCTGAACAAGCCAGCGCAAATTGCGGGTGCACTCGGCCTCAACGGTTTCAAGCGCCAGACGCCCCGTACATTTGACTTTTTCAGGGATAGCCAGTTGGTCGGCTTTCGCCAGGATGGAGGCATGCCACGCCGAAGCGCCCGCGAAGAAATCGGCAGGATGGCGCAGCATCCGTGTGCTCAACTCGCGCAGCTTGTTCCCGTAGCGAAGCTCAACGCGGAGCCACTCGGAGCCGGACTCTGGCCCGAAAAGCTGGTGTCCTTTTTCGTAGCAGTTGGTCTGCTTTCCGGCTTCCTTGGAGCCGAAATACAAGGAGCGCTCGATGCCTTCGGGCCAGCGACCTACCATGTTCGATTTCAGACGCTTGCCGCCAACATCGCACCGGCCCGCCTTGTAATCTTCAAGGATCGATTCAATGCCACCCGGCAACCCGTCGAAGAAGTCCAGCGCCAGGTCGCACCGCGTTAGATCACCGTTTCGCGCATCCACAATGTCGGCCAGGCGATCACGCCAGCCGCTGGCCGCAAATGTGCAGGCAGCGCCGAACAGATTGCAGTGAATGGTCGAGCTTTGGCTTTGCTGGCGCGGTGAATCACCAGACGCCAGGAAGCCGATCCAGCCGCACTCTGTCCCGTTGCGCTCGATGGCCCACCGGAAACGGTAGAAGTCATGACCTTTTTTGCGTTCATTGTTGACCGCGAAGTCAGGCCCGAGAGCCGCACCCACTTCGCATCCAAGCTCAAAAGCTTGAGTACTCACCGCGAATTCGTCATTCGGCAACTCAGCCAAGATTTGCGCCATGCGCTGGCCCCGTGCCACCTCATCCCAAAGGCCCGACTCCGCATGCGCTCTCAGAGGGAACAGGTTTTCAATGGAAGGAGCTGGCGAGAACTTGCGCCTCACGGTGAAACGAACCCAATCGACATGGACCGCCGTTTTTGACTCGACGCGCTCGGCTTGAAGTCTGAGCTTGACTTCGCTGCCATCCAGGACCAGAAGGTTTTTTGCTGCTCGGGTCATAGTGGCAAGCTCCCCTGATTGTTGTTATCCCCGTGATTACCATCGGGGTGGAGGCGCGAGCGGGCGGCGTCGGCGGCTTCGCTTCGCTCGACGCGCGCGCCGTTCGCGCCAGGCTCATCAACAGCGCCCCACAAAGGCAGGACGCGGGTGGCAACGGCCAAGCAATAGCACCCAAGGCTCAACTGAAAAACCGATTTTTGGGCATCTGACATCTTCGACATGCACGATTCAAGAGCCCGTGACACTTCGGACACCTCACGCACGACATCAACGTCAGCGACGGCTTGAATTTCCCCCCGCTGAGCCGCTGCCACGGCTAAGGCCAAACGAAGCGAAAGACCGCCAGCGGGAGGAAAACTAGAGCGATGTGTCATGATTCACACACCAAGGAGGAACGACGGATGAAAACAATTCCGCTTTTCGAGTTCTGGGGGCTGGTGGTCCTAGCGGGAATAGGACTAATTCGCGCAGCTTGGGACATCTGGGGACCCAAAGAAAAACAAGAGGCAAAACGCCTAGCAAATTGGGCAACGCCACAGCAACGACCAACACCGCCAGGAGAAGCACCAAAAGGATTCACCTGGATACTGGTGAAGACCGAAGACCTACAACCCAAAGAATGACCGCTGATGGCTCTGCGGTCCGCCTGAAATCCGGCCTCTGAGAACGATTTAGACATGACAGCGTCCTTTGCAAATGTCTACAAGACGTAGGCGATTTGAAATATAGACCTTCTACACAAGATGTAGGCAAATTATTTGATAAACTGCCTACAACGTGTGTACTTTATGCAACACAAGGAGACCTAGACCATGCAAACGACCATGAATCTGCTAGAGAAAGCGATTGAAATTAAGTCGATATCTGAATGGACAAGAAAATTAGGACTGTCACGACAGGCGCTTTACACAGCTCGTGATCGAGGAAATCTGAGCCCCGCAATTGCAGGATCACTCGCCGAGGAAATCGGCGAGGACTCAAAGGAATGGATAGTCATTGCCGCCCTTGAGTCAGAGCGCGAAAGCGCCTGTAAGGAACGAATGGTCCGCAAGTGGAAAAACGCAAGTCAGAACATGCGGAATCTGTACTTACCGACGGCGCGAAAGGTATTGATGGCGTGGATTACACACTCTCAGAATCGCCCCTCGAGCAACGCCATAGCCCACACCCCAAATATCGGCAAGCTCATCAATTGTGTAGCTGTCTGATAAATACATCTTGACAAGCTCACGCTCAGAATCAGGATCAATCTGACGTGGTGCACCCCATCGTTTACCCCTCGCCCTCGCAGCAGCCTGGCCAGCCATAACCCGCTCACGAATCATTGAGCGCTCAAGCTGAGCAACAGCCCCCAAAATCTGAAATGTGAACTCCCCGATCGGAGTTGATGTGTCGATTGGTTCAGTCAATGACCTAATCGCCGCACCCGCCGATTTCAGCTTGGCCAAGATCGAGAGAAGATCGCCGAGACTGCGGGCTACACGGTCAATTTTCCAGACCACCAGCACATCACCGGCGCACAGTGTGCCGAGAGCCCGCTGCAATTCAGGACGCGGACCAACACCGGAGCCGGCCTCACGAAAAACGTTATAAACGCCGGCTTTTTTCAGTGCGTCCAGTTGAAGCGCCGTGTCCTGGTCGACTGTAGAGACACGGGCGTAACCGACTTTTCTCATCCATTCCCCCTGTTTTTATTGAGGCGGCAGTCTACAAGGAAAACGCTATTTTTGATTGAGCAATCAAACCGCACCGCTTCGCTTACATGGGGGAAATCCCCCATACCCCCGCTGTTTATCAGGAATGAGGCAAGCCAGGCGCAGCGGTCGCCGGGAAAGTGGGGATTGCCGAGGCTGTAGGGCCGTTAGGAACGACTTGGCGAGCCCCGCCGCTACCTGTACCGCCCCAGTCCTTGAAATAGCCATCCTTGGCTATCTGACGGCATAGCATGTCCGTGGTCGGTATCTTGGTTCCTTGCTCGGTGTAGCAACTGCACCGCTCACCCATTTGCACGCAGCCAGCCGGAAAGGGCGCACTGGTCGGCTTGGTCAGTTCGTCATAGCGCGGAGCCGTATAGGCCAGGCCCTCGATGCGCGGCTTATACGTTGCCAGGTATTCAGCAGGACTCTGCTTCTGACCAGGCAAAGGAGCATCAACGCCAGGCCGAGCCGATGTGACAACTGATGTAGCCGCGCTGCCAGGTGCAATTGGTCTTTTCGCAGAACCGGCCTTGTTTGCCACGAACGAGGTGTATGCAAAGTAGATCAACACCGGCACGAGTAACAACGCCCCGACAAACACCTTCAACTGAAACGGAATCCTGATCTTTGCGGTGTCCAAGGAGGTGGACTTGTACCAGTTATAAACCTCTGTCGGAAACGGAACCATTGACACGGAACCGGAAGCGCCACTACCCGCTTTCTGGCAAACCTCATTCACAGACGGCCACTCAAGCACAGACACCAAAGGCCCACCGCTGGCCCGCTTCAAGTGCTGGTGCCAGCCAGGCGCGCCGATCAAACGACGAACGAATGCATCCATGTTCAAAGGATGCTGCGTGATCATGAAGAAGTCGAAACCGCGAACGCGATGTTCGGCCAGCATCCGCACATATTCCGGGACAGCTTCCCTCGACGTGCGAATAGGGAAATCGTTGTGACACTCATCCACCAGGAAAATCGCACCGTCAGGGACACTCTGCCAGTCCTTTATATCGATCTTTTTCCAGTCGAAATCGGCCGTAAGTTGAAAGCGCCCGTTGTGATAGACAGGCCGCGATTCCTTGATGGACTTTTCCCGAACATCACGCAGGGTTAGGAGCGTTTTACCGGAGCCGTTCGCCCCCGTCCGAAGGTAGATCATTTCATGACCCACCGTTTCATGCTGCCACTCGTAAGACCGCTCAAAGAGGCGCGAACGGCCATCGCGGAAAACACCATGCTGATGCAAGGGCCGATCTTCAACAAACCGAATAAAGCGGTCACATTCGCAGGCAAGGAACCGAACGCACTCACCGCGCCCGACATCAAAAAATCCATAGTGGCGGAAACACCGCTATATGTGACGACGGAAATGCCCAAGCCAATCAAAACTTGACCGGCGAGCGTCCCGGCGATGTTGTAAAGGCCACCGAGCAAAGCAGCAACAAAAACAGGCATTTTTAACCCCTTGCAACGATACGAGCACAGAGAAGGAAAGTAACGGCCATCAGCAAATTGCCGAGGCCAGCGAGCAACGAATTCACCTGAGACAAAGGCAACGTCACAGACCGGCTCAAAATCGAAATAGTCAGATCCGCCAAGCCAGTAGAACCACCGCCGACAACGTCAACAGTCGAGAACGAAGACGACCCGATAGCCACTGTCTCATTACCAGGAAGCCCCCCGGTCTGGTTCCCTGACAACGCCTTCTTTGACCCATAAAGCCGCGACTCATCAGACTCCTGTTTGAAGATGCAATCCTGATCAAATGTGGCTGCTGCGATAGCACAAGCTACAGCGTCACCCTCACAAGTAGGAGGTGCGCCACAAGCCGCCGTGAACTTGGAATCGACGGACTCTTTACACATCGGAGAGCCGGGATTGTTGGCGCAAAACTCGTCCAGAGGGTTAGGCGGCTTTTCCGCCTTTTTCGCAGCCTCAGCGGCCAGAGCGTCGAGCGCCTTATTCAACGCATCGTTGGAAGCCTTGAGAGCAGCAGCAGCCGCCGCAGCAGCCGCCTCGCCAGCCGCCGCTATCGCCGCCGCGTTCTTCCCCGCAGCCTGGGCCGCAGCCTCAGCCGCTTGTCTTGCAGCAGCCGAAGCAGACGCCGCCGCCGCTTGTTGGGCAGCCAGGACAGCCGCAGCCTGCTGGGCAGCATTTTGACCGGCAGCGATAGCCTGGGCCAGGGCAGCATCCCCCGCAGCCTTCACAGCCGCCACATTGGCCGCATTGGCAGCAGCAGCCGCAGCAGCCGCAGCAGCACCCGCCGCCGCTTGTTCAGCCGCCGTTTTGCCAGCTGCCAAAGCATCGGCCATCGCCTTGGCAGCAGCCGCACCCGCAGCCTGAGACGCCGCCGCACCAGCAGACAACCCGGCAGCTAAACCAGCAGCAAAAGAATCAGCGACTGAACTACCCGACGAAGCCGCTTGCAAAGCAGCGGTAGAGGCGGCAACCTTGGCCGCGTCAGAAGCAGCCTGCACCACCGCCGGAGAAAGACCAGCAGACGAAGCCGCAGCCGCAGAAGCAGCACCAGCAGCAGACCCCGCCGACGCCGCTATAGCACTTGCGGAGGAACCCCCTGCCACCACAGCGTCACCCGCCGCCTTCCCGGCAGCAGCAGCCGCCGCCGATGTTCCACCAGACCGCACGGTGGAGCCAGCAGCCGAACCCGCAGCGGCAGCAGCAGCGGAAGCAACCGCTGGAATCGCACCGGATGCCGTAGCGTCAGCGGATGCCGTCGCAGCCGCCGCCGAAGCCGCAGATTGCGCCCGAGCCTCTTTTGCAGCCGCAGACTCATTAGGAATGCAGACCGTCACGCCGTTCAAATTGCCCAGCTTGCCATCGCAGGCAGGTGCCGGACTGGTAACCGTCGCAGGCGTCACAGGCCCGGTACAGGTCGCACCCGAGAGAGTACCGCCGACTTGACCCGTAACCGAGACGTAGCCATTCGCTTTCTCGCCAGGATAAGCAAGCTGCAAATTCACATAGGCGGCGCAAACACTAGAGCCATTCTGAACACAAATAGATTGCTTCGCCGCCTCATAGATTGGAATCAGGGAACCGCCGTCCTTGAACCAACCCAGTCCAATAGTGGCCGTGACAGCGTTGCCGACAGGACAGGGAAGCGGAGCGGCAATGCACGACGTATGAGTAGCATCTTCAACGTAAGGAGACGTGCAAGCGCAACCGGTGCCGGACTGGCTGCTATTCGCAGGGCAAGCTAAATAAGTAATGAAAGTCGGCGTCACGGTCAACCAGAAGCCGACATAAATCTGGCAACTGGTATCGGTGCAGTTAGCGACAGGGACGCTAGCACCTGCATACGCACAATCTATGGAACCCCGCATGGTAGGAGCAACACAAGCGATATTGCCGTGAGCGTTATATTCATATGCGGTAGCTTGAGGAACAATCGCATGACTCTCCGCAGGAAGCAAGCACGCCAAAGTCCAGAAACCAAAGAAAATCAGGCGGTGAAAATAAGCCATGCCGCCCCCAATATCGCAATGATGATGTAAACGCCCATGACTGAATCCCCTTGTAGATTCCATTGGAGCCAAGCTTGTGGCCGAGCCCCAACAGGATCAACACGGATCAAGACAGAGCGCGACGGACCCAGTGATAGGCTTTGACCGCCACGAACACGCCCAAGACGGCACCGCCGACCAGGCCCACCGGTGCCAGTTGAGCGGTGATGTCCGCCACCGGACCGGTAACGTCGATCGCCGTACCAACGGCAAACGCGGGAGCGCCAAGCAGAGACGCCGCGCCAAAAGCGAGAGAACCCAGAATCTTTTTCACAATAAAACTCCTTCAAACAGTGCGAAAGTGCACCGGGTAGCGGATGGCATCTCTCGACGTTGACCCGCTAACCGCTACGCTTTAAGCCTCCCGCTCGACCTCCGCAACATCGCCGATATTCAAAGCCCGAATCAGCATCCTGAAACCAAACCCCAGAGCCCACACGCTCAACACGGCACCGGCAATAAGGCCGCCGCTCGCCATGTCCAAATTGAACGGCGAGGGCTGATTTACTGCGTTCCAGTCCGTTGCCGTGATCAAGACGTAGGACCCGGCAGGGCAGTCAACCCCCGCGCCCACGTCGGTAATCTTCAAGAGGTAGTCCACCCCTTCGGTGTAAGGTCCACCGCCGCGAGTGAACAGGCGAGGCGAGCCCGTTATGACAGACTGCGGTACCGTGTAGAACATCGACCAGGAGCTGGCGCAGATCATGATGAAACCCCGGTCACCGGGTAGTCGTTTCCCGTGCCAAGCCGATCCAGGTCAATCAGCACGGGCTGGTCATCGGCTTCGCAGTTGTCGGTAACAAGCTGAAATGCCGTTTCAACATCCGAGACGACACCGCCACCGGCTTCGCGCAAGTCAGCCACCCATTCAGGTTCCCCGCCTGTAAGGGAAGGGCACAGGAACAGGCCCGTTGCCTTGGATTGAATCAGCAGGCGCATGATTTAGCCGCCCTTGGCAGCCCCAGGACGAACCGTTTCAAGAGGCTTAATGTCAACAAGCGTGAGCTTGACGCCGGAGCCGCCCTGTACTTCCTTGATCGCTTCGACATCGAAGAACGCCGTCGCCTTGATCGGAAGCGATTTGCCCAGGTGGACCCACTTGTCAAACTCTGAGGCGTCACCGAACTTGAAAGGCCGCGTTACACAGCCAATGGACCGGCCCGCGCCGTTGTCTTTCAGATCGACTTCGAGATGGAACGTGGTGCTTGAGAAGGCTTTGCCTTCAAATGACCCGACCGATTCCTTGATCGCGTGAATGACCGCTTCGTTTTGCATTCGCATGATATTTTTCCTCTTCCCCTTGTTGACGGTTAAGCGAAAGCCGGGGAGCTTTCAACCGATGAAACACGATGAAAGGCACCTGTAAATGCCTTTTGAATTTCCGATGCACTGAACTTTTGAAGCCGACCAGGCTTGCGTGAATTTCCGATGACTTGCCACAGATCGTCAACGCCCAAATACTCGACAGCCACGGCCACCGATGCCGCCGCCGTCTGAACAAGCCAGCGCAAATTGCGGGTGCACTCGGCCTCAACGGTTTCAAGCGCCAGACGCCCCGTACATTTGACTTTTTCAGGGATAGCCAGTTGGTCGGCTTTCGCCAGGATGGAGGCATGCCACGCCGAAGCGCCCGCGAAGAAATCGGCAGGATGGCGCAGCATCCGTGTGCTCAACTCGCGCAGCTTGTTCCCGTAGCGAAGCTCAACGCGGAGCCACTCGGAGCCGGACTCTGGCCCGAAAAGCTGGTGTCCTTTTTCGTAGCAGTTGGTCTGCTTTCCGGCTTCCTTGGAGCCGAAATACAAGGAGCGCTCGATGCCTTCGGGCCAGCGACCTACCATGTTCGATTTCAGACGCTTGCCGCCAACATCGCACCGGCCCGCCTTGTAATCTTCAAGGATCGATTCAATGCCACCCGGCAACCCGTCGAAGAAGTCCAGCGCCAGGTCGCACCGCGTTAGATCACCGTTTCGCGCATCCACAATGTCGGCCAGGCGATCACGCCAGCCGCTGGCCGCAAATGTGCAGGCAGCGCCGAACAGATTGCAGTGAATGGTCGAGCTTTGGCTTTGCTGGCGCGGTGAATCACCAGACGCCAGGAAGCCGATCCAGCCGCACTCTGTCCCGTTGCGCTCGATGGCCCACCGGAAACGGTAGAAGTCATGACCTTTTTTGCGTTCATTGTTGACCGCGAAGTCAGGCCCGAGAGCCGCACCCACTTCGCATCCAAGCTCAAAAGCTTGAGTACTCACCGCGAATTCGTCATTCGGCAACTCAGCCAAGATTTGCGCCATGCGCTGGCCCCGTGCCACCTCATCCCAAAGGCCCGACTCCGCATGCGCTCTCAGAGGGAACAGGTTTTCAATGGAAGGAGCTGGCGAGAACTTGCGCCTCACGGTGAAACGAACCCAATCGACATGGACCGCCGTTTTTGACTCGACGCGCTCGGCTTGAAGTCTGAGCTTGACTTCGCTGCCATCCAGGACCAGAAGGTTTTTTGCTGCTCGGGTCATAGTGGCAAGCTCCCCTGATTGTTGTTATCCCCGTGATTACCATCGG
This sequence comes from Rhodoferax sp., assembly GCF_028714215.1. Taxonomy (GTDB): domain Bacteria; phylum Pseudomonadota; class Gammaproteobacteria; order Burkholderiales; family Burkholderiaceae_C; genus Rhodoferax. Next base: position 28,124 of record NZ_JAQTMS010000012.1, on the reverse strand, counting down.
GGTGGAGGCGCGAGCGGGCGGCGTCGGCGGCTTCGCTTCGCTCGACGCGCGCGCCGTTCGCGCCAGGCTCATCAACAGCGCCCCACAAAGGCAGGACGCGGGTGGCAACGGCCAAGCAATAGCACCCAAGGCTCAACTGAAAAACCGATTTTTGGGCATCTGACATCTTCGACATGCACGATTCAAGAGCCCGTGACACTTCGGACACCTCACGCACGACATCAACGTCAGCGACGGCTTGAATTTCCCCCCGCTGAGCCGCTGCCACGGCTAAGGCCAAACGAAGCGAAAGACCGCCAGCGGGAGGAAAACTAGAGCGATGTGTCATGATTCACACACCAAGGAGGAACGACGGATGAAAACAATTCCGCTTTTCGAGTTCTGGGGGCTGGTGGTCCTAGCGGGAATAGGACTAATTCGCGCAGCTTGGGACATCTGGGGACCCAAAGAAAAACAAGAGGCAAAACGCCTAGCAAATTGGGCAACGCCACAGCAACGACCAACACCGCCAGGAGAAGCACCAAAAGGATTCACCTGGATACTGGTGAAGACCGAAGACCTACAACCCAAAGAATGACCGCTGATGGCTCTGCGGTCCGCCTGAAATCCGGCCTCTGAGAACGATTTAGACATGACAGCGTCCTTTGCAAATGTCTACAAGACGTAGGCGATTTGAAATATAGACCTTCTACACAAGATGTAGGCAAATTATTTGATAAACTGCCTACAACGTGTGTACTTTATGCAACACAAGGAGACCTAGACCATGCAAACGACCATGAATCTGCTAGAGAAAGCGATTGAAATTAAGTCGATATCTGAATGGACAAGAAAATTAGGACTGTCACGACAGGCGCTTTACACAGCTCGTGATCGAGGAAATCTGAGCCCCGCAATTGCAGGATCACTCGCCGAGGAAATCGGCGAGGACTCAAAGGAATGGATAGTCATTGCCGCCCTTGAGTCAGAGCGCGAAAGCGCCTGTAAGGAACGAATGGTCCGCAAGTGGAAAAACGCAAGTCAGAACATGCGGAATCTGTAATGACCGACTCTGAGTTCATGGACCGTGCCGAAACTCTGCTCCGGTCCGTCGAGGCAAGCTGCGACCGTATCAATGAGCAGGATTGTGCGGATATTGACAATCAGCGCGTCGGCGGTATGGTGACGCTGGTATTTTCAAACCAGAGCCAAATCGTCGTCAATCTGCAAAAGCCCCTGCATGAAGTCTGGCTGGCGGCGAAATCTGGTGGTTATCACTACAAATTTGATGGTGAACGCTGGGTGGATACCAAAGGGCAGGGCGAGTTTTTTGGCAATTTGTCGCGTTTTGCCAGCGCGCAGGCGGCGTGCCCCCTGGTGTTCGCAGCGTCCGATCGGTCGTGCTAGCCTGAATGTTTCACGCTACACCACTGTACGTGCAGATTGGCGTTGATTTCGATGCTGGGCATGCCTGAAGTTGGCAACGTGTAGGCATTGGCCAGTCTTTGGGATGAAATCGAATGGGTTTAGTCACAATTGCCCCTGCCCCGGCTTGGGTTGCGGGCCTTGTTGAGGTCATCGTGCGGGCCAGGCACTGTATGAGGTTCAAGGCGAGCGCAACTCACGCATGGCGTGCGCAAAGATGCTGGCGCTGGGCCAGTTGGAGGCCAGATACAGGCGAATGCGCCGGGTGTTGCGCGTCACCACCGCTGCGAGCTTGAGCAGCTTGATGCGCAGCGTATCGACCTGGGCGGTGGCCAGGGCCGTACCCTGCAGCGCCAGCGCACGCAGGCGTTCAATCAACACGTAACCCAATGCGGCCAGCAGCATGCGTAGCTGATTACTTTGGAAATGCTGGCAACTCGTGCGTGTGGCAAATAAGCCGACCTGAGCTTCCTTGATCCGGTTCTCGGCCTCGCCGCGCTGGCAGTACAGATCGTCGTAGAGTGTCTGTGGTTGACCCATGAGGTTGGTCACCACGTAGCGCGGGTTGGTGCCTTGCTCGCCATACTCCAGCCTTGTGATCACCCGGCGTTCTTTGCTCCAACTCTGTGCGGCATAGACAAACTCACCGACCTCGCGCTGCTTGCATCCGGTGGCGACAAACTTCTGCCGCATGGCCAGTTCCAGGAATTCAGTGATGCTCTGTAGGCGCGGGTTACGAGCCAGACCAATGATGTAGTTCACACCGGCACGCTCGCAGTAGTTGATGATGCGCTGACGGCAAAAGCCCGAGTCGCCACGAAAGACGATGCGCACCTGGGGCCAAACCTGGCGCAGACGTTTGACCAGCAACTTCAAAATGGCGCCAGCGTGTTTTGCACCATCGATGCGGCTCGGACGCAGGTAGGCGCACAGCAACTGTTGACCGCAGAACACGTACAGCGGCAAATAGCAGTAGCTGTCGTAGTAGCCGTGAAAGAAGCGCCCCTCCTGCTGTCCGTACAGCGGGTTGTCGGTGGCGTCAAAGTCGAGCACCAGTTCCTCGGGTGCGGTTTTGAAACCGGCAATGAATTGCTCGACCAGCACTTGGTGCAACCGCCAAGCCGTTGCTCGATCAGCCCATTTCTCCAGACGACACAGCGTGGGGGCGCTGGCCACCTCGCGATCAACACCCACTGCCGTTTGCATCGCCACGTCTTGGCGCAGCGCGCCGTGGTCGTTCAAGTCTTCCCATCCAAGAGCCAAACCATAGACACGCTGGCGCAGCATATCGACAACGCGGTGTTTGGTCAGAAGGGGGGCTGCGCGGATCGGCGATGCAGCATGCCGCAGCCTCAATCAAGCCGAGCTTGCGGTCGGTGGCCCCCAGCAACATCACCCCGGCGTCACTGGTCATGCTGCCACCGTCAAAACGGCCCTCCACGACTCGTCGGCCAAGGTGGCCAAATTCGATCTTGCTTGTTTCAAATTCTTCGGTACAGTTTGGCATTGGCAGTCCCAGTTGTTGTTTGGCGTCGAATACCAATGACAACGCGCCTTCGGGCGGGACTGCCGACTCCTATAGGTGAAATTTACGGGCTAGGCGACCATCGGCTGGGGACGGGAGTCGACCTGCTGTGCAGTTTGCGGTCTGTCCCGCAAAAGTATTAGTTTCTAAACAAATCGAGGATTTTTTTCTTCTCGTCGGTCGCTGGCAAGGGTTGAATGTCGGAGCCGGTTGGGGTCGTTGATTTGTCGGTTAGTCCCAGGCTGCTGATGCCGGCACCTTTTGCGTACTCGTCATAAAACCACTCGCCGCCTGAATTGATGACGCCTTCGGGCGCGCTGGGTTCCATGACCGGGACGTTTTTCAACGCATGTTCCATGAACCGGATCCACACCGGCAAGCTCAAGCCGCCGCCGGTTTCGCGGTCCCCGAGTTTGTGCGGTGTGTCGTAGCCGATCCAGGTGACTGCAGCCAAGGTTGGCTGGAATCCGGCAAACCAGGCATCCATGGAATCGTTGGTGGTGCCGGTTTTTCCATACAAGTCAGGTCGCTTCAGTATTGCTTGCGCGGAGGCGGCAGTACCGGAGCGGGTAACTGTTTGTAACAAACTGTCCATGATGAAGGCGTTGCGCGCATCTATGGCGCGCAGTGACTCGTCCAGCACCGGTGGTTTGGTTTCCAGCAGGACCTTGCCCTGTTGCTCCGTGACCTTGGCTATCAACCAGGGATTGATGCGGTAGCCGCCGTTGGCGAAGACCGAGTAGGCCGAAGCCATCTGCAAGGGGGTGACGGATCCGGCGCCCAGTGCCATGGTCAGATAAGCGGGGTGCTTGTCTCCATCGAAGCCAAAGCGGGTGATCCATTCCTGGGCGTTCTGCGCGCCCACGGCTTGCAGAATACGGATCGAAATCATGTTCTTTGATTTGGCCAGACCCTGACGCATGGTCATCGGCCCTTCAAATTTTCCGTCGTAATTTTTCGGCTCCCAGGGTTGCCCGCCGGTTACGTCGGCGTCGAAAAAGAGCGGTGCATCGTTGATGATGGTGGCCGGGGTAAAGCCCTTCTCCAGGGCGGCGGAATAGATAAATGGCTTGAAGCTCGAACCGGGTTGACGCCAGGCTTGGGTGACGTGGTTGAATTTGTTCTTTTCAAAATCGAATCCGCCGACCAGCGCCTTGATTGAGCCGTCGCGCGGATCAAGTGCCACAAACGCACCTTCAACTTCCGGAAGCTGGGTAATCTCCCAAGTGTTTTTAGGTGTTTTGACGACCCGTATGACGGCGCCGCGTCGAATTTTGATGTTGGGCGGAGCTTTGTCCGACAGACCCGATTGCACGGGTTTCAGACCGTCCCCGGTAATTTCGATGGTTTCTCCGTTCTGGCGAATGGCCTTGACCTTCTTGTTGTCCACCTCCAGCGCTACCGCCGCCATCACGTCCCCATTGTCCGGGTGCTCGTCCAACGCGTCATCAATGGCATCATCAAGTTCCTGCGGATTCGACGGCAGGGTGACATATTTCTCGGGGCCGCGGTAAATTTGATGACGTTCAAAGTCCATGATTCCGCGCCGCAGTGCTTTGTATGCAGCATCCTGGTCCGCCGCTCGCAGCGTGGTGTAAACGTTCAGGCCGCGAGTGTAGATTTCATCACCATATTGCGCAAACATTAACAGGCGTACGGTTTCAGCCACGTACTCCGCATGCACCTTCGAGTTGTCTGAGCTGGACTTGACTTTCAGTTCTTCCTTTTTTGCGGCCAGCGCCTGCTCAGCCGTGATGAAGCCGTTTTCCTGCATTCGTTCAATGATATGAAGCTGGCGTGCGCGGGCCCGCTTGGGGTTGCTGATCGGGTTGTAGGCGGAAGGTGCCTTGGGTAGTCCCGCCAGCATGGCGGCCTCGGCAATAGTGAGGTCTTTCAGGGGCTTGTCAAAGTAAGCTTCCGCGGCAGCGGCAAAACCGTAGGCACGGTTCCCCAGGAAAATCTGGTTCATGTAAATCTCAAGGATCTGGTCCTTGGTCAACATATGTTCGAGCTTGAAAGTCAGCAGGATTTCGTAGATTTTGCGGGTGTAGGTTTTCTCCGAAGACAGATAGACATTGCGTGCCACTTGCATGGTGATGGTGGATGCGCCCTGGCTTTTCAAGTGTCCCAGGTTGGCCAGAGCAGCGCGCAAAACGCCCTTGTAGTCAACCCCGCCATGTTCGTAAAAGCGTGCGTCTTCGATCGCCAGGACAGCGTCGGTCATGACCTTCGGAATATCCTTGATTGGGGTTAGATGTCTGCGTTCTTCGCCATACTCTCCAATCAGGGTGCCCTCCGCCGAGAACACGCGCAAGGGTAGTTTTGGACGGTAGTCAGACAGGTCTGAAATATCGGGCAGGTTCGGGAACGCCACCGCCAGTGCGAGGGCAACAAGGATCAGGACGGACGCCATCCCCGCCAGAAGTAGGCCGCCGGCGGACAACGCAATGCGCAACAGCCAGTTCGCCGCACCGGGGCGCGGATTGGAATTGGGGGGAGGGCTGGGTTCGCCAGTCGATGGTTTGGAGGGCATAAAAACTTGGTGGAAACGCTTCGTCATTGTAAAAACGATGTTTTTGCCGCTTTGGCGCGGTAGTATCCACTATTGTTGCGAGTTCGCTGGTCGATGTCTGCTCGGGGGCGAATCTACGTTACATCAGCATACAAAGCGTCTACTTTTGACAACGTTCAAAATTCCACAAATTCGGAAAAGTCTTTGCTGGACAAGGTGCTTACTGCTAGTATTGAAGTGATTTCTTAAGTTTTGCTGATCGTCGATTGGCCTCTTTCAGGGGATAGTTTTGATCTCTTTGGGATCTTTGTTTAGTCGTCAACCCGCGCCTATGTTGGGTTTGGACGTCAGTTCTTCGAGTGTCAAACTGGTTGAACTGGGTCAGGATAAGGCCGGTAACCTGGTGCTTGAGCGTTGTGCTATTGAGCCGCTTGAGCGCGGCTGGATTACGGATGGCAACATAGAAAAGTTCGACGAAGTCGCTGAAGCGGTTCGTCGATTGGTGAAAAAAAGTGGGACCAAAGCCAAGAATGTGGCAATGGCCTTGCCGCCATCGGCCGTCATTACGAAAAAAATTGTTCTTCCAGGTGGCATGTCTGATCAGGAACTGGAAATACAGGTTGAAACCGAGGCTAACCAGTACATCCCGTTTCCCTTGGATGAGGTAAGTCTTGATTTCTGTGTGGTGGGACCCAGTGCCACTTCCGCCGGAGATATTGAAGTTCTCATTGCCGCGTCACGCAAGGAGAAGGTGCAGGATATTCAGGGGTTGGCAGAGGCGGCTGGGTTGAAGCCCGTGATTGTGGACGTGGAGTCTTATGCATCGCGACTGGCGACCAATCGCCTGATTGAAAATCTTCCCAACAAAGGTGTTGGCAGCATTGTTGCCTTGTTTGAGGTGGGGGCGCTTACTACCAGCATGCAGGTTATTCGCAACGACGAGGTTTTGTATGACCGGGACCAAGCGTTTGGCGGCGCCCAACTGACGCAGTTGATTGTGCGCCAGTACGGGTTTTCCCTGGAAGAGGCTGAAAGTAAAAAACGAAGCGGTGAATTACCGGAAGACTATGAATCCAGCGTACTGCATCCGTTCGTTGAAAGCATGGTGCATGAAATTGGCCGTGCCTTGCAGTTTTTCTTTACCAGCACACCGCATAACAAGGTTGACTGTGTCATGTTGGCCGGCGGCTCGGCAGCGTTGCCGGGCTTGACCGCAGCGGTGACGGAGCATACCTCTTTCCCTTGCAGCCTGGTGAATCCGTTTGACGGTATGGAGCTTGGGTCAGGCGTTCGTTTGAAGAAGATGACACGTGAGGCGCCATCCTACCTCACCGCCTGCGGACTGGCGTTGCGGAGGTTTATGCAGTGATCCTGATCAATCTGCTCCCGCACCGCGAGGCGGCCCGCAAAAAGCGCCAGGATGTATTTAACGTCAGTTTGGGGGTTTCCGCCCTTATTGGGGGTCTGCTGGCCGGCGTTATTTTCCTGTGGTATCAGGCTCAGATATCTGCGCAGCAAGGAATAAATCAGATTCTGCAAAATGAAGTCAAGATTTTCGATATACAAATCAAGGATATAGCTGGCCTCGAGGCTGAAATCACCGCACTGCGGGCGCGTCAGCAGGCGGTGGAAGATTTGCAGGCAGATCGAAATTTACCGGTTCACCTGCTGACGGAACTTGTCAAGCAACTGCCCGATGGCGTTTACATCGCCAGCATGCGCCAGGAAAACCAGAATGTGACACTGCAAGGCGTCGCGCAATCGAACGAGCGGGTGTCTGAGCTATTGCGAAACTTGGGCAACAATACACCCTGGTTTTCCAGGCCAGAGTTGGTGGAGATTGTGGCTGGCTCGGTCGCACTGTCGCCCAGGGATCAGCGTCGCGTTGCCAATTTCACAATTCGGGTTCGTTTGACGCGTGCCAGCGAGGCTGAAAAAATGCGCGCCTCGGCCGGCGCCACAGTTTCGCAGGTCGCGGCCTCAACTCCTGTCAAGAAATAGGGGCCTGGCGTTATGGCAAGCAAACTTTCATTGAAACTGGATCTGGCCCCATGGCGGGACAAATTGCTGGCGCAATTCCGCAATCTTGATCCCAAGGACCCTTCCAACTGGCCGGCGCTCCCGCGCTATGCCTTGTTTGTGGGCATCGCCATTTCGTTCGTTGTGGTGCTATGGTTTTTGTGGCTCAATTCCTCGCAGCTTGAGTTGGAAGCGGAACACGCCAAGGAAGTCAAGTTGCGCGACGAGTACAAGCTAAAACTGGGTAAGGCGGTTAATCTTGAAACGCTCAAAAAACAGCGCGAGCAGGTGCAGCAGTATGTCACGCAGTTGGAGAAGCAATTACCGAGCAAGGCCGAAATGGACGCATTGCTGTCGGACATTAACCAGGCTGGTTTGGGCCGCAGTCTGCAGTTTGACCTGTTCCGGCCAGGGCAAGTTGCTGTCAAGGATTACTATGCCGAGTTGCCCATAGCCGTGCGTGTAACCGGGCGTTATCACGATATTGGTGCTTTTGCATCGGACATTGCCAATCTGTCTCGCATTGTGACGCTCAATGGCATCGCCATTGTGCCGGCTAAGGACGGATCTTTGACGATGGATGCTACGGCCAAGACCTTTCGGTATCTCGATGCCGACGAGGTTGCCATACAGCGCAAGGCGGCAGCACCGAAAGAGGCCAAGAAATGAAGCATGGGTGTCGACTGGTTCTCGCTGCCATGGTTCTGACCCTTGCTGGCTGCAGCGTCTCGGGTGAAGATGAATTGCGGCAATGGATGACTGCGCAAAGAAGTCAGAGCCGGCCCAAGGTAAGTCCAATTTCCGAGCCCAAGCAATTCAAGCCCGAAAGTTATAACCAAGTTACGGCGATGGAGCCTTTCAGTAACCAAAAACTGACGCAGGCCCTCAAGCGCGAGTCGACTCAAGCAACCGCCAATGGCGCCTTGCTCGCGCCTGAGTTGGCGCGCCGCAGGGAGGCCTTGGAGTCGTTTCCCCTGGACGCGATGACACTGGTGGGAAGCTTGACCAAGGAGGGGCAGCCGGTTGCGCTGGTGAAAGTTGAGAATTTGTTGTACCAGGTGCGACCTGGCAACTATCTTGGACAGAATTATGGTCGTGTGACCAAGATCGCCGAGACCGAGGTCACGTTGCGCGAAATTGTGCAAGACGCTAGCGGCGAATGGATTGAACGCACTGCTACTTTGCAGCTGCAAGAGAGGTCGAAATGAACTATCGGAACAATTGGGTCGCTAGGCGACTGTGGCAACGGCTAGGCTTGGCCGTGGGGCTCATGGTGGCGGCTCTTGTCGTGCAGGCCCAGACCGCCATTGAAGCTGTATCGGGGTCTATTCAAGGGGGTGTCGAGGTCGTCAGGATCGATTTGACTCAACCGCTAGGGACCGTTCCGAGTGGATTTTCAATCCAGTCGCCAGCCAGAATTGCACTTGATTTCCCCGGCATATCGAACGCCATGGGTCGTTCCACCGTTGAGGTCAACCAGGGTAATTTGAGATCGGTGAATGTTGTGCAAGCCGGGGACCGGACGCGCGTGGTACTTAATCTAAAGCAGGCCACTCCTTACAAAATGCAGTTGCAGGGCAAATCCCTGCTGGTGGTACTGGATGCGGTGGCGGTGGCGTCAGCACCAGCGACCGCGGCACCTGTTTTTGCGGAAAGTCGCAGTCGCGACAACTTGCCACTTAAAGATCTGGATTTTCGTCGTGGCGACGAGGGCGCTGGCAGAGTTGTGGTCGACTTGCCGAACAATCAGGTTGGCGTGGATATTCGCCAGCAAGGGCAAACTCTGGTCGTCGAGTTCATGAAATCGACTTTGCCCGAGGGCATGCGGCGGCGTCTGGATGTCACTGATTTTGGCACTCCGGTACAAACTGTGACGACCTTTCAGGTCGGTGACCGCGTGCGCATGGTGATTGAGCCCAAGGGACAGTGGGTTCACAGCGCCTACCAAAGCGATGAACAGTTTGTGGTGGAAGTCAAACCGCTCAGAATTGATCCGTCCAAATTGACCCAGGGACCGGGTTATAGCGGGCAAAAACTGTCGCTCAATTTCCAGAACATCGAGGTTCGGTCCCTGTTGCAAGTCATCGCCGACTTCACCAACTTCAACATCATCACTTCCGACTCGGTCACGGGTGGGGTAACCCTGCGCCTGCAGGATGTGCCATGGGATCAGGCCCTGGACATCATTTTGCAGGCCAAGGGGCTGGGCATGCGCAAGACCGCCAACGTGATCTGGATTGCACCGAAGGATGAAATTATCGCCAAGGAAAAACTGGAACTGGAGTCCAAGGCTGCCGTGCTCAACCTGGAGCCGGTTCGTACCCAGTCTTTCCAGATGAACTATGCCAAGGCGGAGGACATCGCAAAACAGTTGACCGGTGCCGGCGGCGGCGAGAAGAGTTCGGGGCGCACCTTGAGTCCGCGTGGGAGTGCGACGGCTGACCCGCGGACCAATCAACTCTTCGTGACTGACGTCGCGTCCCGGCTGGAGCAAGTGCAGCAACTGCTGCAGAAGCTTGATGTCGCCGTGCGGCAGGTCATGATCGAGGTGCGCATCGTTGAGGCCAACGATACTTTTGGGAAGTCGCTGGGGGTCAAGTTTGGGGCTACCGACCTGAGAGCAAATAGAGGGGGTGACGGCGGTTACCAGTTGTCGGGCGACAACCGCATTGCCTTTGGCACCAGTTACAGCGATGTGGTGGCTGCCAGCGGTGCCGGCGGAACGGTCAATACGTCGGGCAACTTTGTGAACATGCCGGCCAGTGGCATGGGGATGGGCAACGTCGCCACTTTTGGCGTGTCGATTTTCAACGCCGTTGCCAACCGTTTCCTGAATCTTGAAATTTCCGCGCTGGAGGCAGACAGCAAGGGTCGTGTTGTGTCGAGCCCGCGCGTGGTAACGGCCGACGGCAAGAAAGCGTCCATCAAACAGGGTGAGCAAATTCCCTACCAAACCTGCCCGGCTGGCGGTACCACCGGCTGTACCACCTCTTTCAAGGATGCCAATTTGAGACTTGAGGTGACGCCTCAAATTACGCCCGAGGGCACGGTCATCATGGACCTGGACGTCAGCAAGGACGTGAAGGGTGCCGAGACCCTGACTGCCGGCCCAGCAATCAACGTCAAGAATATCGTTACGCAAGTACTTGTGGACAACGGCGGCACGGTCGTGATCGGTGGTATTTTTGAACTTCAGGAGCAAGGCGACGAGGCCAAGGTGCCCTGGTTTGGGGACTTGCCGGGGGTCGGTAATTTGTTCAAGAACAAATCGAAAACGCAGGTCAAGAAGGAACTTCTGGTGTTTGTGACGCCAAGAATCATCACCGACAAGGCCGCTACGCGTTGAGCTGAAAATGAATCGCAGGAAGAATATGAATTTATTGAGATACGTTTTTTCGGTGATCGTCCTGACGGCGCTTGTCGCTTGTGGTGGCGGTGGCGGCAATCCGGGGACCTCAAGTGGGGCACCAACGCCAGTGGTGGTTGCCCCAGCATCAACGCTTGCTCTGCAAATTTTCAATTCAGGCAATGTTGCTGTAGCCAACATTAATGCCAGCGGTGGCAACTATGCAAAGGCCACCTTCAAGGATGGCACGGGGGCACCAATTGCTGGCCGTTTGGTGAGTTTTTCAATCAGTTCAGACATTGCCACCTTGGTGTCTGCCACCGCGCTGACCAATTCCGTGGGTGAGGCACAGGTTGGTATTCTGAGTGCCAAGGTGGGTGCCGCCACATTGCAGGCGCAGGTGATCAACGGCACCGGCACTCTCACTGCTTCGTTTGACTTTGCCGTGGTATCCACAGGGGGGCCGGTAGGCACTTCTATTGCGGTTCAGCTATTCAACGCCGCCAATGCCGCTGTTTCCAATGTGACTTATGGCGGTGGCAATTACGTCAAGGCAACATTCATGGATGCTGCCGGGGTACCGATTGCAAATCGCAAGGTCACATTCTCAGTGGCTTCCAACATCGCCACTTTGGCGGCTGCGACCGCCTTGACCAATGCTGCGGGCGAGGCACAGGTGGGAATCTACCCCTCGGTCGGTGCGACTGCTGGTGCCGCGACGTTGCAGGCGCAAGCGGTCGATGGCACGACTACCTTCACCGGCACCTTGGACTTTGCGGTGGCAGCGACCGGGCTCCCGATCAGCCCATACATGGTTGTTCAGATATTTAATTCTGCCAATGCCGCAGTGTCCAATGTCACATTTGGCGGTGGTAATTACATCAAGGCGACGTTTAAAGACGCCAGCAATGTTCCTATTGTTGGAAGAATGGTCGGTTTTACCTTGAATGGCGCGGGTATCGCACTTGTGTCACCGACAACAGCCCTTACCAATTCTTTAGGTGAGGCGCAAGTGTCCATTGCCCCGGCTTCCATTTCCACTGTTGGGGCGGCAACGCTAACGGCGCAAGCCCTGGATGCCGGTTCGACCTATTCTGCTTCCATTGACTTTGCCGTGGCAGCCGCCAATGTCACACTTGGTCCGCTGACCTTGGGCAGTAGTTCGCTGACTGCTGGCGGTAATACTTCCGTGACTATCACAGCGCAGTCGAATTCAATACCCGTTGCGGGAGTTAACGTGTCGCTGACCGCGGATTGCGGCACCATTGCGAACGTGGTGACCACCGACGGTAGCGGTTCGGCAAGCGCAACCTATTCGGCGGTAAAAGCTGGCGGTTCATCTTGCAGTGGCGCGGTGACGCTTAGCGCCTCTGCTGCTGGATCCGCGGCGCAAAAAGCAACGTTGACCATCGCAGCTCCGGTTGCCAATGCCATCAATTTTGTGTCAGCCACACCTTCCCAGATTTTCGTCAAGAGTTCTGGAGCGGCGGAGCAATCCGTTGCACAGTTTAAGGTGCTCGATTCGACGGGCGCTGCAATGCCAAATATTCCGGTGGTCTTTTCCTTGACTGTGAACCCAGGTGGCGTCGGGCTGGGTGCCTCCGGCACCCCGGGAAACCTGACCGCTAACAGCGATGCCCTGGGTATTGCGTCGGTCAGTGTTTTCTCTGGAACCATTCCTGGTCCAGTGGAAGTCAAAGCGGCCTTGGTTAGCGCCCCGACGGTTTTCACAACCTCGAAAAACTTGACGGTGGCTTCCGGCCCACCATCCCAGAATCATCTCAGCTTGTCGGTCGAAACTTTCAACATCGAAGGGTGGAACTTGGATGGCAGCGGTACCAAGTTGACGGTGCGAGTTGCTGATCGTCAAGGTAATCCGGTGCCCGATGGCACGGTGATCAATTTCACTGCAGAGGGCGGCCAGGTGGCGCCCAGTTGCGCGACTGCGCGTGACGCGTCGGGACATGCGGTGTGTTCTGTGGCATTCATCAGCCAGAACCCCAGACCTGCGGACGGTCGGGTTTCGGTTCTGGCCTATGCCGAAGGCTTGAAGGAATACATTGATGTCAATGGCAACAATGCCTATGACCCAGGCGTTGACACTTTGGTGGATGTGGGTGACGCCTACCGGGACGACAATGAAAACGGTCAGTATGACGTTGGCGAATTCGTCATCCCAAAGGGCGGTACAGTGGCTTGCGCCGGTGCTGGTGGTTCTTCCCCAGCCAGAGCCAATACGTGCACAGGTGCCGCAACCCAGGCAACCACAGTCAGGCAACAGGCGGTGATACTGTTTGCATCCAGTTCAGCTTCGTTGACTTTGACGACGGCAGCGACCCCGGTTTCGCCCACCTTTATCACGGTGCGGGTTAACAGTGCCGACCACTCCCTGTTGCCGATGCCTGCGGGGACGACAATTTCTGCAACCGGTTCCGGGGCGACGTGCGTGATTGGAACGATTACGCCCAGTATCGTGCCCAATATCTCCGGAGTGACTGGCTTACAGTTGGGGTCCAGTCATTCCATCGCACTTACGGGGTGCGGCGGTACGACCATCTTTATCAAAGTGACGTCGCCTAGCGGATTGGTTAGTGGTTTTTCCTATGACGTGCCCGCGGTGCCGACTTCTTCACCTGACACCACTCCGCCAGTCAGCTTGATAGCCGTCAACAGTATCACCACTACTGGCGCCACGCTGATTGCCCAACTTAACGAAGTGGGTACCGGTTATTACCTGGCGCAGTTGTCCACAGATCCAGTTCCTCCAGTGGGTACTGTGCGGCTAACGGGCACTGCGGTTGCCATGTCAGCCAACACTTCAGTCAATGTTCCTCTCACTGGAAAGACCGCGAACACGGACTATGTGATTTACTTCATTGCCGAAGATGCCGCAGGCAATCGCCAATCTACGGTGAGTTCCGTTTCCTTCAAAACTCTTCCGTGATCACCAGCTTGGTGGGCCTCCCTGGCTGCGGCAAATCCACCGTCGGGCGACAGCTCGCCCGACGGCTTCAACTTCCGTTCTTTGATTCCGACCAGGTGATCGAGCAGCAGTTGGGTTGTTCCGTCCGTGAATATTTCGAGCGCGAGGGGGAGGACCGATTCCGCGATGTTGAAGAGGCGGTGATCGATCAGCTCAGCCAGCATCCGCAAGGTGTGCTGGCAACTGGCGGCGGCGTTGTTTTGCGGCCGACCAATCGCCAACACTTGCATCAGCGCTGTCAGGTGGTTTACCTGAATTCCTCGCCTGAAGAGTTGTTTCGACGCCTGCGTTACGACCAGCGACGACCTTTGTTGCAGGTGGCCGATCCCCTGAGCCGCCTGCGCGATTTGCATGCCCTGCGCGATCCGCTTTATCGGGAGACCGCGCATTTCATCATTGAAACCGGGCGACCGTCGGTTGCGACCTTGGTCAACACGATTCTGATGCAGTTTGAGTTGGCAGGTCTGCTGCCTCTAAACTCCGGGGTATGAATGTCCGAACAGTTTCGATTGATCTACAGCAGCGCAGCTACAACATTGCCATAGGCGACTCGCTTTTTGACAATCCGGCGACCTACGCCGAGTTGCCGATTGCCAGTAGCGCATTGATTGTGACCAACAACACGGTCGCTCCGCTCTATGCCCAGCGCTTGCAGAGGGCGTTGCAAGGCAAGTACGCGAATGTCCAGACACTGATCCTTCCCGATGGGGAAGAGTACAAAACCTGGCAGACCCTGAACCAGATCTTTGATGTTTTGCTGCAGAACGGGTGTGACCGGAAAACCATTCTCTTCGCACTCGGCGGTGGCGTGGTGGGTGACATGACCGGTTTTGCAGCCGCCAGTTACATGCGCGGTGTGCCGTTTGTCCAAGTGCCTACCACCTTGTTGGCGCAAGTCGATTCGTCAGTCGGTGGCAAAACCGGCATCAACCATCCCTTGGGCAAGAACATGATTGGCGCCTTTTATCAGCCCCTGAAGGTGGTATGCGATCTGGCTACGCTCAAGACGCTGCCGGCGCGCGAACTGAGTGCCGGATTGGCTGAAGTGATCAAATACGGGCCCATTGCCGATCTCGACTTTTTGTCCTGGATTGAGAACAACGTTGACGCCTTGATGGCGTGCGAACCAGCGGCACTGGCCCATGCGGTTCGGCGCAGTTGTGAAATCAAGGCCTGGGTGGTGGCGCAGGATGAGCGCGAAGCCGGGTTGCGTGCCATTCTGAATTTTGGCCATACTTTCGGTCACGCGATCGAGGCGGGCCTGGGTTACGGTTCGTGGTTGCATGGGGAGGCCGTCGGCTGCGGCATGGTCATGGCCGCTCAATTGTCGTACCGCCTGGGGTTGGTGGAGCTGGCTCTGGCCCAGCGTCTGACCGCGCTGATTCGGAAAGCGGGCTTGCCGGTGACTGCGCCATGTCTGGCGGAGACTGACAACGCCGGGCGTTACCTTGAACTCATGCGGGTGGACAAGAAGGCGCAAAGCGGAGAAATCAGGTTCGTCCTGCTTGACGGATCGGGCGGTGCCGTGTTGCGTGGAGCACCGGATGCGCTGGTGCGCGAGGTGATTGATGCTAGCTGTATTTGCCTGTGATCCGGCCCAATCCCGCGGCCGCCGTTTCGCGCAGCCGCCGGCACCGACGCGCACCGAATATCAGCGCGACCGGGATCGCATCGTGCACTGCACCGCGTTTCGGCGTCTGGTGTATAAAACACAGGTCTTTCTGAATCACGAAGGCGACCTGTTTCGCACCCGTTTGACACATTCGCTGGAGGTGGCACAACTGGGGCGCTCGATTGCCCGTTCGCTGCGGCTCAACGAAGACCTGGTCGAGGCCATTGCTCTGGCCCATGACCTGGGGCACACGCCGTTCGGTCACGCCGGGCAAGAAGCCCTCAATGACTGCATGGCGGAGTTCGGTGGCTTTGAGCACAACCTGCAAAGCCTGCGGGTAGTCGATCAGCTTGAGCAGCGCTACCCTCAGTTTGATGGTTTGAACCTCACTTTCGAGACGCGCGAAGGAATCCTCAAGCATTGCTCGCGCAGCCATGCGGAACAACTGGAGCTAAACGAGCCGGGTGGCGTCGGCCAGCGCTTTCTGGTGCATGGCCAACCCAGTCTGGAGGCACAGCTGTGCAATTTGGCCGATGAAATTGCCTACAACGCGCATGACATTGACGACGGTGTGCGCTCCGGCCTGATTACGCTGGAGCAGCTTCAGGAGGTGCCTTTGTTTGACGATTTTCGGCGTCAAACCCTGGCCGAGTATCCGCATTTGCTGGACCAGGTGCAGGGTCGCCGGCTACTCTACGAGACCATTCGCCGCATGCTGAGCGCGCAGGTTCTCGATGTCATCGAAGCCAGCACCGTGGCAATTGAAGACGCCCAGCCGCAGAGCGTGAGCGCGGTCCGCCAGATGGCGCCTTTGTTGAAATTTGGCGAAGATATGCGTCTCAAATCGCAGCGGCTTAAACAATTTCTGCTGCATCAGTTGTACCGGCATCCCAGAGTTCTGCACACCACCGGGCAGGCCAAGCAGGTGGTACGTTCCCTGTTTCAGGCCTATCGGGCCAACCCACAGGAGATGCAGGGCGGTTATTCCGCACGTTCGGACGCGGTGCGTGGTGCTTTGCAGGAGGCCAGCAGCCCGGAGCGCGTGGTGGCGGACTACATTGCAGGCATGACAGACCGTTTCGCCGGACGCGAGCACGAGCGTTTGATGAACCTGAAGCTGCTTGTCGGGTGACCCGCTGGCTTCCTCCAAGTGAGTAAAAAATGACTACATCATCGCAACAGGTGATTGAAGATACGCGGGGCTGGTTGGAGCGCGCGGTGATCGGTTTGAACCTGTGCCCGTTTGCCAAGAGTGTGCACGTGAAAGGGCAAATCCACTATGCGGTGAGTCAAGCCAGAAGTGCCCGGGAACTGCTACCCGACCTTGTGTTTGAACTCCAGGAGCTGTTAACCCAAAGTCCGTCGGCCCGGGACACAACGCTTTTGATTGCGCCGAATTGTCTTGCCGATTTTCTTGATTTCAATGATTTTCTGGCGGAGGCTGACCAAGCTCTGCTGGATTTGGAACTCGATGGGATATTCCAGATTGCCAGTCTGCACCCCCGGTTCCAGTTTGCTGGAACCAGGGTTGACGACATCACCAATTTCACCAACCGCTCACCCTATCCCACGTTGCACTTGTTGCGCGAAGACAGCGTTGATCGGGCGGTGGAGGCTTTTCCGGAGGCGGATGCCATTTTCGAGAAAAACATGCAAACCATGGAGCGGCTCGGTCCCGCCGGCTGGGATGCGTTGCGAGTAGGGCGCTCGCAAGATTGCCCGGTTTCTCTTTCGGATAATCAAATCCCCACTGCCGAAGGGGTGGGCAAGAAGATCAATGAAAACTAAAAAAGCAAATCGCCATGCTGCCGGTGGGTCTGGCGCCGCGGCCCAGGTATCCGGCCTTGAGGCGTCTGAAATCCGGCCTGGCCAGTCGATCGAGCTGCTCAAGGAATTGCATATATTGACCCGCGAGGGCCGGCTCAATCAGGATTCGCGTCGCAAGCTCAAGCAGGTCTACCATCTGTTTCAATTCATTGAGAAATTGTTGCTCGAGTTGTCTGACCAGGCCGGCCAAAGTGGCAGAGGCGTCACACTGGCCGACCACGGTGCCGGCAAATCGTATCTGGGCTTCATCCTCTACGACCTGTTCTTCAAGGCACGGCAGGCGGGTCGCATTTATGGGGTGGAGACGCGTCCCGAACTGGTCCAGAAAGCGCACGAGCTGGCCGTCAAGCTTGGTTTTGATCGAATGTCGTTTTTGAACCTGAGCGTCGCCGAGTCTGCGCAATCTGACCAACTTCCGACTCAAATCGACATTGTGACCGCACTGCATGCCTGCGACACCGCGACGGATGACGCGATTGCTTTTGGTCTGCAAAAACACGCCAAGTTCATGGTGCTGGTGCCCTGCTGTCAAGCCGAAGTGGCGCGTGTTTTGAGTCAGTACAAAGCCCTGTCTTTGTCACGCACGCCGCTGGCCGAATTGTGGCGTCACCCGCTGCACACACGCGAGATCGGCAGTCAGATTACCAATGTGCTGCGTTGCCTGTATCTGGAGGCGTCGGGCTACCAGGTTACGGTGACGGAACTGGTGGGCTGGGAGCACAGCATGAAAAACGAACTCATCATTGCCCGCTACACGGGGCAAAAAAATAACGCCGCGGCGCAACGAATGCGAGACTTGCTACAGGAATTCGGACTGACAAATCTGCTTGAGACGCGCTTTAAGTTGCAATAATTGGGGTCAGATTCCAATTAACTCCCATGGCCCGACTTCCCCGCCTCACACTGCCTGGTTACCCGCACCACGTGATTCAGCGTGGCAATAACCGTCAAGCCATTTTTATCTCAAAGACAGATTACCAGACTCTGCTGGATCTGCTGGTTGAGAATGCCGATAAGTTTGACGTCGCAATCCACGCCTATGTGCTGATGAGAAACCACTTTCATTTGCTGGTTACACCGCGGACTGCCGACGGCTTGCCGCAGATGATGCAGGCCGTCGGAAGGCGCTACGTGCGCTACTTCAACAGTACTCAAAAGCGCAGCGGCACCTTGTGGGAGGGGCGCTACAAGTCGACCCTGATCCAGGGCGAACGCTATTTGCTCGCATGCATGGCGTATATCGATCTCAATCCGGTGCGTGCAGGCTTGGTGACTCAAGCGTGTGACTATCCGTGGTCCAGCTTCGGGCATTACACCGGGCAGCGTACGGACAAATTCATCACACCACACGCCTTGTTGTGGGAACTTGGCAATACCCCCTTTGCTCGCGAAGCTGCCTACGCTGACCTGGTGCAGTCCGGTGTCAGTGCTGCACAGCAGAAGGCACTGACCGATTCGGCCTTGAGCGGCTGGGCCTTGGGCGAGCCCGATTTCGTCGCTGATTTGCAGAAGCGAACGCAACGCCGGGTCGCCAAAAGCGCTGCGGGGCGACCAGTTTCAGTTCGAAAAACATAACGGACAGGCATTCGCCGCTTTATCCATTTGGTATGTAGTCAGGTATTTTGATGCGTCCCCAATTATTTAATGATCGATATCAAAAATTGTTAATTGGAATCTGACCCCAATTATTTTGCTTGGCATTTTTGTTGCAGTGCGATATTCTCCTGAACTCTGACATTTTTAGGAGCGCGCCATGACGACGGCTGCCGAGATCTTGCATCTCAAGGAACACGGTTTGTATTCTTCCGCCAATGAGCACGATGCTTGTGGTGTCGGTTTTGTGGCGCACATCAAGGGCGGCAAGTCGCATGAAATTGTCAAGAATGCACTGAAGATTCTGGAGAACCTGGACCATCGGGGTGCTGTCGGAGCCGACAAGCTGATGGGCGACGGCGCCGGCATTCTGATTCAGTTGCCTGACGCGCTTTATCGCCAGGAGATGGCGGCGCAGGGTGTGATCTTGCCGCCGCCGGGCGAATACGGCGTTGGCATGATCTTTCTGCCCAAGGAGCACGCTTCCCGCCAGGCCTGCGAGCAGGAGATGGAGCGTGCCATCAAAGCCGAACGGCAGGTGCTGCTGGGCTGGCGCGATGTGCCGGTCAACCGTGAGATGCCGATGTCGCCCACGGTGCGCGAAAAAGAGCCGGTTCTGCGTCAGGTCTTCATTGGGCGCGGCAACGACGTGATCGTGCAGGATGCGCTGGAGCGCAAGCTGTATGTGATCCGCAAGACTGCCAGTGCCAACATCCAGGCGCTCAAGCTCAAGCACAGCAAAGAGTATTACGTGCCCAGCATGTCCAGCCGGACCGTCATCTACAAAGGTTTGTTGCTGGCCGATCAGGTGGGCACCTACTTCCGTGACCTGGAAGACCCGCGTTGCGTTTCGGCCCTTGGTTTGGTGCATCAGCGCTTTTCCACCAACACCTTCCCCGAATGGCCGCTGGCCCACCCTTACCGTTATGTGGCCCACAACGGCGAGATCAACACTGTCAAGGGCAACTTCAACTGGATGAAAGCGCGTGAAGGTGTGATGTCGTCGCCGGTGCTGGGTGCCGACTTGCAAAAGCTCTACCCGATCACCTTCCCTGGCCAATCCGACACCGCCACCTTTGACAACTGTCTCGAACTCCTGACCATGGCTGGCTACCCCTTGGCCCAGGCGGTGATGATGATGATTCCGGAGCCATGGGAGCAGCACAGCACCATGGACCAGCGCCGCAAGGCCTTCTATGAGTACCACGCCGCCATGCTGGAGCCCTGGGATGGTCCGGCCTCCATCGTGTTCACCGACGGTCGCCAGATCGGTGCCACACTGGACCGCAATGGCTTGCGCCCCTCGCGCTATTGCATCACGGATGACGACCTGGTCATCATGGCGTCCGAATCCGGTGTGCTGCCGGTGCCCGAGAACAAAATTGTGCGCAAGTGGCGTCTGCAGCCCGGCAAGATGTTCCTGATCGACCTGGAACAGGGCCGCATGATCGATGACGAAGAGCTCAAGACCCATCTGGCCAACGTCAAGCCCTACAAGCAGTGGATCGAAAATCTTCGCATCAAGCTCGATGATGTGGTGGGTGAAATAGGGGTAGATTTGGATCTGACCCCTATTTCACCGAGCCTGCTGGATCGCCAGCAGGCCTTCGGTTTCACCCAGGAAGACCTCAAGTTCCTGCTGGCGCCGATGGCCAGCGCGGGTGAAGAAGCGATTGGTTCCATGGGCAACGACAGCCCGCTGGCGGTGCTGTCCGACAAGAACAAGCCGCTCTACAACTACTTCAAGCAATTGTTCGCCCAGGTGACGAACCCGCCGATCGACCCGATCCGCGAAGCCATTGTGATGTCGCTGGTGTCCTTCATCGGACCTAAGCCCAATCTGCTGGACATCAATCAGGTCAACCCACCGATGCGTCTGGAGGTGAGTCAGCCGGTGCTCGACTTCGCCGACATGGCCAAGCTGCGCAACATCGAAAAGCACACGCAAGGCAAGTTTCGCAGCTACACACTGGACATCACCTACCCGCTGGCCTGGGGCCACGAGGGCGTGGAAGCCAAGCTGGCTTCGCTGTGCGCCGAAGCGGTGGACGCAATCAAGGGTGGCAACAACATTCTCATCATCAGCGACCGCGGAATCAGCGCCACGCAAGTGGCAATTCCGGCCCTGTTGGCCTTGTCGGCCATCCACCAGCACTTGGTGCGGGAAGGCTTGCGCACCACCGCCGGCCTGGTGGTGGAAACCGGCACCGCCCGCGAGGTGCACCACTTCGGCGTGCTGGCGGCGTATGGCGCGGAAGCAGTGCATCCTTATCTGGCGATGGAAACGCTGGTCAGTGTTCACAAAGACCTGGCCGGCGACCTGAGCGCCGACAAGGCCATCTACAACTACGTCAAGGCCGTCGGCAAGGGCCTGTCCAAGATCATGTCCAAGATGGGCGTCTCCACCTACATGAGCTATTGCGGCGCGCAGTTGTTCGAGGTGATTGGCCTGTCCAGCGAGACCGTGGACAAGTACTTTGCCGGCACGCCCAGCCGGGTGGAGGGGATCGGTGTCTTCGAGATCGCCGAAGAAGCCATCCGCATGCACCAAGCGGCTTTCGGCGACGATCCGGTGCTGGCCAACATGCTGGACACGGGTGGCGAATACGCCTGGCGTGCCCGGGGAGAAGAGCACATGTGGACGCCCGATGCCATTGCCAAGCTGCAGCACAGTACGCGCGCCAACAACTGGAACACCTACAAGGAATTCGCGCAGCTCATCAACGACCAGAGCCGTCGCCACATGACGCTGCGCGGCCTGTTCGAATTCAGACTGGATGCGACCAAGGCGATCGCCGTGGAGGAAGTCGAATCGGCCAAGGAAATTGTCAAACGCTTTGCCACCGGGGCCATGTCGCTGGGCTCCATCAGCACGGAAGCCCATGCCACGCTGGCAGTTGCCATGAATCGCATTGGCGGCAAGAGCAACACCGGCGAGGGCGGCGAAGATCCGGCGCGCTACCGCAATGAATTAAGGGGCATTCCAATCAAAATAGGCGACTCGCTCAAGAGCGTGATTGGCGACGATGTGGTGGAAGTGGATTTGCCTTTGCAGGACGGCGATAGCTTACGGTCACGCATCAAGCAGGTGGCTTCGGGTCGCTTTGGTGTGACGGCCGAGTACCTCAACAGCGCCGACCAGATCCAGATCAAGATGGCGCAGGGCGCCAAGCCGGGCGAGGGCGGACAACTGCCGGGCGGCAAAGTGTCAGAGTACATCGGCCGGCTGCGTCACTCGGTGCCCGGCGTGGGCCTGATTTCGCCGCCACCGCACCACGACATCTATTCGATTGAAGATCTGGCGCAACTGATCCACGATTTGAAAAACGTGGCGCCCCACTCCAGCATCAGTGTCAAACTGGTGAGTGAAATTGGCGTCGGCACCATCGCCGCCGGTGTCGCCAAATGCAAGAGCGATCACGTGGTAATTGCCGGCCATGATGGGGGCACCGGCGCTTCACCCTGGTCATCCATCAAGCACGCCGGCAGCCCCTGGGAAATCGGCCTGGCCGAAACCCAGCAGACGCTGGTGCTCAACCGCTTGCGCAGCCGCATCCGGGTTCAGGCCGACGGTCAGATGAAGACCGGGCGTGATGTGGTGATTGGTGCCTTGCTGGGCGCCGACGAGTTCGGTTTTGCCACTGCTCCGCTGGTGGTGGAGGGCTGCATCATGATGCGCAAGTGTCACCTCAACACCTGCCCGGTGGGCGTCGCCACGCAAGACCCGGTGTTGCGCAAAAAGTTCTCCGGCAAGCCCGAGCACGTGGTCAACTACTTCTTCTTCATCGCGGAAGAAGTGCGTGCCATCATGGCCCAGCTGGGGATTCGAAAGTTTGATGATCTGATTGGCCGCTCCGATCTGCTCGACACCCACAAGGGCATCGCGCACTGGAAGTCCAGGGGACTCGACTTCAGCCGACTGTTTGCCCAAGCCAAGGTCCCGGCCGACGTGCCCCAGTACCAGACCGAGAGCCAGGAGCATGGTCTTGAGCGCTCGCTCGACAACGTGTTGATTGCTAAGGCGCGCCCGGCCATCGACAAGGGCGAGAAAGTCCAGTTCATCGAGCCGGTCCGCAATGTCAACCGATCGGTCGGAGCGATGCTGTCCGGGGCGGTCACCCGTGTCCACCCGGAGGGCTTGCCCGATAACACGATTCACATCCAGCTTGAGGGTACCGGGGGGCAGTCGTTTGGCGCTTTTCTGGCGCGCGGCATCACGCTCTACCTGATTGGCGACGCCAACGATTACACCGGCAAGGGTCTCTCCGGTGGGCGTGTGGTGGTCCGCCCCAGCATCGACTTCCGGGGCGAGGCGATTCGCAACACCATTGTCGGCAACACCGTGATGTACGGCGCCACCAGCGGTGAAGCGTTTTTCAGCGGCGTTGCCGGTGAACGCTTTGCCGTTCGTTTGTCGGGTGCCACGGCCGTCGTGGAAGGCACCGGCGACCACGGGTGCGAGTACATGACGGGTGGCACGGTGGCCGTGCTGGGCCGGACCGGGCGCAATTTTGCCGCCGGCATGAGCGGCGGTATTGCCTACGTGTACGACGAAGATGGCCAGTTCTCCAAACGCTGCAATGGCGCCATGGTGTCCCTGGAGAAAGTGCTGACGACGGCGGAGCAGCAAGCCAGTCTCGACCCTGGCCTGTGGCATCGTGGTCAGAGCGATGAAGCGCAACTGAGGAAGTTGCTGGAGGAGCACAACCGCTGGACCGGCAGCAAGCGTGCCCGTGAATTGCTCGATAACTGGGACCAGTCCCGGTTGAAATTCGTCAAGGTGTTTCCCAATGAGTACAAGCGCGCCCTGGGTCAGATTCATGCCAAAAGAGAAGTGCCGGCCCCTGCTGGCGGGCAAGCTGCTACAAAAAAGGAAGCAGCGTCGGCTGGCTCATGAATCAGCGGTTTAACGTGTTGGGGACAGAGCTGAAGATCTGTCCCGCAAAGGAGTAATTATGGGAAAAGTCACTGGCTTCATGGAGTTCGAGCGTCTTGAGGAAGGCTACGAGCCGGTGCCTGAGCGCTTGAAAAATTACAAGGAATTCGTCATTGGTCTGGACGAAGCACAAGCCAAGGTGCAGGCGGCACGCTGCATGGACTGCGGCACGCCGTTTTGCAACAACGGCTGTCCGGTCAACAACATCATTCCCGATTTCAACGATCTGGTTTACCGTGGGGACTGGAAAAATGCAGCCGATCTGCTGCACAGCACCAACAACTTTCCCGAGTTCACCGGCCGCGTCTGTCCGGCACCTTGCGAGGCTGCCTGCACACTGAACGTGAACGACAGTGCGGTGGGCATCAAGTCGATCGAGCACGCCATCATTGACCGGGCCTGGGCCGAGGGCTGGGTGCAGCCGCAGTTGGCCAGGCACCGGAGCGGCAAAAAAGTGGCGGTGGTCGGTTCCGGCCCGGCCGGCATGGCGGCGGCGCAGCAATTGGCACGGGCCGGCCATGACGTGACCTTGTTCGAGAAGAATGACCGGGTGGGTGGCTTGCTGCGCTACGGCATTCCGGACTTCAAGATGGAAAAATCGCACATTGATCGCCGCGTCCTGCAACTACAGCAGGAAGGCGTCACCATTCGCACCGGTGTGCTGGTGGGCGAGATGCCCAAATCCGGTCCCGGCGCCAAGGTGACCAATTGGTCCAAGGAGACCGTTTCCGCAGCCCAACTGCAAAAGGACTTCGACGCGGTACTGCTGACCGGCGGTGCCGAGCAGTCACGCGACCTGCCGGTGCCGGGCCGCGAGCTGGACGGCATCTACTTCGCCATGGAGTTCCTGCCGCAACAGAACAAGGTCAACGCCGGCGACAAACTCAAGGGCCGGGGTATCAGCCAAATCAGGGCCGACGGCAAGCACGTGGTCGTCATTGGCGGCGGCGACACCGGCTCCGACTGCGTCGGCACGGCCAAGCGTCACGGTGCGGCCAGTGTGACCCAGTTTGAAGTCATGCCACAGCCCCCGGTGCAAGAGAATCGTCCCTTGACTTGGCCTTACTGGCCGCTCAAGTTGCGCACCAGTTCCAGCCACGAAGAGGGTTGCAGCCGCGAGTTCGCCATCTCGACCAAAGAATTTCTGGGCGAAAAAGGCAGAGTTACCGGTTTGAAGACCGTTCGTGTCGATTGGCAAGACGGCAAAATGCTGGAGGTGGCGGGCAGTGAGCAGATCCTGAAAGCCGATCTGGTATTGCTGGCGATGGGTTTTGTCGCCCCGGTGGCCTCGGTGCTGGAGGCCTTCGGTGTCGAAAAAGACGCCCGCGGTAATGCCAAAGCAAGTACTGACTTCTCGGCCGCCTACGCTACCAATGTCAGCAAGGTCTTTGCCGCTGGCGACATGCGCCGCGGTCAGAGTCTGGTGGTATGGGCCATCCGTGAAGGTCGTCAGGCCGCACGTGCGGTCGATGAATTTTTGATGGGCGCCAGCGTTCTGCCACGCTAGTAGGTGTAATCCCGTATGATCGCAGGGCCGGGCACCACCCGGCCTTGTTATTTATCATGCCCTCACCTTCGGTATCTCTTGTCGAACTGCGTCACCTGAGCTTTGGCTATGGCGAGCGCGTCATTCTGGACGACGTTTGCGTGTCTGTGCCGCGCGGCAAGGTCACCGCGCTGATGGGCGCCTCGGGCGGAGGCAAGACAACCCTGTTGCGACTGATCGGAGGGCAGCTTCGGGCGCAGGCCGGTGAATTGCTGTTCGACGGACAAGACGTCGCCCGTATGGACCAGTTGCAGCTCTATGCGGCACGCCGCCGCATGGGCATGCTGTTCCAGTTTGGCGCCTTGTTTGCCGATCTGTCGGTGTTCGAGAATGTGGCGTTCCCGCTGCGTGAACACACCGATTTGCCGGAAGCCCTGATCCGGGATATCGTTTTGATGAAGCTCAACGCGGTCGGCTTGCGTGGCTCGCGAGACATGATGCCCAGCGAGGTCTCGGGCGGCATGGCCCGACGCATCGCGCTGGCGCGGGCGATTGCGCTGGACCCTGAATTGGTGATGTACGACGAGCCGTTCTCCGGTCTGGACCCGATATCCACCGGTACCTCGGCGCGCTTGATACGCCAGCTCAACGACTCCATGGGACTGACCAGCATCTTTGTCTCGCATGAGTTGGAGCAGACCTTGGCCATCGCCGACCACGTCATCATTTTGGCCAACGGCAAAGTGGCGACCGAAGGCACACCCGATCATGTATGCCACAGCACCGACCCGTTGGTATACCAGTACGTGAATGCCTTGCCCGATGGCCCGGTGCGTTTTCATTATCCAGGCCCCTCGGTAGGGCAGGATTTCGGCCTGGGAGCAACGCCATGAGTTGGTACAAGCCTGGGGATGTCGGTTTTGCGGTTCGAAGTCAATTGGCCAGCCTGGGGCAAGGTGCCCGGCTTTTCATTCGCCTTTTGGCAACCTTGGGCGGTAGCTTGAAGCGCTTCGGGCTGGTGCGTGACCAGATTCACTTCCTGGGCAACTACTCGTTGGCCATCATTGCCGTGTCCGGCTTGTTCGTTGGCTTTGTTTTTGGCTTGCAGGGCTACTACACCTTGCAGCGCTATGGCTCGTCCGAAGCGCTGGGTCTGTTGGTGACGCTCAGCCTGGTCAGGGAATTGGGGCCGGTGGTGACGGCCCTGTTGTTCGCCGGCCGGGCCGGAACGTCTCTGACGGCCGAGATCGGTCTGATGAAGGCGGGTGAACAGATCAGCGTCATGGAGATGATGGCGGTGGATCCGGTGCAGCGCGTTCTGGCGCCCCGTTTTTGGGCCGGCGTCATTACCATGCCCTTGCTGGCGGCGGTTTTTAGCGCCATGGGCATCATCGGCGGCTGGGTTGTCGGCGTGCTCATGATTGGCGTCGATGCCGGTTCCTTCTGGAGCCAGATTCAGGGCGGTGTCGATGTCTGGCAAGACGTCGGCAACGGTGTCATCAAGAGTGTTGTTTTTGGTTTCACGGTGACCTTTATCGCGTTATTGCAGGGGTTCAATGCTCAGCCCACGCCGGAAGGCGTGGCCAGTGCGACGACCCGAACCGTGGTGATGGCATCCCTGTCGGTGCTGGGCATGGATTTCATCCTGACTGCCATGATGTTTACCATATGAATGCCGAATATTTTGTGGGAAAGACCGCAGCTACGAGAAGCGAGCCGGCTCTGTCCCCAACCGCTTATAAGGAAGTTTGATGCAGCGCTCAAAAAATGACGTATGGGTTGGTATTTTTGTGCTGATTGGTGCCGTGGCCATCCTGTTTTTGGCTTTGCAGTCAGCCAATTTACTGACTCTGAGTTTCCAGAAAAGCTATACCATTTACGCCAAGTTTGACAATGTCGGAGGACTCAAGCCAAAAGCTGCGGTGCGCAGCGCCGGTGTGGTGGTGGGCCGTGTCGAAAAAATAATTTTCGATGACAAATCCTTTCAGGCGCGGGTGACATTGGCAATGGAAAGCCGTTATGTGTTTCCCAAGGACAGCTCCCTGAAAATTCTGACCAGTGGTTTGCTGGGCGAGCAATACTTGGGTTTGGAACCGGGTGCCGACGAGAAGACGCTGGTGGCGGAAGATACCGTCTCGAATACGCAATCGGCGATGGTGCTGGAAAGCCTGATTGGCCAGTTTTTGTACAGCAAGGCGGCTGAGGGCAGTGGCCCCGAGCCTGCCAAGGGAAAGAAATGACGGTCAATTTGGCACTGTCACGTGTTGCTCGGCCGGGCGTCGCTCGCGCCCTGAAGGCCGGCGTGTTGCTGGTTGCCTTGTCGCTGGCCGGCTGCGCCAGCGGGCCTACCGCCGATCCGCGTGATCCGCTGGAGCCGTTCAATCGCGGGGTCTACCGCTTCAACGATGCGGTCGACGCGGCGGTCCTCAAGCCGGTGGCCAGCACTTATAGGGATGTCATGCCGGTGCGGGTGCGGCAAGGGATTGGCAATTTTTTTGGCAACCTGGAAGATGTCTGGTCGTTTGTGAATAACGCCTTGCAGTTCAAGGGACAGGCGGCGATGGACAGTTTGCGCCGTGTCGGGGTCAATACCGTTCTTGGTTGGGGTGGTGTTTTCGATGTGGCGACCGAGATGGACATCGAAAAACATACCAAGGATTTCGGCCATACCCTGGGCTACTGGGGGGTGGGCAGCGGTCCCTATCTGGTGCTTCCTTTGCTCGGCTCCTCAACCTTGCGCGACACTGCGGCACTGCCGGTTGACTGGAAGGGCGATCTTGTCGCCAATATTCCCCATATTCCGACCCGCAACACCGCCGAGGCCCTCAGAGTGGTTGATCAAAGGTCCGATTTGCTGAAAGCCAGTACCATGCTGGAGGAG
>NZ_JAQTMS010000011.1:41742-106860 GCF_028714215.1 Rhodoferax sp. | reverse complement strand
ATGCTGCGAGCCGACAGACCACTGGTAAGCCGTGTGCGGGAAATCCGCATGCACGGTTTGAAAGGGGGCGTTGGCTCTCTAACCGGCCTTCGGGCCTTTTTGCGAGCCAACGTCTACCAATGACAAGTCAACACGCGACGGCCCCGAAATTTGAGGCGGAACAGGCAATCCGTCTGGCCCGGGAGACACTCGATATTGAGGCTGCGGCGGTGCTGGGCTTGAGGCAGCACCTGGGACCGTCGTTCGCCCACGCCGTGGAGATGATGCTGCGGGTGAGCGGGCGTGTGGTGGTGATGGGGATGGGCAAGAGTGGCCATATCGGGCGCAAGATTGCCGCCACACTGGCTTCGACCGGCACCCCGGCCATGTTCGTGCATCCGGCCGAAGCCAGCCATGGCGACCTTGGCATGATCAAGCCGGCCGACCTTGTGCTGGCCATTTCGAACAGTGGGGAATCAGAAGAGTTGACGGCCATTCTGCCGGTGCTCAAGCGCATGGGGACACCGCTGATTGCCATGACCGGCAAAGTCGAATCGACACTGGCCCGGCATGCCGATGTATTTCTGGACTGCGGGGTCGAGAAAGAAGCCTGTCCGCTCAATCTGGCACCTACTGCCAGTACCACGGCGCAACTCGCCCTGGGTGACGCGCTGGCGGTGGCGCTGCTTGATGCGCGGGGCTTCAAAGCCGAGGATTTCGCAAGGTCTCACCCCGGCGGCGCGCTGGGGCGCAAGCTGCTCACCCACGTCAGCGATGTGATGCGCTCGGGTGACGCGGTGCCCAAAGTCGCGCCGCAGGCCAGTTTCAGCGAGTTGATGCGGGAGATGAGCATCAAGGGCCTGGGAGCGACGGCGATTGTGGACGACCAAGGACAAGTGCTGGGAATTTTTACCGATGGCGATTTGCGCCGGCTGGTGGAGAAAGGCATCGATTTGCGCGCCACTACGGCACAGCAGGTCATGCATCCCAAGCCCAGCACCATCGCCCGTGACGCCTTGGCGGTGGAAGCGGCCGAGCTGATGGAGCATCGTTGCATTACCAGTGTGCTGGTGCTGGACGAGGCCGGCCAGTTGTGTGGCGCCCTCAACAGCAACGACTTGATGCGAGCCAAGGTGATATGACCCCCGCGCTCAATTTCCCTGCGGAGCTGTTGCTCAAGGCGCAGGGCATACGGGTGGTTTTCCTTGACGTCGACGGCGTTCTGACTGACGGCGGCCTGTATTTCACCGAGAGCGGCGAAACGATCAAGCGTTTTCACACGCTTGATGGCCAGGGTCTGAAACTACTGCAACGGGTTGGCATCACGCCGGCGGTGATTACCGGACGCGACTCCAAAGCGCTGCGTTTGCGCCTTGCCGCCCTGGGTATCGAACAGGTGCACTATGGCACCGAGGACAAGTGCCCGGCCGCCGAGCAAACCCTTAAGGCGTTAGGGTTGGACTGGTGCCAGGCTGCTGCGATGGGTGACGATTGGCCAGATTTGGCCGTGATGCGGCGCTGTCTCTTTGCCTGCGCACCGTGCAACGCTCACCTGGAGGCCCAGGCGATGTCGCATTACGTGACCAAGGCCGCTGGCGGCCAGGGGGCCGTCCGGGAGCTGTGTGATTTGTTGCTGGTTGCCAGTGGCAAATACGCTGGCCTGTTGGCGGAGAGCACGCGGTGATTGAGCTATTGCGCACCGGTTGGAAGCAGCTGTCGCTTTATCTTCCGGTCGTTCTCATGGGTGTGCTGGCGCTCGGGACCTACTGGCTGGTTCGGAGTACGCCGCAGTTGCTGGCACCCGAGCCTGCGCCACCGGCCCGGCACGAACCTGACTACTTCATGCGCAAATTCTCCGTCAAAACGTTCGATGACGCCGGACGCTTGAAAAGCGAGGTGATGGGATCAGATGCCCGTCATTTCCCGGACACAGACACACTCGAAATTGATTTCGTTCGAATCCGTTCCTTTGACCAGGGTAATCGCCTGACTACCGCGACCGCCAAACGCGCCGTGACCAATGGCGATGCCTCGGAAGTCCAGTTATTCGGTGATGCTCGTGTGGTGCGCGAGCCGGGCCTGAACAATAGCGGGCAGGCGCAACAGCGCAGCGAGTTTCGCGGTGAGTTTTTACATGCGTTCCTGAATACCGAGCGCATCAAGTCGCACCAACCGGTGGAACTGATACGCGGCAACGATCGGTTCACGGCCGACGCAATGGATTTTGACAACCTTGACCGGGTGCTGCTGCTCAAGGGCCACGTCAAAGGCACGCTACAGCCGGACGTTGCCAAATAACCCCAACCGAAGACCGCCGTGTCCAGACTGGTTTTTATCACCGGCGCATCAAGCGGCATTGGTCAAGCGCTGGCCTGGCGTTTTTACCAGGCCGGCTATTCGCTGGCATTGGTGGTGCGTCGTATCGCGGAGACTGAGGCGTGGGTTAAAGAGCATCAGCTTGGCGAGGCACGTTATCAAATCTACAGCGCCGATGTCGCGATACCTGACAGCATCGTGACGGCCGGACAAGACTGCCTGATGCGCCAGGGGATTCCCGACGTGGTGATCGCATGCGCCGGCATCAGCATTGGCGTAGATACCAGCCAGCGCTCGGATATCGAGGTCATCGCCAGGACTTTTGCCATCAACAACACCGGTACGGCAGCAACCTTTCACCCTTTTCTCAAAGCCATGATTGAACGCGGATCGGGTGCGGTGGTTGGAATTGGCAGCGTGAACGGTATCCGGGGCTTCCCAGGTCATGGTGCGAATTGCCCCAGCAAAGCGGCCCTGATCAGCTATTGCGAGTGTTTGCGTGGCGAACTGCGTGGTACCGGTGTGAAAGTGGTGACCTTGTGCCCGGGCTATATCAATACGCCTTTGACACAGAAGAATAGCTACAGCATGCCGTTCTTAATGCGCCCCGATGACTTTGCCGACAAAGCGTTCCAGGCCATAGAGGCGGGCGTAAGCTACCGTGTGATTCCCTGGCAAATGGGGGTGGTCGCCAAGCTGCTGCGGCTTATTCCCAACCGGTTGTTCGACAAAATCTTTGTCGGGCGCCCGCGAAAACCTCGCAGTACCAACGCCTGATCGCTTGAACATGCCCCGATTGGCAGAATGAAAAAAGGGCCACACGGGCCCTTTTGATCGTTTGCCAAGTCAGCTTAGTAGCTGCTGCGGCCACCGCCGTAGCCACCACCGCCGCCGCCACTGCGGCCACCGCCGGCGCCACCGCCGTAACCGCCGCCGCCACTACGGCCGCCGCCAGCGCCACCGCCGTAACCGCCGCCGCCGCCAGCACCACCACCGAAGCCGCCGCCAGTGCGGGGAGGACGAGCTTCCATCGGACGGGCTTCGTTGACCACCAGGCCGCGACCACCGTATTGTTGACCGTTCATGCCACTGATGGCGGCTTGCGCCTCAGCATCACTGCCCATTTCCACAAAGCCGAAGCCTTTGGAGCGGCCGGTGTCGCGCTCCATCATGACCTTGGCGCTGGTGACCGTACCGTGTGCAGCAAATGCTTGCTGCAGGTCTTCGTCACGGAAAGTGTAGGGCAGGTTGCCCACGTAAAGTTTGTTGCCCACGAAAGGACTCCTCAAAATGACTCAAAACGCGATGGAGTCGAAAACCGCAATTAACCCGCAATCAACAAACCAATGTAGACTTAAAGCAGACGCGAAACTGACTAAACACCGCAAGCTTGTATAACCGATTTTTGGCAATACGAGCGCATTATGCGTCAACTTTAATAGTTTCACAAATTTTTTGCTGAAAGAGCTAAATTAGTGTAGGCGGACAAATCCGGGTTCGAGTTGCGCGGCCCCCTGCACTCCTACCAGTTGGCTTCCCGATCCGGTGAGGCGCTGATTTTGTGAATTGACAGGTCGGCACCGTCAAATTCTTCTTCCTGGCTCAGGCGCAGACCCATGGTCAACTTGAGCAGGCTGTAGATCATCAGTCCTCCCAGTACGGCCCAGGCCACGCCCAAGCTGGTGCCTATCAGTTGTCCGCCGAGTGTGATACCGCCCAGGCCACCCAAGGCTTTGCTGCCGAAAATACCCGCTGCCAGTCCGCCCCAGGTGCCGCACAGGCCGTGCAACGGCCAAACGCCCAGCACGTCGTCGATCTTCCATTTGTTTTGCGTCAGCGTGAACATGAAGACAAAGATGCCGCCCGCCACTGCACCCACCACCAGTGCGCCCAAGGGATGCATCAAATCAGAGCCGGCGCACACCGCCACCAAACCGGCCAGCGGACCGTTGTGCACAAAGCCGGGGTCGTTTTTGCCCGCGACCAATGCGGCCAGCGTGCCGCCCACCATCGCCATCAAGGAATTTACCGCCACCAGACCCGAGATTTTGTCCAGGGTTTGCGCGCTCATGACGTTGAAGCCAAACCAGCCCACGGTCAGCACCCAGGCCCCCAATGCCAGAAAAGGAATGCTGGAGGGGGGATGGGCCGAGATTGCTCCATCCTTGCGGTAGCGGTTGCTGCGGGCGCCCAGCAGGATGACGGCCGGCAAGGCAATCCAGCCGCCCAGGGCATGCACCACAACGCTGCCGGCAAAATCATGAAATTCAGCCCCCGTGAGGGCCTTGATCCAGGCCTGCACGCCGAGGTGCTGGTTCCACACGATGCCTTCGAAAAAGGGGTAGATAAGACCCACAATCACAGCGGTCGCGATCAGCTGCGGCCAGAACTTGGCGCGCTCGGCGATGCCGCCCGAGATGATGGCGGGAATGGCTGCGGCAAAAGTAAGCAGGAAGAAAAACTTGACCAGTTCGTAGCCGTTTTTCATGGCCAGTTGTTCGGCGCCGACAAAAAAGCTGGTACCGTAGGCGACGCCGTAGCCAACCACGAAATAGACCACCGTGGAAACCGAAAAGTCCACCAGGATCTTGACCAGGGCATTGACCTGATTCTTGCGTCGCACGGTGCCAAGTTCCAGAAAGGCGAAACCGGCGTGCATGGCCAGCACCATGACTGCGCCCAGAAGGATGAACAGGGTGTCTGCGCCCTGTTTTAGTGCTTCCATGAAAACCTCTTTGAATGAAATGAGTTGTATTGGTGCGTAAATTCGGATGAATTGCACAGCGCACCAAACTAAAGCAAAAAGCGCGCCAAAACGTTGACAAGAAGCCCATAACTGTGCAAATACTCGCCGGAACGGGCAAAGTTCGGGCAAGCGACGCGGATAATTGTCAAGACATCGAATTTGCCCGGCTGGGCCAGGGTTGCTATACTGCACAGGCGCCGATTTGCTACAGCTTGCGGGCGCTTAATAAGTTCAGCTAAAGACGCCTGCCAACCCGGCCTCGCCTTTAGCGACGCCGGGTTTTTTTATTTGATGATTGCCACGCCACAGTCCATGCACTTTGCCGCCGTCTTGCCCCTGCAAAGCGGTGCACAGATTCGCGACTACTGTTTGAGCTTTGAGACCTATGGCACGCTCAACGCCGACAGATCCAACGCGGTGCTGATCTGTCATGCGCTCAATGCCTCGCACCATGTGGCCGGCGTGTACCCGGGGCAGGACCGGTCCGAGGGCTGGTGGGACAACATGATCGGTCCCGGCAAGTCGCTCGACACCGACAAGTTCTTTGTCATCGGGGTCAACAACCTGGGTTCCTGCTTCGGCTCCACCGGCCCGATGCACACCAACCCGGACACGGGCCGGGTCTACGGCGCCGATTTTCCCGTGATCACCGTCGAAGACTGGGTCAACGCCCAGGCCCGCTTGCTGGACGCCCTCGGGATCGAGACGCTGGCGGCGGTGATGGGCGGTTCCCTGGGCGGCATGCAAGCGCTGAGCTGGACGCTGCAATACCCGCAGCGCGTGCGCCACGCCGTGGTGGTGGCCAGTGCCCCGAATCTGACGGCCGAGAACATTGCCTTCAACGAAGTGGCGCGTCGCGCCATCGTGACCGATCCGGATTTTCATGGCGGCCATTTCTATGCGCAGGGCGTTATCCCGAAGCGTGGACTGCGCATTGCCCGCATGATTGGGCACATCACCTACCTCAGCGACGACGTCATGAACGAAAAGTTTGGCCGCCAGTTGCGTTCGGCGCTAAGCAAGGAGGCCGCCGCAGCGCCGGGCCGCCCCAAGCAAGGCACGGCCCCCTCGGGGGGCAGAGAGGACACGCCAGTGCCAAGCGTGGGGGCTTATCTCTACAGTACGCAGGAAGTTGAATTCCAGATCGAAAGCTATCTGCGCTACCAGGGCGACAAGTTTGCCGACTACTTTGATGCCAACACCTACTTGCTGATCACCCGGGCGCTTGACTACTTTGACCCGGCCCGCACCTATGGCGGCGATCTGAGCCACGCGCTGGCCCGCGCCAGCT
The DNA here is from genome assembly GCF_028714215.1 of Rhodoferax sp. GTDB lineage: Bacteria > Pseudomonadota > Gammaproteobacteria > Burkholderiales > Burkholderiaceae_C > Rhodoferax. The sequence goes on along the minus strand of NZ_JAQTMS010000011.1, from coordinate 100,528 downwards.
GCAAGTTCCTGCTGGTGAGCTTCACCACCGACTGGCGTTTTGCGCCCAAACGCAGCCGCGAGATCGTCAAGGCCTTGCTCGACAACCGGCGCGACGTCAGCTACGCCGAGATCGACGCCCCGCATGGGCATGATGCGTTTTTGCTCGACGACGCGCGCTATATGGCGGTAGTGCGCTCCTATTTCGACGGCATTGGCAAAGAGCTGAGGGCAGCATCATGAGCGATCTGGCCACCCTGCAGACCCTTGCCAAGCTGGTGCCCGAGGGTTCGCGCGTGCTGGACCTGGGTTGCGGCGACGGCGCCATGCTGGCCTATTTGCAGCAGGCGCGTGGCTGCACCGGCTACGGCATCGAGATTGACGACGCCAACCTGCTGGCCTGCGTCAAGCGCGGGGTCAACGTCATCCAGCTCAACCTGGACGAAGGCCTGTCCCTGTTTGACGACGCTTCGTTCGACGTGGTGTTGCAGATCGACACCCTGCAGCACTTGCGCAATGCCGAGGTGATGCTGCGCGAAACCGTGCGTGTGGGCCGCATGGGCGTCGTCGCCTTCCCCAACTTTGCGCATTGGCCGAACCGCTTGAGCGTCCTGCGCGGGCGCATGCCGGTGACCCGTCGCCTGCCCTACCAGTGGTACGACACGCCCAATATCCGCGTCGGCACGCATGCCGATCTGGCCGTGCTGGCGCAACGCAGCAACTTGCGCGTGCTCGACAGCTTCGGCCTGCAGGACGGACGGACCGTCCGCTTTGCGCCCAATTGGTGGGCTGGCACTTCGGTCTATACCTTATCGCGCTAAACGGCTTTGACTTCGTTGGCGACGTCAACCTGGAAGTCGGCGCCTTGAAGCGCTCCGGCGGAACTGTCGCCGGGCATCGAGTTGGAATAGATCTCCCGAAAAGTCGCCACAATTTCCGCCAGCGGCAGGTCGTTGAAAGTGCCGCGTTGTCTGACGTACTCCATGTGCCGGTTGCCGGCGCGGTCGAACGGGTGGTAAATCGAGTCGCTGATGCCGTCGAACTCCAGTGGCAGCAGTCCGAATTTCTCGCACAGCTGCAGATTGAAGGCCGGCGTTGCCTTGCGCCAGGCGCCGTCCAGCCACAGGTCGGCGTAGCCGTGCCAGGCGAAGATGTCTGTTTTCATGGCCTGGCGCAGGCGTTCGGTGGAGAGGTGGTTGCGCACGTCGGCAAAGCCCAGGCGGGCTGGAATGCCCGCTGCACGGCAGGCTGCGGCGAGCAGCGTGGCCTTGGTCAAGCACCAGCCAAAGCCGGCCGCCAGCACGCTGCTGGCTTTCATGCCCGAGGCTGACAGGTCGATGCGGTAAGGGTCGTAACGAAAACCGTCCCGCACCGCGTAGTACAAGGCCACGGCGCATTCCCGCTGGCTGGTCCCGTTGCCGTGCTGTTGGGCGAAGGCCTGAACCGCCGGGTGGTCGCTGTCGATCAGGGCGGTCGGCTTGAGCGTGTCGGGATCGGGCGAGTTGGGGTTCATGGCATGCCACGGAGTCAGGGTAAGGCGATTTTACCGATGCCCCGGCCGGCGCAGGGGCGCGGCCAGCGCTGTATATTGCAGAACCCACGACAACAGATGCCCACCATGACCCGATCCGAAGCCATAGCGCTGGCGCACACGCAATTCGACTCCGGCGAGTTCCAGCAAACCCTGGCGCGCCGCATCGCCATGCCGACCGAGAGCCAGAACCCGGAGCGCGGCGCGGTGCTGGCCAGCTACCTGGAGGCCGAGCTGCGCCCGGCGTTTGAGGCCATGGGTTTCACCTGCCAGACACTGACGCATGCGCAAGCCAAAGCCCCGTTCCTGTTGGCCCAGCGGATTGAAGACGCCAGCTTGCCCACCGTGTTCGGCTACGGCCATGGCGACGTCATTCGGGGTCAGGATGCCGAGTGGCGGCCAGGGCTGTCGCCCTGGCAATTGACCGAGCGCGACGGCCTCTGGTATGGCCGCGGCATTGCCGACAACAAGGGCCAGCACGCGGTCAATCTGCAAGCCCTGGCGAACGTGTTGAAGGCGCGCGGCAAGCTGGGCTTCAACGCCAAGCTGCTGATCGAGATGGGAGAAGAGGTCGGCTCGCCCGGTCTGCGCGCCCTGTGCCAAAGTCACAAGGACTTGTTCCAGGCCGACGTCATGATCGCCTCCGATGGCCCGCGCCTGAGCGCCCAGCGACCGACCGTGTTCCTCGGCTCGCGCGGTGCTCTCAACTTCGATCTGAGCATCGAAGCGCGAGCGGGCGCGCACCATTCGGGCAACTGGGGCGGTCTGATCTCGAACCCCGGCATTCAACTGGCGCATGCCATCGCCAGCATCGCCTCCCCGACCGGGCAAATCCGTATTCCGGAGTGGGTGCCAAGCGCATTGCCACCAGCGGTGCGGCGCGCCCTTGCTGACTGCGAGGTGGATGGCGGCAGCGACGGCCCGACCATAGAGCCGGGCTGGGGCGAGCCCGGTCTGTCGCCGGCCGAGCGCGTTTTCGGCTGGTGCGCGTTCGAGGTGCTGGCCTACAAGACCGGCAACCCCGAGACGCCGGTGAATGCCATTCCGGGGCGCGCCTGGGCCCGTTGCCAGTTGCGCTTCGTGGTCGGCATAGCCCCCGACGATATCCTGCCGGCGCTGCGCCGCCACCTCGACCGCCAGGGCTTTTCCATGGTGCAGGTCGAGTCCGCACGCGATGAAGTGTTTCGGGCCACACGCCTGGATCCGGACGATCCCTGGGTGCGCTGGGCAGTGGCGTCGATTGCCGACAGCAGCGGGAAAAAACCGGCACTGCTGCCGAATCTGGGCGGCTCGCTGCCCAACGATATTTTTACCGACGTGCTGGGCCTGCGCAGCATCTGGGTACCGCACTCCTACCCGGGCTGTTCGCAGCATGCCCCCAACGAGCATTTGCCCAGCGCGTTGTTGCGCGAGGCGCTGGGCATCATGACCGGCCTGTACTGGGATCTGGGCGATGGCAACACGCCGCAGCGAGCCTGACTTTGACAACTTCGAATGATTGCGCACCATGAACGATGACTACAAAGGCTTCTGCCAGCTTGCCGACCTGGCCGACTCGCAGGACTTTCTGACCCAGATCCGCCGCCATCTGCACCAGCACCCCGAGCTCTCCTTCAAGGAACTTGCCAGCGCCGAACTGGTCGCCCTGCGGCTGAGTGAGTGGGGTTATGAAGTGACCCGCAACATCGGCGGGCACGGGGTGGTCGGTCGGCTCCGGCAAGGTGACGGCAGCCGCAGCGTCAGCCTGCGCGCCGACATGGATGCGCTGCCGATCCTGGAGGAAAATGACTGCGCCCACGCCAGCCAGAATACTGGCGTCATGCATGCCTGTGGCCATGACGGCCACACCGCCATGCTGTTGGGGGCGGCGCGCCAACTGGCCAAAACGCGCAACTTCTCCGGCACCGTCAATCTGGTTTTTCAACCGGCCGAAGAAGCCGGCCGCGACAGCGGCGCCCAGCGCATGATTGCCGACGGTTTGTTCGAGCGCTTCCCGTGCGACGCCATTTTTGGTTTGCACAACCACCCGGGCTACCCGGTGGGCACCTTCATGTTCGGCAGCGGGCCCTTCATGTCGGCCTCCGACAGCGTCTTCATCACGGTCCATGGCCGCGGTGGCCATGCCGCGCGTCCGCACCTGGCGGTTGACCCGGTGCTGATCGCCGGCAGCCTGGTGATGGCCCTGCAAACGGTGGTGTCGCGCAATATCGACCCGACGCAGACCGCCATCGTCACCGTGGGCACACTCAATGCCGGCATCGCGCCCAATGTCATTCCCGAGTTCGCCAGCCTGGGTCTGAGCGTGCGCTCTTTCAGTGCCGAGGTGCGCGAGCGGCTGCGTGCGCGCATCACCGAACTCGTGACGCTGCATGTACAAGGCTATGGCGGCACGGTCGAGATCGACTACCAGCAAGGCAATCCGGTGGTCATCAACAGCGCGGCCGAAACCGCTTTTGCGCTGAGCGTGGCCCAAGAGCTGGTCGGGCCGGCGCGCACCATTGCGCCCTTCGGGCCGGTCACCGGCAGCGAGGATTTTGCCTACTACCTACAGCGCAAACCGGGCTGTTTTCTGCGCCTGGGCAATGGCGAGGGCGGCGCCATGCTGCACAACGCCAAGTATGACTTCAACGACAACAATCTGACCGTGGGCGCGGCCTACTGGACGCGGCTAGTGGAGAAGTTTCTGGCGCAAGGGGCGACGGGCACTTAAGCTGCGGCGCCGGGAAATTCCTCACTGAGTGGAGTGTTTCTGGCGGCTGTGCTAAAGTTTTCGGGTCGGGGTTTCAGCGCCCCGGCGTCGGGCTCAGCAGAGCCCCAAGACGGTGTCCCGTCCAACGGCTGCAACCTTGATTGGACTTACCATGGACACCCCAAATCCCTCTCGATTTTCGACTGCCAACGCACCTGCTCATTCCCGTGCAACGGCCGAACCGGCCACCAAGGCGGCAGGCGGCGCCACCCGCTGGGTGACCCGTGAGCGTCCCAAAATTGACCGCATTGCCTGCCCCTGGCTGCTGCGCCGGTTTGTCGATGCCGATGCGCAATTCCTGTACGTGCCGACAGCGCAGGTGCGCGCAGTGGCGCGGGATCAAAACGCCACCCCTTATGACGTCAACGCCGACGTGGCCGACACGCCCTTCACCCACGATGGCGCGCTGTGCAGTTTTGACGCCTTCATCAAAATCTACCGCCTGGGCAATGACACGGCATTGGCCAAACTGGCCGACATTGTGCGCGGGGCGGATACCGACCGGTTGGACCTCGCGCCGCAGGCGGCTGGCCTGCTGGCCGTATCGCTGGGCATGTCGCGCACCTGCCCCGACGATCACGCCATGCTGGAGGCCATGATGCCGGTTTACGACGCCCTCTACGCCTGGTGCCGCGACGCGGTGGCCGGAACCGACGAACAGCACAACTGGAAGCCCGCGTGAAGGCGCAACAAGCAGCGCCGGACCTTGCGGTCGCTGCCGCAGCCAGCCGTCCAACGGCGCCGGTCGTGTCTTTTTTTGCGGCTCTGAAGTTCTGGCTCAAACTGGGCTTCATCAGCTTCGGCGGTCCGGCCGGACAGATTGCCATCATGCACCGTGAGTTGGTGGAAGAAAAACGCTGGATCTCGGAGGGCCGCTTCCTGCACGCCTTGAACTACTGCATGCTGCTGCCCGGCCCGGAGGCACAGCAACTGGCCACTTACATCGGCTGGCTGATGCACCGCAACTGGGGCGGCATCGTGGCCGGGGGCTTGTTTGTGCTGCCCTCGCTGTTTATCCTGATTGGCCTGAGTTGGGTTTATGTGGCTTTTGGCAGCGTACCCTGGGTGGCGGGTCTGTTGTATGGGATCAAGCCGGCCGTTGCCGCCATCGTCTTGCAGGCCGTGCATCGGATCGGTTCGAAGACACTGAAAAAGCCAGGCACCGCGCCCCTGCTGTGGGCGATAGCCGTTGCCAGTTTTGCCGCCATTTCATTTTTCGACATCCCTTTTCCGTGGGTGGTGTTGATGGCAGCGCTGACCGGTTGGCTCGGTCAGCGCTGGTTGCCGCGGCAGTTTGCCGCCGCCGGCGGGCATGACGCGGCCAAGGCGCGCCCGGGAACGCATCCGCGTGCCCTGATCGACGACGACACGCCCACGCCCATCCATGCACGCTTCAAAAAATCGCGTCTGGTCAGCGTGCTGGCGGTGGGTGCCCTGCTCTGGCTGCTGCCCATGGGCGGGCTCGTCATCTGGCAGGGCTGGAGCGGCGCGCTGACGCAAATGGGCTGGTTCTTCACCAAGGCGGCCTTACTGACTTTTGGCGGCGCTTACGCCGTGCTGCCTTACGTCTACCAGGGTGCCGTGGAGCACTTTGCCTGGCTGAGCGGGCCGCAGATGATGGACGGCCTGGCCCTTGGCGAAACCACGCCCGGCCCGCTGATCATGGTGGTGGCGTTCGTCGGCTTCGTCGGCGGCTGGAGCAAGCAGGTGCTGGGTCCGGAAGCGGTTTTTCTGGCTGCCGCGCTGGCCGCCACCGTTGTCACCTGGTTTACTTTCCTGCCCTCGTTCCTGTTCATTCTGGCCGGCGGTCCGCTGGTCGAAGCGACCCACGGCAGGCTTGGGTTCACCGCGCCCCTGACCGCCATCACCGCCGCCGTGGTCGGGGTCATTGCCAGCCTCGCGCTGTTTTTTGTCGCGCATATCGCCTACCGCAACGGCGCTGGCGGCAGCTTCCTGGCAAGGCTTGACTGGGCCGCGCTGGCGCTGGCACTCAGTGCCGCGGTGGCCCTGCTGCGTTACAAGCTGGGCGTCATCACAGTGATTACGGCGTGTGCACTGGCCGGCTGGGGGTTGCGGGGCATGGGCTGGACCTGAGTCGGCGCTTCGGGTATTCACCGATGGGCTGGGTTTTGCAGTATCAATACACTCATGTATTGAAGTCAGCATTCAACACCGACAGACCGCAGTCTTCGGCCGGCAGGGAGAAATCTGAAAGATGACCTTTTCATCGGCATCGCCGGCCCTCAATTTCTTGAACAAGTCAGAAACAAGCGCCTCGTCCCGCTGGCTGGTGCGCCTCAAGGGGGTCTTGCTTGCCCTGTTCGGCCTGATCCTGCTCCTTGGCGGCGTCTTGTACGTCAAAGCCGAGCACATCCTGCTGGGTGCCGAGGCCTATATCTACGGCTATCCGCTGGTCGTCATGGACGTCACCCGGACCAATGCAGTGTCGACGCAAGGCCCGGAAAACCAGTTGCACCGGGTGCGCCAGTTTCCCGAGGCCGGCTTCAAGGAAGTGGTCCGGCCCAATGCCGATACGCTCTACACCAGCGCCTTCATCGACATGGCCAAGGGGCCATGGGTGTTCGAGATGGGGGCCAACGACCAGCGCTATGAAGTGATGCCTTTCATGGACGCCTGGACCAACGTCTTCGCGGCGCCCGGCACGCGTACCCTGGGCGCGGCGGGGGGCCGCCTTCTGCTGGTGGGGCCGGGCTGGCAAGGCCAGACGCCGGCCGGGCTGACGCTGCTGCGTTCTCCGACCCAGATGGTGTGGCTGATCGGACGCACGCAAACCAACGGTGTCGCCGACTACCCCCTGGTGCACCGTCTGCAAGACGGCATCAAGCTGCGCGCCCTGACCGCTTGGCAGGCCGACCCCGGCGGCGCTGAAAAAATTTCGACTAGCTGGCAACCCGCCGCGGTCAAGCCGCCGCCACCGGTGCAGCAGATGCAGGCCATGAGCGCGCAGGCCTTCTTCAACCGTCTGGCGCGGCTGCTGGTGGCCAACCCGCCGGCTGCGGCCGATGGTCCGATGCTGGTCAAACTCTCGCGCATCGGTATCGCACCGGGGCAGCCGCCGCACTGGAGCCCGTTGGAGCGCTGGAGCGTCGGCCTGGGGCGCTGGATCGCGGACTTCACGGTCGCCAAGGAGCTGAATAAAACGCGCGACCTGGTACGCGGCTGGCAGACGCCGCCCGCCATGCTGGGCAACTACGGCACCTTCTACAACACCCGCGCCGTGGTCGCCATGGTGGGCTTGGGCGCCAACCTGCCGGCCGACGCCGTCTATCCCAACGCGCGCTTCGACGGCACGGGGCAGGCGCTGGACGGCCGTCACCGTTACCGCCTGCATTTCAAGGCCGGCGAACTGCCGCCGGTGCATGCCTTCTGGTCGATCACGGCCTATGGCGCCGACGACTTCTTTCTCGACAACGCGATCCATCGTTACGCCCTGGGCGACCGCGATCCGCTGCACTACAACGCCGACGGATCGCTCGATTTGCTGGTGCAGGCCACGCCGCCGGACGGCGACCAAAAGAACAACTGGCTGCCGGTCAAGCAGGGCCAACCCTTTCTGCTCAATGCGCGGCTCTACTGGCCCAAAACGCCGGCCCTGAACGGCCAGTGGGGCATGCCGGCGGTCGAGCGCATCGACTGATTGGTCACTACACTGGCGCTCAGGCAACGCTGAAAGAACCCAAGCCATGCAAGCCCTCAACCCGACCGACTCCGCCTTCCTGTGGATGGAAACGCGCCATCAACCGATGCATGTGGCGGGCCTCAACCTGTATACGCCGCCACCTGGGGCCGGCCCTGATTTCATCGCCGAACTGCTGGCCGAGTGGCGCCAGCATCTGGCGGCCCAGTCGCCTTTCAATCTGCGCCCCGTTCTGCGGCTGGGCCTGTGGTACTGGGAGGAGGACGAAGAATTCGAGCTGGACTACCACCTGCGGCACCTGGCTTTGCCGCGCCCCGGACGCATCCGGGAACTGCTGGCCATGGTGTCGCGCCTGCACGGCAACCTGATGGACCGCAACCGCCCGCTCTGGGAGGCTTATGTGATTGAAGGTTTGCCGGAGGGCCGCTTTGCCACTTACATCAAAATCCATCATGCCCTGGTGGACGGCGTCAGCGGCGCCAGAATCATGGCGCAAGGTTTGTCACTGACGGCAGAAGAAAACAAGCCGCCGTTGTGGACGCAGAAATATGAGCAGCAGAGCACTTCCAAACGGTCGCCGCCGGGCCTGCTGGCGCAACTGGCCAATGCCGCGCGGGCCGGGCGCGAGATCCTGCCGGGCATCGGCAGCGGGCTGTTTGACCTGCTGCACCTGGGCCAAGGCGACGACGCGGCGGCCCTGCCGTTTCAGGCGCCGCCGACCCCTTTCAACGTCGAGATATCGGGCTCCCGGCGCTTTGCCGCTCAGTCCTATTCGCTGGCGCGCTTCAAGCGCCTGGGCGAGGCCGCCGGTGCCACCGTCAACGACATCACGCTGGCGATTTGCGCCGGTGCCCTGCGCAAGTACCTGCAAGCGCAAAAAGCGCTGCCGAGGAAGCCGCTGATTGCCATGGTGCCGGTCTCGCTGCGGGGCGAGACCGATGCCGGCGGCAACCAGGTCTCGCTGCTGCTGGCGAATCTGGCCACCCATCTGAGCGATCCGCTCAAGCGTCTGGCGCGCATCGTGCAATCGACCAGCCAAGCCAAGGAGCGGCTCAGGAGCATGCCGCGCCTGCAAAAACTGGCGCACGGCATCACCTCGATCTCCCCCATGGGGGCTGCCATGCTGACCGGCAGCGCTAGGCAGCACCCGCTGTTCAACGTCATCATCTCGAACGTTCCGGGTGCGCGTGAAACGCTGTTCCTGAACGGTGCCCGGCTCGACGAGGTCTACCCGGTCTCCATCCCGACGCAATACCTGGCGCTGAACATCACGATCAGCGGTTACGCCGACAAGCTGGGCTTCGGCTACATCGCCTGCCGCCGCTCGGTGCCGGCTTTGCAGCGCATGCTGGACTACACCGACGAGTCGATTGCCGAGCTGGAACAGGCACTGCTGCCTTCGCGCGTCAAAACAAAAACCGCCCCGGTCAAAACACCTGCCCGCAGTCGCGTCAAGGGTAAGAGTACGAAGACAGACCGCGACTGACGGCTACCTCATTCCAAAGCAGTTCTTGGGCGGGAATCAGCAGGCTCCGGCATGACCGCCATGGCGCCAAAGGTCGATTGGCTGAATAGAAAATTTATTTTTCGCCAAGTTTGTGTAACGCTTTGATTTTGCTGAGGTTTTAGCTTCGCAATCGTCCCTGGTGCCTGAAAAAAATATACCCGCCATGGCGATCAGCGCGGCCGGTGTTTGCCTTTCAGCGCAAGCCATAGACGCAACTCTTTGATTCAATTGAACTTTTTCTTCTTCTGTGAGGTTGGCACGGGCTATGCGTAGAGTATTTCATCTGAATCAAATGACCTTTTAAGGAGAAATATCATGGCTGCAACACTCCACATCGCCGGTCAAATCGGCTATCCAGTTGTCAATCTCGGCTGGCTTCTTCCCAACAAGGCAGAAATCGCCACAGTTGCACGGTTCCTGAAGAACCTGGCCCTGTTCGTGGCCGCTCCCTTCATCGGTTTGGTCTACGCCGTGGCATTGCCCTTCGTCGGACTTGCCATGCTGGCCTGGATCGGTGGCAAGGCGCTGGTCAAAGCCCCGGCAACTTATCACGCCCTGATCGCTGCCAGGAAGGCTGTGCTGTTTGCAGCGGCTCCGTTCATCGGTCTGGTCTATGCGGTGCTGCTTCCCTTCGTCGGCATCGCGATGATTGCCAGAATCGGCTATCAGGCCTACCGGGCACCGAAGCTTCCCGCCTGAATTTCAAATCACCCTTCAGGCACCCCCGACCGCTTGGCCGGGGGTGTTTTTTTATGGTGCTTTCAGGTCACGGGTTGCACGATGCATCGATTTCTGTGTGCACAATCCAGCCCGTGAAGCAAGATTTCCCCATCCGCTATGTCAACCCGGTGTTTCGCCCGCCCAGCGAAGCGCAGTCCCTGATCCTGCCGGTCACCGACGGCTGTTCCTGGAACAAGTGCACTTACTGCGAGATGTACACGGCGCCGCAAAAGAAGTTTCGCGCCCGCGATGAACAGGAGACGCTGGACGCCATCCGGCGCTGCGGCGAACAGTTCGCCGACCAGGTGCAGCGGGTCTTTCTGGGCGATGGCGACGCCATGGTGTTGTCGACCCGGCGCCTGATGGGCGTGCTGGCGGCGATCAAGGAACATCTGCCCAAAGTCCGGCGCATCTCCAGCTACTGCCTGCCGCGCAACCTGCGCAATAAATCGGTGCCGGAGTTGCTGGAGTTGCACGAGGCGGGTTTATCCCTGGTCTACGTCGGCGCCGAGTCGGGCGACGACGAGGTGCTGCAGAAGGTCAACAAGGGTGAAACTTCCGAGACCACCCGGGACGCCCTGGACAAATTGGGCGCCGCCGGCATCGCGCGTTCGGTGATGTTGCTGAACGGCCTGGGTGGTCGCCTGCTGTCACAGCAGCATGCGGAAAACTCGGCCCGCCTGGTCAATTTGACCCAACCAGAATTTCTGGCAACGCTGGTGGTCAGCTTTCCCCAGGGCGAGGCCAGATTCCGCCAGGGATTTCCGCAATGGGAGCCGCTCGATCAGCAGCAGCTGTTTGCCGAGATGGAACAATTCCTGCAAGCCCTGGAACTCAAGCGCACCGTGTTTCGCAGCGACCATGCGTCCAACTGGCTGGTCCTCAAAGGTGTTTTGGGGGCCGAAAAAGAGCGCTTGTTGCAGGAGGTCAGAACTGCCATCGGCCGCCCCGACGCCGCCGGCCTGCGCCCGGCCTGGCAGCGCGGTCTTTAAGGCAAACCGATAGCTACGTTAGCGGGTCAGCTCGGCAATGAGCCGACTGTGTTGCGGAAAACTTGCCGATAAAGCCTCTCGCTGCGCCAGACAAAAATCGGCGAAATCAAAGCCCGGCGCCACCGTGCAGCCGACCAGCGCAAATGCGCTATCGGCCGCGACACGGGCGGCGAACCAGGTGTTGGCCGGCACCACGTATTGAGGAACATCGCCTCGCAAGACGTCGGGCCCCAGACGGGTGCAGCGCAGTTCGCCGGTGGCGGTCAGTTCCAGTACCTCCAGCGCCTGGCCGGCGTAGAAATGCCACATCTCATCGGATTTGATGCGGTGAAAGGCGGAGAAGTTGCCTTGCTCCAGCAGAAAGTAGATCCCGGTGCAGACGTTTCTTCGAACAATGGTTCCATCAGCCGCCGCCACCGCCATCGTTTGATCGCTGCGGTAAGTCTCCCTGAAAAAGCCACCTTCCGGATGCGCCTGCAACCCGAGCGCGGCTATGTAGGTTCGGGCCGTGGCTGTCATGGTGCGAACTCGCCCAGGCGGCCCTCACGCATGTCCCGAACGGCCTGGTGAAGTTCCTGCTGGGTGTTCATCACAAACGGGCCGTGCTGGGCAATCGGCTCCTTCAGTGGCTGGCCCGCGATCAGCAACACCCTGGCGTTGGCACCGGCTAGCATCGCCACGCCATCGGCCTGCGCCTCATTGGCCAGCAAGGCCATGCGCTGTGCCGGTACCGTTTGCCCGGCAATGCTGATCTGGCCGCGGTAGACATAAACAAAAGCGTTGTGACCCACTGGCAAGATTTGGTCGAAGGAAGTGCCGGCCGGTAAATGGAGGTCCAGGTAAAGCGGCGCCGTCGCATCGCGCGTCACGGCACCGGTGACGCCGTGGCTGCTGCCCGCAATCACCGTCACCGCCACGCCTTGCCCAGTGACGAAGCGGGGCAAATCAGCGGCCTTGAAGTCGCGGTACCAGGGCGCCATCATCTTGTCGCGCGCCGGCAGGTTGAGCCAGAGCTGAAAACCTTCCATCACGCCATCGGCCTGCTGCGGAATTTCAGAATGAATCACACCCCGGCCGGCGGTCATCCACTGCACGCCGCCGCCCTCCAGCAAGCCTTCGTGCCCGGCGCTGTCGCGGTGCCGCATGCGACCGGCGATCATGTAAGTCACAGTCTCGAAGCCACGGTGCGGATGGTCCGGAAAACCGGCGATGTAATCATCCGGGTCGTCGCTGCCAAAGGCGTCCAGCATCAGGAACGGATCCAGCCGGCGCTGCAGATCCTGCGTCAGCACCCGGGTCAGTTTGACGCCGGCACCGTCCGAGGTGGTCTGCCCGGCAATCAGCCGCTCGACGGCGCGAGATTGCTTGACGGTTTCGCTATCCGTCGTCGGTGTAGTCATTGGCACCCTTTCGTGATGGCATGGAGGACGTGATGGTAGGGTAAAAGCGCGGAGTTCGTGGGGTGCAGGGTGATACCAGACCCGACGCCTATCCCAGCGCCTTGCCTACCCAGACACTGCCGTCATCATCGGTGCGGCGCACCGTGAAACCGGCGGCAAGGTACATGCCCAGCGGCCCGAAATGATTCTCGGCTGTTCCTTTCGCGTTGGGGCGGGGGTTCGCCTCCACCGACTGGAGGCCTTGCCGCAGCAGGTATTCGCAGGCCGCCTGGAGCAAAGCAGTGGCAACGCCTTGGCCTCTGGCGCTTGGCGCCACCAGAAAACACAGGATCGTGCCGACCCGTTCCGGCTTCGCTATAGGCTCGGCGTCGAGCGCGTGAAGCAGCGCACGCGGTGCCGCATTGCACCAGCCGACCACCTGGCCTTCACGGTAGGCGAGCAGCCCCTGCATCTGACCATTGGCGATGCGCTGACTCGCGCACGCACGGTTTTCCGCAGCCGTTCGGCTGGGCCAATGAACTTTCGAATGATCTTCGTAAAAGCATTGGCAGTAGCACGACGACCACTTCGGGTTGTCGCTGAACGCTTCGCCCTCGAAGAACGCCATGAAGTCGGCCGTACGATCCGGCGACAGGGGATGGATCTCGATTGCGGTCATGCAAAACCTCGGGGTGGTGGGAATCTTGACGCCCAATGTTTGAGTTCAGTGGCTGCCGAAGGCGGTCCGCTGGAACGCTGGGCTTCGCATCACAGGCAGTCTCCAAAGCTGCACGCCGCCAAGAGCCAGACATAGAAACCGACAAAGTACATTGGAACAATGCCAACAGCCCCACCCAGGACCAGCGCCGGTACGGAGAGCTTGCTCCGCCTGCCCATGGCGGTGAGGGAGGCAGCGTACACCAACAGTGGGATGGCCACAAGTCCATTTGAACCTTGTGCAGCCGACAGAACGCGCAATGAATAGGTTGCCGAAACCGCGACAACCAGTGCTGCCAAGGCAAGCCCGAAGGAGAACGCAACGACCGTGAGAGGCGTATGTGCCAAGCGTACTTTGAAACGCCAGTAAGCCGCACCGATTAGAACGGCAGTTGGCAACAGTGCCAAGCCAAGCGCGGTCGGATTCATCGTGAAGCCCAACGGTTGAGCTATGCATCGCGCGTTTGCCGCTTGGCTAAACGCTCTTCTTGACGTGACAAGAGATACCACCACTCAGAGCCGTCATCACGAGAAGTTTTCTTGGCACCAACCTCGTGAAGGAGTTGACGTATTTCGTCATCGCTGTAGCCGCCAATTGGAGCCTTGAGCGCAGCAAGAGACCGGTCGGTGTAACTCTTGTGGCTGAGCATCTCCGTGAGGAAACTCTTGACGATTTCGGTGCTCTTGTTTTGGAGGAAGAACATATCCTTGTTGTTACGAAATTGATTCTGTTGGAGAAGCAGGTTGAACAACCCCGTTCCGAGAGAACCAACTACAACCCCAGCGAGAGCCCAAGCGGCGTCAGTCATTCGATAGTCTCCGTATTAGATGCATAAAGTGATGTAGATCGTCCGATATTCTGGTGAGCCCATCCTGTCCGACCGGACATGTTCCAAAGGCGCCACCGGATGCGAGCGAATGCAGTGCACTGCAAGTCGCTTTTTGTCTCGGCTTGCCATGTTGCTTTCGGAAAAATTCTTGTCATTGGCGTCCCCTTATATCGTGTCACCTAAATTGGCAAAGTGGCGCGATTGCAGGTTCAACTATAGCGCCGGTGTCGGCAGTTGGTCATTCGGTCACAATGATCGATGTGCTGGGGGAATTTTGCGCACACCGTGAAGGCAAACGTCGCGATCCTGGAGCGTTAAGCTGGGGCCGGCGCTTGGCCGTGAATCAGAAACTTGGCGATGATGCCTTTCAGGTAGTCCTTCGCCTGCGGCGGGCTGGACGGTCGGCTCAGCGCCTGATGACTGCCGACAATGGCCAGGTAGAACAGGGCAGCCAATTCGGCCGCCATCTTTTTGTCGCCGGTCAGGCGCATGAATTTTTGCTCGAACAGGTCGAAGCGCATCTGGTCCACCTCCAGCAGCAACTTGGCCACCTCCGGGTCGCGTCGGCCGCGGCCGCGCAAGGCCAGCTCGAAACGCATGAATTCCAGATCGGCACCGGCGTAGGCCAGGGCGGCGTCCAGCAGCCGCTCCAGATCGGCTTGCGGGTCGGCTGTGAGTTCTGATCGCAAAGCGTGGTCGATGCCGATCTCGCGCTTGCGCCAGCGTGCCAGCAGCGCCGCGATCAGGTCGGCGTGGTCGGTGAAATGCCAGTAAAAACTTCCCCGCGTTACCCCCAGGGCGTTGGCGATTACCAGCACACGCGCGTTGTCGAAGCCGCCTTCCACCACGGCCTGGAAGGCCGCATCCAGCCAATCCTCGCGTGACAGCCGGGGCGCCACAGAGCGCTTTCTGGCCTTGGTCGCTGCCTTCATCTGCTTCTTGATCGTTCAGACATCGACCTATTCTCACCCAACTTGTGCCCCCCAGCGCCAGGGGGCGCTTCGTTACGCCAGCGCTTCGGCCCGCTCCAAATTGGCGATGGCGTCGCGGCCGGCGCTGAAGGCGCGGCGATTGAGTTCCACCATCTCCGGTTTTCGTGCCCGGAAGCGATTGAGTATGGATTCGAGCAGCACCTCGGCGCGGAACGGCAGGTGGTCCGCAATGGCGCCCAGCATGACGCTGTTGCCCAGGCGCAGGTCGCCCAGTTGCTTGGCGATGGCCAGGGCGTCGAACGCATGCACCTCGATGCCGAGAGCGCGAATCTGGGCCACCGGGTCAGCCGGGTAGGCATACAGACCGCTGCTCACCACCGGTGGCACCAGGCGTGCCGTGTTCATCAGAACCAGTCCGCCTGGCTTCAGGTAATGGCTCCAGCGCAAGGCCTCGGCCGACTCGAAGCCGACCAGGATGTCGGCCGCGCCGGGGGCGATCTTGGGCGACAGTACCTTGGCTCCGAAGCGCAGGTGCGAGCTGACCACACCGCCGCGCTGCGACATGCCGGCAACCTCGGTCTTCTTGACGTCGTGGCCCAGCGAAATGGCGGCTTCGGCCAGAATTTCGGTGGCCGTCATGACGCCCTGGCCGCCCACGCCGACGACCAGGATATTGGTGACATCATTTTTCATTTTCAGCTCTTCACGAAGTTGATCGTCTGTAGCGACGCCGCCGGCACGATGGCTTTCGGTGCGCACAGTTGCAGGCAGATGTCGCAGCCGGTGCAGGCTGCGCTTTCGATGCTGGCGTATTGCAGCGTCACTTCCTTGCCGGAGGGTCGCAGCAGCACCTCGCGGCGCTGTTCGTTGATGGCCGGACAGCCGACGTCCAGGCACAGGCCGCAGCCGGTGCATTGGTCGGATACCACGCGCAAGGCCGGCTGTTTCCTGAATTCGTCAATCAGGACGCAAGGGCGGTCGGTGATGATCACCGAGGGTTCGGGGATTTTGGTTTCCTCGCGCAGCGCCCTGGCCAGTTCCGGCAACTGGTAGGGGTCGACCTTGCGGATGCGTTCCGGCTTGACGCCCAGCGCCTCGCACAGCTTGACAAAATCGATCTTCGGCGCCGGCGCACCGTGGACGTCACGGCCGGTGCCCGGATTGTCCTGGCCGCCGGTCATGCCGACCGTCCGGTTGTCGAGCAGCAGCACGGTCACATTGCCGCCGTTGTAGGTGATGTCCAGCAGCCCTTGCATGCCCATGTGCATGAAGGTCGAGTCGCCGATCACGGCCAGGATCCTGCGGTCCTTGTCAACTGCGGCGCGACCCTTGTCCAGGCCCAGGGCCACGCCCATCGAGGCGCCCATGGAGATCACCGAGTCCAGGGCATTCCAGGGATGGCCGGCACCCAGCGAGTAGCAACCGATGTCACCGGCAATGGTGATGTTTTTCAGTTTTGCCAGGGTGTAATAAACGCCCAGATGCGGACACGCGGCGCACAAGGTCGGCGGCCGCGGGAACACCGGCGCTGGTCGAATCGAACAGTCGGCGTCGTCATTGGCCGGCGCTTCACCCAGCAAGCGCGCGACCGCCGGCCTGAGCACTTCCGGCGGAAGTTCGCCGCTGCGCGGCAGAAAGTCCTTGCCGTGGCAGGCGATGCCAGCGGCCTTGAGCTCCATTTCCAGCAGAGGTTCGAGTTCCTCCACCACCAGCAGTTGCTCCACCGTCTGGCTGAAAGCGCGAATTCTTTCGATCGGTGCCGGGTAGGAAAAGCCGAGCTTGAGCGCCGGCGCATCCGGAAACGCTTCCTGCACATGCATCCAGGCCGGCCCTGAGGCGATAAAGCCGACGCGCCGGTCCTTTCCGGCGACAACGAAGTTGAGTGGCGAAATCTCGGCGCAGGCACGCAGCTTTTCTTCGCGCTCGAACATCAGCGGAAGGCGCGCTTTGGCATGGCCCGGCACCATCACCCAGCGCTGCGGGTCCTTGACAAAGCCAGGCGATTCATGGGGCACGCGCTGGCCGACGCTGACCATCGCCTTGACATGGCAGATACGAGTGGTCAGGCGCAGGATCACCGGCACCTGGAACAGTTCCGACAAGGCGTAGCCGGCAAGCACCATGTCGTAGGCTTCCTGCGAATCGGCTGGCTCCAGCAGCGGCAGGTGCGCAAAGCGCCCCCAATAGCGCGAGTCCTGCTCGTTCTGCGAGGAGGACAGGCCCACGTCGTCGGCCACGGCGATCACCATGCCGCCGGCGGCACCGGTCAGGGTCAGCGTCATCAGCGGGTCCGAGGCGACGTTCAGGCCGACGTGCTTCATGGCGCAAAAAGAGCGCGAGCCGGCAATCGAGGCGCCAATGGCAACCTCCAGCGCCACTTTCTCGTTGACCGACCATTCGGTGTAGATGTCGGGGTAGTTGGCCAGGTTCTCCAGCATTTCGGTGGCCGGCGTTCCGGGGTAGGCAGAGGCGACGCGAACGCCGGCTTCCCAGGCCGCGCGGGCCACCGCCTCGTTGCCGGAAAAGAGCATGCGCGCTGGCGCCGCTAAGACCTGGATTCCTGCCATGTTGGCCTCATCAATAGGTTTGATAAACGCAAAGCCGGCGGTACCCGCCGATCCGTGCTGGACCCGGCCTGTCACCGCTTTCGAATTGTCCGACCTCGTTGTTTTTCTTCGTCCCGCAAGCACTCCGGCGGGACGATTTGTGAAGAAATGTTAGCCCGCTGAAGGCGCATCTTTTGATTGTTATGTGTACACAAATTAGGTATTAATGCACAATGGTTGCATCAAAATACCAATGAGGAGATATTGTGGCCGGCATCACTGTGGATCGGCATGACCTGGCCCTGCTGACCGAGCTTCAGCGCGACGGCCACGCCACCAACGCCGCCCTGGGCGAGATCATTCACCTGTCGACGTCGCAAGTCAGCCGTCGTGTGCAGCGACTGGAGGAAGCCGGCGTGATCGACCACTACACCGCCGTGATCGACCCGGCCGTCGTCGGCCTGGGCGTCATGGCCTTTACCCACGTGGTGCTGGAGCGTCATGCCGGCACACCGGCGGACAAGGGCGAGACGCACGGTGCCAGGTTCGAGCGCGAGATTGCCCGTTTGCCGGAAGTCCTTGAATGCTTTTCGGTGGCAGGCGAAGCCGATTACATGTTGCGCATCGTTGCCTACGACCTTGCCGCGCTGTCGGAATTCATGAACCGGCATCTGTTGCACCTGCCCGGTGTTTCGACCGTCAAATCGACCATCTCGCTGCATAAGATCAAGCAGACCAGTGTCCTGCCCCTGGACCACATTATTCAGCCGCGCCAAACGAAACAACGCATCCGATTCTCTTCGGAATAGTGCCGGCGCACACCACCGAGCCCCTGGTCGAACCGCGAACCGACGCAAGGCGCCGGCCGACGCGCCGCGCACGATGCTCGAAGCTGCAATCGTGCCGGGCTTGATTAATCTCAAATCGCCAAGAGGTCAATGGCGAAGAATCGACCAGGGAAGCCAAGGCCGGCACCTGTTGTCCCGCAAAAGTGAGTTGCTTGGCGCCGTGACCGATGCTGGAAACGCGCACAACCCGAGGTGCAAATTTGATTGCCTTTCGTAGAGATTCTGGAACTGTGCCGGCACTACCTCGGCAACCTGGTGGGCGTCTACACCGATTGGACTCCGCTCACCGGTCGTGGCCGCTTGTTCGCCGAAGACCTGGACCGCAGTCAGCCGTGGCAGTTCAAGAACTTCCGTGTCACATGAATTCAACCCCTATCAGGAGCGCATGTATGAACCTATTGACAAAGATGGCACAGGGCCTGATTGGCCAAAACAAGGCGCAACCGGCGATCGTGGACGCCATCAGCAGCACCCACCTGCCGCCGGCCAACACCACGGGCGGCATGCCGCTGATGCAGGCCCTGGCACAGCGCCAGTCGGCGCGGGAATTCGACCCGGCCCCGCTGCCCGAGCAAACGCTTTCGGACCTGCTGTGGGCAGCGGCCGGCCTCAACCGCCCGATGCTGGGGGGGCGTACCGTCCCGAGCGCCATGAACTCGCAGGAAGTCGACGTTTACGCCGCCCTTCCCAACGGCTTGTTCCGCTACGCCGCGGCGACCCACGTGCTGCGCATGGTGAGCGCCGTCGATGTACGCCGCGTCACCGGCTACCAGGACTTTGTCGATACCGCGCCGATGGACCTGGTGTATGTGGTCGACCATTCCCGCATGAAGCTGGTGCCGGTGACGAAACGGGAGTCGTACGCTTTTGCGGCCGCCGGCGCGATGGCGCAAAACGTCTCCCTCTATTGCGCCAGCGCCGGTCTGGCCTGCGTGATCCGGGCCTGGCTGGACCGCACCGCCCTGTCGCAGGCGATGGGATTGAAAAACGACCAGCAGATTCTGCTGGCGCAAACCGTTGGACGGCCCAGGACCGTGGTTGTGCCCTGACCGCCATTTCAGGCCGGACGTGACCGGGAGCCGTGGCGATGGCTGATTTGTCCGCAGGCGCAGCAGGACAGGGGAAAAGCGCTGTCGACGTGGCGCGCCTGTTCATCGCCCTGTGGCCAGGCCCCGCGCTGGCGCGGTCCCTGAGTGCCTTGTGCGGCAGTGACACCGTCGGCGCCGATGCCCGGCCGGTCGCCAGGCACAGTATTCACCTGACTCTGAATTTTCTGGGTAATGTGCCGCGCCAGCGGCTAGCGGAACTGGTGCCGGCCCTGCATGTGCCGTTCCAGCCCTTCGAGCTCGACTTCAGCCGTTGCGAACAGTGGCGGCACGGCTTGGTGGTGGCCATTCCGGATGCCGTTCCGGCGCCAATGGTTCATCTGCACACTGCGTTGAACGAGGTGCTGCGCCGCCTGGGCCTGCCGCTGGAACAGCGCGCCTTTCGGCCGCATCTCACATTGGCGCGGCGTCACTTCCAGCCAGCGCCCACACGGATCGGGCCGCCCTTGCGATGGCTGGTTGATGGCTATGTCCTGGCGCGGTCAGGGGCCACGCCTGGCGGGGACTATCTGGTACTGCAGCGCTACGGATGAACCGGCTGCGGACCCACTACTGGATCGCTATCCGCTTCGAGGCGGTGCTTGTCATGCGCCCGATCTGTCTGTCAGCATAGGCCGGACGGTCGGGGCGGTTTTGCGAATTCTCAAGCCGAAGAGGCGCTTTCTGGCTAGGCTGAATCGGGTCGCGATTTTGGAGTGCTCGCCATGAAGAATGCCCTGTTCACCGAAGCTGTTGCGGACCACGTCTGGCGCACCCGATACCAGTGGCGCGAGGACGGTCACATGCAGGAACCTTCAATCGCCGCCACCTGGGATCGGGTGGCGTTGGCGGTGGCGCTGGCCGAGCCGTACCACCGCGACCAGTGGCGCGAGCGCTTCCGTTCCATCCTGCAGGACTTTCGCTTTTTGCCGGGCGGGCGCATTCTGGCCGGCGCCGGCACGACACGCGGCGCCACGCTGTTCAACTGCTTCGTCATGGGTTCCATCGAGGACTCGATCCAGGGCATCTTCAATGCCTTGCGCGAAGCCATGGTCACGCTGCAGGCCGGCGGCGGCATCGGCCTTGACTTCTCCACGCTGCGGCCGGCCGGCTCGGCGGCGGTCGCCAGTGCTGGCGTGGCCTCGGGCCCGGTTTCGTTCATGACGGTGTGGGAGGCCGCCAATGCCGTGCTGGAAGCCGGCAACGTGCGCCGCGGTGCCATGATGGCGACCTTGCGCTGCGACCACCCGGACGTCGAAGCCTTCGTCCAGGCCAAGGGCACGGCCGGCGCCTTGTCGCACTTCAACCTGTCGCTGCTGATCAGCGACGAATTCATGCGGGCGGTCGAGCAAGACCAGGCCTGGCCGCTGCTGTTTCCGCTGGGCACGCATCCCATTGCGGCCGGCGCCGAGGTCTGCGAACGAATTTGGTCGGGGTCCGCGGCGCCGCAACTGTGCCGGGTCCACAAGCGGATTCCGGCGCGCGGCTTGTGGGACCAGATCGTGCAGGCGCAACATGCCAACGCGGAACCGGGCGTCCTGTTCATCGACCGGATCAACCGCGCCAACAACCTTTGGTACCGCGAGCAGATCTCGGCCACCAACCCCTGCGGCGAGGTGCCGCTGCCGGCCTACGGCGGCTGCAACCTGGGTTCCATCAACCTGAGCCGCTTCGTGCGCCAGCCGTTTGCCGCGCATCCCGACCTGGACTTCGACGCGCTGCGCGCCACCGCCTGCATCGCCACCCGTTTTCTCGACAACGTGCACGACATCTCGCTGTTTCCGCTCAAGAGCCAGGAAAAAGCGGTGCATGCCAGCCGCCGCATTGGCCTGGGGATCACCGGGCTGGCCGACATGTTCCTGATGCTGGGGCTGCGTTACGGCGCGCCGGCCAGCTTGGAGCTGAGTCGCCAGATCATGGCCACCATCCGCGACTGCGCCTACCGCACCTCGATCGAGATCGCGCGTGAGAAAGGGGCGTTCCCGGCGTTCGACAAAGTCAGCTACGGCGCCAGCCCGTTTGTGCTGGAGCTGTCGCATGAACTGCAGGATGCCATTGCCCAGCTGGGCATTCGCAACAGCCATCTGCTGGCGCTGGCGCCGGCCGGCTCGGTCAGCCTGCTGGCCAACAATGTCTCCAGCGGCATTGAGCCGGTGTTCGGCTTTGAGGCAACGCGGCGCGTGCGCGGGGCCGATGGGCAAGCGGTGATGTTCGCGCCGCAGGACAACGCGTGGCGCCACTTCAAGGAACTCCACGGTGCCAACGCCCAGCGGCCGGCCCATTTTGTGCAGGCGGTGGACGTGCCGGCGGAAGATCAGCTGAATCTGATGGCGGCGCTGCAACCGTTCGTCGACAACGCCATCGCCAAGACCGTGCGCCTGCCGCCAAGCGCCACCGTGCAGGACCTGGAGATGGTTTTGCTGCGCGCCTGGGAGCTTGGACTCAAGGGCTGCACGGTGTACCGCGAGGGCAGCCTGGGCGGTGCCGCCGTCGTTGCCAGCCAGTGAGCGTACCGGCCGTTGCGGTGAAATGGCGCTGTTCCTCCAAGGGGTGAGGCAGCCTTTATCATTGGACTTTCAGGAATTTGCAGCATGAGCACTCGACTACGCGGCGTCTTCGCCCCGGTACTGACACCTTTCAACCAGCGCCTTGAGCCCGATGTCAAACGTTTCATAGCGCACTGCCGCTGGCTGATAGCCCAGCAGGTCGGGCTGGCCATTTTCGGCACCAATTCGGAAGCTGCATCGTTGTCGGTGGACGAACGCATTGCGTTGACCGACGCGCTGCTGGCAGCGGGCATTCCGGCCGACAGGCTGATGCCCGGCACCGGTGGCTGCTCGCTCACGGACGCTACCCGGCTGACGGCGCATGCGGTCAGCAACGGCGCTGGCGGAGCGCTGATGCTGCCGCCTTTTTTCTTCAAAGGCGTGTCGGACGCGGGGCTTTTTGCCTACTACGCCGAAGTGATAGAGCGGGTTGGCAGCGAGCGTCTGAAGGTTTATCTTTATCACATCCCTCAATTCACGCAGGTGCCTATCACCCTGAACCTGATCGAGATGCTGCGCAAGCGCTATCCCGACACGGTGGTGGGGGCCAAGGATTCGTCCGGCAACTGGGACAACACCCAGGCCATGATCGACAACTTTGCGAAAGACGGCTTTGACGTTTTTCCGGCCAGCGAATCCCTGCTCTCCAAGGCCTTGCCGATCGGCGGCGTCGGCTGCATCAGTGCCACCGTCAACATGAACCCGATCGGCATCCATGCCTTGTACCGGGGCTGGAACACGCCGCAGGGCGCGGCGCTGCAGGCCAGCGCCGACGTGATCCGCAAGATTTTTCAGGCCGCGCCCATGATCCCGGCGATGAAACGGGTGCTGGCTGAATTCTCCGGAGACCCCGATTGGCAAATAGTGCGCCCGCCGCTGGTGGCGCTGGACGACGCCGCCAGCCAAAGCGTACTGGCCGCCTTGCGCGAGGCCCAATTCAGCATGCCGGGCTATCCGGGCTTGTAGCCTGCGTCGCGGCCCTATAGCAGGGCCAGCGCCTGGGTGTTCTTGACTTCTTCCATCACCGCATAGGTGCGCGTCTCGCGCACGCCGGGCAGTTGCCACAGTACCGTGCCGGCAAATTCGCGGTAGGCGTTCATGTCGGCGCAACGGGTCTTGAGCAGGTAGTCGAAGCCGCCGGCCACCATGTAGCACTCCATGATTTCGGGGCGCACCTGAACGGCGGCCTTGAACTGGTCGAACACATTGTGGCTGGTGCGGTCCAGCAGTACTTCGACAAACACCATCATGCCGGCCCCCAGCTTGAGCGGGTTGAGCCGCGCCTCGTAACCCAGGATGTAGCCGTCGCGGGTCAGGCGCTGCACCCGCGCCAGCACCGCGGTGGGCGAGAGCGCCACCGCCTCCGCCAGCTTCAGATTGGAAATGCGGCCGTCTTGCTGCAAAGCAGTCAGAATTTTGCGGTCAATGCGGTCGATTTCAGCTTCCATGGCCTGTTCATTTTTAACTATCGGATCGCCAAATTCTAGATTTTTATTTTGCAGTCAGATCGTCGCATTGGCTGTTTATTGAAATGCAGTAAGAAAATCGACGTAATTTGGTTTTAGGTATGACTGCTCTTGGCACCGGGATTCGCGCGGCAGGGATGGCGTCAAAACCATTGTGCAGAAATACAAGGGACAGGTCTTTCAATCGGAAGCCCGCGGGTCATTCTGTGATCATTGCGCGGACGGTTTTGTGGAATTCGATGCCGCGGAAGAAGCCAGTTGGCTGACCTTTCGTGATCAGGTGGATGCCGCAGAGGTCGCCGAACTGGCCCGTATTCGCAAAAAACTGAAGCTCACCCAAGTGCAAGCCGCACAACTGGCGGGCGGCGGTAAAAACGCCTTTCCCCGCTATGAACGCGGGCAAGCCAAGCCGTTGCCACGGCAGTAAACGTTGTCGCACCGCATGCGGCGGTGCGTTATCGTTTTGGCACAGGCCTCAATGTCCCCCATCCCCCGTCCGCCGTGGGCAATTGCGGTGACAGTGCGGTTCGTGGTAAACATTCCACTCGCTTGATTCTTGAGGAGACGCAGCATGAACTCATTCACGGGCGGTTGCCTGTGCGGCAACGTCCGATTCGTGGCATCGGGACGCCCCTACCGGGTCGGCCTTTGTCACTGTCTCGACTGCCGCAAGCATCATGGGGCTCTTTTTCACGCTTCCGCAGTGTTCCCTCAGGAGGCGGTGACGATCGATGGCGAAACACGCGACTACGCCGGGCGGTTTTTCTGTCCGCGCTGCGGCTCGTCCATCTTTGCACGCACCGCGGACGAAATCGAGGTGAACCTGGGGTCCCTGGATGCCCCTGACCAACTCATGCCCACCTACGAAAGCTGGATCATTCGGCGCGAGTCCTGGTTGCCGGCGTTTGCGCTCACGCGACGCTACGACCGTGATCGTGACGCCGAGAGTCGCTTTGAGGATTAGGTTGATGAGCGCGCGGTGCGCCGCGGTTCAGTGCGTCACATAGCCCATCGATTGCGGCAGCCACAGCACAATTTGCGGGAACAGCGTCATCAGCAGCAGCGCCAGCACCAGCAGCGCCGTGAACGGCCAGCCTTCGCGCACCATGTCCTTGAGCGGGATGCCGGTCAGCGCATTGGTCACAAACAGCAGCATGCCGAACGGCGGAGTCACCAGGCCTATCATCATGTTGACCACCACCACCACGCCGAAGTGAACCAGGTCAATGCCCAGCAGGGTGGCGGTCGGGATCAGCATCGGCACGAACACCAGCAGCATCACCGAGACATCCAGAAAACAGCCCAGCAGCAGAAACACGCCGTTCACCAGCAACAGGAATTGCAGTTGGCTCAGGTGCAGGCCGCTGACCCACAGCGCCAGCTGGTTCGGGATGCCCTCGGCGGCAAACGCGTAGTTGAGCAGATAGGCCGCGGCGATGATCATGGTGATGACGGCGCTGGCCCGCAGCGACTCCAGCGTCACCGCAAACAAGGCCCGGGGTGAAAACGCGCGGTAGACGCCACCGGCCAGCACCAGGGCGTGCAGCGCGGCCACGGCGGCCGCCTCCGTGGGCGTGAAGGCGCCGGTGTAAATACCGGTCAACAACACCAGCGGCAAGGTCAGGGGCAGCAAGCCGCGCAGCACGATGCCGGGCAGTTCGCCGGCTTTGACCGGGTCGTCCCTGGGCATGTCGCGCCGCTTGGCGATGATGTGCACGCCCAGCATCAGCAGCGCCGCCATCAGCAGACCGGGCAGCACACCGCCCAGGAACAGGGCGCCGACCGAGGTCCCCGACACCAGGGCGTAAAGCACCATCGGAATCGACGGCGGAATGATCGGGCCTATGGTGGCCCCGGCCACCACCACCGCGCCGGCAAAGCCGGGCGAGTATTGCGGCTTTTTCAGCATCTGCTTGATC
This sequence comes from Rhodoferax sp., assembly GCF_028714215.1. Taxonomy (GTDB): domain Bacteria; phylum Pseudomonadota; class Gammaproteobacteria; order Burkholderiales; family Burkholderiaceae_C; genus Rhodoferax. The sequence goes on along the minus strand of NZ_JAQTMS010000011.1, from coordinate 75,125 downwards.
GAGACCAGCCCCGGTCCGGCGGCGTCCGCGATGGCGCTGCCGCTCATGCCGGAAAAAATCACGCTGACCACGATGTTGACTTGCGCCAGCCCGCCGCGCATGCGCCCGACCATGACGCGCGAGAGTTGGAACAGCCGTTCGCTGATGCTGCCGGCGTTCATCAGATTGGCGGCAAAAATGAACAGGGGCACGGCCAGCAGCACATAACCGTTGTACAAGCCGTTGAGTATCTGTTCCGCGGCCAGCCCCAGGTCTTGCCCCTTGACCACCAGGTAGGCAATGCCGCTGGCCAGCATGGCAAAGGCGATCGGTGCGCGCAGCAGCATGCCCACTGCCAGCACCGCCAGCAGGGTGACCAGGGCGGCGCTCACAGATGGCTCCGCCAGTTGCGGCCCAGCAGACGGTAGATGCGCCAGGCGTAACGCACGGCCAGGGCGATCAGCAACAGGGCAAACGGGGCAAAGACCCAATTGAAGGGCAGGCCCAGGACCGGTGTTGTCTCGCGCCGCATGAAGTGAATGTAGTCCAGCGCGCCCGGCAAACCCCAGGCCGCCAGCACGCCAATCAGGGCGCAGGCGGCGAGCGCCATGATGCGCTGCACCTGCGGGCTGGCTTTTTGGTAGAGCAGGTCAAAGGCCACGTTTTCGCGGTCAGTGCAGACCAGCGCGGCAGCCCACAAAATGGCCCACAAATAGAGGATGACGGCGGCCTCGTCGGTCCAGGCCAGGGGCGTGTTGAACACGAAGCGCGCCACCACCTGCACCACAAACACCAGGAACAACAGGGCGAACAGCAGGACGCCGAAGGCATTGGACGCGCTGCGCAGGAGTTTCAACATTTTTATTCGGTTGGGGACAGAGCTGGTTCGCTTCGCGTAACTGCGGACTGTCCCGCAAGGATATTAGCTGGTTGGGGACAGAGCTCCGCTTCGCTTCGGTCAGTCCCGCAAGGTTATTTATTTGCCCGTTGCGTTGATACGCTCCAGCAGGCCTTTGGGCCAGGCCTTGGCGTAATCGGACTGGAGGTAGGCGGCTTGCACTGTCTTGCGGAACGCATCGAGGTCCGGTGTGGTCACGCTCAGGCCCTGGCTCTTGAAGTAATCGACCAGCTGCTTTTCATCGGCCAGGCGCTTCTCGTTGTTGTAGGCGGCGGCGCTCTGGGCCGCGCTTTTGAGCTTGCCTTTTTGTTCCGGGCTCAGGCCGTTCCACAGTTTGTTGGAGACGCCGATGAAAAGCACGTCCACCAGATGGCCGGTAAGCGTGATCTGTTTCGTCACCTCATAGAACTTGGCGCTTTTGAGCGTCGGCAGCGGGTTGTCCTGCGCGTCTATGGTGCCGGTCCGCAGGCCCATGTAAACCTCGCCAAAGGCCAGCGGTGTCGGCGTGGCGCCCAGCGCCTGGCCCAGAAACAGCCACTCGCGGCTGCCCGGCATGCGCAGTTTGACGCCTTTCAGGTCGGCCGGCGTATTCACCTTGCGCAGCTCGCGCAGGCTGAGCTGGCGGGTGCCGTAATAGAGCGGCGCCAGCACCGTGATGTCCAGTTTTTCGCTGACCCGCTGGAACAACTCCGCGCCAATGGGGCCGTTGAACACTTGCAGCAAATGAGCCGGGTCGCGGATCACGTAACCGGCGGTGAAGAGGGAGAACTCGGGGACCAGTTTGGCAATGTCGAAAGCCGACAGCGTGGTCATTTCCAGATTGCCGCGCGCCATCGCCACTGGCTCGGCGCCCTGCTTGAAGAGGGCGGCATTCAGGCTGATCTGGACCTCAAATTGGCCCGGCGCTGTCCGCTCCAGTTGTTCCTTCAGGACCGTCCACATCCTGGCGTGCCAGTCGTCCGGAACCGCCGGCGTCGAAATGCGCAGCAAGCGCCGACTCTGCGCCAACGCCTGCCCCGCCGTCAGGCATAAAGCGGCGGCCAGGCTCAAGCAGCTGCGACGCCGGACCCTGATGGGGTGGTCTTGCGGGGAGAGCAACGGGGTCATAAGCGCGCCTTTGTGCTGAAGTGGGGGGTGTCCGGAGAATCGGCAATCGTATCTCGATACGTGGCATGATATGCGCCAGCATTTTCAATTTTCCAATGGATACCGAAAGCACGCTCTCCACTTTTGTTGCCAGTGATGGCGACAATGTTGCCATCCAGGACTGGCCGCTGGGACGGGGGCGCCCCTTGCGCGGCGTGGTCCTGCTGGTGCATGGACTGGGCGAGCATGCCGGCCGTTACGACCATGTGGCGCGCCGGCTCAATAGCTGGGGTTTTGCGGTGCGCGGACACGACCAGTTCGGCCATGGCGAGTCGGGTGGGGCGCGTGGCGGCTTGCCCACGGACACGCGCCTGCTGGACGATCTGGCGGATATTGTGGACAGCACCCGGGCCCGCATGGACCCCAAGACGCCGCTGATACTGCTGGGCCACAGCCTGGGCGGGCTGGTGGCGGCGCGCTTTGTGGCACTGGCCATGCGTCCGGTGGAAGCGCTGGTGTTGTCTTCCCCGGCGCTGGACCCGGGGCTCAATGCGCTGCAGAAATTGTTGCTGGCGATACTGCCCAAAATTGCGCCCGATTTGCGGGTCGGCAACGGGCTCGATCCCAACCTCATTTCACACGACCCGGCGGTGGTTGCGGCTTACCGCGCCGACAAACTGGTGCATGACCGCATCTCGGGCCGGCTGGCACGCTTTATTGCCGATGGCGGCCCGGCCACCGTGGCGCTGGCCGCCAGCTGGAACGTGCCGACCCTGCTGCTGTACGCCGGGGCCGACAAATTGGTCAATCCGGCCGGCAGCCGGGCTTTTGCCGCCGCCGCGCCCAAAGAGGTGGTGAGTGCCCACTGTTTCGAGACCCTGTACCACGAGATCTTCAACGAGCTCGACGCCGAACCGGTTTTTGCCGAGTTGAAGAAATGGCTTGACGCCCATTTCTAAACATTGCGGGACAGACCGCAGCTACAGGTCGGATATCTTGCGGGACAGACCGCAGTTACGCGAAGCGAACCAGCTCTGTCCTCAACAGATACCGGGATGTCGGCAGTTTGCCAGCTCTGTCCTCAACTGGAAACGGGATGTCGGACTTAAAGTTTCTCCGTCTCACCGGAGCGCGGCTGCCACTTCATCAAGTGTTTTTCAATCCGCCCGACCAGTTGGTCCAGCACCAGGGCAAAGGCGGTCAGCACCAGAATGCCGGCCATCACGGTGTTGATGTCGAAACTGCCCTCGGCTTGCAGAATCAGGTAGCCCACGCCCTGGCTGGAGCCCAGGTACTCGCCCACCACGGCACCGACGAAGGCCAGGCCGACCGAGGTGTGCAGCGAGCTGAAGACCCAACTGGTGGCGCTGGGCAGGTAAACATGGCGCAGCAACTGGCGCTGGCTGGCGCCCAGCATGCGGGCGTTGGCCAGCACCACCGGGCTGACTTCCTTGACGCCCTGGTAGACATTGAAAAAGACGATGAAAAAGACCAGCGTCACACCCAAGGCAACCTTGGAGCCCATGCCTAGGCCAAACCAGACCGAAAAAATCGGCGCCAGGATGATGCGCGGCATGGCGTTGAAGGCCTTGATGTAAGGCTCCAGCAGGGCCGAGGCCAGCGGCGCCAGCGCCAGCCACAAGCCGCCCGCCAGGCCCAGCGCGGCGCCGACGGCAAAAGCCAGCAGCGTCTCCGCCAGCGTCACGCCCAGGTGTTGGTAAATGTCGGCGTCCCGCACGAACCAGGACCAGACGCGGGCAAATATCTTGACCGGTTCGCCAAAGAAGAAAGCCGCTTGGCGTTCGTCGGCAAACATCATGGGCGGGATCAGCCCGGGCGTGGTCATCAGGTGCCAAAACGCAAACAGCGCCAGCAACAGGCCCAATTGCCACAGCCACAGGGTTTGGCTGCGCGGTTTGATCAATTTCCACATAAGCGTCTCGTGCTCTCAGGCCGCCTGCAGTTGCTGTTGGTAGCCCTTCAGAACCTCTTCCCGCAGCACCGACCAGATGGCCTGGTGCAGCTCGATGAAGCGCGGCGTGATCTTGACTTCCGCGACGTCGCGCGGGCGCGGGATGTCGATCGAAAACTCGCCAATCGGGTGGCTGCCGGGACCGGCGCTGAGCACCACCACCCGGTCGCTCATGGCAATCGCCTCGTCCAGATCGTGCGTGATGAAAAGCACCGCTTTCTTCTTGGCCGCCCACAGCGACAGCAACTCGTTTTCCATCAACTGGCGGGTCTGGATGTCGAGCGCCGAAAAAGGCTCGTCCATCAGCATGATGTCGGGGTCCAGCACCAGCGTTTGCGCCAGGCTGACGCGCTTGCGCATGCCGCCCGACATTTGATGCGGGTAGCGGTCGCCGAAGCCGCCCAGTCCGACCCGGCGCAGCCAGTCTTGCGCCAGCGCCCTGGCCTCTGCCGGCGGCCGGCCCTGAAATTCCAGCCCGGCCAGCACGTTGTCCAGCGCGGTGCGCCAGGGCATTAGGCTCTCGGCTTGAAACATGTAACCGGCGCGCCGGTTGATGCCCACCAGGGGTTGCCCAAAGACCGACACCGATCCGGTACTGGGTTCCAGCAAACCGGCACCGACGTTGAGCAGCGTGCTCTTGCCGCAGCCGGTCGGCCCGACCACGCTGACAAACTCGCCGGCGCCTATGGTCAGGCAGACGTCCCGCACCGCGGTGTAGCGCTGATGGGGGTCGTTCCTGCTGACAAAAGTGCAGGCGACGCCTTGCAGATCGAGCGCTGCCGTCATCTCAACCCTTGGGGTATTTGGCGTTGGCGCGTTTGGCGAAGTCGTTGCTGTAGACGGCCGTCAGGTCAAGTTTGGCGGCGGCCAGTTTGTCGTCCACGCTGGCCAGTGCCCGGAACGCTGTTTGCGCGCCTTTTTCCGGGATCATGCCGTCCGGCGAGAGCGCTCCCTTGGCCGCCAGGAAGGCGTCGATGTAGACCGCCCGGTCGCCCAGCAGAAAACTTTCCGGCACGGCCTTGATGATGTCGGCGGCGCCGGCGTTGCGTATCCATTTGTCGGCCCGCACGATGGCGTTGGCCAGCGCCTGGGTGGTGTTGGGGTGCTTGTCGATAAAGGCTTGCATGGCGTACAGGCAGCCGGCCGGCATCGGGCCGCCGAACACCTTGTCGGACTCGGCCAGGATGCGCGTGTCGGAGATGATCTTGAGGTCGCCGGAGCGTTGCAGCAGCGTGATGACCGGGTCCAGATTGCTGATCGCGTCGATCTGGCCGGCGCGCATGGCGGCTACCGCACCGTTGCCGGCACCGACCCCGATGACGCTGACATCGCTGGGCTTGAGCCCGGCTTTGGCCAGCACGAAGTTGAGCATCACATTGGTCGAGCTGCCGGGGGCCGTGACGCCGACCTTCTTGCCTTTCAGGTCGGCGATGGTCTTGAAGTTGGCCATGGTTTTGGGATTGATGCCCAGCACAATTTGCGGCGCCGCGCCTTGCAGCACAAAGGCGCGCATGCGCTGGCCCTTGAACTGCATGTTGACCGTGTGTTCAAAGGCGCCGGACACCACGTCGGCGCTGCCGCCCACCACCGCCTGCAAGGCGCGCGAGCCGCCGGCAAAGTCGACGATGGTCACGTCCAGCCCCTCGGCCTTGAAGTAGCCCAACTGCTCGGCCACCGTCAGTGGCAGGTAATAGAGCAGGTTCTTGCCGCCCACGGCGATCGTGAGCTTGGGCTTTTCCAGTCCCTGGGCCAGGGTCCATTGGGGCAGCGCGGCAGCCAGCAGGCCGCTGGCCAACAAATGTCGTCTTTGCATGATTTGTCTCCTGAAGACGGTTCAAAATGCGGGGCGTGCATGGCGCTCCGTCGGAGCCAGCATCATACTGCGCGACGCTTGGCCGACCTGAGCCACAGCAGCGCCGCGGCGGTCAATGTCACCAGCACCAGCGAGCCGTAATTGAGCAGCGTCCAGCCGCTGGTGGTGACCAGCACACCGGACGAGAATGAACTCAGCGCCAGGGTCGCGAAAACAAAGAAATTCAAGGCCCCCTGCGCCCGGTCCTTCTCTTCCGGCGTATAGGTTTGCAGCGACAGCGTGGTGCTGCCGGTAAACAGGAAATTCCAGCCGACGCCGAGTAAGAACAAAGCCACCAGAAACTGTTGCAACTCAACGCCCGACAAGGCCACCGCGATACAGGCCGCGTTGAGCGCGACACCCAGGCTCATGATGTTCAGCGTGCCGAAGCGCTTGATCAAGTGGCCGGTGAAAAAGCCGGGCGCGAACATGCCGATCACATGCCATTCCAGCACCAGCGCCACATCGGAAAACGGCAGGCTGCACTGCTGCATGGCCAGGGGCGTTGCCGCCATCAGCAGGTTCATCACGCCGTAGCCCAGGGCGCCGGTGGCGGCGGCGACGATGAAAACCGGCTGCTTCATGATCTGGCCCAGTGGCCGGCCGCCGCTGCTGGATTGCCGCACCGGTGGCGCCGGAAAGTCAATGAACGAGAGCGTGGCCATGGACAGCAGGGCGACCAGGCTCAAGGCCAGGTAGGCGCCGACAAACGGCACGTTCACCAAGCCGCGCGTGTATTGCGCCAGATTCGGCCCCAGCACCGCGCCCAGCAGTCCGCCCGCCATCACCAGCGAGACGGCTTTTTCGCGCCAGATGGGCATGGCCAGTTCGGCGGCGGCAAAGCGGTACAAATTGGCGTTGGCGTTGTAGTAGCCGGCCACCAGGGTGGCCGTGCACAACAGCCAGAAATTCCGGTTGACGGCGGCGTAGGCGCACAGCAGGCTGGACCCCAGCGCCACCAGCAGGCCCAGTTGAAACGAGCTCTTGCGCCCGAGGCGGGTTTGCGTTCTGGCCACCAGTCCGGTCGACAAGGCGCCGCCCACCACGTAGGCCATGACCGGCAGGGTCGCCATCCAGCCCAGCGGCGCCAGGCTCAAGCCGACCAGGCCGTTGATGGCGATGAAAGTGACGTTGTTGGTCAGGAAAAGTCCCTGGCATATGGCCAGCAGCCAGAGGTGTCGGTTCATGGGAGTCGTTGATGTTGCGCAGAAAGTGAGCAGCATTTTCGCTGTAAACTCAATCGCATGAAATTCTGTCTGCGTGTGACGGCAGGCGGTGATGCACCCGTCCAGGGTGGTTCAATCCCAAATCATGATGAATTCCAATTCTGACGACTCCCCGGTAGCTACACAGGCGGCGCCTGTGGCTGCGCCCCTGGAGTTGGTTTGCCCGGCCGGCAGTCTGCCGGCGCTGAAAGCCGCCGTCGACAACGGCGCCGACTGCGTTTACCTGGGCTTTCGGGACGCCACCAACGCGCGCAACTTTGCCGGGCTCAACTTCGACGAAGCGGCCATCAATACCGGCATCCGTTACGCGCATGAGCGCGGGCGCAAGGTTTTTGTCGCGCTCAACACCTATCCGCAAGCCGCCAGCCCGGAGGTTTGGCGCAGTGCCGTGGACCGAACCGCCCAGAGCGGAGTCGACGCCGTGATCCTGGCCGACCCGGGTTTGATGGACTATGCGGTCAAGCACCACCCCAGTTTGAGGCTGCATCTGTCGGTGCAGGGTTCGGCGACCAACTACGAGGCGCTCAACTTTTACCATCAGCACTTCGGCATATCGCGCGCCGTCTTGCCGCGCGTGCTGTCGCTGACCCAGGTCGAGCAGGTGCTGGAAAAGACACCCGTTGAAATCGAGGTGTTTGGCTTTGGCAGCCTGTGCGTCATGGTGGAGGGGCGTTGCGCGCTCTCAAGCTATGTGACCGGCGAGGCACCCAACACCAACGGCGTCTGCTCGCCACCGAAAGCGGTGCGCTGGGTGGAAACGCCGCAGGGGCGCGAGTCGCGTTTGAACGGGGTCCTGATCGACCGCTACGCCGCCGGTGAAAACGCCGGCTATCCGACCCTGTGCAAGGGGCGCTTCGACGTCGGCGACGAGAAGAACTACTACGCCATCGAGGAGCCGACCAGCCTCAACACACTGGCACTGCTGCCCCAGTTGATGAAGATGGGGGTGCGTGCCATCAAGATCGAGGGGCGTCAGCGCAGCCCGGCTTATGTGGCGCAAGTCACCAAGGTCTGGCGCGAAGCGATTGACAGCTGTCGCGACAACCCGCACCGTTACTCCGCCAAGCCGACCTGGATGAGCGATCTGGACAAGGTGGCCGAGGGGCAACAGCACACACTGGGGGCTTACCACAGGCCATGGAAATGAAACTCTCTCTTGGCCCCGTGCTGTACTACTGGCCGCGCGATGCGGTGTTCAGCTTTTACGAGGCGATCGCAAAAACACCGGTGGACATTGTTTATCTGGGCGAGACGGTTTGCTCGCGCCGGCGCGAGCTGCGGCTGGCCGACTGGCTGGGCATTGCCGCCAATTTGACCGAGGCCGGCAAGCAAGTGGTGCTGTCAACCCAGGTTCTGATTGAGTCCGGCTCGGATGTAACGCTGCTGCACAAGATGGCCGAGATGTCTGTCAACGGCGACTTCATGGTCGAGGCCAATGACATGGGGGCGGTGCACTGCCTGGAGGGCAAGGTTCCTTTTGTCGGTGGTCCGCATCTCAATATCTACAACCTGCCGACGCTGCAATGGATGACCGCACTGGGCCTCAAGCGCTGGGTGGCGCCGCTGGAGATGGGGCGCGACGACCTCAAGTTGCTGCAACAGGGTCGCGCACCTAGCCTGCAAACCGAAGTCTTCTCCTATGGCCGCATGCCGCTGGCCTTTTCGGCGCGCTGCTTTACCGCGCGGCACTACAACTTGCCCAAGGACGACTGCCAGTTCAGCTGTCTCAAGCACGCCGATGGCTTGTTGATGCGCACGCGCGAAAACGAGAATTTTCTGGTCCTCAATGGCACCCAGACCCAGTCGGCAAAAGTCTACAACCTGCTGCCGGAGCTTGACGATATGCGCGAGCTGGGCGTCGATGTCGTGCGCATCAGTCCGCAATCCCGGCACACGCCTGAAATCATCGATTTGTTCCAGGGCGTGCTGACGCACAGAACTCCCGTGTCCGATGCCCAGCAGGCGTTGCTGGCGCTGATGCCGGACCAGTCGTGCAACGGGTATTGGTACGGCAAGCCGGGGCTGGAACAGTTGGTGGCGCACGCCTGATGAAGAGGATTTGAATATGCAAGCAAGCCCCTATCTGCTGCCCAAACCGCTTGGGAACCTGTTGTCCTACCTGCCTGCCTACCCGGGCTCGCTGATGTTCGTGACGGCTTTGAATCTGGCCCTGGCGAAAAACCTGGCGCCCGATGTGAAGCAGATGTTGCTGGGCAAAAAGCTGCGCCTGCGCGTCACCGACGCACAGCTGGCCTTTGACTTCGAGTGGTTGAAGGATCGTTTCTCGGCCTGTCAAAACAAGGCCGAAGCCGACCTGACGATCAGCGCCAGTGCCTATGATTTCGTCTTGCTGGCGCGGCGCCAGGAAGACCCCGACACCCTGTTTTTCAGCCGCCGGCTGGCGATGGAAGGCGATACCGAACTGGGCTTGTTGGTCAAGAACACCATAGACGCCATCGAACTGCCGGTTTTCAATCTTGAGCAGTTCAAGCCGGCGCAAGTGCTGGCGCGCCTGAAGGCCAAGCTGGCGCACCACCACTGAGCCGGCCACGCCGAGCGCCCGTGCACCTCGCTCACTCATCGCCACAGCAGCGGATCATTGTCGCCATCTCCGGCGCCAGCGGTGCCGTCTACGCGGTTCGCCTGCTGCAGGTGCTGCGGGAACTGAGCAATGTGCAAACGCATCTGACCGTCTCCGACGCCGGGCTGCTGAATTTGCAGCAGGAACTCGACATGGGTCGCGCCCAGGTCGAGGCCCTGGCCGATGTGGTGTACCCGGTGCTGGAGGTCGGCGCTGCCATTGCCAGCGGCTCCTTCCAGTGCGACGCCATGGTGGTGGCGCCCTGTTCCATGCGCACGCTGGCAGCGGTGGCGCATGGCTTGTCGGATAACCTGATCACGCGCGCCGCCGATGTGATGCTGAAGGAGCGCCGGCGCCTGATCCTGCTGGTGCGTGAGACGCCCCTGAACCTGGCCCATTTGCGCAACATGACCAGCGTCACCGAAATGGGCGGCATCATTTTTCCGCCGCTGCCGAGTTTCTACCACCGGCCGCAGACGCTGGCCGAGATGGTGGACCAGACCGTCAGCCGGGTGGTGGACCTGCTGGGCCTGCCGCAGCCCAGCGCGCCGCGCTGGACCGGTCTGAAAGCCGCGGCCCCGCTGGACGCTGGCACCGAATAAGGAGCAGGCCATGGCTTACCGTGACTTGAGGGATTTCATCGCCCAACTGGAACAACTGGGCGAGCTCAGAAGAGTCACGGCGGCGGTATCGCCGTACCTGGAAATGACCGCCTTGTGCGACCGCACCCTGCGCGCTGGCGGCCCGGCCCTGTTGTTTGAAAACCCCACCGGCCACAGCATGCCGGTGCTGGGCAATCTGTTCGGCACGACGCGCCGTGTTGCCTTGGGCATGGGGATCGACGACGTCAGCCAGATGCGCCAATTTGGCCAGGTGCTGGCGATGCTCAAGGAGCCCGAGGCGCCCAAGGGTTTCAAGGAATTGGTGGGTCTCAGCAGCATGGTGAAAACCCTCTGGAACATGGCGCCCAAGGAGCAGCGCAGTGCCGCCTGCCAGGATGTGGTGTGGGAAGGCGCCGATGTTGATCTGGCGCGCCTGCCCGTTCAGCATTGCTGGCCCGGCGACGTGGCGCCGCTGATCACCTGGGGCCTGGTGATCACCAAGGGGCCCAACAAGGCGCGGCAGAATCTGGGCATCTACCGGCAACAGGTGCTGGCTCGCAACAAGGTCATCATGCGCTGGCTGGCGCAGCGCGGCGGCGCGCTGGATTTCCGGGAGCATTGCGCGGCCAACCCCGGCCAGCCGTATCCGGTCTGCGTCGCCCTGGGCGCCGACCCGGCCACCATTCTGGGCGCCGTCACACCGGTGCCCGACAGCTTGTCGGAATACCAGTTTGCTGGCTTGCTGCGCGGCAGCCGCACTGAACTGGTCAAAGCCCTGGGCAGCGAACTGCGGGTGCCGGCCTCGGCCGAGATCGTGCTGGAAGGGCATATCAACCCGGATCCATCGCACGCCAGCGGCTTCGAGCATGCGCTGGAGGGGCCTTATGGCGACCACACCGGTTACTACAACGAGCAGGACTGGTTTCCGGTCTTCACCATTGACCGGATCACGATGCGACGCGATCCGATTTACCACTCCACCTACACCGGCAAACCGCCCGACGAGCCGGCCATGCTGGCGCTGGCGCTGAACGAATTGTTTGTGCCGCTGCTGCAGCGCCAATACCCCGAGATCACCGACTTCTACCTGCCGCCCGAAGGCTGCAGCTACCGGCTGGCGGTGGTGAGCATCAAGAAGTCCTACCCCGGCCACGCCCGCCGCGTGATGTTCGGCATCTGGAGTTTTCTGCGCCAGTTCATGTACACCAAGTTCATCGTGGTGGTCGATGATGACGTCAACATCCGCGACTGGAAAGACGTGATCTGGGCCATCACCACGCGGGTCGATCCGACGCGCGACACCTTGCTGGTCGACAGCACGCCGATCGACTACCTGGACTTTGCCTCCCCGGTCAGCGGCCTGGGCAGCAAGATGGGGCTGGACGCGACCAACAAGTGGCCCGGCGAAACCAGCCGCGAGTGGGGCAAGCCGCTCACCATGAGCGCCGCAGTGACGGCCCGGGTGGACGAGGTCTGGCAGACGCTGGGTTTATAAGCCCAATCAGGCGCTGCCGCTTGGCCGCCAAGAGCCCATCGTGGCTCCTCAGCCCCCCGCACCTTGATCAGCCTGCTGCGGCGCCCGTTCCACCCGGTTGCGTCCCTTTTCTTTGGCCCGGTACATGGCTCGGTCTGCGCCTGCGGTCAGCTCAGTGGCTGAGGCACAGTGCTCCGAGGAAGTTGCCACGCCGATGCTGACCGTGATATGAATATCCGGCTGGTCTTCGAACGCAAAGACCTGGGTCTCGATGATTTTTCGCAGGCGCTCGGCCGCAAGCATGGCGGCATCGGCAGCGGTTTCCGGCAGAATCACCGTGATTTCCTCGCCGCCGTAGCGGCAGGCCAGATCCATCTGACGACAGGTACTCGTCACCAGAGCACTGATGGTTTTAAGCACCTGATCGCCGCCCAGGTGACCGTAACGATCGTTGACCTGCTTGAAGTGGTCAAGATCGAGCAGCAGCAGGGAAATCGGTTTGCCGGTGCGAGCGCCGCGGGAAAACTCCTCCTTGAGCCGCAGGTAATGCATGCGATGATTGAACAGTCCGGTCAAGCCGTCGTGGTCGGCGAGTTCGCGCAGGCGTTGCTGATCCTCGTCCAGCCGCTGCCCGACCCTGCCCACCAGCCAGTAGAAAAATACCAGCAGGATCACGCAACTGATGCCACCCACCCAGGCGCTTTCACGGATCAGCACCGCCAGCGTTTTGGCCTGGAGCGTCTCGACCTCGGGCGACACGTCAACCAGCAACACCTTGTTCCCCACGCTGCGCCCGGCCGCATCCTTGAGCGGGTGCACCACCGCCCGATAGGCGGAACTCCCGTCCACCACGGGCATGGCCACCATCTTCTTCCCGCCAGCAGGACTGGAGTGACAGCCGGCGCGCTGACAGGTGGCCGCAGGCGGTATCACCACCTGCGGCTCGCCGGCAGGACCGGCCTGCAGGCCGCGCACAAGATCCGGCGGCAGATGCTCGTTCGCCTGGAGATTGAGCACCACATCGGCAAACCGGTTCCAGTCCGGCTCACGCCCCAGCATGCGCATGCCCGATTCCCATGTCTGACGGTCGATGAATTTTTTGTCGATCAGGATGAACGCCTTGACGCCCGCCTGCTGCTGCACCGCCTGCAGCACATGGTCAATTTCCGTCCCCAACTCGACCAGGCCCAGCAATTTGCCGTCGCTGTCGAACCACGGCGTCACCAGCCGCAGGGTAAATGTGCCCAGCGGCCCCAGTTCGACGCCGTGAACGGTTTGACTCTTTTGCTGCGCTTGCACCGTGGTGCTGCGGTTCAGGGTGTCGCCAAAGCGCTCCGGTTCGTGCACGCGCAGGATATTGACCCGGTTCGGATCGGAAAAATACAAATGGGTGATACCGTGTTTTTTCTTCAGTTCGGCAAACAGTGTGGCGGAGCCCCGCAGCAATTGCTCGCGGTCATGTCGCGCCAGCGCCTGACGCAAGGATCTGTCGTTGGCCAGAACCAACATGGCGGCCCCCAGCATTTCGGCCTCGAGCTCGACCTGATCCTGGTAGACATGCTCGGCGCGCGCAACAGTCTCCAGCGTAAAGCGGTCGATATCCGTGATCGCCTTGAGATGGATCAGCGTTACCAGAATCAGCGTAGCCAATACCAGTACGCTGGCGAGCGGCAGCAGGAACCAGACGCGCAGCCGCAATGTTTCGCGCCCCACGCTTTTCATGAACATGGCATTCACTTCGCCCGTAAATCAGACGAATCAGTCAGTCTGACCCGTGAAGACTTGCTCCCAAGCGAGCGATTAAGCGCGCGGACCGGTGTTCGCAAATTGAGAAAACGCAAAGTCGGATAAGTCGGGGCAAACAGACCCTGAAATCAGCCAGCATGCCTGGCGTCAAGACTCCGGCCACCGGCGCCAAATGCGCTCAGCATGAGCTTGGACGTGACGGCCCGGGTGGACGAGGTCTGGCAGACGCTGGGGTTGTGAGCCAATGGCAAATTTGAAAGTCTTCTAGCCACGGCTAGCCCTTCGCAGCGCGGCCCGCCATCGGTTTCTTTCGCACCGTGCTCGCTGCTGTTGACGAGCGCACGGCCACCGCACCGGGAGTGCCCTGCCCGGTGGCGCTGTTCCAGATATCGGACAGCAGCTGGGCGACTTCCGTTTCACTCAATTCCAGCGCCAGCAGATTCGGATTCTTGCGCACATACAGCTCGGTCAGGAAACCATCCACCATGGTCTCCAGTGCGTAGGCGGTGGCCAGCGCCAGGCGCGAGTGTTTCTGGGTGTCGGTGCGGCCGTTTTGCAGGATCGCCTGCGCCACCTTGCGCGCCCACCAGTCGTTCAGGTCGAAGTGTTGCCGCTCGGCGCCCGACAGGGCTCGGCGCACGTGCTGGATTGACAGGATCACGCGCGCATTGACCGCGAAGAAGCGCACATACGCCAGGTTGGTTTGCAGCACCGCCTGTGCCGGGTCCGCCAGCCGCTGCTGCGGCCGCAAGGCGAGCCGCAGAAATGTCAGGAAGTCTTCCAGCAGTTCCAGCACCAGCGCTTGTTTGCTGGGGAAGTAGTTGTAGAAGGCGGTCCGTGTGACCACGGCGTAGTCCGACACATCGCCGGTCGAAAAGCGGTCGTAGCCTTTTTCTTCCAGCAAGCGCGCGGCGGCCGACTTCAGGGCAAAACGCGTGCGTTCGCCTTTGCGCAGCAAGTCGACCTCGGCGCCGCGCTCGACCAGCCAGTCGACGAAGCGGCTGGGCAAGGCCGGCGCACGGGTGTATTCATCCAGGGTATTTTCAGGACTGGGTTTCATGGCCGACAGTATGGCGTGAAGCCGGGAGTTTTCCCGCTTGACAAAAAATGACAGTACTGTCATATTCTATCCACCGTTCGATTCCTCATCACTATTTAGGAGCCATTCATGCGTATCGATCCCTCGCGTCGCCAATTTGTCAAATCGTCTGTTGGCACCGGTCTGGGCCTGATGATCTGGGTTAAAAACACCGAAGTGCTGGCGCAGGACAAGCGCCTCGTGATCCGCGACCCGGGCGGCCCCTACGCCGAGGGTTTCGGCGAGGCTTTTTACAAGCCTTTTCGCGCTGCCACCGGCATCGAGATCGTGCCGGCCACCGGCCAGGCGCAACCGACCGCTTTCATCCGCTCGATGGTCGAATCCAAGTCCTACACCTGGGACATGGCGCACGTCAGCAAAGATGTGCATGAGGCGCTTGCGGGCCTGGGGCACCTTGAGCCGCTGAACCTGGATGATGCGCTGAAAGACCTGCCGCCCCAGTTCAAGGCGCCGCACTACGCCGGCGTCGACGTGGTCGGCAGCATCCTGGCTTACCGTACCGACAAATTCCCCGCCGGCAAGGCGCCCCGTACCTGGAAAGACTACTGGGACACCAAAGCATTTCCCGGTCGCCGCGCGCTGCGCCGCAACCCGATGGAGACCATGGAATACGCCCTGCTGGCCGATGGTGTCCCGCCGGCCTCGCTCTATCCGCTGGACATCGAGCGTGCCTTCAAGGCGCTGGAGCGCATCAAGAAGGAAGTGGGTGTCTGGTGGACCAGCGGCGCGCAAACCTCGCAGTTGCTCAAGTCCGGCGAAGTCGACATGTGCCCGACCTGGAACGCGCGAGCCCAGGTGGTGGCCGACGAAGGCGCTCCGGTGGCCATCATGTGGAGCCAGTTCTTCTACACCACCGAAGGCTGGATCATTCCCAAGGGTTCGCCGAAAGCCGATCTGTGCCGCGAATTCATCAAGTTTGCCAACTCGCCCGAGCGCCAGGCGGTGTTCACCAAATACCTGAGCTACGGCCCGACGCTGCCCAAGGCCTACAACTTCATCGATGCCAAGCGCGCCCGCGTCTTCCCGACGCATCCCGAGAACATCAAGGGCGGCATCGAATGGAACGTCGCCTACTGGGCGAAAAACCGTGATGCGGTGACCGAACGCTTCAATGGCTGGGTGACCGCCTGATGCAGGAACTGCGTATCGAAGGCGTCAGCAAGCGCTACGACCAGGTCACCGCGCTGGCCGCCACCACGCTGACCGTGGCGGCCGGCGAGTTCCTGACCTTGCTGGGGCCGTCGGGCTCCGGCAAGACCACTTTGCTGTCGCTGATTGCCGGACTGATAGCCTCCGACAGCGGTCGTATCCTGATCGACGGGCAGGACATCTCGGGCCTGCCGCCCTATCGGCGCGGCCTGGGCATGGTGTTTCAGAACTACGCCTTGTTTCCGCATTTGACGGTGATGGAGAATGTCGCCTTCGGGTTGCAGGCGCGGCGTTTACCGTCCAGCGAGGTGCAGCAGAAAACGCAGCACGCGCTGGCCATGGTGCGGCTCGAATCCTTTGCCCAGCGCCTGCCCAAGGAACTGTCCGGTGGCCAGCAACAGCGTGTCGCGCTGGCCCGTGCACTGGCCTACCAGCCGGCCATCGTTTTGATGGATGAGCCGCTGGGCGCGCTGGACCGCAACCTGCGCGAGGAAATGAAATTCGAGATCGCCCGCCTGCACCGCGAACTGGGCACCAGCGTGGTCTATGTGACGCATGACCAGGAAGAAGCGCTGGTGCTGTCGGACCGCATCTGTTTGATGAACCAGGCCCGGGTCGAGCAGATCGCCGCGCCGCAAGCGCTTTACTTCAGGCCGCGGACCCGTTTTGCCGCGGAGTTTTTGGGTGAATCGAATCTGTTCGCCTGCGAGGTCCAGAAAGGCGATGACGGGACGGCCTTCGCCGTGACGGTGGCGGCACTGGGAATCCGCCTGCCATGCCCGGCAGCGGCGGCGCAATATGGCAATAGCTTGTTGCTGCTGCGCCCCGAATCGATAGAGGTAGCCGGCACCGCGCAGAGCGCGCCGGCGGGCCTGTTGGCGCTGGCGGCGCGCATCGAGAGCTGTCAATTCCTGGGTGCCACGACGCGGCTGATGCTGCGTGTCGGCGAGACCGAGGTCAGGGTCCTGCAACGCACCACGTCCTTGGTCGATCTACAGAAGTTCAAACCCGGCGAGATGGTGCAACTCTGGGTCGATCCGGCACGTTGCCATGTGGTCGAGGGCTGAATGAAAGCCGTGTTCGCCATTCTTCGCAAAAACGCTGGCGTTGCGCCCTTGCTGGTGTTTCTGGCGATTGCGTTTTTCGTTCCGGTGGCGACGGTGCTTTCGCTGGCGCTGTGGTCGCCCGCCGAGGGTTTCAGCCTGCTGGCGCTGAAGCGCATCCTGCTGACGCCGGTCTACAGCACCACCTTGCTGCGCACGCTGGAGATCTCCCTGTGGACCACCGTGATGTGTCTGCTGGGCGGCTTCCCGATTGCCTTGCTGATCAACCGCTTGCGCGGCGCCGCCAAAACCAGCCTCTATTTGCTGGTGCTGCTGCCTTTGTGGACCAGCTTTCTGGTCAAGTCATTTGCCTGGTTGGTGTTGCTGGGCAAGAACGGTGCCGTCAATGCCTTGATCATCGCGCTCACCGGCGCGCCGGCCAGCGGCTCGCTGTTGTTCAACCTGAATGCCGTTTTGATCGGCATGGTGCACGGCCTGATGCCGTTTGCGGTGTTGACCATTCTGCCGGTGCTGGACGCCATCGATCCGCGCTTGACGCCGGCGGCAGCATCGCTGGGTGCGCGTCCGGCGGAAGGCTTTATCAAGGTGTTGCTGCCGCTGGCGCTGCCGGGCATTGCCGCCGCCGGATTGATTGTTTTTGTCACCTCGGTCGGCTTCTTCATTGTGCCGGCCTTGTTGGGCGGGCCGCGCCAGACCATGGTCGCCAACGTCATCATCGAGATGGTGCTGGACCTGCTGAACTGGCCGCTGGCAACAGCCGCCGCCCTGCTGATGTTTGTCGTCGTCGCGGCCTTGTTCGCGCTCTACATCCGCAGCTTCGGCATCGAGTCGCTGGTCGGCCGCGCGCGGGCACAACGCCAGGGTGGTGCCGCGCGCCAGCTCAGTCGGCAGCGGCTGGAATTTCAGCGCCGCTGCTGGCTGGCTTGGGACAGCGGGGTGCTGCCCTTGGGTCGCCTGCCGCTATTGCCTTATCTGCTGCGCCACAGCCTGTGGCTGGGACCGGTTCTGCTGGTGCTGTTCCTGGCCCTGCCGGCGCTGTTCCTGGTGCCGGTGTCGTTCACGGTATCGGGCATCATCGACTGGCCGCCCGAGTTCTTTTCCTGGCGCTGGTACGCCGCGCTGGACACGCCGACCTGGCGCAGCGCCGCCTGGCGATCCCTCACGGTGGCCACTGCCACCGGCGCCTTGTCGCTGGCCATGGCCTATCCGGCCGCAGTCTGGCTGGTGCGCCAGGCACGGCGCAGCCGTTTGCCGGTGCTGGTGTTGATGATTGCACCCATGATCGTGCCGCGCATCATCATCGCCATCGGCTTGTTCTACCTGTTTGCGCGCATCGGCCTGATCGGCTCCTGGCTCGGGCTGGTGCTGGGGCACACGGTGATTGCCTTGCCCTTTGTGCTGGTCACCATGATCGCCGTGGTGCAGGCCTACGACGAACGCCTCGACCAGGCCGCCGCGGTCTGCGGTGCCAATACCGCCATGCGGCTGCGCCGGGTCACTTTGCCGCTGCTGGCACCGGGCGCGCTGTCGGCTTTTCTGTTTGCCTTCGTGACCTCGCTGGACGAGCTGACGATTGCCTTGTTTGTCACCGGCGGTCTGAGTTCCACCCTGCCCAAGCAGATGTGGGACGAAGCGCTGTTGCGCGTCTCGCCGACGCTGGCCGCAGCGTCGACCATCATCTTCCTGTTTATGAGCGCCGCGGTATTGCTGGCGCAAGCCGTGCGCCAGCGGCGCAGCCCCGCCCAGCGCGCGACCTGACTCCCAAGGACTCTGCATGACCATCCACTACGAAAAAACAAACCACATCGGTATCTTCACCATCGACAACGGCGATCTGAACGTCCTGACGCCGGCCATGCACAAGACCTTGTACCAGAGACTGGTCGAATTCCTGGCCGACCCGGATGTCCACGTGGGCATTTTGAAGGGGCGCGACGGCGGCTCGTTCTGCGCCGGCGACGACATCAAGAACCCGCTGCCCGAGCGCTCGCGCCAGCAGGAGCTGGAAGGCTACCTGTTCCTGCACCATGCCGAGCGGGACGGCTCGCCGCCGCATAGACCGGCCTGGGACATCGACATCATGAAGCTGGAGCGCTACAAGCCCATCATCGGCGCGGTGGACCGCTATTGCCTGGGTCAGGGCATGATCTACCTGCTGCATCTGACCGATCTGCGCATTGCCAGCGAACGCGCCCAGTTCGGTCTGCCCGAGGTGGCTTACGGCATGGGCGGCGGCGGCGGCATCACGCGGCTGGGCCGGCAGATTCCGCACGTGGTGGCGATGCGCTTCCTGCTGACCGGCGAGTTCATGTCGGCCGCCGAGGCGCTGCACTACAACCTGGTCAACGAGGTGGTGCCGGACGACCAGTTGCTGGAGCGTGCGCTGGCGCTGGCCGGCAAGATCGCCGCGCAGCCGCCGATCGCGGTGCGGGTCGAGATGGAAGCCTACTACCAGTCGCTCGATCTGGGGCGCGACGATAACCTGCGCTACAGCATGAACCTGTACCGGCTGCAACGGCTGGGCTATCAGGGTTTCGGTGCCGGCAGCGGCTTCTTGAAGCGGCAAAAAGCCGAAGTCAAGGCCGGCTGAGAACGTATGCCTGAAAACCTGACCCCCAGCACCAACAGCGCCGCCGACCCGATCGTGGCGCAATGGCAATCGCGCCTGCGCGCGGCCGCGCAGCAGCCGCTGCCGACCAGCATTCCGGCCCTGTTCGCGCAATTGACCCGGGCCAGGCCGGAGCAGCTGCTGATCGATCTGTTCGAGGACGGCCAGCAAATTACCTACGCCCAGTTCGATGCCCTGAGCACGCGGCTGGCGATCGGCTTGCGCACCGCCGGTGTCGGGGCCGGCATGCGGGTGGCCGTCATGCTGCCCAACTGCCTGCAATGGCATGTGACCTGGCTGGCGGTGCTCAAGCTGGGGGCCGCCGTGGTCCCGGTCAATCCAAGCTACACGGCGCGTGAACTTGAATACGTGCTGGCCGATGCCCAGGTCGGTGCCTGGGTGCTGGGCAGCGAGCGCATGGCGGTGCTGGACCAACTGGCGCAGTGGCCGGCGCAGTTGCCGCGCGACCGGGTCTGGGCCGCCGCGCCGCGCCTGGGCGACCCTTGCTCCTGGCAGGCGCTGATGGAGCGTGCCGGCGCCGGCAGCGAGGCACTGTTTCAGGCTGCCGAGTCGGGGCTGGAGACGCTGGCCAATATCCAGTACACCTCGGGCACCACCGGTTTTCCCAAGGGCTGCCTGTTGACGCATGGCTACTGGCTCAACCTGGCGCAAGGCGCCTGCCTGATGTGTCCCGCGCCCAAGGCCGGGCAGGCAGCGATGCGGCGCTTTTTCACGGCCCAACCCTTCTTTTACATGGACCCGTTCTGGCAGTTGCTGATGGCGGCCATGTCGGGTGGAACGCTGATTGCGGCCTACAAGATCAGCGCCAGCAAATTTCTGGGCTGGCTGGCCGATCACCGTGTCGAGTGGGCGCAACTGCCCGAACTGGCGCTGAAGTTCCTCTCCAGCGTGGACGGACGCCAGCTTGACTTGCGCCAGGTCTTCACCTTCGGTTGGAGCGCTGAATCCAGGCAGCTGTTCGAGCAGCGCTTCAAGGTTCCGGCCATCGAGTCCTTCGGCATGACCGAGATCGGCCTGGGCCTGACCATGCCGCAAGGCTACCCGTCAGCCGCCAAGCCGGTCTCGGTGGGCCTGGCGGCACTGCGGCGCGAAGCGCGGATCGTGGACGGCGCGGGCCAGCCGGTGGGCCCCGGCGTGGCCGGCGAGTTGCAGATTCGTGGCGAACATTTATTCAAGGGCTATTTCAACAAACCTGAAGCCAACCAGGCCGCGTTCGATGGGCCCTGGTTTCGCACTGGCGACGCCTTTGTGTGCGATGCAGACGGCTTTTACCGCATCGTGGGGCGTTTCAAGGACATGATTCGCCGCTCCAACGAGAACATTGCGGCGCGCGAGGTGGAGGCCGTGGTGCGGGAACTGGCAGAGGTTTTCGACTGCGCGGCGGTGGCAGTGCCCGATCCGGTGCGCCAGGAAGAGGTCAAGATCATGATTCAACTGCAAGCCGATCTGCTGGCCGGTGGCCGCTCCGCCGCCGACATCCTGCCGCCTGAGCGCTTGTTCGCGCATTGCCGCAACGGCTTGGCGCCCTTCAAGGTGCCGCGCTACCTGCAGTTTGTCAGGGAGTTCCCCCGCACCTCGTCCAACAAGATCGCCAAGCACCTGATAGTGCAGGCAGCCGATGGCGCCCCGACCGACGTCTTCGACCGGGTCAGTGGCCAATGGCTCGCCTTGTGAACCGGCCGTAGCCGGGGTCAGCCCATCAGGCGTTTGTTCAAGGTGTAGGTGCCGCTGTGCGTGGCCTCGGCCAGGACGTGCGGGCGGATCGCGGCGCGCACTTGCGCGCCGGTGAACGCACCGTCGACCGGCGCGCGCGCCACCGCCAGCGCGAACAGCGTGAACACGTAGTGGTGGATCAGCGAATCGTTGAACGGCGGGAACGGCCCGTCGTAGCCGAAGTACTGGCCGGCCATCTGGGCATCGCCGGCGAACCAGCCGGTGTAGTCGTTCAGGCCGTGGCGCGCGCCCGCCAGCGCCGCCACCGCCGGCCCCGGCTTGCCGCGCGCGGTGAAGCCGCGGCTGAACTGGCCCTCGGCGATCTCGCTCAGCGTGGCCGGCAGATCGACCATCACCCAATGGAAGAAGTCGACCCGCGGCAGGTCGGCCGGCACCTCGCGGTCGGGCTGGTTTACATCGTCACCACGGCTGGGCACATTGAAGTCGTGGCAGATCAGCGCCAACGACCGGGTGCCCGGCGGCAGCTCGCTCCAGGCCAGATGCGGGTTGACGTTATCGGAGAAGGTGACGCCGCTCTGCACGTCCAGTTTGCCGGCAGCAAAGCGCGCCGGAATACGTGCCCCATCGGACCAGTTGTTGCTCCACAGTTTCATGACTGTTTGCTCCTTATGCCGGATCAAGCGTAGATGTACCGGCGGTTGAACGGATATTGCGATTGTGCGCCAGGCATGGCGTGCAACGCCAGCTGGCCGTCGGGGCGTGCCGCCAGCATCTGGAACAGGCTCATCCAGCCCTGCTCGAAACCCATGGCACTGCCGGCCAGGTAGACGCGGTAGGCGCGCACCACGTTCTCGCGCGTCAGCTCGCGCGCCTGCGCCAGGCGCGCTTCCAGCGCATCGCTCCAGGCCCATAGGGTGCGCGCGTAGTGCGGCCTGAGGTTCTCCAGGTCGAGCGGCTCGAACTGCGCGTCGCTCATCACCTCGGTCACCTTGGACACATGGATCAGCTCGCCGCCCGGGAAAATGTAGCGTTCGATGAAATCGCCCATGCCGGCGCCGAGCTGGTGGGTGTCGCTGCGGGCGGCGGTGATGCCGTGGTTGAGCAGCAGACCGGCCGGCTTGAGCAGGCGGTAAATCTTCGCAAAATAAGTCGACAGCTGGGCTCGGCCGACATGCTCGAACATGCCCACCGAGGCGATCTTGTCGTAGGGCTCGCCCTCCGGCAGGTCGCGGTAGTCGCGCAACGCCATCGTCACGCGCCCCTGCAGGCCACGCGCCTCGATCAGCCGGTTCACGTGCTCATGCTGGTTGCGGCTCAGCGTGATGCCGTGCGCCTGCACGCCGTAATGCTCGGCCGCCCACAGCAGCAGGCCGCCCCAGCCGGCGCCGATGTCGAGAAAGCGCTCGCCCGAGCGCAGCATCAGCTTGCGGCAGATGTGGTCCAGCTTGGCCTGCTGGGCCTGCGCCAGCGTCATGTCGGCATCGCCGAAGTAGGCGCAGGAGTACAGGCGCGCGGGGTCCAGCCAGAGCGCGTAGAAGGCATCCGACACGTCGTAATGGAATTGAATCTGCTGCGCATCCAGGTGCACCAGGTGGCGCGCGCGCGAGCGGGCATTGAGCCGGATCTCGCGCCACCAGGCCAGCGTGGCATTGCCGTTCGTTTCGCGGGTCGGGTCGGAACCTATCATCTGCGAGGCGATCACCATCAGGTCGCGCACGCTGCCGTCGAAATCGAGCTTGTCCTCGACGTAGTCCTGCGCCACCTTGCCGACGTCGCCGGAAGCGATGTGGGCCAGCGCCGAGAGCTGTTTCAGCCGGATCGTGACCGCCGCGTCGGCCGCTCCGATGCGACGGCCGTCCGGCAGCAGTAGCGCAAGCGGGAGTGTCAAGCCCTCGAGCTTGCGCTCCAACAACGAATCGATCACAGGCATCGCAGGTCCTCCCCGATCAGGCTGTACAAAAGGCAGGCGCTCTTTGGTGGCGACCGGTTCACTCGGCATGTTTCCGGTCCCTAGGCCCCTGGCGCCGGGGGCTGGTGCGACTGTGTCGCAGGCAGTCAAATATATAGCAAAAAATCGGCCGGGCAACGCTTGCCCGTCGCTCCCGGGGCTTACAGCTTGGGAATGCGGATGCGGCTGATCATGAGCGAGCCCGACAGTGCAAACAACAGGACCAGCGGGTGCAGCGTGAAGCCACCCAGCAGCAGCCGGCCCAGCCACAGGTCTTCACCGACGGCCCCGAACCAGGCGGCAACAGCCAGCAGGCAGACCAGAACGAACGAGGTCGGTATCGGCGTGCCCTCGAAGTACTGCACCTTGCCGGTGCCACCGGACAGCTCCTCGGCAGTCACGTTGTAACGCGCCAGACGGGAGACACCGCAGGCGACAAAATAGCCCAGCACGATGCGGTCGTAAAAGCCTTGCATGCCGCATCCGTAGGCTATCAGGGCCGGTGCCACGCCAAAGGAAATGACGTCGGCCAGGGAATCGAGCTCGCGCCCCAGGGCCGATGATTTTTGCCGCCAACGCGCAATGCGCCCGTCCAGCACGTCAAAAATCAAAGCCGCCAGGATCAGGGCGCAGGCCAGGTAGATGTGCAGGACGTCGGCGGTCTGCAGATAGCTCATGATGGAAAACAAGGCCCCGGTGCCGGACACCGCGTTGCCCAGCGTGAACCAGTCGGCCAGGTGGAATTCCCGAATCATGGCAAAGGGTTTGCGGGTGGGGGGCGTGGGCATGACATGGGTCTCCTGGTAGCGCCTGGCGGGGTCCGCCAGGCAATCGAAGCGTGCTGGCTCTCGGGTGGCACTGTAAACCATGGCGCGCCAACGGCGCTTGACCCGCCAAACCCTGCAGTGGGCCGGATGCATCTGGCGCAATGGCGCGCGGGCGCGTATTCTTCGCCCATCAAGACCGGTCCACGCGGCACCGTCTTGGGCGCTCGCTGTGACGGCAGGCGGGATTCGGAGGGTGCCGCATTTTTCACTGCACGGAGCACGTCATGAATTTGTCTGAAGAACTGGCCCAACTGGAACAAATGCACCAGCGCGGCACCCTGAGCGAGGCCGAGTTCGCGCAGGCCAAAAACCGGCTGCTGCAATCCTCGGCGACGCCGGCGCCCCGGATCAGCGCCATCAACAACCTGCGGCGCTCCGCCACCGACCGCTGGCTGGGCGGCGTTTGCGGCGGACTGGCCACCTTCACCGGCATGGAGAGCTGGCTCTGGCGTCTGTTGCTGGCGCTGACCTTCCTGGCCGGCGGCATTGGCGTCGTGCTGTACCTGCTGCTGTGGATCTTCGTTCCGCTGGAGACCAACAGCCCGCAGCCACCAGCCTGCTAACCACGAAGGCGCTTTGCGAGGATCGTTCAGTCCGGCCGGACCGCCCGGGCCAGGGCTTCGTAGTCGGGCAGTTCGTTGTAGATCTGCGCCGAAATACGCACCCACAGTCGTTGCTTGAAGGCCAGCACCGGCACCTCGATCCGGTGTTGCTGCCATAAGCGGTCATGCCAACGGCGGGCCATTTCGTCGCTCGCCTCCGGGTCGCCGGGCAGCGCCAGGGTCACCATCGCGGAAAACAGTTCCATCGGCGCCGGCAGGGCGGTTTGCCAGTGTTCGCTCAGCAGCCGGGCGGCGGCGCTGGCTTGCTGGCACAAGACGCTTCGATAACGTTCGATACCGAAGGCGCCCAGAAAATCCAGCGCGGCCGGGATCGCCAGCCAGCCGCTGTAGTCGCGCGTGCCCTGCCAGTCAAATTCCCGCGGGAACCCTTGTTCATGAAAGTTCGAAATCACCGTGGGATGCAAGCTGGCGGCGGCGGTTGGCGAAGCATATAAAAAAGCACAACCCTTGGGCGCCAGCAGCCACTTGTGGCAGTTGCCGGTGTACCAGTCAGCGCCCAGGGCATCGAGCTGCAAAGGCAGCAGCCCCGGGGCATGCGCGCCATCGACCAGCACCCGGACGCCCAGGGGCTGGCAAAAAGCCACGATGTCGGCCACCGGCGTTTGCAGCGCCAGCGTGGAAAAAATGTGGTCCACGATGACCAGCCGGGTGCGCGCCGTGATGGCCTCGCAGTAGGCGTCGGTGATGGCTTGTCCGCCGGACAGTGGAAACGGAATTTGCGCCAGCTTCACCACCAGGCCGTGGCGCTGGGCCAGAAAGCTGACCGTATGGCGAACCGCCAGATAAGCGTGGTCGGCCAGCACAATTTCGTCGCCGCTGCGCCACGCAAAGGAGCGCAACACCGCATTGACGGCGTCGGTGGCATTCTCCACCAGCGCCAGACGCTCGGCCGAAGTTGCCAGAAACGCCGCCAGCCGCTCACGGGTGGCGCGCAGTGCATCGGGCAGTTCGCTGCTCATGAACCTTACCGGTTGACGCTCCAGCCTGGCGCGCCATGCGTCCTGCGCCGTCAGCACGTATTTGGGCGTCGCGCCGAACGATCCGTGATTCAAGAAATGCATGGACGGCTCCAGCGTCCAGTGGTGGCGCAGGGCGTGCCCGGGCTGGGCGCCGGCGAGATCAACAAGTTCTTGGGGCATGGCGCATTGTTCCGCATTTCGCAGCCACGCCGTCACCGGCAAGCAGCCGGCGTCACGGTGCCTGGTAGCGCTTGCCGGTGGCGAACAGTTCGCTGGTGCCAATGACTTTGTTGAGGCCGTCGAAGTCCAGCATCTTGTCCCTCCAGCCGCTGGTGGTCTGATGCAGGTGCAGATTGGCGTAGTAGGCTTGCAGGGTATGCGCCACGGCGCGCGCCGTGCCGCCCGGAAAGATGGCGATGCGAAAGCCTCTGGCTTGCAGCTCCGGGGCACTTTGCAGCGGCGTCTTGCCACCTTCCACCATATTGGCCAACAGAGGAACGCGGCCGGCGAAGCGCTGGCAAGCGGCGTCCATTTGCGCCGGCGTTTGCAAGGCTTCGATGAACAAGGCATCGACGCCACATTCCAGATAGGCTTGCGCACGCTCAAAGGCGGCCTCCAGCCCCTCCACGGCAACGGCATCGGTGCGGGCCAGGATCAAGGTGTTGGCGTTGCCGCGGGCGTCCAGCGCGGCCTTGAGTTTGCCCACCATCTCCGCTGTCGGCACCAGCGTCTTGCCATCGAGATGACCACAGCGCTTGGGAAAGGTTTGATCCTCCAGCTGAATCATGGCGGCGCCGGCGCGTTCAAGCCCCCTGACCGTGCGCATCACGTTCAGGGCGTTGCCAAAACCGGTGTCGGCATCGACGATCACCGGCAGACTGACCCGCTCGGTAATGTGGGCCAGGGTGTCGACCAGCTCCGAATAAGTGGTCAGGCCGACGTCCGAGCGACCCAGTCGCGTGTAGGCGATGGACGCACCCGACAGGTAAAGCGCCTCGAAGCCGGCCTGCTCCGCCAGCAGTGCGCTCAGGGCATCGTAAACACCGGGCGCCAGCACAATGCCAGCTTGCGCCAGTCGGCGGCGAAAGGTCAGCGGTTCAGTCATGGGGGTAAAGTTGCTTTGAGAATGAGGGACGCGGTTTGCGCCGCGATATAGCCGCCGGCGACGGCGCTCAACAAGCCGTTGCCGGACAGGTAGCCCCAGACCGCATTGCCCGAGACGCCGCGCGCCGCGCCGCCTGCGGCCAGCAGGTTGGGCAGCGCCGAGCCATCGTCGCGCAAGACGCGGCACCGGGCATCAATGGCCAGCCCGCCCTGGGTGTGAAACAAGGCGCCGGTGACCTTGACGGCGTAATACGGCGCTTGCAGCGCGCGCCTGAAAGTGCGGCCGTCGGCACTGACCGCGCCGGCGCTGATGGATGCCAGTGTTTTGCCAAGCACTTCCAAATCGCAGCCCAACAGACGGGCCAGTGCCGCTGCGTCGGCACAGGTTCTGACGGCACCGGCGGCTTGCGCTTCGCAGAAGTCCGGAAAGCTGTGCGCCAGTTCCAGCAGCGGCGCGTCAAAGACATTCCAGGCCAGCTTGCCGGGCTGTGCCAGCACTTTGACCGAGGCTTCCGAGTAGCCCTGGGTTTCGTCATGAAAGCGCTGACCGGCAGCGTTGATCTGCACCCCGCCTTCCATCATCAAAGCCCAGGAAATAAGGGCACCCTGCGGCACGGCCCAGGAGCCGTGGCCCTGGTAGCCGCCCAGATCGGCCAGTTGGGCGCCAAGGGCCTTGCCCCAGGCGATGGCGCTGCCATCGTTGCCGCTGTGGCCGGCAAAGGTGGCGTCGCGCATTTCGGGCAAAAGCTCGCGCACCATTTCAGCGTTGCCGCCAAAGCCGTTGCAGGCCAGCAGCAGGACATCGCAGGACAGATGCTCCAGCGTGCCATCCGGGCGCTGGTAGCTGACGCCGCGTACCTTGTGTACTGGATCGCCGCCATCGAACCAAAGCTGGCGTACCAGCGCATCGGTGATGACCGGCAGATCGGCGCGGGTCGCCGCCATTTGCAGCCGCGTCATCAGGCCGACGCCGGTTTTCTCCGGCACGGCGTGCATTCTGAGTCTGCTGTGACCGGGGTAGAGAAATCCGTCCAGCACGACAAAATCGATGCCGTGCCTTGATTGCAGCGCATCGACGGCGGGTACTATCGCCTCGGTATACGCAGCGACCAGATGGGTTGCCGCTGTGTCATGCGCCTTGCCCTGGATGTCGGCGGCGAAGCGCGCCGGGCTGTCCTCAATGCCTTGCGCTTGCTGCACTTGGGTGCCGGCCGCCGGAATGAAGCCGGATGACAGGGCGGTGGAGCCACTGGGTGCGGCGTCGCGCTCCAGCAGCACGCAATCCACACCCGCATCCGACAGCATCAGCGCCGCCGTCAGGCCGCAGGCGCCGGCGCCGACGACGGCCACAGGAACGTGCGGCGTGTCTGGCGGCAAGGACCCGCTAACGAGGGTGGGTGTCATCGGCGGTCAGGCGGTCGGGCGGAACAGGTATTCGCCGCGCGCCTTGCCAAGCACCTGCCCGTCCTGGCAGATGAGTTGGCCGCGCAGGAAGGTGGCTTCCACGCGGGCCGACATCTCCAGCCCTTCGAATGGCGTGTAGCCCTGGGTTGAAGGCGAATTCTTCGCCGCTATGGTCCAGCTCTTCGCCGGGTCCACCAGCGCAATGTCGGCGTCGAAGCCTTCGGCAATATCGCCTTTGCGATTCAGGCCGTAGCGCTGCGCCGGGTTCCAGCTGGTCACGCGCGCCATGTGGTTGTAGCCCATGCCGCGGCGCGTGCCTTCGCTGATCAGTGCCGGCAGCAGGTATTCGGTGCCGCCGAAGCCGCTCTTGGCCATCCAGATGTTGCCGAAATAATGCTTCGGGATTTTCATCTCGTGGCGGCAGCAGGCGTGGTCGCTGACAACCCAGTCCAGTTCACCGGCCAGCAGTGCTTCCCACAAAAATTCAACATCTTCGCGCGGACGGATGGGTGGATTCACCTTGGCCAGTTCGGCCGCCTTGGAGTTGATGTCCAGCATCAAATGGCCAATCGTCACCTCGCGCTTGAAGTCGATGTGCGGGAAGACATCGGCCATCATCAGCGCTGCCTGCACCGCCTTGCGCGAGGACAGGTGCAGCAGGTTGATGTTGGGCAGCGCGGTTTCGTTGGCCAGATAGCTGGCAATGAAGACCGCCAGACCTTCCGAGTGCTGGGGCCGCGAGGCACTGTAGGCGGCCAGACCCCTGAGCGATTTATCTTTCTCGACAATCTTGGTATAGGCCGTCATCACCTCGGCGGTCTCGCAGTGCAGCGAGAGGGAGATCTGCCGGGCCTGCTCCGGAAATTGTTCGCGCGCCGCTTGCACGCCGCGCATGATGAACTCGAAGTGCGCGTAGTCGTAGCGCTCGTCCTTGCCTATCATCAGGAAGTCGCGCTGCGCGTCCGACGCCCCATGCAAGCCGTGCGAGCCATAAAACATGAAGATCTTGAAGCTCGAAACACCGTACTTCTCGATCAGTTCCGGAATCTCCTTGATGTGCGTGCCGTCCATCGGTGCCAGGTGAAAACCATAGTCCACATGAAAGCGTCCTTTGGCGGTTTTCAGCACCTCGGGGTAGAACTTCCGGTAGGGGCCGCCCTTGTTCAGGTAGTACTGCCCGGTGCGAAAGTAGTTCAGACTGGAGGTGACGCCGCCGATGGCCGCCGCCTTGCTCTCGGACACGGCGTCTTCGGCCAGCGGCGAGTAGATGCCGCTGTGCATGTGCGCATCGACCACGCCCGGAAAGGCCAGCCGGCCCTTGCCCTCGTGCAGCGCCTTGGCGCGGCCAACGTCGATGCCGGGGGCGACCCTGGCCACCTTGCCGTCCTTGATGGCAATGTCGGCCTCATGCACCACATTGCCATGCGGACGCACGACACGCACGTTCTTGATGATCAGGTCAAATTCGGGTTTGCTCATGTTTTCTCCTTGACAAAAGTTTCAGATTCACTCAGCTTGATGCTGCTGCTTGGAAGGCCGGGCCTGAGTCCTTGCTTCAGGCTGGCCATCAAACCGCCGGCGCGCGCCATCCGCAGCAGGAATTCGGGTACCGGCTCGCATGCCACTTGCTTGCCGGAGGGGCCTAGCAGAGACATGGCAGGCGCCTCAATGCAAAGTTGCTCTTCATCTTTCAGCAGATCAAGCTGCGGACAGGTCAGCAAGAGCAAACCGAGGTTGAAAGCATTGCGGAAGAACAAGCCGCCATAACTGGGCGCGATCACGGCCGCCACACCCAGCTGCACCAACACCGCGGCAGCCTGCTCGCGCGAGGAGCCAATGCCGAAATTGGCGCCGGCCACGATCACGTCACCGGAGCGCACCTCAGCTGCAAATGTCGGCAGCAGATGCTCCAGACAGTGCTGGGCGATCACCTCAATGCCGTGCTGCATGTAGGCGCCGGGTGCCAGCGCGTCGGTGTCCACATCGTCACCCAGACGCCAGATTTTGTGCCACACCGTGGCAGGCGTTGTGGCTGAGTTCATGGCAACACCGTCCGCGGGTCCGTGATGCGGCCGCGCAAGGCAGATGCCGCCACGGTATAAGCCGAGCCCAGAAAGACCTGGGTGCTGGCCGGTCCCATGCGGCCCTTGAAGTTGCGCGCCGTGCTGGAGATCACGGTCTGGCCGTCGGCAAAGCTGTCGCCATAGCCGGCACAGGCCCCGCAGGCACTGGGCAACAGGCTGGCGCCGGCGTCGGTCAGCGCCCGCAGCGTGCCCTCCCTCTCGGCCTGCGCACGATCCTTCAGGCTGGCCGGTGCCACCAGCAGCCGAACGCCGCTGGCCACTTTGCGGCCGCGCAGCACCTGGGCGGCAAAACGCAGGTCTTCAAGTTTGGCGCCGGTGCAGGCGCCGATGTAAGCCACGTCTATGCGTGTCTCGGCATGCTCCGTAATCGGCACGCCCAGCGCCGGGCTGTGCGGCGCGGCCAGTTGCGGGCTGAGCGTGCTGGCATCGAAGTCGTGTTGGACGTCAAAACTGCCGGGGTAGGATGTCCACGCCGCCCAATCCGGTCCGGCGGGGGATGGCGCCACACCGGTTTGTTCAAGCCATTGCCGCGTCACCTCGTCAGGCGCCACCAGGGCGGTTTGCGCGCCCAGTTCGGCGCTCATGTTGCAAAGCGTCATGCGATCCTGCATCGACAAGGCCCGGACTGTGCTGCCCGTGAATTCCACGGCCTGGTAGTTGGCGCCGTTCATGCCAAAGCGGGCCACCAGCGACAGCATCATGTCTTTCGCGCAGACGCCGCTGGCAAGCCGCCCGGACCAGTGCATGGCGATGGTTTGCGGCACCCGCAGCCAGATCTCGCCCGTCACCACCACACCCAGCATCTCGGTGCTGCCGATGCCGAACATGTAGGCGCCGAAGGCTCCTCCGGTGGGCGAGTGCGAGTCGCCGCCGACGCAAAACATGCCGGGCTGAAGGTGGCCGTGCTGCGGCACCACCACATGGCAGATGCCCTGGCTGTCATAGACGTGGGGCAGCTGTTGCTCCTGTGCCCAGTCGCGTGCGATGCGCACGATGCGCCGCGCCGCGTCGTCGCGCTCTGGCACGTAGTGGTCCAGCACCAGCACCACCTTGGACTTGTCCCAGATTTGCGCGCCCAATTCTTCCAGCATGGGTTTCAGGCGGCGCGGCCCGGACGAGTCGTGGAACATGGCCAGATCGACCTGGCAGGTGACGATCTCGCCGACCCGCACCGACGCCTGTCCGGCGGCGCGGGCAATGATCTTCTGGGCCAGTGATTGCGGTTTCATCAAACACCCAGGTAGCTGCGACGCAACGCGTCGCTGGCCAGCAAGTCCGCACTGGAGCCGGAGAAACGCAGCGCCCCGTTCTCCAGCACATAAGCGCGCTGCGCCACTTCCAGCGACTGGCCCACGTTCTGCTCGACCAGCAACACCGCCAGCCCTTGCGCGTTGAGTTGGGCGATCAGGGCAAACAACTCCTCCACCAGCAAAGGCGACAGACCCAGGGAGGGTTCATCGAGGATCAGCAAACGCGGCTCGGCCATCAAGCCGCGCCCGATCGCCAGCATCTGCTGTTCGCCGCCGCTCATGGTGCCGGCCAATTGTGTGCGGCGCTCCTTGAGGCGCGGGAAATGGGCGAACACGCGTTCCAGATTTTGCGCACGGCGTTGGCGCGCACGCGTGAAAGAACCGAGCTCCAGGTTTTCCAGCGCTGACAGGTTGGGAAATATCTTGCGCCCCTCGGGCACCTGGATCAGTCCGGCCTTGACCACCTCACGGTAATGCGCGCCAGTCAAATTGTGCCCGTCAAACTGCACGCTTCCGCCCCAGGCTGGATAAATGCCGCACAGCACATTGTTGAGAGTCGATTTACCCGCGCCATTGCTGCCCAGCAAGGCCACAATCTCGCCCTCGTTCACATGCAGGTCCACGCCGCGCAGCACTTCCACCGCGCCGTAACCGCCGCGCAAACCCTGGATGTCAAGCAGTGCCGTCATGCTGTTGCCTGCGTTGCCGGGATGGCCATCTTGCGCAGCTTGGCCGCCGTGCCGTGGCCCAGATAAGCCTCGATGACGGCTGCGTCAGAGGTCACCTCGGCGGGCGAGCCCTGGGCGATCAGTTGCCCCTGCGCCAGCACCCAGACGTGTTGGGCCAGGTTCATCACAGCCTGCATCACGTGCTCGATCATCAGCACTGTCACGCCCGACAACGCGATGTCGCGCACGACGGGAATCATGTCGCTGATTTCCTGTGGGTTCAGGCCCGCCAGCACCTCGTCGAGCAGCAGCAGTTTGGGCCGCGTGGCCAAGGCGCGTGCCAGTTCGAGTCGCTTGCGCCCGGCCACGGTCAGCTGGGACGCCGGTTTGTCGAGTTGGGCCGTCAGGCCGACCCTCTGCGCCACGTATTCCGCCGCTGCCAGTGCCGCCAGGCGGCGTGGCTGGTGCAGATGCGCGCCAACGGCGATGTTTTCGCGCACCGTCTGCGCGGCAAAAGGCTGCACGATCTGGAATGTGCGTGCCAGGCCGGCACGCGCATTGGCATCGGGTGCCTGGCCGGTGATGTCGCGACCGTCAAACTCGACGCGTCCCGAGTCCGGCACATAAAAACCCGAGAGCAGGGCAAAGAGCGTGGTCTTGCCGGCACCGTTGGGGCCAATCAGTGCCGTCAGACTGCCTTGCGCCAGCTCCAGGCTGACGTCTTGCACGGCCCTGAGACCGCCGAAACTTTTCGACACATGGCTGACCCGCAGCATGGGCGCGCTCATTTCGCCTTGCCCTTCCAGAGGGCGCGGATGCTCTGGCCGGCGCCGCTCAGACCGCGCGGCGCGAACATGATCATCAGCACCAGCACGCTGCCGTAGATCACCATGTTGATGCCGGGCAGCTGGCCAAACAGGTTGCGCGTGAGGTCGGCCAGTGCATGCAGGGCCAGCGCCCCCAGGACCGGTCCCCACAAGGTGCCCATGCCACCCACAATGGCGCCTACCAGGGCTTCCACCGAGGTCTGCGCGCCATAGGCGATGCCGGGGTCCAGGTACTGGAAGACCTGAACATAGAAGGCACCACCGGCGGCCATGAATGCGCCCGAGAGCGCGATGGCACCGAGCTTGGTGCGAAATGGATTGACCCCGCTGGCGCGGGCCGCGTCCTCGTTGTCGCGCACGGCCTGCAAATAGGCGCCAAAGCGCGAATGCTGGAGCCAGCAGGTGACCGACAAAGCCAGCACCACCAGGGCCAGAATCAACAGCGCATAGCCGCGGCGGGAATCGAACTGCATATTGGCAAAACCCTCGCGCAAAGGCACCATCAGTCCGACGCCGGCGCCAGTGAAGGGGACCGACAGCGCCAGAATGCGAAAGACCTCGGCAAAGGCCAGCGTCACCAGGGCAAAGTAAGAACCTTTGAGCCCGTAGCGAAAGCTCAAGGCGCCGCCCAGCAGACAGATCACGGCGCCGGCCAGCG
>NZ_JAQTMS010000011.1:0-41732 GCF_028714215.1 Rhodoferax sp. | reverse complement strand
AGGGGCAATGCCAGCCATGGGTTCAGGCCTATTTGCAGTTGCGCGATCGCCTGCACATAGGCGCCGGTGCCGAAGAACAGCGCGTGGCCAAAAGAGAATTGCCCGCCGTAACCGCCCAGAATGTTCCAGGCCTGCGCCAGCAAGGCGGCGTAGAGGGCCATCATGACAAAATTGAGCGCCACGCCCGACGCGGCGCTGCTCAGAAGCAGCGCCACCATCGCCGCGAAGACGGCAATGCGCAGCATTTCTTTCTGCAAGGCGCTCATGCCTTGGCCCCGAACATGCCTTGCGGCCGGAACAGCAAGACTGCGATGAAGATCAGGAAGATGCCGATCTGCCCCAGCGACTCGCCCAGAAACAGGCCGCCCAGTGACTCGACCACGCCAATCAGCAAACCACCCAGCAGCGCGCCCATGAAACTGCCCATGCCGCCCAGCACCACAATGGTGAAGGCGACCAGCACGAAGCCGCCGCCGACCTGCGGGTTGACGTAGTACGCTGGCAGCAGAAAACAGGCGGCCGCGCCCAGACACGCCAGGCCAATGCCAAAACTCATGGCATACACGTGGTCGACGTTTATGCCCATCAGCTTGGCCCCGTGTTTTTCCTTGGCCACGGCCCGGATGGCGCGACCCAGGTCGGTGCGTCCGACGATCAGGATCAGCGCGGCCGAGGTCACCAGCGCCCCGCCAAAAGCCACCAGCTTGGGCAGGGAAATCGTCGCCTGTGCAATGCCGATGTCGATCGCTATCGTGGTCAGCGTGTAGGCGGTGTCGATGCTGCGCGTATCGGACTTGAAGAACAGCAGCGCCAGGTTTTCCATGACGATGGACAGGCCCAGCGTCACCAGCAAGATGTTCTCGTCCCGGCCATGGCTGGCGCGGTTGATGACGATGCGCTGCAAGCCGTACCCGAGCACGAACATTGCCGGCACCACCAGCGGCAAGGCCAGGTAGGGATCGAGCCCGAGCCGCTCTTTCAGAAAGTAGACGCCGTACAAGGCCAGCATCAAGGACGCGCCGTGCGCGAAGTTGATGATGTGCAGCACGCCGTAGATCAGCGTCAGTCCGAGCGCGATCAGGGCGTAGACGGCCCCCGTCGTCAGGCCGTTGAGGAGGGACGGGAACAGGATCCCGATATCGAGCATCAGCGCCGCCGGATCAGGCCTTGAGCGGGAAGATCGGGTCGATCTCGCGGTACTCGCGCGGCACGATCACCTTGATGTCGCCTTTGCTCACCTGTGTCATCAGGGGCTGCGCGCCGAGGTTCTGGCCATTGACGAACTTGGTCGCGCCGTAAGGCATGATGTGATCGGCAAAAGCGCTTTTCTCCAGCGCATCGATGATGGCGGCGCGCTCGGTCGATTTGACGCGCTCGATGGCATCGGCCAGCAGCCGCATGGCGGTGTAGGTCATGAAAACCTCGTAGCTGAAAAACAGGCCCTTGGCCTCGACCCTCTTTTTGAGCTCGGCGCTGCGTTTGTCCTTGGGGTTGAACCAGTGGTTGCAGTCAATGATGCCGTTGGCGGCCTGCGGGAACTCCTTGACGAACTTGTAGCTCGAAGCGGCGCCACCGAGCACCGAGTAGATGGCCTTGGGTGTGATCTTTTGCTGCTGCATGGTGCGCACCAGCAGCGCGTATTCGTTGTAGTAGTTGGCCGGAATCACGATGTCCGGGTTCACCGCCTTCATGCGCAGCACGATATTGTTGAAGTCGCGCGTCGGGTTGGCATGCTTGATGATTTCCTTGACCTCATAGCCATAACCGGGCAGTTCGCGCGCCAGCAGATTGGCCGTGCCGGAACCAAACAAGGATTCCTCGTGGATGATCATCACGGTGCGCGCCGGTTTGCCGGCCGCCGTGTTGAGCACGTGCAGATTGGCCACCGCCACCTCGGCGCACTTGCGGTAGCCCGGGCCAAAACGGAAGGTGTTCTTCAGGCCGCGCTCGACAATCTGGTCGGCGACACCGACGTCGACCACGTGCGGCAGGTTGTATTTGGCCGCCGTCTGGGTCGTGGCCAGGCAGATGGCCGAGGCAAACGCGCCCACCACCGCCGAGACGCCGGCCTCGTTCATCTTCTCGATTTCGGCGCTGCCGGCCTGCGGCGTCGATTGCGCATCGCCCAGCAAGGCTTCAATCTTCGCTCCGCCCAGCGACTTGATACCGCCGCTCTTGTTGATGTCCTCGATCGCCATCAGGGCGCCTTCGCGACATTGTTGTCCCGAGTAGGCGAGCGCGCCGGTGACCGGGTGCAGCACGCCGATCTTGACGGTCTTGGGTTGCGCGCCGGCGACCAGAGGAAAGGCAAGGGCCGAGGCGGTGGCAGCGCTGTGGGCGACGAACTGGCGGCGTGTGGTCATGATGGTTCCTTGGTGAGTTACGGACAGGTTGTTAGGTAAATTGAGCTGACAATTCCTTGCTGACCCAGACTTTGGCATCGATGCTGCCAACCCGCGACAACTGCATTTCGTATTCGTACCGGTCGGGTCGATACAGTCCATGCAGCCACTGGATGGGGCGCTCCTGGTCGTCGTAGATCAAACGGCGCACGGCCAAAAGTGCTGACCCGACTGAAACGTCCAGATGCCGGGCCACCAGCACATCGGCCAGTTTGGCGGAAATGGTCTGCTGCGCGCGACCGACCTTGACGCCGGATTCCTCCAGCAGCACCAGAATCGGTTTGCGAGAGAGTTCGCGCCGCCCGAACTTGCGGCCAATATCGCCCGGCACATAAGTCGTGATGTGCGACAGCGGCCCGTCCTTGGTGCTGCGCACGCGAATCGCTTTTTGTACCGGGTCGCCGACCGCCAGCTGCAAGGCCTGAGCGACGTTGGCCGAGGCCGTCACGGTCTCCACTTCAAGCACGCGGACCGACGTCCTCAAACCCATGCTGACCAGGTTCTCCAGCAAGCCGGTGAGCTGCGCCCGCTGCCCTTTTTCAGCGTGCGCCGGTGCACCGGTGGTGCTGACATCAAGGGCGCGGGTGCCGCGGCCGGGTTCCCGGGAAATCATGCCCTCCGCCGCCAGTTGCTCCAGCGCCCGGCGCACTGTCACGCGGGCCACCGAGAATTGCTTCATCAAGGCCAACTCACCCGGCAAGCCTTGGGCAAATTTGCCTTCGTGCAACTGCTCGCGCAACAACAGATAAATCTGATGGTATTTGGTCATCGGCATGGACTGCGGCATGGCGGCATCCTACTAACGGTTCCATTGTCCTGTCAATAGGACATTTAAACGCTTGGCGGGATGATGCGCGTCAAACCAGCAGCACCCATTTGTCAAACGCGCTTCCAGTGGGATACTTGGCGGGCCTTAGCCGAATTTCTTGCCCCTCTGCGTTGACCTCTTGTTTGATTGGAGTAGCCATGTTCAGACGACTTTTTCTCGGTGCCTCGGCCGCCTTGGCGT
This sequence comes from Rhodoferax sp., assembly GCF_028714215.1. Classification (GTDB taxonomy): domain Bacteria; phylum Pseudomonadota; class Gammaproteobacteria; order Burkholderiales; family Burkholderiaceae_C; genus Rhodoferax. The sequence goes on along the minus strand of NZ_JAQTMS010000011.1, from coordinate 38,321 downwards.
TGGCCCTGGCCATCGCCTCGGGCGGTTGTGCGTACGCGCCCCAGACGCCGGCCGCCGCGCCGCCGCCCATTGTTTTTGTGCATGGCAATGGCGACTCTGCCGCCTTGTGGCAAACCACCTTGTGGCGCTTCGAGTCCAACGGCTGGCCGCGGGATCGTTTGTTCGCCTTGCAGCAGCCCTACCCGCTGGCCCGCGATGCCGATGCCAAGGAGCAGGCCGGGCGCAGCTCCACGACCCAGCACATGGCGTTCCTGAAGGCCGAGGTTGACAAGGTGCTGGCCCAAACCGGTGCCAAACAGGTGGTGTTGATGGGCAACTCGCGCGGTGGTTATGCGATCCGCAACTACATCCAGAACGGTGGCGGTGACAAGACCGTCAGCCATGCCATTCTGGGCGGCACGCCCAACCATGGCGTGTGGGCCATCCCCGGTTATCTGGAGGGCAGCGAGTTCGCCGGCACCGGCGCCTTCTTGAAAGCCCTGAACGCGCCCAAGAATGCGGCCGGCGATGAAGTGACGGGCCCGGTCAAATGGCTCACCATCCGCTCGGACAACAACGACAAATACTCGCAACCGGATGGCGCATGGATTGGTGCCAAAGGCAAGCCGACTTTTGTCGGTTATGACAACCCAGCGCTCAAAGGCGCGCAAAACAGCCAGATCCCGAGACTGGACCACCGCGAAACCTCGTTCTCGCCGGACGCCTTCGATCTGGCCTATCGCTTCATCACCGGCCAAGCGCCGGCAAATTTGCGGATTCGGCCTGAACAAAGCGTTGTGCTCGATGGCCTGGTGACCGGCCTGGGTGTGCGTTCGACCGACGCCACCAGCGGCAACTTCAGCAACAACCTGGCGCTGCCAGACGCTCGGGTGGAGGTCTATGCGGTGCAGCCGGAGACCGGCTTGCGCGTCGGCCGGCCGGTGCACAGCAAGGTGGTCGGTGCCGATGGCCGCTGGGGTCCGTTCCAGGCGGCCTCCGGCGTGCCCTACGAGTTTGTCGTGAGCGCGCCGGGCTACGCCACCACGCACACCTACCGCAGCCCGTTCCCGCGCAGCAGCGATGTCGTGCACCTGAAGGCCGAGCGCATTGCCAGCGCCGATCTGGCGGCCTTTTCCATCGTTCAACTGGTGCGTCCGCGCGGCTATCTGGACCCAACCCGCCAGCGCATCACTTTTGACGGCCAATCGCCACCGCCGGGTGTTCCGCTGGCCCCCGTGGCCGGCATGGCTTCAAGCAAAATCAAATTGAGCCAGCCGGAGGATCGCGCCATTGTTGCGGAGTTTCGTGCCGACACGGTGGAGCGGCTGGTGGGCCGGACCTGGCCGGCCAAAGAGAACCACCTGGTGTTTCTGGAAATCACGCAATAGCGCAAGCCAGCCGGTGCTGGGCACGGCACCGGCGCCCGAGCGCCACAGTGCGCCCACCGGCGGCGCCAAAGTGACAGCCAAACTGGCGCAAGTTGGGCAGACTCCGGGTTTGTGAGGCGAATCAACCGCCTCGGCAGAAGGACTCGCCATGGATTTCGACTATTCACCGCAGGTGCAGGCATTACGTCAGCGTCTGGAAGCCTTCATGGACCGCTACGTGTTGCCGTACAACGCGGCCTGGCACCGCTCGGTCGCGCAAGCGGTCTTCCCGCCGCCCTTCATGGAAGACCTGAAGGCGCTGGCCAAGGCTGAAGGTTTGTGGAATCTGTTCCTGCCCGGTTTGCGTCCGGACGAACCCGGCCTGCGGCTGAGCAACCTGGAGTACGCGCCGCTGGCCGAGATCATGGGGCGCTTGCCCTGGGCCTCGGAGGTGTTCAACTGCAGCGCGCCCGACACCGGCAACATGGAACTGCTGCACTTGTTTGCCACGCCAGAGCAGAACCAGCGCTGGTTGCGTCCCCTGCTGGAGGGCCAGATCAGAAGCGCTTTTGCCATGTCGGAGCCGGATGTGGCTTCATCCGATCCGACCAATTTGCAGACCCGGGTCCGCCAGGACGGCGACGCCTGGGTGCTGAACGGGCGCAAATGGTTTGTCACCGGCGCCGCCCACCCGAATTGCCAACTGCTGATCGTGATGTGCCGCAGTGCCGACGAGGAGGCCGCCAAACACGCCCGCCACAGCATGCTGCTGGTGCCCATGGACACGCCCGGCGTCACGCTGGAGCGCAACATTGCCATCATGCAGCACCACACACCCGAGGGGCACTGCGAAATTGTGTTCCGCGACGTGCGTCTGCCGCTGAGCAACCTGCTGGGCCAGCCGGGCGCCGGTTTTGCCATGGCGCAGGCGCGCCTGGGGCCGGGCCGCGTGCACCATTGCATGCGCACCATCGGCCAGTGCGAACTGGCGCTGGCGCTGATGTGCGAGCGCACGCTGGAGCGTCACCTCTTCGGCAAATACCTGGCCGACTTTGCCAATGTGCAGGAGTGGATTGCCGAGTCGCGGCTGGAAATCGACCAGGCCCGTCTGCTGGTGCTGCGCGCCGCCTGGCGGCTCGACAGGGGCCAACAAATCGAGGCGCGCTCCGATGTCGCCGCCATCAAGGTGGTGACGGCGCGCTTGCAGACCCGGGTGGTGAACCGCGCCATGCAGGTGTTCGGCGCCATGGGCTTGTCGCCCGACACGCCGCTGGCCTATTTCTGGACCTGGGGCCGCGCCCTGCAATTGCTCGATGGCCCGGATGAAGTGCATCTGCGCAGCGTGGCCCGCCACGAGTTGGCGCAGGCACGCGAAACCCGCGGCGCCACCGCCGCTTATTTCACAACGCCCGAACAACTGCTGGCCGAGCCGCGCATCCGGTAAAGCCTTGGGGCGCAGCAGGGACTGCGATTTTTTGCGCTGGCGGTCGCCCGCCGCCAGCGGCTTTGCGTATAGTCTGATCCATGCAAGGACTGCACCTGACCGCCGATCTTCACCAATGCCGCTGCGACCCGCGCTGGTTGCTGGAGGCTGATCTGCTGGGCGAGTACTGCGTGCAAGCGGTACAGGCGGCCGGCTTGCAGGCGGTGGCCCAGCTGTTCCATGTATTTCCACCGACCGCCAGCGGAGCGTCCGGTGTGACGGCCACCGTGCTGCTGGCCGAATCGCACCTGTGCGTGCACACCTGGCCCGAGCAAGGCGCCGTGACGCTGGATGTCTACGTCTGCAATTTTGGTGGCGACCACAGTGCCAAGGCGCAGGCCCTGCTGGCGGCGCTGGAAGCCCGCTTCGAGCCCGGACACGTTGAGCGCAACCGCTTGCAGCGGGGCAGCCTGCGCTGAGTGGCGCCCTGCCGCAGCCGGCGGCCCGGCTGTCAATGGCCGGTTCATTTGCCTAGAATGGGCGGCGTACTTCAAGGAGGCCTGATGTCTGACGCGCTGCTTACCTATCGGGGGACCATTTACCCCTGGCACTGCGATCATGTCGGCCACATGAATGTCATGTGGTACGTCGGCAAGTTCGACGAAGCGACCTGGCAGTTCTTCAACCTGCTGAGCCTGACGCCCACTTTTCTGCGCACGCAGCAGCGCGGCATGGCGGCCGTCGATCAGCACATTTCCTACCTGCAGGAGCTGCACGCCGGTGACGTCGTGGCGGTGCGCAGCGCGCTGATCGAGGTGAAGGAAAAGAGCATTCGCTTCGTGCACGAGATGAGCAACGAGGAAAGCCATGAAATCGTGGCCCGGACGACCCTCAAGGCAGTCCACATGGACACCCAGCTGCGCAAGTCCTGTGCCTTCCCGAGCTTCGTCGCGACGCGGGCGGCAACCCTGTTTGGCGGGGGTGTTCCGGCGCAGGAGAGCCGTTGATGAACACGCGTCTTCAAACCTTTGTGGCGGCACCGGGTGCGCTGCGCTATATGGTGCAGGCGTTTCGCCCTTCGGCAGGCTGGAACACCAGCGCAGGTGTTCCGGACCTGGAACTGGTCTGGCAGGGTTTTCATATCGATCAAGAGACGGCGCTGTCGCTGCAGCGCGGCGCCGGCACCGGGCAGCCATTGGCAGCGGACTGCATCGCCTTGCTGGCACCGCATGTTCTTGGTTTTCGGCTGTCGATGGTGATGCTGACACACCCAGGTTGGCCGCTGCCGATCTGGCGTGCGCTTCAGGTCAGAAATCGCCTGCAACTGCATCGCCCGCTGGAAATTGGCGAACCCTTCACGCTCAGCGTCGCGGCCGCTGGCTGGCGCGTGCTGGAGAAGGGCCTGGAAATCGATCTGCGTTCGCGCTTGCTGCAAGGCGACCAGTGCGCCTGGGAAAGCGTCGTCACCTTCTACTACCGCGGACGCTTCGGGGCAGCGGCAAGTTCCGGTGTTGCGCTCGGAGCCGCGCCCGATTCTCCGCTGATCGACGACGCTGCTTCGAAGCCGGTGCAGTGGCGCACCGAGCTTGGCAACCGCTGGCACTTTGGCGCCCTTACTGGCGACTACAACGGCTTGCACCAGTGGAACTGGTACGCACGCCGCTTCGGCTTCCCGGCCGCTTTTGCGCACCCGCAGCGGATCGCGGCACAGTGCCTGGCCCGGCTGCCGGCGCCAGACGCCGGCCCGCTGCAACTGGACCTCTGGATCAAGGGCCCGGTCTTCTACGGCAGTGAGGTGACCTTGCGCCAGTCTTTGCGCCCGGCCCCTGCGGGGCGTGACTTTGCGCTGACGATGATGGGCGAGAACAGATCCGCGCTGCTTGGCAGTCTGCGCACCCAAGCTCTCACACCGCGTAGTGACCCAGCGTGAACGCTTCTTCAAACACCGAGTAGCCGGCCCAGTCGCTGTGGGCGAAACTCAGGCGCTCGTGGCTGATCGCCGGGCGCTCCGATCTTTCTGACGGCCGGTGCGCGATTGATGAAAGATGCAGAGGCAGTTGACCTGAAGCGCGGGGCGTCGGGATGGCCATCGCGTGGCCGTAGCGGCTGATTACGCGCATACGACAGGGACCGAGATTTCTCGGCAGCCCCTTCGAACGAGGATAGTAGGAGTGGGTTTGACTCCTTGCCTCGTCAGAACCTGATGCCATACTCCCGTAACCTAGTCGAGTAAATACATTTACCAGGAGCAGGCCATGTTTACGCCACGTGAGAACTCCGTTCTTGTGGAACTGACGAAAGGATATACCAATAAGGAAATTGGTAAGAACCTCGGCATCAGCCCTTTCACAGTCAGGCAGCATCTACAGAGGATTGGGGCAAAGCTCGGTCATTCCAGCCGGCTGTTGATTGCGCTGGATTTCGTAAAACGGGCCAAATGTCAAGTCCTACATCCGTCGGATGGCAACCTTACGGCAAGCACATCAGCATCGACTTCGCCAGAGCAACTGGGATCGAGGACACCGAAACTGCGTGAACTGTCCGCACAGGATATTCAACGGATTTCTGGTGGAAACGGCTTTTTTGCGGGCAACGATGGCCCGGTGCTGGAAACTGCCTGGGTGCTTTTTTCAAATCAACTTTTGGGAGTTTTTCATGAGAGAACTGAATACGTCTGAAGTCGCCGAAGTGGCTGGTGGTCGCTGCTTCATTAATGTTGGAGGACTTGAGTGCGACAGTGGAGTGGTTGCTGTGCTGGACGGTGGCGTAGCTTGGTTTTACACAGCCAGCGATGGTGGATGGGCTACTACCGACTACACCGGCGGAATGGCGTCCGGCAGCTTTGAGTCATTCAACAGTTGTATTTAATTAACGCGAAGCCGATGGGGTATCGAAATTTCAATATCCCATCGCTCTCAAACCTCGTGAAACTATTCTCGATCCTGGCCGCGTTACTGATCTCCAATGTAGTGGCCGGCGCAGATTTTTCGGTTATGCGCTGGAGAAATATTGTTGTGTTCTCGGGAAAGTTGACGAAGGAGTCGGTTGCTGAAATCTTGGTCGAGTTGAAACGCGATTCAACGGAAAAACTGGTCATCAACTCCTCGGGTGGCAATGCCGCTGCCGCCATGCAACTGGGGCGAGCGATTCGAGAACTTTCGCTGAACATTGAAGTGCAAGGTTTGTGTACAAGCTCTTGCGCCAACTATGTATTTCCCGCCGGCAATCGCAAGCGAGTCGCCGAGGGAGGGCTGGTGACCTGGCATGGTGGCGCGCTGCAAAGCGACTTCCGCCAGCTAGTCGAGAAATACCGCCTGATCACTGGGTTGCCGAACAATGAGCTGACGGCCGAGCAAAAAGCCTGGCTTAAAGCAAACGCGGTCACCAGTCAACTATTGCTCTCTGCTCAGCAGGAGCAAACCGAGTTTTTCAATGCAATTGGGCTGGACGAACGCATCACGCGCTTGGGTCAGGAGCCTGTCGATTTGGGTCCGAGTTGGACAGTGACTGCGGACACGATGAAGGCATTTGGGATTCTCAACGTCGAATTGCCGCCGGACTACGACACGTCCGATTACGTCAAACGTTGGAGTCGTCAACGAGGATTGACCGAGAGGGTCGTCCTCTTGCGTGTCGATCCCAAGACGGGCGAGGTGAGTGTGGTGGGCGCTCCTTGACCCCGCCATCGTCGATCAGGGTTGCCCTAGTGCGTCGGGTGTGCTCCGAACGAGGTCTCTCCTCACTCTGCATGACGCATGCCGCGCTTTGCACACGAAGCACGCCAAGGAGCGCCTCGCGACATCAAGTCACCAATGACGATGGTCAATTGATGCGCTAAACAGCCCAGTGACCCAGCGTGAACGCTTCTTCAAACACCGAGTAGCCGGCCCAGTCGCTGTGGGCGAAACTCAGGCGCTCGTGGCTGATCGCCGGGCGCTCCGATTTTTCGGGCTGCCGGTGCGCGATTGACGAAAGGTGCAGAGGCAGTTGACCTGAAGCGCGGGGCGTCGGGATGGCCATCGCGTGGCCGTAGCGGCTGATCTCGATGCGGCTGGTCTTGCGCGCCAGATCGGGGTGCGCCACCGAGAGCTCGGCCAGGATGTCGTCGCGCCAGGTGGCCCAGGTTTTTTGCAGCAGCAGGCGCCGCCCCTCGGGCAAACCGCCCAGGGCGCGGTAATAGCTGAGCACGGTGGCGCCGGGTACAGCTTGCAGGCTTTGGTGCATGGCGTCGACGTAGCCCAGGCCCGGCGCGCCGTACAGCACGTTGTCCCAACTGGGGGCGGCGCCCGGGCGGTCGTGCAAGGCGGCATCGATGTGGATATTGGCCACCAGCCAGGGTGCATAGCGGGTTTCGGCGGCGGCCTGGCGCAAAAAATCGGGCGCATCCGGAATCACGCGCGCCGCGACGAAGATCGGCAGTGCCACGATGGCGCGCTGCGCCTGCCAGCGCTCCAGCGTCAGTGTGGCGGTGTTGAAGGCGTCGACCTCGACGCCGTGTTTGACGCTGGCAATGCGCACTACCACCCGAGCGCCGTGCAGGCGCTCCTGCAAGGGCTCTGCCAGGCGCCGCGTCAGCCAGGCGTTGCCCTCGGGCCAGGTCAGCACGCTGTCACGTTCCTGCGTCTCCATGCCGGGAACGTTGAAGCCATGGCGACTGGCAAAGTAGTGGATGCCGGCCCAGGCCGAAACAGTGGCGATGCCGGCGCCGTAGTCGTCGCGGCAGCAATAGTCCAGGTACCAGCGCAGGTGCCGGTCATCGAGGCCTTGCCGGTCCAGATAGGCTGCGAAAGTGACGGCTGCCAGTGCCCGTTGCAGCGGCGCCAGGGGCCTGTGGGACAGCGGGATGGTCCAGTGCGCGGCCTTGCGTGCCTGCTCCACCAGGATCGATAATTTTTGGTACTGCGCCAGTGTTTCGGAGCCTACCTCTTGCAACGGCAGCAAGCCGTCCTGCCAGCCACCGTTGAAAAACAGCCGCTCCTGCGGGCTGTGGCACAGGTGGCGCTCGTCGTATTGCCAGCGCCCGGCGACGCGTTGGCGCAGGCCCAGCTCTTCCAGCAAATCCTGCACCTCGGGCGCCGCGTCGCTGGGCAGCGGCAGGTAATGCGCGGCCAGCGGGCAGGCAATGCCATTCACCGCGGCGCCCCGGCTGTTGCCGCCGGCCGTGTCTTCGAGTTCCAGCAGGGCAAAGTCGTCGATGCCTTTGAGGCGCAAGGCACGCGCCGCCGCCAGCCCGGCGACGCCACCACCGGCGATCAGCACATGGGTCTTGCGCAGCGCCGAGGGCGTCGGCCAAAGCCGGTTGTCACTCACCAGGTGGCCGCGCTGCGGGTTGACACCGACGAAGCCGCCAGTGATGTTTTCCGATTTGGCGCAGCCCAGCATGGGCAAGGCAGAGGCGGCGATGAAGTGGCGGCGTTTCATGGCGACGCGGTTGCGCGATCGATCAGGGCAGTGAAGTAATCACCAGGCATAGGGGGTATTGTGATCAATCCAGGGTCCCTTTTTATACCTGAGGCTATGACTTGGGCTGACGGCCACGGCTAAACGACGCCGACGGCGGTGGGGCGGATGCCGGGCGCTCCGCGTCCTGCGGACTTTTTATGTCGCGCCCAGCATCCGCCCCACCCCCGTCTTGGTTGGCTGCTTGCTCCGGTCAGGGCAGGGGCAGTGCGGCCGAAGTTGCGAAATCGCAAGCTCGCTGCAAACAGGTTTCAGCACAATCAAAATCCGTAAACCACCAGCAGACGGAAAGGCAGCTCTTATGCGTACCTGTATTGCCATCATGGCCCTCGTTTTTGCCGCGGCCGCGTCAGCCGCCTCGAAGCAGGAGATCGACGCGGAAGTGCGCGAGACGCTTACCCAGTTTCAAAAGCAGACCAGCGCCGGCCACGAGCTGTCGCAAAAGGCGGCCGGCATGCTGGTCTTTCCCAAAGTCATCAAGGCCGGTTTCGGCGTCGGTGGTGAGTTTGGTGAAGGCGCTTTGCTGATCCACGGCAAGACCGTGGCTTATTACAACATCGCCGCCGCTTCCATCGGATTCCAGGTGGGCGCCCAGGCACGCAGCGAAATCGTGCTCTTCATGAATGACAACGCGCTCGGGAATTTCCGAAATAGCAAGGGCTGGAAGGCCGGTGTCGACGGGAGCGTGGCGTTGGCCACTCTCGGCGCGGGCGGCTCCATCGACACTGAAACGGCGCAAAAACCCATCATCGGTTTCATCTTCTCGAACCAGGGACTGATGTACAACCTGACGTTCGAGGGATCGAAGATCAGCAAGATAGCCAAGTGACGCGCGAACCGCGCCACCTGTGTCTCACTAACGATGCCGATGCCGGCGCCGACGCCGACTTAGATGGGGCAACTGCCGGGCGCTGCGCGTCCTGCGGACTTTTTAATGTCGCGCCCAACATCCGGCCCATACCCGTCTTGTTTGGTTGCTGGCTCCTGTCAGGGGGATCACTGGTTCGAAGAGTCAGGATTCGGTTGCTTCGACTAAGGGTTTAGCCGCCATCAGTTGCGATGCCCCGCTGGATGCGAGAGGGAAGTAGAAAGAGATATTCGCCGAGCGCGAGGGCGAACTCCAGAACCTGTGTTCGGATGCCGGCTGTCCCCTAAAGCAGAGCTTTGTTTGAGAAATATCAATCGTCCATAGTCCTCAACTTCTAGACTGAAATCAGCTTATTGGGTTTCATGCGGGCATTTTTCGATGTGCTGTGTCGGACCCGCTTTTGTTCGGTCAAACACTCAGGAGGTAGATGATGAAGTACTCACATGCAACGAAAGTGGCAGCGTCTTTGGTTGCGCTAGCGATCTGTAGCGGAGCGGCATTCGCGCAAAAGGGGAAATTTGATTCTGGCAAGGACGAATACGATTCGAATTGCGCCGTCTGCCATGGCTCCGACGCCAAGGGAAAAGGCCCCTACATTGAGTTTCTACGACTCGCTCCAACCGACTTGACGACGCTGGCAAAGCGCAATGGCGGCGTCTTGCCAGTCAACCGGCTATACGAAACGATTGAGGGTGCCAATGTTCCCGCCCATGGCTCCCGCGATATGCCTATTTGGGGCGGTGCATACCGTGCGGAGGCGCGCGAGTTCCTTGTCGGTCCCAACCAGAATCGCGAGGGATATGTGCGTTCGCGCATTCTCACGCTTATTGACTACCTCAATAGAGTGCAGGTGCGCTGAACGCACTTGCAGTATCGGACAGCTCAAGCGCGAGCGAGTCACCTGTCTGGTGTGGTTGGTGCGGCATGTTGTGAGGCCGATGTTACCGGCGGCTTCACGCCGCACCTGAGCCAGCCAGCGGACAGAACTGAACCCGTTGGCGAACGCCCACTTGGGCTTGCACGGCGCATCTGACGAATGACGGGTCCGTCCTGCCGCTACGAGCGGCAAAGAGCACATTGGGTGAATTGACATTCCGGAAAGCAGCCACCGGGGGATACCCGGCTTCGCTTCAAATCCGCAGCTGCCCTGACTGGGCTTTGCGCGGGTCAAAACGACTGACAAGCCTGTTTCAACGTGCCATGGCGCGGGCACTTCTTCGCTTAGAACACGCGGCCAAATAGGGCTGTTGGCTCCCCTGCTCCGCCCGGCGGGGCGGGAGAGGGGCGGGGAGTGTGAGTGGGGAAAATCAATGCCCCACCTTCCCCCACTCCGCCTCGTAAGTTGTTACCAGCACCTGATTGGACAAGCGGTTCACCTCCGTTGGAACACGCGCCATGTCGAGCGGAAAATCAAACAACAGCGGCAGGCTTTGCAGGCTCAGAAAGCGCAGGCCTTCCGGCAGGCTGGTGGGCAGCCGGTAGGGGCGGCGGCTGGCCACCACGTAGCCCCATTCGCCGAAGCTGGGCACATGCGCGTGGTAGGGCGTGGCCGTGAGTCCGACCGACTCGATGGTGCTGACCACGGTCCAGAAACTCTTGCGTGCCACCAGCGGCGAGGTGGTTTGAATGACGGCATAGCCGCTGGCCGCCAGATGCCGATCCAGCAAGGCGTAGAACGAGTTGGTGTAGAGCTTGCCGATGTTGAAATTGGTGGGGTCGGGGAAGTCGACGATGATCACGTCAAAGGTCTCGCTGCCGCTCTCCAGCCAGCTGAAGGCATCGGCGTTGATGACCTTGACCTTGGGCGACTTCAAGGCGCCGCCGTTGAGCTGGGCCAGCACCGGTTGCTGCGAGAACAGGTCCGTCATGGCCGGGTCCAGATCGACCAAGGTGATGTCGTGGACACCGGGGTATTTGAGAATCTCGCGCACTGCCATGCCGTCGCCGCCGCCCAGCACCGCCACTTTTTTCGGCGCGCCGTGCGCCGCCAGCACCGGGTGCACCAGCGCCTCGTGGTAGCGGTACTCGTCGCGCTGGGCAAACTGCAGGTTGCCGTTCAGGAACAGGCGGTAGCCGGCGCCGCCACCGTGGGTCACCACGATGCGCTGGTAGGGCGAGGTGACGGCAAACACCACGTGGTCCTGGTACAAGCGGTCTTCGGCCCAGCTGGTGATGTGCCCGGCGCCGGCCATGCCGCCCGACAGGACCGCCAGGGTGACCAGGCAGGCCAGTGCATGGGCGCGCATCTGTCGCAGTTCATGGCGAAACAGCCATAGCGCCCACAAGGCCACGGCCGCGTTCATCAGTCCGAACAGCAAGCCGGTGCGGATCAGGCCCAACTGGGGTACCAGCAGCAGCGGGAAAGCGAGCGACACCGCCAGGGCGCCCAGGTAGTCGAAGGTCAGCACCTGCGATACCAGGTCTTTCAGTGCCACGTTGCGCTTGAGGATGCGCATGACCAGCGGAATCTCCAGCCCCACCAGCATGCCCACCAGCAACACCAGGACGTACAGCACCAGGCGAAAAGCGTTGGGCAAGGTCGCATTCGCTATGAATAGCAGCGCCGGCAAAGTGCCGCCGACCAGCGCCACCAGCAACTCTATGCGCAAAAAATGAGCCGGCAGTTGGCGCTCGAAGTAGCGCGACAGCCAGGACCCCACCCCCATGGCAAACAGATAGGTGCCGATGACGGTGGAGAACTGCAGCACCGAGTCGCCCAGCAGGTAGGAGGCCAGCGCGCCGGCCGCCAGTTCATAAACCAGGCCGCAGGCCGAGACAATGAAAACCGACGCCAGCAGGGCGACTTCAACCGGACGTGGGCCCGGCCGTGGCGCGCTCATCAGTGAATGGCGGCCGCGATGATGATGCAAATGCCCAGCGACATGGCGGCCACCACCAGCGCCAGCGCCCGGTTCTGCTTCTCGATGATTTCGTTCCACAAGTGGTACGGCGTGAGCTTGTCGATGATCACAAAACAAAGCCAGAAAATCAGCACGCCCATCAGCGCAAAGACGAGAGAGCCCAGGATGGCCCCCGGTTTAATCCATTCCATACCCATGCTTATCTCCTTCAAAAAGGTTGAGTTCGTCGGATCGACATCGGCCGTGTCATTTGTGCCCGCCGCCACTGGAAAAACCGCCGAACGAGCCGCCGGAACTGCGCGCGCTGCTGGCGCTGCAATTTTCCAGGTTCGGGTCGCAGCTGGAGCAGCGGCTCAGCAATAACAGGAACAGCAACAGGAGCAGCACCAGCACGATCACGGTGCCAACGCCGACCGCTTTGGCGGCACTGCCGGGACCCGCATCGCTGCGTCTGAGCAGGTCTTTCTTGTCTTCCAGCTTGAAGGCTTTGGCGACCGCGTCGCTGTCGATTTGACCGCCTACCGACCAGGTTACTTCATTGGCCGACTGCTCCATGTTCAGCAGGCTTTTGCCGCTGACAAAATCACGGTTGGAAGTTTTCTGCCCGCGTCCGACCTGCCAGTAAAACTCGCCGGCCACGTAGTTGGTCTCGGCGGCGTAGCTTTCCTTGAGCTGGTAGCGGCTGCCCAGGTAGCTCGCGCTCTGGCCGTTGTCGCTCAGCACCGGTGCGCCGGTGCAGGGTTGCACGACGCTCCAGCCCTCGCTTGAATCGACCAAAAAAATAAAGCCGCGCGTGGCGTTGTAGAGCAGGTATTCTTCCCAGCCGAATTGCTCGTCGGGCTCGCTCGGATCGCTGCCCATGCGGTGCTGAAATCCCACCACCTGCCACAGCACCCCTTGCATGGGACCCTGGCTGCCGAGCGGGATCAGGGGCACCACCGGCTCGTCCTGGATCGCGTGCTTGAGTTCCGAGCCGATGCCTTGCGAGAGGTCGATGATGCTGTTGCAGGAGGCGCAGGTCATGCTCTGGCTGCTGGCCAGTTGTACCGTCAATTGCGCGCCGCAATTGGGGCAGTTGAATTGGCGGCCGATCTCGTTTTTGACCGATGGATCGCGCAGGCCGCTCAGTTTCAGGTCGTCCAGCAAAACCGACTGACCGATCGATACGGCAGGCGGCTGGCTGCCGTAATCGATGCTGAGCACTTCAGCCGCGGCGCGCCCGATCGCCCCGTTGCCCTGACTGCGCAGCTCGACCATGGCGAACGCTTGGCCCAGCGCCGGCAGGCGTGGCAATTCACCTTGCGCCGACAGCAGGGCCACCTGGTTATTGGAGGCGACGCTGTACGGCTTGCCGTTGATCGCCGTGCTGGCGCCGACCCGGAACTGTTCGGCCGCCGGCAGCTCGCGTTGCGTTGGCACCGGCATGCCAAAGACGTAGGCGCCGTTGTCTTCGCTCAGATAGGCGCTGGCCCCGTCCTCCAGCACGGCATGCCATTCGGTCCAGGTGCCTTCTGCGTATTTGTATTGCAAGCGGCCCACCAGCGTAAAGGCCTTGCCCTTCCATTGGCCCGAAGCCTGTAGTTGCAGCGGGCTGTGTTCGTCGAACAGCTCGGCCATCTTGCCCAGGCGCGACAGCGTCTCGCCACTGCGCAGCACCGTGCTCTGGCAATAAGCGCAGACCGCGTGGGTCGACTGCGCGCTGCGAAATTCAACCGGCGCGCCGCAGCCCGGGCAGGGTGCCCGGTAGCTGCGTTGCGGAGATTGGGTAGCCATTGGCCAGGGGTTGTCATGGCGGGCTTGGCCCGCCATCCAGAGCTTGAGGTCAGACCAGCTTCTTGAGCAACTCCGCCTTCTTGGCGTCGAACTCTTCCTGCGTCAGGATGCCCTTGCTTTTGAGGTCGCCCAGTTTTTCCAGCGTCGCCATCACGTCCTCGGCTTTCACGCCGGCAGCGGCTGGTCCGGCCGGTGCACCGCCCTGTAAACCGGCCGCGAGATTTTGCGCCAGTACCTGGCCCAGGGCGACACCGGCACCCAGCCCCATGGCGTCGCCGGCAATGCCACCGCCACCGGAGCCGGCACCTTCGGCAAATTTGGGGATCGCCTGCGCCGTCTGGTACTGCATGAACTTGGCCATGTCGTTGCCGACCATGCCCATGCCGATTTTCTGGTCCAGGACCTTCTGCAGATCTTCCGGCAGCGAGAGGTTCTGCACCGTCATGCCTTCGAGCTGCAGACCGAGCTTGGCGAACTCCGGCGCCAGTTGCGTGGTCAACGCCTGGGCGAACATCAACTGATTGGCGGCCAGATCCAGAAACGGGATGCCGCTGCTGGCGATCGCATTGCTGATGTTTTGCAGTACCAGGCCACGCAACTGGCCGTCCAGGTCGGTGACGCCATAACGCTCGCGCGTGCCCGAAATTTCCGTGTAAAACAGTTTAGGGTCAGCGATGCGGAAGCTGTAATTGCCAAAAGCGCGCAAGCGCACGGCGCCAAAGTCCTTGTCGCGGATGGTGATCGGCTGCGGCGTGCCCCATTTCTGGTCGATCTGCTGGCGCGTACTGAAAAAATAGACATCGCTTTTGAACGGCGACTCGAACAGTTTGTCCCAGTTCTTCAGGTAGGTCAGCACCGGCAGGGTCTGCGTCGTGAGCTTGTAGATGCCGGGGCCGAACTGGTCGGCAATCTTGCCCTCGTTGACAAACAGCGCCATCTGCGACTCACGCACGGTCAGCGAAGCGCCGTTCTGGATTTCCATGTCGGCCATCGGGAAGCGCCAAGCCAGGGTACCGTCCGCGTCTTCGGTCCAGGTAATGATGTCAATGAACTGTTTCTTGATGAAGTCCATCAGTCCCATGTGCAGCTCCGGTTGGTGAGAACGAATCGGGATGATACCCGGCGCGGACACCGCCCGCTACGTCAAAGAGGGGCCGGCGCGGCTACACCAGCAGCGCCGCCAGGGCGCACAAGGCGGCGGTCTCGGCGCGCAGTACGCGGGGGCCCAGCGTGACGGGAACAAAACCGCGGGCCAGTGCCGCGTCTTCCTCGGCGCCGCTCAGACCGCCTTCCGGGCCGGACAAAAAGGTGATGGCAGCGCCGGGCTGATCGAAGGCGGCGACGGCATCGCGCAAGCCGCGCGTGCCGGGGCGCAGGGACAGCAGCAGGGGCTGACTTTTTTGACTGGCCGGCCAGGCCTTGGTCCAGCTGGCAAAACTGGCGACCTCATGAATCAGCGGTACCCGGTTGCCACCGCATTGTTCGCAGGCTGCAACCGCCACGCTTTGCCAGTGCGCCACTTTTTTCTCGGCGCGCTCCCCGGAGAGCCGCAGCACGCTGCGTTCGGTCATCAGGGGCTGGATACTGGCGACGCCCAGCTCGCTGGCTTTTTCCACCAGCCAGTCCATGCGCTCGTTGGCCGGCATGCCCAGGGCCAGATGCACGGCGCGGGCGGCTTCGCGTTGCACCGGGTGGTGCTCGCCGACTTGCACCTGAACCTCGCTGCGGCCCATGCGTGTGACGCTGGCTCTGAACTCGCCGGCGCTGCCGGTCCCGTCAGGCGCGCCGTTGAACAGCGTGATGCTGTCCCCGGGTTGCAGGCGCAGCACTTGCACGTGGCGGGCAGCGCTGGCCGGCAGTTCCAGCAGCTCACCAGTGACGAGGGGGGTGGGGCAGTAAAAGCGGGGCATGGAACGCAGTGGCGCTCAAACTCTGCCAAAGGCGTAGCCGTC
This sequence comes from Rhodoferax sp., assembly GCF_028714215.1. Taxonomy (GTDB): domain Bacteria; phylum Pseudomonadota; class Gammaproteobacteria; order Burkholderiales; family Burkholderiaceae_C; genus Rhodoferax. The sequence continues at coordinate 22,638 of NZ_JAQTMS010000011.1, read as the reverse complement.
GATAGACTCGATGCCCTCGACCCGTTCGATCAGGCGCAGCAGTGGTTTGAGTTCGCGGTAGCGCGCGCAGGTGGCGCGCAGGTAGTTGATGAAACGCGGCGTGTCCGCCAGGTATTGGGGTTTGCCGTCGCGCAGCGTGAGGCGGGCAAAGATGCCCGCCACTTTCAGGTGGCGTTGCAGGCCCATCCATTCCACGGCACGGTAGAAAGCACCAAAATCACCGCCCACCGGCAAGCCGGCCTGGCGCGCCTTTTCCCAGTAACGGATGGTGATGTCCAGGCAAAAGTCTTCTTCCCAGCTCAGGAAGGCATCGCGCATCAGGCTGGCAATGTCGTAGGTGATGGGGCCGTATACGGCGTCCTGAAAGTCCAATACGCCAATCCGGGCAACCTGCGGCTTCGTCGCCTCGGACGTCGGCCGGTCCGGCGCAGCACCTGAGGTGGCCAGTGTTGGGGCAACATCGAGCATCAGGTTTCGGGGCATGAAGTCACCATGCACGTAGACACTGGGCCAGCTCAGGTTGTCAGTGATGATGCGTTGGAACGTCTCGTCCAACACGCGACGGATGTCGCCCTCGACCGCCACGCCGCGGTGCCGGGCCAGATACCAGTCCGGGAATAACTCCATTTCGCGGCGCAGCAGCGCTTCGTCGTAAGGCGGCAATACGCCGGGGCTGGAAGCGCTTTGCCAGGCAATCAGGGCGTCGACCGCCTGCAGGTAATAGTCCTGGTTGGCGCGGGGATTGTCACGGTCCATGCCTTGCAGCATGGTTTGCCGGCCCAGGTCCGTGAGCAGCATGAAGCCTTTGGCCTGGTCCCATGCCAGTACCTGCGGCACGTTCAGTTGCGCGGCATGCATCAGTTGGGCGACCTTGGCAAAGGGTCGGCAGTCTTCCAGTTCGGGCGGCGCGTCCATGATGATGCGGCTGCCGTGCGGCGAATCGATGCGGAAATAGCGCCGAAAACTGGCGTCCACGGAAGCACTGCGCAGCGAGTCGATCAGCAGGCCATGGCTGGGTATCAGCCCGCTCAGCCAGGCGTTGAAATCGGCTTGGCGTTGCGCATCCGACCAGGTCGGTTGGCGGCTCATGGGGGATTCGGGTGATGGGGCGTTGCTCATGGATAATCCATTCTACAAACCCGAACTCCGCACGTTCGCCTTCAACCCGCTTCCAAGATCGATACCTCCGCCGACTCCATGCGCATTTTGCTGCACGACCTGAAAAATTGGGCGTCCCAACCGCCATTTTTTCGCTGCCCGGTCGCCCTGCTGGCCTGGGCTGCGCTGCAGGGAGCCCCGCTTTGGGCGCAAATGGCGCCGGATGAGGCCCCGTTGGTCCTGAGCAGCAGCCCCTCGTTGGGGGACACGATTGATCCCGCTTCGCGCAAGGCCTTGCCGACCTTTGTCTATGGCCAGCGTTTGTTCGGGCACCCGGATCGGGAAACCGTGCTGGAAGGCAACGCCATGCTGCGCCGGGGCGACATGGTGATCAAGGCGGACCGGCTGGAGTATGACCAACCGAGCGACCGCGCCAAAGCCAGTGGCCAGGTGCGCATCAACCGGGCCGGCAACGTGTACGAAGGTCCTCTGCTGGAGCTCAAGCTGGACGCTTTTGAGGGCTTCTTCAACCAGCCCCGCTATTATTTTTTGAAGAACGACGCCAACGGCGAGGCCGACCGGGTCGACTTTATCGATGAACAAAAATCTGTCATCCACAATGCCAGCCTGACCAGTTGCCGGCGTCTGCCCGGACCGAGCTGGATGCCGGACTGGATTTTGCGTGCCGCCACCATCCACCTCGACAACGAGCAGGACGTGGGCACCGCTGAAGGGGCCGTGCTGAGCTTCAAGGGACTGCCTTTGCTGCCCATTCCCTACCTCAGCTTCCCCCTCAGCGACAAACGCAAGTCAGGCGTCATGCCGCCTACCCTGGGGCTGGACAATGTCAATGGGGCGATGCTGGCAGTTCCGTATTACTGGAACATTGCACCGAACCTGGACGCCACCTTCACCCCTACGCTGATGAGCAAGCGGGGCGTCAACCTGGGCAGCGAGTTTCGCTATCTGGAGCCTGATTACGCGGGCCAGTTGCGTCTGGACTTGATGCCGCGGGATCAGCTGCGCGACGGCAACCGCTGGGGCCTGAGCTATGGCCATCAAACCTCGGTCAAGAACAACAGTCTGGCAAATCTTGTGGCGGATGGCGGCATGGCCTTCAACCTGAACCTGAACCGGGTCAGCGACGACAATTATTGGCGCGACTTTGCCGGGACTTCCATGTCCTTGACACAACGCCTTTTGTCCAACGACGCCTCGCTGTCGTGGAACAAGGGCGATTTTTCGAACAGCGTGCGGATGGTCAAATGGCAGACGCTGCAGGACCTGACGGCGCCCATCACCCCGCCCTACGACCGCTTGCCGCAACTGGCAACACGCTATGCCAGAACCAATGTCAATGGCTTCGACTATTCGGTGGAGGCCGATTACACCCGTTTTCAGGCCGACAGTGCCTTGACGCTGCAGCCCAACGCGCAGCGGACCTTTTCGCTGTTGCAGATTAGCCGGCCCTGGCTTGGCGCTGCCGGCTTCATCACGCCGAAACTGCAACTGCATACCGCCAACTACCTGTTCGACACGCCGCTGAGCAACGCCGCCACCTCGGCCAGCAACGTGGTGCCGACCTTCAGCCTGGACAGTGGTTTGGTGTTTGAACGCGACACCAGCTATTTCGGCACCAATTTTCGCCAGACGCTGGAGCCGCGGGCTTTTTATGTCAACACACCGTACCGCAATCAGAGCCTGCTGCCCAATTACGACTCGGCTCTGAAGGACTTCAATTTTGCGACCATCTACACGGAGAACGCCTTTGTCGGCAACGACCGCATTTCTGACAGCAACCTGCTGACGTTAGGGGTCGCTACCCGTCTCCTGAATCCCCACAGCGGCGCTGAAGCAGCGCGTTTTGGCGTGGCCCAGCGCTTGCGCTTCAAGGACCAGAACGTTACTTTGTTGCCGACCGACACCCCGGTAGTCGACCGGCTAAGCGATGTGTTGCTGGGTGCGTCTGTCAATTGGGATCCGAAATGGTCTTTCGACTCGACCGTCCAGTTCAACCCGAAAACGGAGCAATCGACGCTCGCCACCCTAGGCGCACGCTACAGCCCCGGCAACTACCGGGTGGTAACGGGAACCTACCGTTATCAGCGCGATGTCAGCGAGCAGATTGACCTCGGTTGGCAGTGGCCGGTGAATGACCTGTGGGGTGACCGGGGGCAGAATCTGGGGCCGGGCCGCGGCCAGGGCGAGGGACGCTGGTATAGCGTGGGACGCCTCAACTACAGCCTCGATGAGCGCAAGCTGGTGAATGCGGTCCTCGGTTTTGAGTACGATGCGGGTTGTTGGCTGGGTCGTGCGGTGCTGGAAAAATTGCAAACCAGTACCTCAACGGCCAGTCAGCGAATCAGTTTCCAGCTTGAGTTTGTCGGCTTTGCACGCTTGGGTGTGGGCGCCAACCCTTTAACAACCTTGAAAGACAATATCCCAAGTTATCAGTATCTGCGGGAGCAAAAAAGCGCTCCCAGCCGTTTCAGCAATTACGAATAATCCATCATGACCCATCGTTTTGTCGCCCTGACCGTGGCCAGTTTCTTATCCCTTGTCGCCAGCTGGCCGTCACTGGCCCAGGGTTTGCGGCCGTCCTCCGGCGCTGCTCTCACGGCACCTGTTGTCCGGCCGCAGCCCGAGGCTCAAGCGCCGGCCGATTACATCGTGGCGGTGGTCAATTCGGAACCCATCACGAACAGCGAGGTGCAGCGCGAGGTGCAACGCGTGACACAGCAATTGGCCCAGCAACGCAGGCCCCTGCCGGATCGCAAGGAACTGGCGCGGCAGATGCTGGAGAGTCTCGTCAACCAAAAGGTACAACTGCAACTGGCCAATGAGTCCGGCATTCGGGTGGATGAGGTGTCGGTCGATCAGGCCGTGCAAAACATAGCGCGTCAAAACCAGATGGAGGTGGCGGAGTTGCAGCGCCGTCTGGCCAGCGAGGGCATGGTGCTCAGCCAGTTTCGCAGCCAACTGCGCGAGCAACTGATGTTGACGCGCTTGCGCGAGCGCGAGGTGGAGCCACGGGTGCGGATTTCCGACCTGGAAGTCGATCAATACCTGCGGGATCAGCAGAACAACACCGATCCCGCGGCGATGGAATTCAACCTGGCACAGATATTGGTGAGCGTACCGGATGGGGCCACGGCCGAGCAGGTCAGTGCCTTGCAGGCCAAGGCGCAGAAAGCGCTGACGCGGGCGCGTGCCGGCGAAGATTTTGCAGTTCTGGTGCGTGAATTTTCGGACGCCTCGGACCGGGCCAACGGCGGGCAACTGGGCCTGCGCAGCGCCAACCGTTATCCGCCCCTGTTCCTGGAGGCGACCCAATCCCTTGCGGTTGGCGGGATCTCCGCTCTGGTCCGATCCGGCGCTGGTTTTCACATACTTAAAGTGCTGGAGAAGAGGAATCCGGGAATGCCTGCGATGAGCGTGACGCAGAGTCATGTGCGGCATATTTTGTTGCGTGTCAGTCCGCAACTCAGCGAGGCCGCGGCGCGCGACAAGCTGAGTGAATTCAAGCGGCGCATTGTCGCCGGCCAGGCTGATTTTGCAGTGCTGGCGCGCGAGAACTCGCAGGACGGCAGTGCCGCGCAAGGGGGCGACCTGGGCTGGGCCAATCCGGGCATGTTTGTACCGGAATTCGAGGAGGTCATGAACCGCCTGGCGCCGACTCAGATCAGCGACCCGTTGGTGTCGCGCTTTGGCCTCCATTTGATTCAGTTGATGGAGCGTCGTGAAGCGACTTTAAGCCAGCGCGAGCAGCGCGAGGCGGTACGCGCCATGCTGCGCGAAAAGAAGCTTGATGAGAGTTACGCCACCTGGGCGCAGGATTTGCGTGGCCGTGCCTACGTCGAGCTGCGCGAGCCGCCGCAATAGATATGGCCCCCATGCTCTTCGCATGAAACATATTCCGCGTAAACGCTTCGGTCAGCATTTTTTGGCCGACGCCGGCATTGTGGCGGCGATTGTGGAGGCGATCGGGCCGAGGGCGGGGCAGTTGATGGTCGAAATCGGGCCTGGCCTGGCGGCGTTGACGCAACCGCTGGTGGAACGCCTGGGTCACCTCACCGTGATCGAGTTGGACCGCGATCTGGCGGCGCGTTTGCGCGCGCACCCGCAGCTCGCGGTGCTTGAGGCCGATGTACTGAAAGTTGACTTTGCCCAGCTGGCGCGTTCGTTGGCAGCGACGGGTTCTGTCTTGGGCGGTACCAAGTTGAGGGTGGTCGGTAACCTGCCCTACAACATCTCGACCCCGATCCTGTTTCATTTGCTGGATTTCGTTGACGTCATCGAAGACCAGCATTTCATGCTGCAAAAGGAAATGGTCAACCGCATGGTGGCGTCGCCGGCAACCTCGGACTATGGCCGCTTGAGCGTCATGTTGCAGTGGCGTTACGCCATGGAAATGGTGCTTTTTGTGCCGCCTGCCAGTTTTGACCCGCCGCCTCGGGTGGACAGTGCGGTGGTGCGCATGGTGCCGCGCGAACATCCGGCGCTGCTGGACGCGAAGCTATTGAGCGAAATCGTGCGGGTGGCTTTCAGTCAACGCCGCAAGTTGTTGCGTCACACGCTGGGCAAGTGGTTGCAGGAGCGGGCCTGCGACGTTGCGTTTGACGTGCAACGCCGGGCCGAAGAAGTGCCGGTGGCCGAATATCTGGCCTTGGCGCAACAGGTTCAAAGCGCCGCCCCGTAGGCACCGCGCGGCGGCGGAAAAAGAAAAGCCCACTCTTTCGAGGGGCTTTCTTTATCCGGGTCTCAGCCGGCTGCGGGTTGCGCTGGTTTGTTTCGTGTCGCTACGGCCTGTGCGCGAGCTTGCGGACTTTAGGCCGCCGTCAACCAATATCCGGCATTGAAAGGGCTGCTCATGCGCAGCGCCAGGGGCGATATGTCCTACAACTTGTCAGTCGGCATTTTTTCACCGGCTTCGGTAGTCAGGTCAATGCCGGACACTGTGTGACTGCCGGTTTCAATGCTTTTTGCCTCGTTCGCCCGTTCTGCTTGGCTGGTGTGTGCAGAACGGGCTACAGAAAAGAATAGAAACATCGGAACGGTATTTTTCGATCGCCCCAATAATCGGCCGCGTCCCGGAAGATATCGAGCAGCTGCTCGCGCGCTTCCTTGTCGAATTTGGCATTGGCCGGGATATGTTCCAGCACCACAATAAAACCAGGCTGCGGCCCGGATTTGTGCAGCGGGTCCGTCATGCTGTCGTAGAGTGCGTCGAAATTCTTCCCGACATGGACCGACAGCATGAATTGTTGACCGATCAGGTCCAGCACATCCTGCTTGGTCTGGGCGTTGGCCAGATTGGCGTACAGGAAATGTTGACCCAGCGATTGGGCCGCATCCTGCAACTCCTGCACCCGAAAAGCGCGGATCGATTGAACGATGTTGGGCCGCACGCCGCGCAACGGCAAGTCTGTTGCCGCATGCTGCGATGCTGGCGTTTCTAGAGTAAGTGACATATTCATTTCCGCTTCACTTTTCAAAATGACAAAAACCAAACTCAGGGCACGATCCTGCGGAAGCTCGCATAGTGATCGTCTGTGTAATAGCAGGCGTCCGGCATTCGGACCTGCCCCCCGCATACAATGCGCCGCACTCCGCGTGCGCGTGAACCCGGTGTTGCGACGGTGTATTCGCGGTAGTAGCCGCGTTTCTGGACGGGTAGCAAGCGCTCACGGTTTCCAAACACGACCCCGTCCTTTTCATGCGCGAACGGGCCACCTTGGCGAATCAGCTCATAGGTTTGCGCGCCTGGTCTGGGTAACTCGGCGAGCGATACCGTGGCCGAAGTGCTGGTCAGGGCGGACCCGTGGGCCGGCAAAATACCGGTGGCAAAAACGGCCGCAAGCGCAAAGCCAGTGAGTACTAACTTGAAGCTTGTTGGACGCCACATGAAAACTGAAATTCCCACAACACCTCGGGTTAACCCCGAAATTTCAAGCCCGTAGTGTCGCGCATTTGGCCGAAAAATGCAAGTGATTGCCTAATAAATAGGCAGCCAAAAAAGGGGATTCCGTTTATTAGTTGGCGCTAACTTGTGACCTGAGAGCTAGCGGGTCGCATTTGCATCGGCAACAGTCAGTGCGGTCATGTTGACGATTCGGCGCACCGTGGCGCTGGCTGTCAAAATATGCACCGGTTGGGCCGCGCCCAGCAGGACCGGGCCCACGGCAATGTTGCCGCCGGCGGCGGTCTTGAGCAGGTTGTAGGCGATATTGGCCGCGTCAATATTGGGCAGCACCAGCAGGTTGGCGTCTCCGGTCAGCGTGCTGTTGGGCATCAGGGCAGCACGCGCTTTGCCATCCAACGCGACGTCGCCATGCATTTCCCCGTCCACTGCCAACCAGGGGGCTTGGAGGCGCAGTAACTCCAGGGTACGACGCATTTTGAGCGCGCTAGGCTGATCGCTGCTGCCGAAGTTGGAATGGGATAGCAGGGCAGCTTTAGGCCGAATGCCGAAACGCATCATTTCTTCGGCTGCCATGGTGGTGATCTCAGCCAATTGCTCGGCACTGGGGTCGTAGTTGACGTGTGTATCAACGATAAAGAGTTGCCGTTCCGGCAGCAGCACGCAATTCATGCAGGCATAGGTGTGGACGCCGGCACGCTTGCCAATCACCTGGTCCAGGTAATGCAGGTGAATGGCAGTTGTGCCCCAAGTCCCGCAAATCATGCCGTCGACATCGCCCTTGTGCAGCAACATGGCGCCAATCAAGGTCAGGCGCCGGCGCATTTCAATCTTGGCGACCTGTGCCGTCATTCCCTTGCGTTCGGTCATGCGGTGGTAGGTTTGCCAGAAATCCCGGTAACGATGGTCTTGCTCCACATTCACCACGTCGTAGTCGTCATCCTGGCTCAGGCGCAGGCCAAATTTTTCTATGCGTTCGGCGATGACCAGCGGGCGACCGATCAGCGTCGGCCGGGCCAGCCCCTCGTCCACCACAATTTGGGCGGCGCGCAAGACGCGCTCTTCCTCGCCCTCGGCATACGCCACGCGCTTTTTAAGTGCCACTTTGGCGGCGGCAAAAATGGGCTTCATCACGGTGCCCGAGGCGTAGACAAAACTTTGCAGCTTCTCGCGGTAGGCGTTCATGTCCTGGATCGGACGCACCGCGACACCGCTGTCGGCCGCCGCTTGCGCCACGGCCGGCGCAATTTTCATCATCAAGCGCGGATCAAAGGGTTTCGGGATCAGGTACTCCGGCCCGAAGGCGAGTTGTTCGCCGGCATAGGCCGCCGCCACCACTTCGCTTTGCTCGGCTTGCGCCAGTTCGGCAATGGCATGCACTGCCGCGATCTCCATCTCGACCGTGATGGTGGACGCGCCGGCATCCAGCGCGCCGCGAAAGATGTACGGGAAACACAGTACGTTGTTCACCTGGTTGGGATAGTCCGAGCGACCGGTGGCGATGATTGCATCGCTGCGCACGGCTTTCACTTCTTCCGGCGTTATTTCGGGTGTTGGGTTGGCCAGGGCGAAGATCAGCGGCTTGGCCGCCATTTTCTTCACCATATCGGGCTTGAGCACGCCACCGGCCGATAAGCCCAGGAATACGTCGGCGTCTTCTATGATTTCACCCAAGGTGCGGGCCGACGTCTTCTGCGCAAAACCGATCTTGTCCTCGTCCATCAGCTCGGTGCGGCCTTCATAGACCACGCCCGCCAGATCGGTCACATAAATGTTCTTGCGCGGGATGCCCAGTTTGACCAGCAGGCCCAGGCAGGCCAATGCCGCCGCGCCGGCGCCGGAAGTCACGAGTTTGATGTTCTTGGGGTCTTTGCCGACGACTTTGAGGCCGTTCAGAATGGCCGCGCCAACGCAGATGGCGGTGCCATGCTGGTCGTCGTGGAACACCGGGATCTTCATGCGCTCGCGCAACTTGCGTTCGACATAGAAGCAATCGGGTGCCTTGATATCTTCCAGGTTAATGCCGCCAAAGGTGGGCTCCAGTGACGCGATGATGTCCACCAGCTTGTCGAGATCGTGCTTTTCATTGATCTCGATGTCAAACACGTCAATGCCGGCGAATTTCTTGAACAACACGCCTTTGCCTTCCATCACCGGTTTGGCCGCCAGCGGGCCAATGTCACCGAGGCCCAGCACGGCCGTACCGTTGGTGATGACGGCGACCAGATTGCCGCGGCTGGTGTACTTGAAGGCGTTATTGGGGTCTTTGACGATTTCCTCGCACGGTGCCGCCACCCCGGGCGAATAGGCCAACCCCAGATCATGCTGATTGACCAGCTGCTTGGTGGCGGCAATGCTGATTTTTCCGGCCGTTGGGAACTCGTGGTATTCAAGCGCGGCGCGGCGCAGGATGGCGCGTTTGTCTTCGGCGTTGACCGGGGTCTGGGGCATTTTCTTCTCCTGCTGCAATCAGTATGACCGAACGGCCAGCCTGTCAGCGTCTATACGGGGTCGGGATTGTAGACCCTGCTACTGGAAGGCTCCCGCGGCCCACGGCAGCGGCACCCGATAGGTGGCTAGGTTGTTTGCAGTGCGGCTTGCTGTAGCCAAGTCAGAAAGGTTTTCATGACCGGCCGCTCGTCAGCACGCTCGGGCGTCACCAGATAGTAAGCCCGCTCGCCGCGGACCGACCGCTGGCACGCCACCACCAACTCGCCACGCAGCAGCTCAGCCTCGATCAACAGGCGCGGCAGCAGCGCCAGGCCCAGTCCGTGCGCCGCCGCTGCCGCAGTCATGGAGAACAGCTCGTAGCGCGGCCCCGACAAAGCCAGTGGCGCAGTCACCCCAACGGCGTCAAACCACTGCCGCCAGCCGGTTGGCCGGGTACTTTGTTGCAGCAGGGGCAGTTGCGCAATGGCCTGCGGCGTCAGCGCGTGCTGGGCGCCCAAAAACTTGGGACTGCATACCGGCACCACGTCTTCCGACAGCAAGCGCACCGCGCGGGTGCCGGCCCAATTGCTCATCTGTTCGGCGGACCCGGCGTACAGCGCGGCATCAAACGGCGTATCGGCAAACATGAAGGCCCGCGTGCGGGTTTCGATGTGGACGGTGATGTCCGGGTGTAATGCGGCCAGTTCCGGCAGGCGCGGTATCAGCCAGCGCGTCGCAAACGTCGGTACTGCCGCCAGGTGGATGCCGCCGCCACTGCCCTGGGTCGACATCACGTCCAGTGTGTCTTGTTCCAGCGCCTGCAAGCGCGGCGCTATCTGGGCGGCGTATTCGGCGCCGCGTTCGGTCAGTGCCACGCCGTGACGGGTGCGTCGAAACAAGGCCACGCCCAGGAACGCCTCCAGTGCCGCGAGTTGGCGCGACACCGCACCCTGGGTCAGCGCCAGTTCCTGCGCGGCGCGCGTGTAACTTTGGTGTCGGGCCGCCGCTTCAAAGCACAAGAGGGCTTGAAGAGAGGGTATTTTATTCCGCATGATGTGCTAAATATACATAATGCACTTGTTGAGCTGAATGGCAATTGCTATCTTATTAGTAGCTTTATAAGCAATGAATATTGGAAAATACGACGCATCACCATATGTTTTGAGAATTCCAGAAATCCCAACAAGAATTTACATATTAGTAAACATCATAACTGGATGACAACAAATCGTTTGCTGTTGCCAGCCGCCCGGCGCTACCATTCGCTCTCAACTGTCGCTGCGGCGATTCAAAATTTTTTACCAGGAGATCCCTCATGGCCCATGCATCTTTCAATTGGCAAGACCCCTTTTTGCTTGACGCGCAACTTGGCGACGATGAGCGCATGGTGCGCGATGCCGCCGCCGCTTATTGCCAGGACAAACTGCAGCCGCGCGTGATGGAAGCCTTCCGCGCGGAAAAAACCGATGCCACGATCTTCCGCGAAATGGGCGCGCTGGGTCTGCTGGGCCCGACCATTCCCGAGGCCTACGGCGGCCCGGGCCTGAACTATGTGGCCTACGGCTTGATCGCGCGCGAAGTGGAGCGCGTGGACAGTGGCTACCGCTCCATGATGAGCGTCCAAAGCTCGCTGGTGATGTTGCCCATTTTTGAATTTGGCAACTTGGCCACCAAGCAAAAATACCTGCCCAAGCTGGCCACCGGCGAGTGGATCGGCTGCTTCGGCCTGACCGAGCCGGACCATGGCTCGGACCCTGGTTCGATGGCGTCACGCGCGCACAAGGTGGCCGGCGGCTACAAGCTGTCGGGCACCAAGATGTGGATTTCCAACAGCCCGATTGCCGACGTCTTTGTGGTCTGGGCCAAAGAGGTGAGCGCGAGCGGTCAGGTGGGACCGATCCGTGGCTTTGTGCTGGACAAGGGCGCCGCGGGCTTGAGCGCCCCCGCCATTCACGGCAAGGTCGGCCTGCGCGCCAGCATCACCGGTGAAGTCGTGATGGACGGTGTCTTTTGCCCGGAAGAGAACGCCTTCCCTGAGGTGCAAGGTTTGAAGGGTCCCTTCACCTGCCTGAATTCGGCCCGCTACGGCATTGCCTGGGGCGCCTTGGGCGCGGCCGAAGATTGCTGGCTGCGCGCCCGCCAATATGTGTTGGACCGCAAGCAGTTTGGCCGGCCCCTGGCGGCTAACCAGCTGATCCAGAAAAAACTGGCCGACATGCAAACCGAGATCGCACTGGGCCTGCAAGGCTGCCTGCGGCTGGGTCGCATGAAGGACGAAGGTACGGCGTCCAGCGAAATCACCTCCATCCTGAAGCGCAATTCCTGCGGCAAAGCACTCGACATTGCCCGTCTGGCGCGCGACATGATGGGCGGCAACGGTATCTCGGACGAATTCGGCGTGGCCCGGCATCTGGTGAATCTGGAAGTGGTGAACACCTATGAAGGCACGCACGACATCCACGCCCTGATTCTGGGCCGGGCGCAAACCGGTATTGCGGCGTTTGCGAACTGATCTTCCTACTGTTTTCATGCCGGCTTTTGTGGTAGCCGCAAGGGGGCTGGGGCGGCGCCCTCATGCTGTCAAAGGCCCAGAAAACGAAGTTTCAGAGGAGACTAACTTGCATGCAAGTTATGTCGTAACTAAATCGGTCGCCACCCCAACCCCCTTGCAGCCGCAGTTTGGTTGGCTTTCAAAGACTGAAATATCCGAAAGCCAGTGCCTCGGCGATTTGACTTTTGCAGTATCCAACTCTCTGCCTAAGCCACTATGGCAGACCGATAAACCGCGAGTGAACAAAGGAAAGAATATTCATGGGTGAAAAACAATCGGCGCTGGGCCACATCAAGGTTCTGGATCTCTCGCGGGTACTCGCAGGCCCCTGGTGCACGCAGATGCTGGCGGATCTGGGCGCAGACGTGGTCAAGGTCGAGCGCCCCGGCCTGGGGGACGATACGCGTCAGTGGGGACCCCCGTTTCTGAAAGACGCGCAGGGAAATGACACCTCACAGGCGACCTATTTCACCGCCTGCAACCGCAATAAACGCTCTGTCACCATCGACATGGCCAAGCCGCAGGGGCAGCAACTGATTCGCCAGATGGCGGCGCAAAGCGATATTCTGGTTGAGAATTTCAAGGTCGGCGGTCTGCAGCAATACGGGCTGGATTACGCCAGTTTGAAAGCCGTCAATTCGCGTCTGATTTATTGTTCCGTCACCGGTTTTGGCCAGGACGGACCGTATGCCGAACGTGCTGGCTACGATTTGATGATCCAGGCCATGAGCGGGATGATGAGCATCACCGGCCGCTCCGACACAGTGCCGGGGGGCGGGCCGCAGCGCGTGGGGGTCGCCCTGACGGACATCTTCACCGGTGTCTACGCATGTGGCGCCATCCTCGCGGCGATCGAGGTGCGCCATCGCAGCGGCCAGGGGCAGTACATCGACATGGCTTTGCTGGATGTCGGGATGGCCATTTTGGGCAATCAGGCGGCCGGTTTTTTGAACACCGGCCAAGTGCCGCAGCGCCAAGGCAACAGCCACCCCAGTCTGGCGCCTTACCAGGACTTTCAGACGCTGGACGGGGCCATGTTGCTGGCGATCGGCAATGACGGGCAGTTCGCCCGTTTCTGCGAGGCTGCGGCACATCCTGAATGGGCCGCCGATCCCCGTTTTGCCAGCAACACACTGCGCGTAAAGAACCGCGAAGCGCTGATCCCGCTGATGCAGGCGGTGACCGGCACGCGGACCACGGCGCAGTGGATTGCGCTGCTGGAGGACAAGGCGGTTCCTTGTGGTCCGATCAACGATTTGGGGCAGGCCTTCGACGATGCCCAGGTCAAAGCCCGTGGTTTGGTGGTGCGGCAAGCGCTGGATCCTGCCGCCAGCGCACAGACAGCGGTTGCATCCATCGCCACCGTGGCCAGTCCGCTGCGTCTGACGACGACGCCACCGGTGCTGCGCCGGGCGCCGCCGGCGCTGGGCCAGCATACCGACGAAGTGCTGGCCGAGATGGGGCTGGACGGCGCCGCCGTGGCCGCTTTGCACCGCGCCGGGGTGGTATGAGCCGGTTCTGTCTACGCCGCCGGCTTGCGGTTCACCAGCACGATGCCGACCGCCACCATGAACAAGGCGGCGATCAGATTGATGGTTACCGGCTCATGCAGCCAGAGTGAGCCAAACAACAGGGCAAAGACCGGGGTCAGGAAAACGAAGGACGAAATCTTGGTCGCCGGGTAGTGCCCCAGCATCCACATCCAGGCCAGGTAGCTGGCAAAAGCGCCGACCACGGTTTGCAGCAGCAAGGAGCTGATGGCGAAGGCGCCGAAAGTCCAGACCCAGTGCTCGTTCAGCAACACTGACAGCAGCGGCAGTGTCAGCGCGCTGACGCCGACCTGGTAAAACAGCAGTTTCTCGGGTGATACCTGCGCCAACCTTGAGCTGCGAATGACCACCGTGGTCAGTCCCCAGAACATGCCGGCCGCCAGCGCCAGCAAGTCACCCTGCCATTGTTGGGCATTGTGTGTCGTCGCCAAGCCTTCGCGCAGCGCAAACACCACGGCAGAAAATGCAAAGGCCAGGCCCAGCCATTGCATGGGGCGCAATCTCTCCGATGGCGCAAAAAGAGGCAGCAAAAGCGCCACCCAGAACGGCGAGGTGTAGAGAAACACGGTCAGACGCGAGGCGGCCGAAAACTGCAAACCGGCGTACAGGCAGGCAAACTCAAGGGCGAACAAAGTGCCCGCCAGCAGTCCCGTGAAGAGGGAGCCATCGCGCGCAAAGAGGCGTACCCCGCGCCAGCGGCACCAGAGGTACAGCAGCAGCGTTGCCCCGACAAAGCGAATGGCGGCCTGGAACACTGGCGGCAGATCGGGGATGGTGGCCTTCACCAATACTTGCTGAAAGCCCCAGAACAGGCAGCAGCCCAGCAGCAAGCTGATGGCGAGCCCGTCGAGCTGACTTTTGCGGGGGGTCATGGCGCTTCGATCAGTGGCGTGGCTGGCCGCGCTATAGCGGGTGCTCGGTGTAGAACTTGCCGCCGTGAAACAACAGCGGTGAGGCGCCGGCGCGGTGTGCGCAGCGTTCCACCTCGCCGACAAAAATGACGTGATCGCCTTCTTCGTAGCGGCTGCGGTTGAAGCACTCGAAATGGGCTACCGCTCCGACCAGCAAAGGTGCGCCGCCGACGCCGTCAATGAACGCCACATCCGCAAAACGATCCACCCCTTTGGCGGCAAAACGCTTGGCCAGTGCCTGTTGATCGGATCCCAGAATGTTGATCGCATAGTGCGATCCGGTGCTGAAAGCGAGCATCGACGCAGCGGCCCGGGCCAGGCTCCACAGCACCAGTGGCGGCTCCAGTGAAACCGAGTTGAAGGAGTTGACGGTCAGTCCGACCAGACCGCCCTCGGCGGTGCGGGCGGTCATGATCGTCACCCCGGTGGCAAACATGCCCAGTGCAGTTCGAAACTCGGATTGGGAAAAATTGGGGGCTTGTGCCTTGCGGCCTGAATGAAACAAAGACATGGGCGCAATTTACCCCAGTTTTGCGGTGACTGAGGCGGCGCCAGCAAATTGATCGGGCCCGCGTTGCGGGCCCGATCCGGCGTCATTTTGTGCCGAGCTACACGGCAAGCCTGGCGATCACTGGCAGAGCCGGTCCTGCCATGGTGCCACCCGGCTCAACGACCCCCTCAAGCCAGCAGGCTGTCGGCGCTCACGTAAGCGTAGCCCAAGTCCCGTGCCACTGCTTCGTAGGTCACCTGACCATTGGCCACATTCAAGCCGTTCTTCAGATGTGCGTTGTCTTTCAAGGCCTGCTTCCAGCCCTTGTCGGCCAGCGCCACGGCGTGTGCAATGGTGGCGTTGTTGAGCGCAAAGGTGGAGGTACGGGCCACGGCGCCGGGCATGTTGGCCACGCAGTAGTGCACCACGCCGTCAACGACGTAGGTCGGGTCGGCATGCGTGGTAGCGTGCGAGGTCTCGAAGCAGCCACCCTGGTCAATCGCCACATCGACGATCACGGCGCCTTTTTTCATGCGCGAAATCATGCTGCGAGTTACCAGCTTGGGTGCCGCAGCGCCGGGGATCAAGACGCCCCCAACCACCAGGTCGGCATCCAGCACGGCATCTTCCACGCTTTGCGCGTTGGAATAGACTGTGCTGATGCGGTTGCCAAACACCAGATCGAGTTGCCGCAGACGGTCCACGTTCTTGTCCAGCACCGTGACGCGTGCGCCCATGCCCACCGCCATTTGCAGCGCATGGGTGCCGACGACACCGGCACCGAGGATGGCTACGTGGGCCGCCGGTACACCGGGCACCCCGCCCAGCAGCACGCCCATGCCGCCCTTGGATTTTTCCAGATGCGAAGCCCCCGCATGCACTGCCATGCGTCCAGCCACTTCGCTCATGGGCGCCAGCAGGGGCAGCCCGCCGCCGGGGCCGGTGATGGTTTCGTAGGCAATGCAGATGGCGCCTGATTTGATAAGGGCTGCGGTCTGTTCCGGGTCCGGCGCCAGGTGCAGGTAGGTGTACAGAATTTGACCAGGGCGCAGCATGGCGCACTCTTGCGGCTGCGGTTCCTTGACCTTGACGATCATGTCGGCTTTGGCGAACACTGTTTTGGCGTCAGCCGCCAGCGTGGCACCGGCCGCCGTGTATTGCTCGTCGGTCAAGCCGATGGCGGCACCGGCACCGGTTTGCACCAACACCTGGTGGCCATGCGAGGTAAGCTCGCGCACGCTGGCCGGCGTCAGGCCGACGCGGTATTCGTGGTTCTTGATTTCCTTTGGTAGTCCGATCAGCATGCAGTTCTCCAGATTCATTGTTGCGAAAGATTGCAGTGTGTGGCAAGACAAGGAATAAGAGAACAACAATTAATATTTCAATCGCTTCATTCATATGTCTAATGTGGGATCTGACCGGTCCCTGTTTGGTATAACGTTCCTTGCTTATCCCATGAACGAAGCTCTGCTCTGGATGGACGACGGCAGCCCGCACAGTCCGCGTTTCAATGACCGGTACCGATCGCGTTCCGGCGGTTTGGCGCAGGCGGTCTCGGTCTTTCTCGCCGGTTGTGGCCTGCCCGCCAACTGGCGCGGCAGGGATCGGTTCACGGTGCTCGAAACCGGCTTTGGCCTGGGCTTGAACTTCCTTGCGACCTGGGCGGCATGGGAGGCAGACCCCCAGCGCTGTGATCGTCTGCATTTTGTATCGATTGAAGCTTACCCGGTAGCGGCGGCCGACATCGTGCGCAGTGCGCGGACCGCTCAGGCGGCCAACGCGGCAGACTCCCCGCTGTTGGCGCGGCTGCAGGTCCTGGCGCAGGAGCTCGCTCAAGTCTGGCGTGATCTGTCACCGGGCCTTCATGTATTTCGCTTTGCCGACGGACGCGTGCAATTGACCCTGGCTGTCGGTCAAGTGCAAGCCATGCTGGAGCGTCTTGTTGCCACGGCCGATGCGGTGTACCTGGATGGCTTCAGTCCTGCGCGCAATCCGGAAATGTGGTCAAAGGCGACCTTGCAGGCGGTGGTGCTGCATTGCCGAGCCGGCACCACCCTGGCCAGCTACACGGTGGCCCGGAGCGTGCGCGAGGAACTCGGACAACTTGGCTTTTGCGTCGAAAAGTGCCCGGGCCTGCCACCCAAACGCCATCGTCTCCAGGCGGTGTTTAGCGACTCACCGGTTGGTCGGGAAGCTGAAAACCGCGCCCTCCCGCACACCGGCTGAGGGCCAGCGTTGGGTGATGGTCTTGCGCTTGGTGTAAAAACGCACGGCATCCGGGCCGTAGGCATGCAGGTCACCGAACAGCGAACGTTTCCAGCCGCCAAAGGAGTGATACGCCACCGGCACCGGCAACGGTACGTTGACGCCTACCATGCCGACCAGAATGTTGTCGCTGAAGTACCTGGCTGCCTCGCCGTCGCGGGTGAAGATGCAGGTGCCGTTGCCGTATTCGTGGGCGTCGATCAAGTCCATCGCTTCCTGTAGCGTTTTGACGCGCATCACGCCCAGCACCGGGCCGAAGATTTCTTCCTGGTAAATCTTCATGCCGGGTTTCACATGGTCGAACAGGCAGGCGCCCAGGAAGTAACCGCCTTCAGCGCCGTTCACCTTGACGCCGCGGCCATCCACCACCAGCGTCGCGCCTTCCGCGACGCCCTGGTCGACAAAGCCCTTGACCTTGTTGAAATGTTGCTGGGTGACCAGCGGGCCCATGTCGTTGGCCGCATCGGTGCCGGGGCCAACCTTCATTTTGGCGATTTCGACCTTCAGTCCGGCGACCACGGCGTCAGCGGTCGCATCGCCCACCGCTACCACCAGCGGAATCGCCATGCAACGTTCGCCGCAGGAACCGTAGGCGGCGCCCATCAAGGCGCTGACGGCGTTGGGGACGTCCGCGTCGGGCATCACCACCGCGTGGTTCTTGGCGCCGCCAAGGGCCTGCACCCGCTTGCCGTTGGCGCAGCCGGTGGCATAGATGTACTCGGCAATCGGTGTCGAGCCGACAAAGCTGACAGCCTGCACGCGCTTGTCGGTCAACAAGGTGTCCACCGCCTCTTTGTCGCCGTTCACCACATTGAGCACGCCCGGTGGCAACCCGGCTTGCAGCGCCAACTGCGCCACCAGCAACGCACTGCTGGGATCGCGCTCGGACGGTTTCAGCACAAAAGTATTGCCGCAGGCGATCGCCATGGGCCACATCCACAAGGGCACCATGACCGGGAAGTTGAACGGGGTGATGCCGGCGGTGACGCCCAGCGCCTGAAACTCGCTCCACGAGTCCATGGCCGGGCCGACGTTCTTGCTGTGCTCGCCCTTGAGCAACTCGGGGGCGTAGCTGGCGTACTCGACGTTTTCAATGCCGCGCTGCAGTTCACCCATGGAATCGCTCAGCACCTTGCCGTGTTCAGCGGTGACCAGGGCGCAGATCGCCTCGGCGTTTTCTTCCAGCAAATTCTTCAGTTTGCTCATGACCCGCGCACGCTTGAGCGGCGGTGTCGCGCGCCAAGCCGGGTAGGCCGCGTGGGCCGAGGCGATGGCTTGCTCGACCGTGGTCTTGTCGGCCAGCAACAGGCGTTTTTCAGCTTTGCCGGTGGCTGGGTTGAAAACTTCTTGCGAGCGGCTGCCACCGGCCACCAGTTGGCCGTCAATCAGGTGTTGAATCAAGGGGAGTGTTTGCATAAGAGGATAGGTCAAGGGAATGGCTTCAAGCCGTGTGGTTGATGGATTCACCCAATGCGTTGATCAGGCTGTCGATCTGAGCCGGGGTGGTGATGAAAGGCGGCGCCAATTGAATGGTATCCCCACCGTAGCGCACATAAAAGCCCTTTTTCAGCATCGCCATGGCAATCTCATAAGGACGGCGTGCCGGCTCGCCCGGCAAGGCGTCTATGGTCAGTCCTGCCGCCAGGCCGAAGTTGCGGATGTCAGTGATGTGCTTGGCACCTTTGAGGCTGTGCACCGCGTTTTCAAAATGAGGTGCCAGTGCTTTCACCTGGGCCACTGCATTTTCCTTGACCAGCAGATCCAGCGTGGCCAAGCCGGCGGCACAGGGCACGGGGTGAGCCGAGTAGGTATAGCCGTGCGCGAATTCCAGCATGTAATCCGGCCCGCCTTGTGCCATGAAAGTGTCGTAAATGTCCTTCTTGGCCAGCACGGCACCCATCGGTTGCGCGCCATTGGTGATTTGCTTGGCGACATTCATGATGTCGGGTGTGACGCCAAAAGCCTCGGCCCCGGTGTAAGCACCGGCGCGGCCAAAGCCGGTAATCACTTCGTCAAAAATCAGCAGGATGTTGTTGGCGGTGCAAATGTCGCGCAGACGTTGCAGGTAGCCCTTGGGCGGAATCACCACACCGGCCGAGCCCGAAAACGGCTCCACAATCACCGCCGCAATATTGCTGGCATCGTGCAGGGCGATGAGCTTGAGCAAGTCGTCTGCCAACTCGGCCCCTTTGTCCGGCATGCCGCGCGAAAAAGCATTGCTCGCCAACTGCGTGTGGGGCAAGTGGTCGGCCTCGATACCCTGCCCAAAGGTCTTGCGGTTGCCGCCGATGCCACCGACCGAAATGCCGCCAAAGTTGACGCCGTGGTAGCCTTTTTCGCGTCCGATCAGGCGGGTTTTTTGGCCCTGCCCCTTGGCACGCCAGTAGGCACGGGCCATTTTGAGAGAGGTATCGGCGGACTCGGAACCGGAGCCGGTGAAGAAGACGTAGTCCAGTCCGGCGGGCGTCAGCTCCTTGAGTTTATTGGCCAGCGCAAACGACAGCGGATGGCCAAATTGAAAAGCCGGCGAGTAGTCCATCGTCGCCATCTGGCGTGCCACCGCTTCCGTAATTTCGGTGCGGCCATGGCCCAGTCCGCAGCACCACAGGCCCGACAGCCCGTCGAAGATCTGTTTGCCATGGCTGTCGGTGTAATAGCAGCCCTTGGCCGCCACCATCATGCGCGGGTTGGCCTTGAACTCGCGGTTGGCGGTAAAAGGCATCCAGTGGGCGTCCAGCCAGGCGGCGTCGAGGCGGGGTGTGGCCAGGTGTTGGGCATCGTTCAGGTTCATGCTGTCTCCGGTGTGGGTGGGGGAAGAGTTGGCAATTTTGAGTGTCTCTGTTACTCTTGTAAATGTATAAGTATCACTATTAAGTTGTCAATCTATGCAAGTAAAAGGTCGAGCCGCGCTGGGGCAGCTGAGCGATATGGACATCCGCCTGCTGCGCGTCTTCAAGAGTGTGGTGGAGTGCGGCGGCATGGCGGCGGCGGAGTTGGAACTCAACATCGGCACTTCCACCGTCAGTCGCCATATCAAGGATCTGGAAACCCGCCTGGGGCTGACCCTGTGTCGGCGCGGCCGCGCCGGCTTCGCCCTGACAACGGAGGGTCAGCAGATTTATACCGAGACGCTACGGCTGCTGGCTGGAGCCGATGCCTTTCGCGCCAGTGTTGACGAGATTCACCGCCGCATGGGCGGGCAGCTCAACATTGCGGTGTTCGATAAAACCGCCAGCAACCCGGCCGCCCACATTGGCAGCGCCATCGCCCTGTTTTCGGAGCTGGCACCGGAAGTAAGCCTGCACTTGTTCGTTGCGCCACTGAACACCATAGAGCGTGGCGTCATCGATGGCCAGTTTCAGGTCGGGGTCATTCCGGGGCACCGCAGCTCGGAGACGCTGGTTTACGAGGAACTGTTTGACGAGACCATGCTGCTGTACTGCGGAGCCCGGAGTGTGCTGTTCGAGGCCCAACCGGCGGCCATGGGTTGGGACGATTTGCGCAGGTATAACTTCGCCGGGCTGGGCTACCACTCGCCGAATATGGAAATCAGCCAGCAGCAACGGTTGTCGCGCAAGGCCACCGGCTACGACCAGGAATCCATCGCCACGCTGATCCTGTCGGGCAAGTACCTGGGATTTTTGCCCGACCATTACGCGCAGGCGTTTGTGCTCAGCGGTCAGATGCGCGCCGTCAAGCCGGCTTTGTTTCGTTACAGCTGCAGTTTTTTCAGCATCGTGCGGCGTTCCCCTCAGCCTTCAAGGGTGACGCGGGCGTTTCAGGAATGTTTGCTGAAGGCGCATGGATCGACCGGCCGGTCCGCAAAATAAACCCCCAGGGCGCATGTAACAAGCGTAACGAGAGCCTGGGAGGGTGGGAGCAGAGGGAACTAAAGCCAAATTCGAGAGCCCAAACAAAACTCGGTTTCAGGTAGGGGCGCCTGCCGGCCATGTGCCGGGCGGTCCGATCAGGGTCCGTTTGATGCGGTGGTCAGCGCCTGCGTGGCGGTCTTGCGAAAGATCAACCTGCCACAGCGGCATGGCCTTAGACTCAACTGCCGCAATGGCTTTGCCCTGTTGGATGTTTTCACGTTGCCGGCTGGGGAGTTCGGCGAACGTTTGTTTTGGAGCGCATCATGAAAACCGCAAGATTTCTTTTCGCATTTCTGCTGTTCACGATCACCTTGGCGGCGTGTACCACCACCGGTATCGGTGGCGGCCAACTGTCCGGCACCGGGGCTCAGGACGAACCTGTCACGTTCAGCTGGACCAGCACCGACGGCGGCATGTCCGGCAGCATGGTGGCGACGCTTCCGGGCGTGACGTTCCAGGGCCGGTTCTTTCAAATCACCCAGCAGACGCGGGCCGAGATGTTGAATCCGCTGTGGATGCACTGGCACAACGGCTGGAACGACTGGCCTTATTGGGGCCGGCCGCTGGCGTCGCCGTACCCGACCACCCAGTTCATCACGCACTACTCGGGCAAGGTGGTTGCCACGCTGGAGTCGCAGGGCAAGCAGTACATGCGTTGCCGCTTCCATCTGGTCGACCCGGCGCGCGGCATGTCGGGTGGCGGCGAGGGCGAGTGCCAACTCACCGAAGGCCGGCTGGTGCGAGCGGCCTTTCCAGGGAAATAGCGCTCGCCATCGCATCAGGTTTTGTCGGGGGCTGCTTTTTCTCCTAACCCGGCGCGAAAATTCTCTAGCTTGGCCTCATAGTCGGCGGCTTCGCCGTAGGCCAGAAAACGCGCATAGCGCGAATGCGTCCCGAGTACCTTGCGCGCGTGCTTGATCGGGCAAAAGTATTCCTCCGTTCGCCCCAGGATCTCGCTCATGTAAGCCATCAGGCCGTTGCCATAAGCACAGTAGCTACAGTGAAATTTCTCGATGAAATTGAGGTATTCAAGCTGCTGCCGGTCAAACACGATGTAGTCGCCGCGGCGCACCTTGGTAATTCCGTAAATCGGGAAACAGCTGGCCTGATAGAAGCTCACGCACAAGTCCAGCAAGAGCAGCGGAACAATCATGCTGTAGATGATGGGGCCGGTGAGCAGGTTCTGCGGCCGGTAGGTCACCAGCCAGTGGAAAAATCCGCTCTTGAGTTGCCGGTGGGCCTGGCGGATGGAGGCTTCGAACTCGACTCGCTTGCCCTTGATCTGGAATAAGGCGCTGACCTCTTGCTCCTGCACGGCTTTGCGCAAATCGCCCTCAAGAGCACTCATCTGGTCCAGCAACTGGCGGATTTTTTCGTTCATGATGGCTCCATCGGCACATCATGCCTGAATCCTGCCGGAGAGAGCTTAGGGTTATGGTGAATAAGTAGCGTCAAAACGTCGGCACCAGCGCACGGCACCGAAGTTTTGCAAAGTCGGGTTCAAATTGGCGCTTTTTTGTGACCCATCGGGCCTGTTTCTTGGGCCTCTCG
>NZ_JAQTMS010000010.1 GCF_028714215.1 Rhodoferax sp. | reverse complement strand
GTACAGCAGCGTGCTGCCCAGCGAGCGCAGGAACTGCGCGTCGCCGGTCAGCTCGATGAAGTTTTGCAGCCCCACGTAGTTGATCTGGCCGGAGCCCATTTGCCAGTCGGTGAACGAGATCGCCAGCACACTGAGCAGCGGCAGCACGACCAGGCCCAGCAGCAGCAGCGCGGCCGGCAGCACCATCCAGTAGGCGGCGGAAATCTGGGCGCGACGCACCGCGCGCGGCAGCGGCCGTGCCAGGGGTCTGACCAGCGCGCCGCTATGCATAAGCCAGCACCAGGCCGGATACGGCGGGCGGCCGCACACGCTGGCCAGCGGCGTCGAACAGCAGGGCATCACCCGCCTCCAGGCCCAGCGTCACGCGCTCGTTGCGCTGCGGCGGCGCGCCCGACTCCTTGAAGTGGCGCGCCACCAGCAAGGCGCCGTTGTCCAGGCGCAGGTTGACCAGGCTTTCCGGCCCCAGGTTCTCGACCGCGATAACGGTTGCGTCCAGGCTGTTCGAGGCGCCCATGCGGCCCAGCCGCAAGCCTTCCGGCCGCACCGCCAGCGTCACGGCCTGATCGGCCAATTGCCGGCTGGGATCGACCCGGCACAGCGGCTGGCCCTCGATCACCAGCATGCCGTCGGCATCGATGGCGGCGGCGATGCTGTTGATCTGCGGCGTGCCGACGAAGCGGGCCACCTCCAGCGAAACAGGATCGTCGTACAGCTCGCTGGGCGTGCCCACCTGCGCCACGCGGCCCACCGCCATCACGGCGATGCGGTCGGACATGGTCATCGCCTCTTCCTGATCGTGCGTGACGAAGACGAAGGTGGAGCCGAGCCGGCGATGCAGCTCGGCCAGCTCCAGGCGCATGGCAATGCGCAACTGGGCGTCCAGATTGGACAGCGGCTCGTCCAGCAGAAAGACGCCCGGCTCGCGAACCATGCCGCGCCCCAGGGCCACGCGCTGGCGCTGGCCGCCCGAGAGTTGCGGCGGACGGCGCTCCAGCAGGTGGTCGATTTGCAGCGCGGCCGCGACGCGCTGCACCGCGGTCTCGATCTCGGCCTCCACGCGCCGTGTGTCGCGGCTGGGCAGCCAGCGCGCCGCCATGCGCTGCAGGCGCGTCAAGCGCCGCATGCGCAAGGGCAGGGCGATGTTCTGGCGCACCGTCAGGTGCTGGTACAGCGCGTAGCTCTGAAAAACCATGGCCAGGTTGCGGTCCTTGGCCTCGGTCGCCAGCACCGAGGCGCCGCCGATGCGCAGCTCGCCGGAATCGGGAAACTCCAGGCCGGCAATGATCCGCAGCAAGGTGGTCTTGCCGCAACCCGAAGGGCCCAGCAGCGTCAGAAATTCGCCGTGCTCAATGTCCAGGTCGACCGAGCGCAGCACCGCCGTGGCGCCGAACGACTTGGACAGACCGGTGATGCTGATGCTTGACATAAATCCTCACAGGGAGTTGTGAACCGTGATCCAGCGCTTCGAGGCGGTGGGCAAGGCGCCTAGTTCACTGCGCCAACATGAAAGATTTATGACATTTCGATAACTCCTTGCCAGGGAATATTCGCCGTCCACCAGCTCGGCATCTGTGCCAGCGTAGCGCTGTCATTGCGGGCCTGACCCGCAATCCATGGATGCCGGATGTTGAAACCCCGGACCCGATCCGGGGCCGGCATGACAGTGCCCCCCTCTGCACGTGCCATGGTTCAAGAAAACCCGCATGCAACTCGCCCGGTTGTCATAAATCTTTCATGTTGGCGGAGTGAACTACAGGCCATGCACAACTCCAGCGACTGATTTAGACATCCGTATGACAAGCGACACAACAACAAGCGAAAAACCGGCGCGCTCGGCCTGGCTGGCGGTGCTGGCGCGCGCCAGCCGAGCCGAACTGGAAGACCGGCTGCCGGCGGCGAGCGAATTGCCGCCTCTGCAAGCGGTTCGCCCGACGGAGGTCGGCATGGTCATGCTGCGCGGCCGCGTCGGCGGCACCGGCAACCCGTTCAACCTGGGCGAGGCCAGCGTGGTGCGTTGCGCGCTGCGGCTGGGCGACGGTCCGCTGGGCGTCTCTTATGCGCTGGGTCGCGACAAGCGCCGGGCCGAACTGGCGGCGCTGGCCGATGCCTTGTTGCAGGACCCGCGCCATCACGACCGGCTGCAGCGTTCGCTGATCGAGCCGCTGGCGCGATCACAGGCGCAGGCCCGTGCCCGCAAGCAGCAGGCCGTGGCGCCTTCCAAGGTCGAATTTTTCACTTTCGTGCGAGGTGAGGCATGACAGCGGCATCAACTCTGGCGGCCGGTCTGGTCGATGGCGTGCATGAAAGCCAGCAGGCGTTTCGCGCCCTGCTCGATGCGCTGGCGCGCCCCGGCCAGGCGCGCTGGGTCGGGGAGGCCTTGCCGGGCGTGGCGCTGGGCGGCGCGCTGGCGCGCTTGTTGCTGTGCCTGAGCGACGACGAGACGCCGGTCTGGTGGCAGCAGCCGGATGCCGGCCTGCCACAGTGGCTGCGTTTTCATACCGGTGCGACGCTGGCGCAGCGGCCCGAGCAGGCCGCCTTTGCGGTGCTCACGGGCATCCAGCAGGGGCTGGCGCTGGCCGACTTTGCCGCCGGCAGCACCGAGTCGCCCGAGTTCTCCTGCACGCTGCTGATCGAGCTGCCCAGCCTGAGCGGTGGGCCGGAGCTGGAATGGCGCGGCCCCGGCATTCAGACCCAGCAGCGCGTCGCGCTGCAAGGGTTGCCCATCGATTTCTGGAGCCAGTGGCAAGTCAACCACGCCGCCTTTCCGCAAGGCGTGGACATTGTTTTTACCTGTGGCGAATACGCCTTGGGCCTGCCGCGCACGACCCGCGTGCGGCGACTGGAAGGAGTCTGAGATGAAGCCCCCACGCTCATCACTTTGTGTATTCACTGCCCCCCGAGGGGGCGCAGGCTTCCCTTGGGGCGGCCCGGCGGGAGCCTGATATGTATGTTGCAGTAAAAGGCGGCGCTGCCGCGATCGAGAGTTCCTGGCGGCTGCTGGAGCAGCAGCGCCGGGGCGACACCGACATCGCCGCGCTGTCGGTGGCGCAGATACGCGCCCAACTCTCGCTGGCGGTGGACCGCGTGATGAGCGAAGGCTCACTGTATGACCCGGAACTGGCGGCGCTGGCGATCAAGCAGGCCAGCGGCGACCTGCTGGAGGCGGTGTTCCTGCTGCGTGCCTACCGCACCACCTTGCCGCGCCTGGGTTACGCCTTGCCGCTGGACACCGCGCGCATCACGCTGCTGCGGCGCATCTCCGCCACCTTCAAGGAGGTGCCGGGCGGCCAGTTGCTGGGGCCTACCTACGACTACACGCAGCGCCTGCTGGACTTCGCGCTGCTGGCCGAGCAGGACTCCAGCGAGCCGGCGCCGGCAGCACCTGAGGCGCCAGCGGACAGTGCGCCGGGCAGCGCTGCGGCAACCCCGGAGCCCGCCGCGGTGGTGCCGCGCGTCAACGATCTGCTGGCGCGTGAAGGCTTGCTGGAGACGCCGCAGCCCAGGGACGATGCGACAACCGGCGATCTGACGCGCGAGCCGCTGATGTTTCCGGCCGACCGTGCCTTGCGCCTGCAGGCGCTGGCGCGTGGCGACGAGGGCTGGCTGCTGGGCATGGGTTACTCGACGCAGCGCGGCTATGCCAACTCGCATCCGTTCGCCGGCGAGATCCGGCGCGGTTTCGTCAGTGTCGAGCTGGTTCCCGACGAGTTGGGATTTGCCATCGACATTGGCGACCTGGAAGTCACCGAGTGCCAGATGGTCAACCAGTTCAGCGGCAGCCGCGAGTTGCCGCCGCAGTTTACCCAGGGCTACGGCCTGGCTTTCGGCGGCTCCGAGCGCAAGACCATGGCCATGGCCCTGGTCGATCGCGCCCTGCGCGCCGACGAGCTGGGCGAGCCGCGCATCGCGCCGGCGCAGGACCCCGAGTTCGTGTTGTCGCACGCCGACAACGTGGAGGCCTCCGGCTTTGTGCAGCACCTCAAATTGCCCCATTACGTGGACTTTCAGGCCGAGCTGGAACTGGTGCGCAAACTGCGCGCCAGCCATGCCCAGGCCGCCCCGGCGGCAGCCGGCGGCGCCAGTTCTTTCCGGCACGATCAGCAGGAGGCCGCATGACGGACAGCCATTACAACTTCGCCTTTCTGGACGAGCGCACCAAGAAGCGCATCCGCCGTGCCCTGCTCAAGGCCGTGGCGGTGCCCGGCTACCAGGTGCCGTTCGGCTCGCGCGAGATGCCTTTCGCCTACGGCTGGGGTACCGGCGGCGTGCAGATCACGGCCAGCATCATCGGCTTGAGCGATGTGCTCAAAGTCATCGACCAGGGCGCCGACGACACCACCAACGCGGTCAACATCCGGCGCTTCTTTGCCCGCACCACGGGCGTGGCGACGACCGAGAAAACGGCCGAGGCGACGCTGATCCAGACGCGCCACCGCATTCCGGAGGTGGCGCTGACCGAAGCCCAGGTTTTGGTCTACCAGGTGCCCATGCCGGAGCCGCTGTTCCGGCTGGAGCCGCGCCGGCGCGAGGCCATCAAGATGCACGCCTTGAGCGAATACGGCTTGATGCACGTGCGGCTCTACGAGGACATCGCGCAACTGGGCGCCATCTCGCACAGCTACGACTATCCGGTCATGGTGAACGAGCGCTACCTGATGTCGCCGTCACCGATCCCCAAGTTTGACAACCCCAAGATGCACATGAACCCGGCCCTGCAACTGTTTGGCGCCGGCCGTGAAAAACGGCTTTACGCAATCCCGCCCTACACCCCGGTGCGCAGCCTGGACTTCGAGGACCATCCGTTTGAGGTGCAGCGCTGGGAGCATGCCTGCGCGCTGTGCGGCGCCAGCGAGAGTTATCTCGACGAGATGATCGTCGACGATGCCGGCAGCCGGCTGTTCGTCTGTTCCGACAGCGATTACTGCGAGCAGCGGCGCGACGCCGGTCATGTCGGCGGCCAGCAGGCGGTGACCCTGCGCGACGCGCTGTCCGAGCCATCGCCGGCAAGCGCCCAGGAGGCCGTATGAAGCCGCCCGTGTTGCTGTCGGCGCGGCAAGCTGGCAAGGCTTTCGTACAGCAAGGCCAGCCGCGCTGGGCTTGCCGCGATGTGAGTTTCGATCTCTATCCCGGCGAGGTGCTGGCGGTGGTGGGCGAGTCGGGCTCCGGCAAGAGCACGCTGCTGCGCCTGCTGGCGGCGCGCCTGGCCTGCGACGAGGGCGCGGTCCATTACGACCTGCGCGCCGAGGCCGACAGCCAGTCCGGCGCGCTGGTGGACCTGGCCACGCTGTCGGAGGCGCGGCTGCGCTGGCTGGCCCGCACCGACTGGGGCTTCGTCGAGCAGCATGCCCGGGACGGCCTGCGCATGAACGTCTCGGGCGGCGCCAATGTCGGTGAACGCCTGATGGCGCTGGGTGCCAGGCACTACGGCCAGTTGCGCAGCGAGGCGGTCGCCTGGATGCAGCGCGTGGAACTGGACACCGCGCGCATCGACGACCTGCCCGGTACTTACTCCGGCGGCATGCAGCAGCGCCTGCAGATTGCGCGCAACCTGGTGACGCACCCGCGCCTGGTGTTCATGGACGAGCCGACCACGGGGCTGGATGTGTCGGTGCAGGCGCGCCTGCTGGACCTGCTGCGCGAGCTGGTGGACGACTTGCAACTGGCGGCCGTGGTGGTCACGCACGACCTGGCGGTAGCGCGCTTGCTGGCGCAGCGCATGCTGGTCATGAAGGACGGCCGCGTGGTCGAGCAAGGCCTGACCGACCGCGTGCTGGACGACCCCCAGCATCCCTATACCCAACTGCTTGTTTCCTCGGTGCTGACGCCATGAATCCCCTGATTGAAGCCATTTCCCTGTCCAAGACTTTTACGCTGCACGGCCGCGGCGGCCTGCAACTGCCGGTGTTCGCCGGCATCGATTTGAGCGTGCGCGCCGGCGAATGCCTGGCGCTGACCGGCCATTCGGGCAGCGGCAAGAGTTCCCTGCTGCGCTGCCTCTACGGCAACTACGGCGCCAGCAGCGGCGAGGTGCGTATCCGCCATCTGGGCGACTGGGTCAGCCTTTCCGGCGCCGCGCCGCGCGAGGTGGCCGACGTGCGGCGGCGCACGCTGGGCTACGTGTCGCAGTTTTTGCGCGTGATTCCGCGCGTCGCCACGCTGGACATCGTGGCCGAGCCGCTGCGCCGCCTGGGACACAGTGCCGACGAGGCACGCGCGCAGGCGGCGCTGTGGCTGCAACGGCTCAATCTGAACGAACGGCTGTGGCATCTGCCGCCGGCCACTTTTTCGGGTGGCGAGCAGCAGCGCGTCAACATCGCCCACGGCATGATCAGCGCCCCACCGGTGCTGCTGCTGGACGAGCCGACGGCCTCGCTGGACGGCGACAACCGGCGCGTGGTGGTGGAGCTGATACGCGCGGCGCGAGAGCAGGGCAGCGCCGTCATCGGCATCTTCCATGACGACGAAGTGCGTGAGGCGGTGGCGACGCGCTTGCTGGACGTCGAGCGGTACCGGCTTGATGCGTCCATGGCGGGGGCCGTGCCGTGAGCGCCGAGCTGGTTTTCAGCAATGCGCGCCTAGTGCTGCCGCAAGAGGTGGTGCTGGGCACGCTGAGCGTCCATGGCAAGCGCCTGGGCCAGGTCCACAGCGGTGGCACGGCGTTACCGCAGGCGCTGGATCTGGAAGGGGACTATCTGTTGCCGGGCCTGGTCGAGATTCACACCGACAACTTCGAGCGCCACCTGATACCGCGGCCCAAGGTGCACTGGGTTGAACTGCCGGCCTTGCTGGCGCACGATGCCGAGATCGCGGCGGCCGGCATCACCACCGTTTTCGATGCCATGGGGATCGGGGATGTGGAGCACGACAGCCTGCGCGGCGGCGACATGGGGCGCGTGATTTCAGTCATCGACCACAGCACCGAGCGCGGCATGCTGCGCGCCGATCATCACCTGCACGTGCGCTGCGAGTTGCCGGCGGCCAACACGATTGACCTGTTCCGGCCTTTTCACGGCCATAAGCGCCTGTCCCTGATCTCCCTGATGGACCACACCCCGGGCCAGCGTCAATGGGAAAACCTGGAGCATGCGCGCGTCTACTACACCGGAAAAAAAGGCTGGAGCGCGGAGAAGTTTGAACACCAGGTGGCGCACGCCGCGTCGATGCAAGCGCAGTATGCGGTGCCGCACCGGGCCTACTTTGCCGACTACTGCCGCGGCCACGGCATCGCCATGGCCAGCCACGACGACACCACGGTGGACCATGTGGAGCAGGCGCACACCGAGGGCGCTTTCATCTCCGAGTTTCCGACCACGCTGCTGGCGGCACGCGAGGCGCATAGCCGCGGCCTGCTGACGGTCATGGGCGCGCCCAACGTGGTGCGCGGCGGCTCGCACTCGGGCAATGTTGCGGCGGCGGAACTGGCGCGCCAGCAACTGCTGGACATCCTCTCGTCCGACTACGTGCCGGGCAGTCTGCTGACCGCCGTTTTTCGCCTGGTCGACGACGGCCTGATGTCGCTGGCGCAGGCTGTCGCCACGGTGACCCGCAACCCGGCGCGTGCCACCGGATTTTTGGACCGGGGAGAGATTGCCAGCGGCCTGCGCGCCGACCTGGTTCGCGTGCGCATGGTTGAAACGCCCGACGGAAAACACCACGGCGTGGTGCGCTCGGTCTGGCGCGAAGGGCAGCGGGTGCTTTGACAATGAAGCAGCGCATCGGCCCGGACCTGGTCTGGGACAAGTGATCGGAACTACCCAACATGAGCTATACCCACATTGCCGCCCACAACCTGCCGGATGCGGTCCGTCTGGGGCTGGAGCCGACGCTGGCGTTGGATGCCGTGGTGCGCGACTGCCGCTTCGGCCGCTACACCCAGGTCGGCCGGCAGTCGCACATGGAAGACTGTCTGCTGGATGATTACGCCTACGTTCAGCACTACTGCGACCTGATGTCGGCGGACATCGGCAAGTTTGCCAACATCGCCAACATGGTGCGCGTCAACCCCGGTTTCCATCCCATGGAGCGGCCCACGCTGCACCACTTCAGCTACCGCCCGACGCTGTACGGCATGGCGCAGCATGACGATGCGGACTTCTTCGCCTGGCGGCGGCGCCAGCGCGTCGTCATTGGTCACGACACCTGGATCGGCCACGGCGTGGTGATCATGCCGGGGGTGCGCATTGGCAACGGCGCCGTGGTGGGCAGCAACTCGGTCGTCACCAGGGACGTGCCGCCCTATGCCATCGTCGCTGGCGCCGCCGCCAAGGTGATACGGCAACGTTTTCCGCGCTCCATTGCCGAGGCCCTCGAAGCCACTGCCTGGTGGGACTGGGATCACGAAACGCTGACCGCGCGCATGGCGGAGTTCAAGGATTTACGGACTTTTCTGGCCAGGTACGCGCCCTGACAGGGCTGGTTTGCGATGGGCCGCCAGTCGCCTGGCGTCGCTGGCAAAATGGTGGGATGCCGCCGATCAGGGACGGTGTTGCCAATCGGCCGCACTTTTCCCTGGGCAGGTTGGTATTGCTTGCCAAGTTTACTGTTAATTTGTACAGTACTGGTCATCGCCCCAAATATCCAGAACCATGCTCTTCGAGTTTTCAACGAACGCCGACAGCGCGAACCAAGCTTATGCCAATGGTATTGCGGCAACACGCTCGATCCCGAAGGCGGAACAAAAAGCCCTGGGACAGTACATGACGCCACCGGCGATCGCGGAATTCATGGCGCGGCGTGCGGTGCAGGGGTTGGGTGCCGCCACGATCAGGATACTGGAGCCGGCCGCCGGTTCCGGCGTCCTCGCTGCAACGGCCATTGATGCTTTGCTGGGTTCGGCAGATACGCCGCGCAGAATAGAACTGCTGCTCCATGAGATTGACGAGCGACTGATCCACGGCCTGCGGCATGTATGCGAGGCTCTCAAACTGAAATGCGCCGCGCGGGGGGTCGATCTCGACTATGTCGTTGCCAATGAAGATTTTCTTTTATCGGCGACGGCCCGGGAACAACAACCATTGGTCGATCTGGTCATCAGCAACCCTCCTTATTTCAAGTTGGGCAAGCTCGATCCTCGCGTCACGGCGCATTCCTATTCGGTCTGGGGGCAGCCCAACATTTATGGTTTGTTCATGGCGGCCTGTTGCGGCTTGTTGCGCGCCGGCGGCCGGTATTGCTTCATCACGCCACGGTCCTGGATGAGCGGCCCTTATTTCTCGGCCGTGCGCCGTCATCTGCTGGCGCATCTGCGGCTCGACGCTATCCATGTTTTCGACAGTCGATGCGCTCATTTTTCCGGCGATGAAGTGCTTCAGGAAGCGGCGATCACCTGGGGCACGGCGCGCGCCCAGGAAGGTCCGATCGCGATCAGCAGCAGCTACGGTGCGAAGGATTTGGACACGGCGCTGGTACAGCACCTGGCGCCGTCACTGTTGGTGAGTCCCTTGAGTGAGAGGGTCATTCGCTTGCCATCTCCCGCCAAACCCGCTCCGTCGTCGAAGCTGACCCACGGTTTTGCCAGCCATGGTCTCAAGGTGTCGACCGGGCCGGTGGTGGCGTTTCGTGCGGCGGCTTTTCTGCGGCATGAAGAAGCGATTGATTCGGTCCCGTTGCTGTGGCTGCAGCATGTCAAGGCCATGGCCATCGAGTGGCCCATCAAAAAGAAGCGCGAGCACATTTCTGTTCGCGCGCAAAACGCCTGGATGCTGTTGAAAAACGAACCCATGGTCATCTTGCGGCGCTTCAGTCCCAAGGAAGATGCGCGGCGCGTGACGGCGGCGCCCTATTTCGGTGACTTGCCCGGCTCTGTCATAGGTATCGAAAACCATCTGAATTACATCAGCCGGCCGGGCGGCGCCATGTCGGCAAAAGAGGTTGCCGGGCTGGCGGCATTTTTGAACAGTCAGAGTGTCAGTGAGTATTTTCAGGCGGTCAGCGGTCACACCCAGGTCAACGCCTCCGACTTGCGGCTATTGCCGCTGCCCTCCCTGACCGAGTTGGAACAGATTGGCGCCCTCGTGAAACCCCATTCGCCGCCGGAGGCGATTGACGAAGTGGTGGCGCAAGTGCTCGATTTGCCTCTTGCGTCGGAGCGAGCGTTAGACTCGCTCCATGCGTAAAACAACCACCGCTCCGATTGACCACGGTATGCCGGCGCTGGTGCCGCTCAAGGAAGTCCAGCAACGCCTGAATCAGATTTTTCCGGAAGCCTTCCCCGATCGGCGCATCCTGGTGGGGAGCATGGCGGTCCGTGTGGTCTACGTATTTCTTTACGGCGATTTCATTGAGGGCAGCGGCCACTGTTTGCGACCCAGTCATGTCTATTTTTTCACGGGCGAGCAAGCCCAAAAGACTTCGCACAGCGAGCGAACGCAGTGGCGTGGGGATGCCGGTAAACCAGGGTTCCGTCCTTTGGGCCAGCGCTGGTATGCCGATAACAGCCGGGAGTCGATTCGTGATGATCTGATGCGCAACACCATGCTTCGTTTGGGCATTGCGCACAAGCAAACTGGTGTTGCCGTGACCTCCAGCCAGCCGATCTGGTATCTCGACAAGGATTTTGCCGCGTTATTTCACTCGGCACTCAAGGGATCAGCGCTTGACCAGGCGATTGCCAAGTGGCGCGCAACAGCGCTCGATGCCGGCACGCTTCAGAGAATGGCGCTCCGGGCCGGCGGGATACAGAAAAAAGCGGGGGATGTCTTCATCGAGATGCCCGACGGCTCACGCCTGCGAGTTTCAGCCGGGCCTTCCTCCGTCATTGCCAAAGACGTTATCGAGCAGTACGCGCGGAAACATCTTGAGGCCCCGGAAGTTCTTTGGTTGAGTGCTTCCGACAAAAAAGCCTACCCGCAGTTTGTTGAACTGGCTGCCACTGTGGGGCTTCGGTTCGATCTGAATGCCGAGTTACCGGATGTCATCCTGGCGGACATGACCCGGCCCGTGAAATTCGTTTTTTGCGAAGTGGTGGCAACCGATGGACCGGTCACAGAGGCGCGACGGGAAGCCCTCATGCAACTGATTGAGCGGTCGCGAATCCCTTTGTCTCACGTTACCTTTGTCACGGCCTACGAAGACCGCAATGCCGCGCCATTCAAGAAGAACTTCAGCCAGCTTGCGTACAACTCGTACGTGTGGTTCAGAACAGAACCTGATCTTCTGGTGCACTTGTCAAGTATCGCTGTGCCTTGACTCAAGGCGAGGCGTCTTCCGGCGCCGCCACCAGCACCTCGACCCCCGCTTTCTCGATTTCCTGCCGGGTGCCGGGGCCCTTGCCGGCATCGGTGATGACGCGCGTCACCTTGTCGAGCCGGGCGATGCGGAAGATCGCCTGGGCGTAAAAGTGTGTCGCAATTCATTTCCTGGTCTTGGCAGGGCTGGGCAACAAGGCGAAATGGCCGCTGAGACACCTCGGAAAGCACTGCCGTGAGCGTCATGGGCATGTCACATGCGCGCCCTAGGATTCGACCCCGACATATCGTCTGAACTTACCCAGTCTTTTCTTACATGCAAACCGCGAACATCTTCCAGCTACGTTCCTTGTACATCGCCATTGCAGCCGGCTTTCTGCTCCTGTCGGGTTGCGGTGGCGGCAACGACACAGCATGGACTACTCCCGCTGCACCCAAGGGCGTGGGCAGCGTGGATACGGCGCCCGTCGCCAGCGAAGCCGCTGCCTTGCCCTTTGTCGACAACGTGGCCAGCAACCAACGGGGCGATGCACGCTACGCCACCCTGGCGACCAACGCCGGGGTCCGTGTGGCGGCGGGTTTTCTTGACATCTGGAAACCCAGCAGCTTGATCGTGGACGCAGGTGTCACCGCCGCTGCCAACGGCAGCTTCCCGGCGGTGGTGGCCTCTACCTGGTCAGGCATTCCCGGTGATGCCACCGATGGCACGGTGCTCAACGCCACGGTGCATAACGCCAATATCCAGTACGTCGTCAATGCCACGACCAACCGCACCAGCGCACAAACCCTGGCCGCCTACCTGGACGACCGGCGCGGCAAGGCCTACAGCATGAGCGACGGCATGGGCCCGCTGACCACAGCCTGGCGCACCGCAGCCCAGCAAAACACCAGCATTACGGCGATTGCCGCTGACGCGACCACCGTGTTGTACAACGACACGGGCAACAATGCGGGCGTAGGCGGTACGGCCAACACGCAAAACTTTGGTGCCGTGGTGGACATCGTGGGCAACATCGGTGAAAACGGCTCCACCGAGCCGGCCAAGCGTTTTTACAAGTATGCACGGCCCTGGCGCTGGAGCAGCAGCGTGCAGGTGGTGCCGGCGCTGGTTCCCGCCAAAAGCGGCGCACCCAAGACGGATGGGGGTTTCATCAGCGGCCATACCGCCGAGGCTGTGCGTGATGGCATCGCCATGGGCTATGTGGTGCCCGAGCGCTTCCAGGAACTGCTGACCCGCGCCGGTGAGTTGGGCGAAAACCGCATCCTGGCTGGCATGCATTCACCGCTGGATGTGATCGGCGGGCGCATCCATGGCCAGGCTGTGGCTACCGCCAGCCTTTATTCCGGCATCAACAGCAGCAAACGCTCCGCCGCCGCCGCCCTGGCACGCAGCACCTTGATGGCCGCCGTGGGTGTCACGACTCCGGCCGCGTTCAACGCGTATGCCCATTCTCAAAGCACCACGGCCGATCGTTTTGCCGACCATGCCACCAACAAGGCAAACTACCGGCGCTACCTGACGTTTGGGTTTACCCAGATTGCCGATGCCAGCAAGGCCGCCACGGTGCCCAAGGGGGCCGAGGTGTTGCTGGAAACCCGCCTGCCCTACCTGAGCGCCGACCAGCGTCGCGTGGTGCTCAAGACCACCGCGCTGCCTTCGGGCTACCCGGCGCTGGACGATGCCGAGGGCTGGGGCCGTTTGAACCTGTTTGACGCGGCCGACGGCTATGGCCTGTTTGCGGGCGACGTGGTGGTGTCGATGGATGCCAGCTTGGGCGGTTTCAATGCGCAAGACAGCTGGCAGAACGGCATCGGCGGCGCGGGTCTGCTGACCAAGCGCGGCAGCGGCCAGCTCACGCTGACGGGCAACAACAGCTACAGCGGCGGTACGCTGCTGGAAGCGGGCACGCTCGAAGGCACGTCGGCCACGGCGTTTGGTCGCGGTGATGTGTACCAAAGCGGCGGTGTGCTGCGCATCAATGCCGCCAACAAGCTGACCATGGGAGCGCGCTACACCCAAACCGGCGGCATGCTGCAACTGGTGCTCGCCAGCGGTGGTCAATTGGCGGTGACCGGTGACATCACCCTCGGTGGGGTGCTCGACGTCAGCTTCCAAACCGGCTACAAACCGGCCGTGGGCGATGTGCTTAACGTCATCACCGGCGCCAGCGTGCACGGCACCTTCAGCAGCATCACGGTCAATGGCTACACCGTGACGCCGATCTACTCCGCCACCGGTCTGCAGTTGCGCATTACGGCCTGATCCATTGGGCGTTCCAGGTGATCGACTTCATGAACAAGACCTCACTTGATGCCGGCGCGCATGAAGCTCTGCACGAACTGCCGCTGGAACAGCAGGAAGGCGATCGGCAGCGGTGCCGAAGTCATCAAGGTCGCCGCGGTGATGATGGACCAGTCCACGCCCTGGTCGGCGGATGAAAGCACTTGCAGACCCACGGTCGGCGGGCGCGACGTGACGCTGTTGGTGATGATCACCGGCCACCGGAAGTTGTTCCAGTGAAAGCTCACCGACGGCAGCGCAAAAGCGTTATGTACCGGCTTGGCTAGGGGCACGTAGACGCGCCAGAGAATTTGCAGCGCGCTGGCGCCCTCGACCCGCGCCGCCCCCAACGCGCCGGGCTTTGGCCGGAGCCCCTGATGCCAGGTCAGCCCAACTCAAGCAACACGGGTTGATGGTCGGAGGCACGCGTTTGCGTGTTGACCTCGATGCTTTTGAGGTGGGGCTGCAAGTCCTCGCTCACAAATACGAAGTCGCAGCAGATTGGCTCGGGACCGTAGCGCTGGTCAAACAAGCGAAATGTCGACGGCTGCCGCGTGTCGCCATGGATCAGGCGCCAGGCATCGCTCAGGCGGCTGGCACCCGAGGTTGCCGGGGCTGCCTGGATGCAGGCGTATTCGGCGCTGGAAAGCTCGAAGTTGAAGTCGCCGCACAGCACCGCGCTGGCGGTGTGCACCTTGCTCTGGAATGGCTCACTGCTTTCATCCGGCAACGGTGGCTGCGCGGCCTGGTCGCAGGCCTGGGCATGGAGTTCCACCAGCGCCTGCGCCTGGGCCAGGCGCTGCCGGACAGAGTAGTACTCAAGGTGAGTCGTCATCACGCGCAAGGGGCCCAGCGCCGTCAGCACCGTGGCGCTGGTGCAGATGCGCGGCATCGAGCTCACGGCGCCATCGGCCGGGTAAGGCAGCGGGTAATGCTGCACCAGGGCCACCGGCAGACGGCTGGCGACCAGATTGCCGAACTGCTGGCGTTGCCCCTGGCGCCCCAGTTCATTGACGGCGGCACCGAAAAAGACCTCATGCTCCGGCAACAGTTCGCGTAGGCGCGCTACCTGGTCGAAGCCGGCGTTGCCGGCAAGCCGCGGATAGTTGATGGCGACTTCCTGCAGGCACAGCACGTCGAAGTCGGCCATGGCGCGCGCCTCGCGCAGCACACGCTCGACGCTGACAACTTCATCAAGCCCACAAAACCATTGCACGTTCCAGGTGATCAGTTTCATGATGCGATGCACCCCATTGAGGCAAATTGAAATTCTTGAGGCCAAATTGCCATTCGGCTACTCATCTAGAGTTCGTATTATCCCGCTGCAAGGGATGAGAATTGAAGTTCCAGATGATGGGTTTAATTCAATCGTCCTCACTTGATGCCGGCGCGCATGAAGCTTTGCACGAATTGCCGCTGGAACAGCAGGAAGGCGATCAGCAGCGGCGCCGAAGTCATGAGTGTGGCGGCCGTGATGATGGACCAGTCCACACCCTGGTCGGTGGAGGAGAACACCTGCAGGCCCACCGTCAGCGGGCGCGAGGTGACGCTGTTGGTGATGATGACGGGCCACAGGAAGTTGTTCCAGTGAAAGCTCACCGACACCAGGGCAAAAGCGGTGTAGATCGGCTTGGCCAGCGGCACGTAGACGCGCCAGAGGATTTGCAGCGCGCTGGCGCCCTCGACCCGCGCCGCTTCCACCAGTTCCTTGGGAATTCCGAGGAAGGTTTGGCGCAGCAGGAAGATGGCGAAGGCCGAGGCGAAGTAGGGCAGGCCGACCGCCAGCAGCGTGTCCACCAATCCCAGGCGCGCCATGGTCTTGTAGTTCTCCACCAGCAGGATGTCGGGCATGATCATGAGCTGCACCAGCACCAGCGCAAACAACAGTTTCTTGCCGGGAAACTCGTAGCGCGCAAAAGCGTAGGCGGCCAGCGTGCTGCACAGCAACTGGCAACACAGGATCAGAGTCACCAGCGCCATCGTGTTCAGAAAGTAGCGGGCGAAGGGCGCGGCGGCCCAGGCGCGCGCAAAGTTGTCCAGCGTCAGCGGTGCCAGCAATTCGAAGCGGGTGGAATACTCGGACGGATGGAACGCCGTCCACACGGTGTAGAGCAACGGCAGGATCCACAGCAGCGCCAGCAGCCAGGCTGCCAGCGTGTCGATGCGTCCGGGGTCGTTATAGACCAGGCGCGTTGGCGCAGTTTTCATTGGTAATGCACCTTGCGGTCCAGCACGAAGAACTGAAACAGCGCCACCGTTGCCAGCACTGCCAGCAGCACCACCGTGAGCGCGGCGGCGTAGGCGGTGTCCCAGAACTTGAAGCCCACTTCGTACAGGTGATACAGCAGCAGCGTGGAGGCGTTGTCGGGGCCGCCGCGCGTGAGCACCACCACATGGTCCACCATGCGCACGGCGTTGATGACGGCGTTGATCATCACGAACAACGTGGTCGGCATCAACAAGGGCCACTGCACGCGCCGGAAAAAATACCAGCGCGAGGCACCTTCGATCGCGGCGGCCTCGCGCAGGCTCGGGCTCAAGGATTGCAGCGCGGCCAGGTAGAAGATCATGAAAAAGCCGGCCTCTTTCCAGATCGCCACCAGCGTGATCGCGCCCAGGGCGGTACTCTGGTCACCCAGCCAGTTGTGCGAGGGCAGCCCGAAGAAGCCGGTGATCTGCTCCAGCAGGCCGTAACCCGGTGTGTAAAAGAACAACCAGATGTTGGCCACGGCGATCATGGGCAGTACCGTGGGCGTGAAGTAGGCCATGCGCAAAAAGCCGCGGCCGGCGATGCGTTCGTTCACCCACAGCGCCATGACCAATGCCAGACCGATGGAAAAGGGAATGGTCGCCAGCGCGAACCACAAGTTGTTGGTGGCGGCTTTCCAGAATACCGGGTCGCTCACCATCATCTGGTAGTTTTCCAGTCCCACCCAGACGCCGGGGCGCGCGCCCTTGGGGGTGGAGAAAAAACTGTCGATCAGCGTGGCCACCGCCGGGTAATGCGTGAACGCCAGCAGCAGCACCAAGGCAGGCAACAGCAACAGGTAGGCGTGCAGCGCCGTGCTGCCGGAAGTTTTGGAGGTCATGAAGTGAAAACGCCATCGACCGGCACGCGCCGGTCGATGGCAGGAATGTCGCTATCCTATTTGTAGCTTTTCAGAATGCGGTCGGCTTCCTTCTGCGCGTCCTGCATGGCCTGGGCCGGCGTCTTGGCGCCGGTCAGCGCGGCCTGCAAGCCGTCGTTCAGGGCCTTGGTGACGCGCTGGTTGTCGTGCGTGGAAAACTCGGCGATGGAAAAAGGCAGTTGATCGCGCGCCACCAGGGCCGGCGCGAAGTCGCGGCCGTATTTGCGCAGCGCGTCGGTGGCGTAAGCGGCTTCGGACACGGCGACGTAGCCGGTCTCGATGCTCCAGCGCGCGGCGCGCTCGGGCTGCGTCACCCACTTGACGAACTTGAAGGCGGCTTCCTGCTGCGCCGGGGTGGACTTCTTGAAGATGTAGAAATTGCCGCCGCCCGTGGGCGAGCCCTTGCGCTTGCCAGCGGGCAACATGGCCACGCCGAAATCAAACTTGGCGTTGTTCTTGACGTTGGTGAGGTTGCCGGTGGTGGTCCACATCATGGCGACTTTCTTCTCGAAGAAGTCTTTCGGCGTCGTGCCCCATTCGACCACGCCCGCGGGGTGCACGCCTTGCTTGGCCAGATCGACCCAGTACTGCAAGGCTTCTATCACCTTGGGATCATCGAACTTCACGGCGTTGCCGGCGTCGTTGGCCAGGATCGCGTCGTTCTCGACGGCCAGCGCCTGGAACAGCCAGTACGGAAAACCGCTGGACGGAATCTGCACGCCGTATTGCGTGACCTTGCCGGAGGCGTCCTTCCTGGTCAGCTTCCTGGCGTAGTCCGCCATCTCGGCCCAGGTGGCGGGCGCCTTGTTGGCGTCCAGCCCGGCGGCCTTGAACAGTTCCTTGTTGTAGTACAGGACGATGGTGGAGCGCTGGAACGGCACGCCCCAGGTCTTGCCGCCGGTCTGGCTGTTGGCCATGAAGGCCTTGTAGAAACCGCCCAGCCAGGCCTTGTCGTCGGCGGTCTTGACGAAGTTGTCGATCGGCACGATGGCGTCTTCGTCGATCAGCGTGAACATATCGGTGGACAAGAGCACGGAGGTGACGGGCGGCGTGCCTGACTTGTGCGCGGTGAGCGCCTTGACGATGGTGTCCTGGTAGCTGCCGGCGTAGATCGGTGTCACCTTGACGCCAGGATTTTCCTTGGTGAATTCGCCTGCGAGGTCGTCGATGTATTTGGCAATCGTGCCGCCCACGGCCACCGGATAGAAGAAGGAAATCTCGGTCTGTGCCTGCGCCATCGCGCTCATGGGCAGGACGCCCAACGCGAGTGCGGCGGTGGCGAAACGAATGATCTTGCGGGACAGACCAAGAGCTACGCGAAGCGAGCTTTGCTCTGTCCTCAACTGATTAAGTGTTCTCTCTTGCATGTTTTTTTCTCCTTGGAGGATGGTTGATGTTCAGTTGACTCGGTTGCCCGGCAAATCGAAATAGTGCTCGGCCTGTGCCGGCCATTGCAGCGTGACCTGTGCGCCGGCCGTCAATTCGCATTGACCATCGGCGCGCACGGTGATGACTTCCGTGCCCACGGCGCAGCGCAGCACCAGGTCGGCGCCCAGGTATTCCAGGCTTTGCACGGTGGCGGGAATGTTGCCGCCCAGCGCGACTGATTCGGGCCGTATGCCCAACTGCGCGCCCGCGTGTTGCACCGCCACCTGGCTGCCCGCGATGTGACCGTTTTCCAGGCGCAAAAGGTTCATGGCGGGCGTGCCGATGAAGCGCGCCGCGAAGGTGGTGGCAGGGCTGGAATACAGCGTGCGGGGCGCCGCGTTCTGCTCGATGTGCCCCTTGTTCAACAGCACCACCTGGTCTGCCATGCTCATGGCTTCGGTCTGGTCGTGCGTGACATAGACCACGGTGAGTCCCAGGCGTTGTTGCAGTTCGCGCAACTCGCGGCGCATGTCCTGGCGCAACTGGGCATCCAGATTGGACAGCGGTTCGTCCATCAGGCAGACCTTGGCCTGTGCCACCAGGGCACGGCCCAGAGCAACGCGTTGCTGCTGCCCGCCGGAGAGCTGCGACGGCTTGCGAGCCAGCAGCTTTTGCAGCCCCAGCAGCTCCACAGTGGACTGCAAACGGCGCGCCGCCTCCGCGGCTTCGACCTTGCGCACCGACATGCCGAAGCTGATGTTGTCCGCCACGTTCAAATGCGGGAACAGCGCGTAATTTTGAAACACCATGGCAATGCCGCGCAGCGCCGGTGGCTGCTCTGTCACGTCTTGGCCGTCGACAAAGACCTGGCCGCTGCTGGCGGACTCCAGTCCGGCAATGATGCGCAACGTGGTGGATTTCCCGCAACCCGAAGGCCCCAATAAAACACAAAATGTGCCGGGTTCAATCGTCAGGTTGATGGCCTCCAGGGCTTTGGTGTTACCCCAATCCTTGGAGACGTCCACGAGTTGGATAGATGACATTGCGTGAGCATATGTCTGAACTGTGACTGTTTCGTGACGATTGAGGTCGGCCCCCGTCTCAAGGCGAGGCGTCCTCCGGCGCCGCCACCAATACCTCGACCCCTGCCTTTTCGATTTCCTGCCGGGTGCCGGCGTCTATGCCGGCATCGGTGATGACGCGCGTCACCTTGTCGAGCCGGGCGATGCGAAAGATCGCCTGGGCGTGGAATTTGGACGAATCGACGATCACGTTGACGGTTTGTGCGGCGGCTATGAAGGCGCGGTTCATGGCTGCCTCCTCGGCCGACAGCATGCCGATGCCGCCGGCGCACGAGATGCCGTGCACGCCCAGAAATGCGGCGCGCACCGAGATGTCGTCGAAGGCGCCGGGGGCGGGGCGGCTGACCGAGGCCATCTTCTTGAAATCTATGCTGCCGGGCAGCAGGTAAACCGAGGCGTTCTGGCTGCGCGCGAACTCCATCGCAACGGTCAGCCCGTTGGTCACCACATGCAGGTTGTTGTGCGCGCGCAAGGCTTCGGCCAGATGGCGTGAGGTGGTGCCGCCGTTGAGCAGGATGCAGTCGCCGTCGGAGACCAGTTGCGCGGCGATCTCCGCGATGGCGCGTTTCTCCCTAAAGTTCTCCCGCTCCCGCTCGGCGTAGCTGATGCTCTCGTAGCGCGCCCAGCCTTCGGCGATGACCTCTCCGGAGACGGCGCCGCCGCGCTTGCGCTCCAGCAGCCCGCGTTCGTGCAGCTCGATCAGGTCGCGCCGCACTGTGATCGGCGAGGTCTGAAAGCGCTCGGCCAGGGCGTTGACTTCAACGGCGCCACCGCCCTGAACCAGGGCCAGGATTTCCTTGTGACGAGCGGCTTTGAGCATGCGAAATCTCCGGGATGGACAAGCACCGTATTAGAAACCAGAAACGAACACAAAAAAACAAATTACCCCTGTGTCGAGCAGGATCTACGTCATCAAAATGACATTGTATGTTCGTAATATTGAATATATGAACAAAAACGATCATATTCGAGCAGTCATTTTTGATGTCGATGGAACCCTGTTTGACACCTTGCCATCGCTGTCTGCTGCCGCCAACGAGGTGCTGGTGCAAGTCGGCCGGCAGGCGGTCTCCGCCTCGCTGTTGCAGTCGGCGCTCAACGAGGGCTTGCGGCCGCTGTTTCACAAAGCCATCGCCTTGCAACGGGAGGCCGTCGATGCGCAGACAGTGACCCAACTGGAAGACCAGTTCATGGCGCGCTATCTGCGGCACGGCTTGGCTACAGCGCCCTTGTTTGCCGGCGTGGCGGACGCCTTGATCGCCTTCAAGGATCGCGGGCTAAGGCTCGGTGTCTGCACCAACCGGGACCGCGCTTCGACCGCCGCGCTGCTGGCGGCGGCGGGCATCGCCGACTCATTTGATGCCGTCGTCGGCCTGGGCGACGCGCCGCTGCCCAAGCCGGCGGCAGAACCGTTGCTGCTGTTGCTGGAGCGCCTGCGGGTGGCGCCGGCGAATGCCTTGTTTGTCGGCGATTCCGCCCTGGACGCGCGCTGTGCGCAGCTGTCCGGGGTTCGCTTTGCCGCACACCTGGGCGGCTACGCCGAACAGGCCCAAGACCTGCTACCCAACGTTTTGAGTTTTGGCCGTTACCAGCAGCTCACCCACTGGCTGCTGGATCACTGCGGTGATTCGTTTTCTCCGCGTCAGCTTCGTTTTGCCACGTCCCCTCAACCCTTGTCCATGAATCAGGAGTACTTATGAAACCCTTGTTGTCACCCGCCGGCGCACTGCGCCTGGGTCTCGCACTTTTCTTGACCGCGATCCTCGCCGCTTGCGGTGGCGGAGGCGGCGGTAATAGCGCCGCCGCAACGCCGGACCAGGCCGCCGCTGCCCCAAAGACGCCCGTCATGCGCTGCGCGCCCTGAGCCGTCCCATTGCAACCCCTTTTTCCATCATCAGGAGTACCTACCCATGAGCCTCGATCGTCGCAACTTCCTGCGCATGACAGCCAACAGCGGCGCCGCCGCCGCCGCGCTGGCCGCGCTGCCTTTGAGCATTCGCAAAGCCCTTGCCGTTGAACCCGCCGTGCAAACCGGCACCATCAAGGATGTCAAGCACATCGTCATCCTGATGCAGGAGAACCGGGGCTTCGACCACTATTTCGGCACCATGAAAGGGGTGCGCGGCTTTGGTGACCGCTTCCCGGTGCCGCTGGAGAGCGGCAAGCCGGTCTGGTACCAATCCAATGGCACGACCGAAATCGCGCCGTTCCATCTGGATCCGAAACTGTTCAATGCCTTGCTGGCGCCCAGCACGCCGCACAGCTTCTCGGACTCGCAGGCGGCCTGGAACCAGGGCAAGTTCGGCAACTGGCCCAAGTACAAGAACAACAACTCGATGGGTTACTACAAGCGCGAAGACATTCCGTTCCAGTTCGCGCTGGCCGAAGCCTTCACCCTCTGCGACGCCTACCACTGCTCCATCACCACCGGCACCGATCCGAACCGGATCACCTTCTTCAGCGGCTCCAACTTCAATCCGGTGCTGGCGGCCCAGGGCATCAATTGCACCGACACCGATTCGGAACCCAACAACGTGCGCTGCTGGATCGGCAACCCGGCGGTCGACAAGTGGCCGGTGCCGGGCTACACCTACAAGGACACGGCGTTCAAGTGGCCCACGCTGCCGGACCTGCTGGAGAAAGCCGGCATCAGCTGGCGCATCTACCAGGACCCCAACGACAACTGGACCGGCGCCATGCACGGCTGCCTGGCTTTCGAGAGTTTCCGCACGGCCCAGCCCGGCTCTTCCATCTACAAGAACGGCATGTCGCTGTGGACGCTGGACGACCTGGCCAACGACGTCAAGAACAACACGCTGCCGCAAGTCTGCTGGGTGCTGCCACCGCAGGTGTTTTCAGAGCATCCGGGCGGCCCCTCCAGCCCGCTGAAAGGCAGCAATTTCACCGAGCAGGTGCTGAACGCGCTGACCGTCAACAGCGCTGTCTGGGCCACGACGGCGTTCTTTTTGACCTTCGATGAGAACGACGGTCTGTTCGACCACGTGCCGCCGCCGGCCCCGCCGTCCTACAACGCCGACGGCAGCCTGGCCGGCAAGGCCACGCTCAAGCTCGACGGCGAATACTTCTCGGACCCGACCGGAAAATACCGCAAGGCC
Organism: Rhodoferax sp.; assembly: GCF_028714215.1. GTDB lineage: Bacteria > Pseudomonadota > Gammaproteobacteria > Burkholderiales > Burkholderiaceae_C > Rhodoferax. The sequence continues at coordinate 94,956 of NZ_JAQTMS010000010.1, read as the reverse complement.
GACGACACCATCTCCGGCAGCTTGCGACCCTTCGGTCTGAGTGCGCGCGTCCCGATGTACGTGGTCTCGCCCTGGAGCAAGGGCGGCTGGGTCAGCTCGCAGGTGTTCGATCACACCTCGATCGCGATGTTCCTGGAAAAGCGCTTCGACATCAGCGTTCCCAACGTCAGCCCCTGGCACCGCGCCGTCTGCGGCGACCTGACCTCGGCCTTCGACTTCACGCACCCCGGCGATGCCCAACTGCCCAAGTTGCCCGATACCAGCAACTACGCGGTGCTGGACGCGCAGCAGAGGACCATGCTGGCCTACAGCATTCCGTCCAAGCATCAGCCGCTGTTCCAGGAGTCCGGCACACGCTTTTCGCGCAAGCTGCCGTACGAGCTGCACGTCAATGCCACGGTCACGGCCGGCAGCAGCGTGGCGCTGACTTTCGCCAACACCGGCACGCAAGGCGCCGTTTACCACGTCTATGACAAACTGCACCTCAATCGCATCCCGCGCCGCTACACGGTGGAGGCCGGCAAGACGCTGACCGACAGCTGGGATCTGTCGGCCGATCAGGGCCGGCACGACTTGTGGGTCTACGGACCGAACGGTTTTGTGCGCGTCTTCAAGGACGATGCGCCCACCGCGGCCAACCTGGCGAGCCCGGAATGCAAGGTCTGCTATGACGTTGCCAACGGCGATGTCTACGTCAAGCTCAGCAACGCCGGCAAGCAGGCCTGCACGCTGACCATTCAGGACAGCGCTTACGGCAGCGGCGGACCCTGGGTGCTGAAAGTCGAGCCCGGCAAGGTGGTGGAGCAATCCTGGCCGCTGCGCAAGAGCGGCAACTGGTATGACTTCAGCATCACGGCCGACACCAGCAAGGGCTATCTGCGGCGCTTTGCCGGCCGGGTCGAAACCGGCCAGCATGGCCTCAGCGACCCGCTGCTGGGAACGGTGTAACAGCTGCCAGGGGCCGCCTTCAGAAAGGCGCGCCCCTGGCACCCACCTCTATGTCAAAAAATTGTCATCAATGTTTCACACGAGCCGCCTAGACTGCGCGGCTTGTAACCCATCCGGAACCTCAGCATGTATTTCAAGCCGACCTTTCTAACTTTGGCCCTGGCGGCCACGCTGTTCTCAACGGCCGGTGCCGCGCAGACCATCTTCCCCTTGAGCCGGGCCGATATCCTGGCCGGTTCGCATTTCGATTTCAAGGTCGAGTTCGATGGCGTGGTCGATCCGGCGCAGGTCAAGGTCAGCATCAATGGCCAGGACTACGCCAAAGTCCTGGGCAAGTCGGCGGAACTGGTGGCCCGGGAAGACGGCAAGGAGGTCTCCAGTTTGATCCTGCGCGATGCCAGCCTGGCCAAGCCCGGTAGCTACACGGTCACGGCCAGCGATGGCAAGACCAGCAAATCGGTGACCTGGAGCGTCTATGCCACGCCCGCCAAGCGGCTGGCCAAAAATGTGATCCTGTTCATCGGCGACGGCTTTTCCATCGGCCACCGCACGGCGGCCCGCATCCTGTCCAAAGGGATAGAGGGCGGCAAGTACACCGCCAAGCTGGCGCTGGACGACATGCCTTACATGGCCTTGTTGTCGACGCAAGGCACCGACTCCATCATCACCGACTCGGCCAACGCCGCGCATGCCTATACCACCGGGCACAAGTCCTGCGTCAATGCGCTGGGCGTCTATTGCTCGCGGGCCGCCAATACGCTGGATCACCCCAAGGTCGAAACCATCACCGAGCTGGCCAAGCGCCGCGGCATGGCGGTGGGCGCCGTGACCAACTCCGAGATCGAGGACGCGACGCCGGCGGCGATGGTGGCGCACACGCGTCGCCGCTCCGATTACAACGACATCGTGAAGATGTTTTACGACAGCAAGATCGACGTCATGATGGGTGGCGGCTCGCCCAACTTTTTGCCCAAATCGACGCCCGGTTCCAAGCGCGGCGACGAGGTCGATTACATCGAACGTTTCAAGCAGGCCGACTACAAGCTGGCAACCAGCAAGACCGAGATGCTGGCCGCCGCCGACGATGGCAAGACCACCAGGCTGCTGGGGCTTTACAACACCGGCAATGTGGACGGCGCGCTGGACCTGAAGTTTCTCAAGAAGGGATCGGTCAGCCGCTTCCCGGACCAGCCCGACGTGCCGGAAGAAATGGCTGCCGCGCTGAAGGTGCTGTCGCGCAACAAGAACGGCTTTGTGCTGATGGTGGAGAGCGCCCGCATCGACAAGTACTCCCACTCGATGGACGCGGAGCGCGCCATTTATGACGCCATCATGCTCGACAGCGCGGTCCGCCAAGCCAAGGATTGGGCCAAGGCGCATGGCGACAACACCTTGATTCTGGTGACCGCCGACCACGCCCACGCCGTCAGCGTGATCGGCACCGTGGACGACGACGCGCCCGGTAGCGAGATGCGCAACAAGGTCGGCACCTACGCCGAGGCCCATTTTCCCAACTATCCGGCACCTGACGAGCAGGGCTATCCCAACAAGGTCGATGTGTCGCGCCGGGTGCGCCTGACCTTTGGCGCCTACCCCGACCACTACGACACTTTCCGGCCCTTCATGGACGGTGAATTCGTACCCACCCTCCGCAATGCCGAGGGCGTCATGGTGGCCAACGAAAAATACAAGAACGTGGCCGGTGCCGTGCTGCGCGAGGGCAACCTGCCCAACAAGGGCGCGCGCGGCAGCAACAGCGGCGTTCACTCGGGTGACGACGTGATTCTGACGGCCATCGGCCCGGGGGCCGACAAGGTCCATGGCCAACTGGAAAACACCGAAGTCTTCCGCATCATGGCGGAAGCCCTGGCGCTGGCGCCACAGGCCAAAGCGGCTGCCGCCAAGGCAGCCCGGAAGAAGTGAGACCTGTTATGACTCGGAAGTCCGGCGCAGCGTTGCGCCGGACTTTTTTACTTTCGCCTTTGCTGCTCTGGGCGACTGCCCTCCAGGCGGCCGACAACCTGAGCCTGGATCGCTTGCTGAGCTTCGAGTCGCTGTACAAATCGATCGGCATCCTGGGCACCCAGTATTCGGAGCGGGCCAAGGCGCTCAAAGGCCGGGAGGTTCGCATGCGCGGCTACATGGCGCCGCCGATCAAGCCGGAGAGCAACTTTTTCGTGCTGACGCGCGAACCGGTGTCGGTCTGCCCGTTTTGCGCGTCGGATGCCGAGTGGCCGGTGGACATCGTCGTCATTTACCTGAAGAGCACCTTGGGTCCGGTCAATTTTTCGCAGCGCATCGAAGTCAGCGGCAAGCTGGAGATGGGCTCCTGGACCGACCCCCAGACCGGCTTCGTGAGCCAGGTTCGCATCGTCAACGCCGAGGTCGCCAAGCTGTGAGTGGCCAGGGCCAGTTGCAGGTGCGTGATCTTGCGCTGCGCTTTGCCGGCCAGCAGAAAGCCTTGTTCAACATTCCCTCGCTCGATCTGTCAGCCGGCGGCAGCCTGGGCATTTGCGGCGTTTCGGGCGCCGGCAAGACCACGCTTTTTCACTGCCTGGCCGGCATTGCGACCCCCACGGCGGGGCAAATCTGCTGGGGCGGCACCGACATCTGCACTTTGCCGGCGCCTGCGCTGGGGCGCTGGCGGCATAGCAACCTGGGGCTTGTGTTTCAGGACTTTCATTTGATAGACGGACTCTCGACGCTGGACAACGTGCTGCTGCCGGCTTATTTCGACCGCTGGCGGCCGGCCGCCGCGCTGCGCCAGCGGGCCCGCGAATTGCTGGCCGCCAGCGGTATTTCCGCGTTCGATCGCTTGGCCGCCCAGCTGTCGCGCGGCGAGCGCCAACGCGTCGCCTTGGCGCGTGCGCTGCTGCTGCAGCCCTCCATCGTGATGGCCGACGAGCCGACCGCCAGCCTGGACCCCGACCATAGGACGCAGATCGGCGATCTGCTGACCGAGCTGGTCCGCGCCCAGGGTGCGACGCTGATCGTCATCTCGCATGAGCCCGAGTTGCTGGCACGCATGCAGCGTTGCCTGCGCTTGCAGGACGGGGCCTTGCAGCAGCTTTCTCCCTCGCCATGATGCGCGGCTTCAATCCCTGGCCCATGGTGCGCGCCGACCTGCGCCGCAACCGGCTACTGGTGTGGGTCACGCTGTTGCTGGTGGCGGTGTCGGTCGCCACCGGCATTGCGGTGATTTCGCAGGAGCGCGCGCTGCGTCAAGGCAGCGCACGGGCCGCCGATGATTTTGACCTGCTGCTGGGCGCCCCCGGCAGCGCCACCCAGCTGGTGCTGACTTCGGTCTACCTGCGGCCCCAGGCTATTCCCCTGCTGGACGGCGACTTGCTGGCCAAAGCCAGCAGTGCCGCCGGCGTCAAATATGCCGCTCCCATCGCCTTCGGAGACAACTGGCAAGGGCATTCCATCGTCGGCACCATCGCCGCCTTCGCCAACCGGGGCGGCACGCTGGCGCCTGTGCAAGGGCGAATTTTCGAGAAACGCGGCGAGGCGGTCGTCGGCGCCGGCGTGGCGCTGGCGCTCGGTGCCAGCTTCAGTCCGGCGCATGGGCAGCAGCGTGCGCCGGATGACGAGGAAGGCCATGCCGACGCCGCGCACAGCGCCGTCCGCTATACCGTCGTCGGGCGTCTGCCGGCGCGCCACAATATCTGGGATACGGCCATCCTGGTGCCGGTGGAAGATGTCTGGCGCGTGCACGGCTTGCAGCCTGCTCAGGCCGTCACCGAGGCCACGCACATAGGCCCGCCATGGGATGCCAAAGCCCTGCCGGGCCTGCCGGCCATCGCCATCAAGCCCGACTCGGTGGCGGCGGCTTACCGCTTGCGCGGGCAATTTCGAACGCCGCGCAGCGTCGCCCTGTTTCCGGCCGAAGTCCTCAACGATTTGTACCTGGCACTGGGCAACGTGCGCGACCTGATGTCGCTGTTGGTGATCGCCACCCAGGTGCTGGTGGTGGTGGCGGTGCTGATGGCCTTGCTGGTCGGTTTTCTGGCACGCCGGCGCCAGTTCGCCGTGCTGCGCGCCATGGGTGCCAGCCGCTTGTACGTCTTCAGTGTGGTCTGGATTGAAGTGGCGCTGCTGATCACCGCCGGTGCCGCCATCGGAGTGTTGCTGGGCTGGGCTGGTTCGGTGGCCTTGTCGTACGGGCTGCAGTCGCAAGTCGGCTTCGACCTGCCGGTGCGTCTGGGCGCCGCCGAAGGCGTGCTGGTGGGCGCCCTGATTGGGGTCGGCGCGCTGGTCGCCACGCTGCCGGCCTGGCTGGTCTTTCGACGCTCCATCGCCGAGGGGCTGGTCGCGGGCTGAGTCTGGCCCGGTCGCAAATTACCGTGCCTTACGTGGGCGTCATCAAACCGACTTTGGCGTGTCACATTTGCTTTCTAAGCTCGGTGTTTTTCACACACTGGAGCGCTCATGTCGAACAATATTTCAAACACGCATTTCTCACGCATTGATCCGACCGATGTTGCCGGGCAGACTGCCCAACTGCAACGCCGCCAGGTACTGAAGGGCGCCCTGGGTGGTGCCGCGGTGCTGGGCCTGGGCAGCTTTGGTCTGAGCGCCTGCGGCGGCGGCACCGATCCGACTATCACCGCCGTCGAGTTCATCGGCATGGCTGCGCCGACGACGGATGCACAGCGCGCCACCACCTGGACCAGCGCCAGCGCCAAGATGACTTACTCGGACGGCAGCACAAAAACCCAGGCGCTGGCCTACAACACGCTTTACAAGACCGGCGACAGTCTCAAGAACGGCAGCGCCAGCGTGGTGGCTGGCGGCTATTTCGACAAGTCCGGCGCTCCCATCATCGACACCTCGGGGGCCAGCGCGATGCAGTATTTCAGCGACAGTCCGGACGGCCAGTCGTTGCTGAGCCTGTCCAACCCGACGGTTCCTGGCGTCAAAGGCAACACGGTGTTTCTGGTCACTCAGTTCGAATACCTGACTGCCAACAACGCTTCTGCCGGCACGCGCCCGACACCGGCCGCCTCCGACATGTACGGCAAGCTGCCGTCGCAGATCGCTGTGGCCACGCTGGATCAGGACAAGAGCACGGGCGCGCTGTCGGTCGTGCGCTACTTCCCGGTGGACGCCAGTGGTGTGATGGGCCTGTGGATCACTTGCGCGGCAAGCCTGTCACCCTGGAACACCCACCTCTCCAGCGAGGAATATGAGCCGGACGCTGTCAATATTGCCGGCAACACGATGTTCCAGGCCTTCAGCCAGAACCTGTTCGGCAGCACTACCGCGGCCAACCCCTACCACTACGGTCACGTGCCGGAAGTCACGGTCAATCCGGACGGCACGGCCAGCATCAAGAAACACTATTGCCTGGGCCGCATCGCGCGCGAGTTGGTGGAAGTCTGCCCCGACAACAAGACGGTGTTGATGGGCGATGACGGCACCGACACCGGCTTGTTCATGTTCATCGCCAACACCGAGAAGGACCTGAGTGCGGGCACGCTGTATGTCGCCAAGTGGGCGCAGACCTCGGCCACCGCGGGCGGCGCGGGCACGCTCGGCTGGATCAAGCTGGGCAGCGCCACCAGCGCGGAAGTCAAGGCCCTGGCGGACACGCTCAAGGCCAGCGACATCGTGACGGTCAAGAAGGCCGACCCGCTGGACGCCAGCTACACCAAGATCGCCTTCAACGGAACGACCGAATGGGTGAAATTCACCGCCGGCCAGGAAAAAGCCGCTGCCTTCCTGGAAACCCATCGCTACGCCGCCGTCAAGGGAGGCACGCTGGAGTTCACCAAGATGGAGGGGGTGGCGCTCAACAAGAAGGACAAAGTGGCTTACATCGCCATGTCGCGCATCGAGAAGGGGATGGCGAACACTGCCGGCGACGTTCAAGTGGGCAAGATTACCGCCGGCGCGACCTATGAACTCAAGCTGTCGGCGACCCAGAAGGACACCTCTGGCGCGCTGATCGGCAGCGACTGGGTGCCGACCGTGATGGCGGCGGTTCCCGCGCTGGTGGGTGAAGACCTGGCCACGCCGGATGCCTGGGGCAACACTGCCAACGTGGACAAAGTCTCTAACCCGGACAACCTCAAGTTTTCGGAGAAACTGCGCACGCTGTTCATCGGCGAAGACTCCGGCCAGCACGTCAACAACTTCCTGTGGGCTTACAACGTGGACAGCAAGAAGCTCTCGCGCATCCTGTCGATCCCCGCCGGCGGCGAATCGACCGGTCTGCAAGCGGTGGACAACCTCAACGGCTTTGCCTACATCATGAGCAATTTCCAGCATGCGGGTGACTGGACATCGATCCACTCGGTCATCAAGACCGGTGCTGATCCCTTGATCAACGCCAACTGGAACAGCAAAAAGAGTTCAGCGGTAGGCTACCTTAGTGGCTTGCCGGCGCTCTGATTTCAAAAGCATCTCGCGCTCCAACTACGTGCTCCAGCAGACCGCGTCGCGGCGCTGGGGCACTTTGTGATGCTTCCCTGGGGGGTGTCAGTCCTTGTTGGGGCGCCCGGTCTTGATCGCCGGCACCGCCTTCAAGGCGGCCAGCAACGCCGCGTCGGGCATGGCGGCCAGCGCCTTGATGCCGGCACGGATCAATTCGCTCTTCTTCACGGCATGGGCCAGTTTGCCGGCGCGCTGTTTCAGCTCGTCGATCACTGCATATTCAGCCTTCGGGATGGTGAAGCTGTCGCGCACCAGCTTCGGCTTCTTCGCCTTCACCGGTTTTTCCGCCTTGCTCTTGAGCACTGGCTTGGCCGGCGTCCTGGTCACTGCTTTGGCAAGCGGCTGGGCGGCCGGCATTTTTGCAGCTGTTTTCTGTTTGGCCTTGCTGGCAACTGGGGTTGCGCGCAGCGGGGTCGCCGGCGCTGGCGCGACCGCGGCAGCAGTGGCAGTCACGGTTCTGGCGGGACGGCTGGTTGTGATTTTCTTCTTGGCTGTCGTCATGGTGAATAAGTCCTCTGAATAAACGGGGTATACAGTTTATACCGTTTATTTGGAGCCCGCTGGCGCCTGCTTGCGTGGTATTTGGGTGGTCATGGTTTTGCCACGGTCTTGTCACGAATTTGTCATCCACTGCTCCTAGACTGCAAGCTGAGCCCTGAACAATGGAATTCCAGATGAGCATGACGCAGCAGGCGGTGACCACGGCATTGCCGGCGATCGAGTTTTTTTCCAGCGTGGTGGAGATCAGCCCCGGTGCGCGCGCCAAAGCGTGGTCCATGCCGGCGCTGTCGGATGCGGTGCGGCGCGGGCGGGGCGCCCTGGCCGGCTTGATTCGCGGCGAAGGACTGTATCCGGTATTCCAGCCGATTGTGTCGCTGCGCGACGGTTCCATCTACGCGCACGAAGCGCTGATCCGGGGGCCGCAAGACACTGCGCTGCACACGCCCGATGCCTTGTTGACGGCAGCGGCACAGGAGGGTTTGAACTTCGAGTTCGAAAACCATTGCGTCATCGCTGCCTGTCAACGCTGGGGCAAGCTGGTGGAAGCCGGGCGTCTGTTTGTGAATATCAGTGCCGAGGTGCTGGTGCAGATTCTCGAACAATACGGACGCGCCGCCCTGCTGGAACTGATCAACGGATTTGGTGTCTTGCCGCGCAAGCTGGTGTTCGAGATTACCGAGTACCAGCGGGTCGCCGACATGGACCACCTAGCGCGCATGGTGCGCGAGTTGCGCTCCGCCGGGGTGGCGATCGCGCTGGATGATTTTGGCGATGGCCGCTCCAGTCTGCGGCTCTGGTCGCAAGTGCGGCCCGAGTTCGTCAAGATCGACAAGTACTTCACCAAGAACCTCAGCCAGCACGCCGACAAGTTGAAGACCATTCAGGCGCTACAGCAAATCGGCGCGCTGTTCGAGACCGCGCTGGTGGCCGAAGGCATCGAGACCGAAGACGATTTGCGGCTCCTGCGCGACCTCGGCATCGATTGCGGCCAGGGCTATTTTTTGGGGCGGCCGGCGCTGTTGCCGCGCGAGCAGATCGAGGCGGGCGCGCTGGCCGTGATGCGGGACCGCCGGGTGGCGGTGTTTCCCGAGTTGCGCCGGGCGTCGCAGAGTGGCGTGCTGAGCCGCATTGCCTTGCTGGACGCGCCAACCGTGACCCCGAGCACCAGCAACGATGAACTGGTGGCCTTGTTTTTGAATCATAAAAAGCTGCACGCGGTGGCCGTCGTGGATGGCCACCGGCCGGTCGGAATCATCAACCGCTCCAATTTCATGAACGAATACAGCAAGCTGTACTACCGTGAGGTGTGGGGCAAAAAGCCGTGTCTGGTGCATGCCAACCTGGCGTCGCGCCTGATCGAGCGCAACCACAACGTGGATGAGCTGATCGGCATCCTCACCTCCGATGACCAGCGCTATCTGACGGACGGTTTCATCGTCACGGAAAACGGCCGCTACGTCGGCTTGGGCACCGGGGAACAACTGGTCCGCTCGGTGACGGAAACACGCATCGAGGCGGCCCGGCACGCCAATCCGCTGACTTTCCTGCCCGGCAATATTCCGATCAGCCAGCACATCGAACGCCTGCTGGCGGGCGGTGCCGAATTTGTCGCGTGCTACGCGGACTTGAACAATTTCAAGCCCTTCAATGACCAGTACGGCTATTGGCGCGGCGATGAAATGATCCGGCTGCTGGCCCGGCTGGCGCTGGCCCACTGCGATCCGAAGCGCGATTTTGTCGGCCATGTGGGCGGTGACGACTTCATCATCCTGTACCAGAGCGCCGACTGGCAGCAGCAATGTCAAAACATCGTCAGCGAATTTGCCGCGCGCGCGGTGGATTTGTTCGACGAGGCCGCGCGCGCGGCGGGAGGCATTCATGCGGAAGACCGGCACGGGGTCTCAAGGTTTTTCCCGTTGACCACCTTGTCGATAGGCGCGGTCAGGATTCGTTCCGATGAATATGCCAGCGCGGAGCAGGTGGCCTCCGTGGCGGCGCGGGCAAAACACGAGGCCAAGACCGCCAGGTCCGGTTTTCTGGTACTTGAAAGCGCTGAGGTCAGTAGCTGCTGAGGTCAGTAGCCGCTGAGGCTCAGAGACCAGGGGGTTTTCTGCCAGGCCAGCACCTCCTCGCGCAGCAAGTGGGCCGATTGGGGAAAGGTCTGCGCCCAGCCGGCGCGCCAACCCAGGTGGAAGCTGTGGCTGTTCTCCGTCGCCCGGGTCAATGTCAGGCCTTTCAGGTCCGGGTCGCGCCGGGCGTGGCACAAAATGACGGCCAGGCGCAGGCAGAGCAACTGCTGTACGAAGGTTTCGTCTTCGAAGTCGGCCTCCAGCTTGCGCAGTTTTCCGCGATGCCCCAACACCAGCTGGCTGAGCTTGTGCAGTTCGGACAGGGCAAAACCCAGGGCATCCGAATTGTCCAGAATGTAGGCGCCGTGCTTGTGGTAGTCGCTGTGCGAGATCTGGCTACCGATTTCATGCAACTGGGCGGCCCAGGCCAATTTTCGGCTCAGGCGTTGCTCCTCCGCTGGGTCCTGCGGCGCTGCCTGGGGGTGCAATTGGGCAAACAAATGGAGCGCTACTTTTCCGACGCGCAGGCCATGAACCTCATCGGTGCCGAATTTGCTTGCCAGCCGTTGCACCGATTTGGCACGCACATCGGTCTGGTCCGACGTGTTGCCGGCCAGGTCAAACAGAACCCCATGGCGCAGGCCGCCGGTTGCCAGCTGCATCCGATCGATCTGGAGCAATTCGAAAACCGCCCGCAGAATGCTCAAGCCGCCGCCAATAATGGGCCGCCGGTCTTCTTTCAAGCCGGCCAGACGGATCCGGTCCGCGCTTTGCGCGGCGATCAGTTTGTCCTGCAACCAGTCCAGACCCTCCAGCGTGACGACGCCGGCGGGCCAGCCGGCGGCCAGCAACACGTCACCGACCGCGCCCACCGTGCCGGCCGAGCCATAAGCCACTTCCCAGTCGGCGCGCCGGTAGGCATTGAGGGCTTCGTCCAGCACCGCCTTGGCCGCAATGCCGGCCATTTGAAACGCGTGTCTGGAAAACTGCTGGTTCGGAAAATAGCGCGTCGACCAGGCCACGCTGCCGACCCGGTAGGACTCCATCAGCCGGGGCTTGAAGCCCTGGCCCAGAATCAGTTCGGTGGAGCGGCCGCCGATGTCGATCACCAGGCGGCGCTCGCCGCCCTGCGGCAGCGCATGGGCCACCCCCTGGTAGATCAGGCGGGCTTCCTCCCGGCCCGAGATGACGTCGATCGGGAAGCCCAGCACGGCATTGGCGGGCAGCAGGAATTCGTCGCGGTTGTGCGCCTCGCGCAGGGTCTGGGTGGCCACGGCACGCACGGCGGCGCTGTCGAAGCCGGCCAGACGTTCGCCAAAACGGGCCAGACAATCCCAGCCCCGCTGCATTGCCTCCGGTGTCAGGTTGCGCTCGCCATCCAGGCCGCTACCTTGGCGGACGGTTTCCTTCAAATACTCGGTGCGGTAATACTGGTCGTGCTCGATACGTCCAATTTCGAGGCGAAAGCTGTTCGACCCCAAATCCACCGCGGCCAGGCGTGTTCCTTCTTGCATCAGCTATGGTTTCCTGTGTTTCAGCGCTCAGCATAGCATTGGGACTGCGCCCGTCACCGGCGATCATGCTGCGACCCACCCTCTGGCGGTGTTACTTTTTGTGCGGCGGCAGCAGCACGCTGTCGATGACGTGAACGACGCCGTTGCCGGCCTGGCCATCGGCGCTCTGGACCACCGCTTGTTCAACCGTGACAAAGTCGCCGGCCCTGGCCAGCGCCACCGGGGCGCCGTTCAAGGTCTTGACGGACGAGTTTTTGATGTCTGCCGCTGCCAGTTTTCCGGGCACAAGGTGATAGCTGAGCACGCTTTTCAGCTTGTCGGGGTGCTGGGTCAGGTCGTCCATGGTTTTGGCCGGCAGCGCCTTGAACGCGTCGTTGCTGGGCGCAAAGACCGTGAACGGACCGGCGCCCTGCAGGGTGGCCGACAGGCCGGCCTGCGCCAGCAAGCCGTTGAACGTGCTCAGCGATGGGTTCTTGGCAATGCTGTCGGCGACCGAGACCGGGGTGGCCACAGAGGCGCAGCCGGTCACGGCGACGGCGATCAGGGCAAGGCTGAAAAAGCGGCGGTTGAACATGCAAGGTACTCCTGAAAAATGAAGACCCAAGCGTAGTGTTGCCGTGTGACAGCTTTGTGACGATGGGATGACTTTGTGCGCACTCCTTGCGAGCCGGGACAGCGCGGCATCGACGCCGCCTGATTCGCGCCAGAAACTGATAAATGTCACATTACTGTCACACAAGCTACTTATATTTGCCAGCTAGCAGCCAAAGTCCTCTCTTGTTCAACTCAAAAGGTATCGCGATGAAAACCAGTTTCAAAATCTCCTTGATCAGCATGGCGGGCGCCCTGGCCATGTGCTACGCCAGTCTGTCCAGCGCGCAGGAAATTACCGGCGCCGGCGCCAGCTTCCCGGCTCCCGTCTATGCCAAATGGGCCGCCGACTACAACAAGGCGACCGGCGTCAAGATCAACTACCAATCGGTCGGCTCCGGTGCCGGCATCAAGCAGATCGACTCCAAAACCGTTGATTTCGGTGCCTCGGACATGCCGCAAACGGACGATGTGTTGGCCAAGAAAGGACAGTTCCAGTTTCCCACCGTGATCGGCGGCACCGTGCCGGTGATCAACGTCAAGGGTATTGCACCGGGCCAAATGAAGCTCGACGGCCAGGTGCTGGGCGATATCTACCTGGGCAAGATCACCAAATGGAACGACGCCGCCATCAAGGCGTTGAACCCCAGCCTGGCCTTGCCGGATGTCGCCATTGCCCCGGTGCGCCGCGCCGATGGCTCCGGTACCACCTTCAATTTCACCAACTACCTGAGCCGTGTCCATCCCGAGTGGAAGACCAAGGTCGGCGAGGGCACGGCCGTCAACTGGCCCTTGGGCGCGGGCGGCAAGGGCAATGAAGGCGTGGCGGCATTTGTCGCTCGTCTGCCCAACTCCATTGGCTACGTCGAGTACTCGTATGCCAAGCAAAACAAGATGACTTACACCTTGATGAAGAACCACGACGGCGTATTTGTGGCGCCTAACGAGGAGACCTTCAAGGCCGCCGCGGCCGGTGCCAACTGGAACCAGTCGTTCTACCAGCTCATCACCGACCAGCCCGGCAAGAATGCCTGGCCGATTTCGACCGCCACTTTCATCCTGATGCACCTGAAGCAGGACAAGCCGGCCAATGCCACTGAGACCTTCAAGTTTTTCGGCTGGGCTTTCAAGAACGGCGGCAAGATTGCTTCTGATCTGGACTACGTCGCCATGCCCGACAGCGTTGTCGTGGCGATTGAAAAAGCCTGGGGCCAGGTCAAGGATGCGGCCGGCAAGCCGGTGGCTCTGAAGTAAGCGGTTGCTGAAGCAGCGGGCCTTTTTCCAGGGAGAGCAAGCACGTGTCAACTACACTTCCGGTCAATCAGTTGCCTGTCAACCCTTCTGCAAGATCCTCCGGACGTGTCATGACCAATCCTCCCCCGGCAAAGTCGGCCCGTTCCGGCCCCCTGGCGGACCGTCTCTTTGGCTGGTTGGCCAAAGGCGCGGCCTGCCTGACCCTGGGCCTGCTGGCGGCCATTCTGCTGTCGCTGACCATCAGTGCCTGGCCGGCCATCAGCAAGTACGGTCTTGGCTTTCTCGCCAGCACCACCTGGGATCCGGTGAAGGAGGAGTTCGGCGGGCTGGTCATGATCTACGGCACCTTGATGACCTCGCTGATCGCCTTGCTGATCGCCGTGCCGGTGAGTTTTGGCATTGCGCTGTTCCTGACCGAGCTTTCTCCGGCCTGGCTGAAACGCCCGCTGGGCACCGCCATCGAGCTGCTGGCGGCGATTCCCTCCATTGTTTACGGCATGTGGGGCTTGCTGGTGTTCGGTCCGCTGCTGGCCACTTATGTTCAGCAGCCCTTGCAGGCCTTGTTTGCCGGCGTGCCGGTGCTGGGCGCTTTCGTTTCCGGTCCGCCGGTGGGCATCGGCATTCTGTCGGCCGGCATCATTCTGGCGATCATGATCATCCCGTTCATTGCGGCGGTCATGCGCGATGTGTTCGAGGTCACGCCGACCCTGCTCAAGGAATCGGCTTACGGGCTGGGCGCCACCACCTGGGAGGTGGTCTCGACGGTGGTCCTGCCCTATACCAAGGCCGGGGTCGTCGGCGGCATCATGCTGGGCCTGGGGCGCGCCATCGGAGAAACCATGGCGGTGACCTTCGTCATCGGCAACTTCAACCAGCTTGACTCCCTGAGCCTGTTCCAGGCCGCCAACAGCATCACCTCGGCACTGGCCAACGAGTTTGCGGAAGCCGGCGAGGGCCTGCACCAGGCCTCCCTGATGTACCTCGGCCTGGTGCTGTTCTTCATCACTTTCGTGGTCTTGACGCTGTCCAAGATACTGCTCTCGCAGCTCAGGAAGAACGAAGGAACCAAGACATGAGCGCCGCGCCGGGCCGTCCCCAAGCAAGCTCGCACCGCAGTGCGCAGCACGAAGGTACTCCAGTGAGCACCGCTGAGCTGCTGTTGCGCGCCGCCGCGCTGGAACAGATGCGCCAGGCGCGCTATGCGCAGCGCAAGCTGGTGAACCAGGTGGCGTTGGCGCTGTCGCTGGCGGCGATGGCGTTCGGCTTGTTCTGGCTGTTCTGGATCCTGATTGAAACCTTCCGGCTGGGCGTCAGCGGATTGTCGCTGGCCACCCTGACCCAGATGACACCGCCGCCGAATGACGCGGGCGGACTGGCGAACGCCATCTACGGCTCGTTCCTGATGGTTTTGCTGGCCACTTTTGTCGGCACGCCGATCGGCATCATGGCCGGCATTTACCTGGCCGAGTTCGACAGCAAGGGCTGGCTCGCCGAAACCACGCGTTTCGTCAACGACATCCTGCTGTCGGCGCCCAGCATCGTGATCGGGTTGTTCGTCTACGCCGTGGTGGTGACGCGTTTCAAGTCGTTCTCCGGCTATGCCGGCGTCATGGCGCTGGCCTTGATCGTCATTCCGGTGGTCATTCGCACCACCGAGAACATGCTGCAACTGGTGCCGGCCGGTTTGCGCGAGGCCGCTTATGCGCTGGGGGCGCCGAAATGGAAAGTCATTGTCAGCATCACCTTGAAGGCGGCGCGGGCCGGCGTCGTGACGGGTATTTTGCTGGCGGTGGCGCGGATTGCGGGTGAAACCGCGCCGCTGCTGTTCACGGCGCTGAGCAATCAGTTCTGGACTTCGAGCTTGAGCGAGCCGATGGCGAGTCTGCCGGTCACCATCTTCAAGTTCGCCATGAGTCCCTATGAGAACTGGCAAAAGCTGGCCTGGGCCGGTGTCTTCATCATCACGATCGCGGTGCTGGGCCTGAACATTCTGGCCCGGGTTTTAACCCGCAGCAGGACCTGAGTCGGTCGCTGCCAAAACCACAGGAATAGGCTGAACATGAATACTGCCATTGCCAGGCCGGAAACGCCCAAGATTTCTGTCCGGAATCTGGATTTCTATTACGGCAAGTTTCACGCGCTCAAGGGTATCAATCTGGAAATCCCGGAAAACAAGGTGACGGCTTTCATTGGTCCGTCCGGTTGCGGCAAATCGACCCTGCTGCGCGTTTTCAATCGCATGTTCGAGTTGTACCCGGAGCAGCGCGCCGAGGGCGAAATCATGCTCGATGGCGAAAATTTATTGACCAGCAAGAAGGACGTGGCCCTGTTGCGCGCCAAGGTCGGCATGGTGTTCCAGAAGCCGACGCCGTTTCCGATGTCGATCTTCGACAACATCGCCTTTGGCGTGAAACTGTTCGAGTCGCTGCACACCACCGACATGGAAGAGCGCGTCGAGTGGGCCTTGCGCAAGGCGGCCCTGTGGACCGAGGTCAAGGACAAATTGAGCCAGAGTGGCGCCAGCCTCTCGGGCGGGCAGCAGCAACGGCTGTGCATTGCGCGCGGCATTGCGATCAAGCCGGAAGTCTTGTTGCTGGACGAACCCTGCTCGGCGCTGGACCCGATCTCGACCGCCAAGATCGAGGAGTTGATCACCGAGCTCAAGAGCGACTACACGGTGGTGATCGTGACGCACAACATGCAACAGGCGGCGCGCTGCAGCGATTACACCGCCTACATGTACCTGGGCGACCTGATCGAGTTTGGTTCCACCGAGCAGATGTTTTTCAAGCCCACGCGCAAGGAAACGGAAGATTACATAACGGGCAGGTTCGGATGAACCTGAAACCTTGTGGGACAGACCGCAGTTACCAAGTCAGAAACCTTGCGGGACAGACCGCAGCTACGCGTAGCGAGCAAGCTCTGTCCCCAACCGGTTGTCAGATGTTGGATGTCGGCAAGCTCTGTCCCCAACCGATTAAAGTATTTAGGAGCACACATGCCTGAAAAACATCTCTCCACGCAGTTCGACAGCGAACTCAGTGCCGTCTCGACCCGGGTCATGGAACTGGGCGGTCTGGTCGAGTCGCAGATCCAGCAGGCGATCTATGCCTTGTCGCAGTTCAGTGTCGAGGTCGCCAATCAGGTGATCGCCACCGAGTCGCGCGTCAACGCCATGGAGGTCGATATCGACCGCGAACTGTCCAGCATCATTGCGCGGCGCCAGCCCACGGCGCGCGATTTGCGGCTGCTGATTGCGATCTCCAAAACCACCGCCAACCTGGAACGGGTCGGCGACGAGGCGGAAAAAATTGCCCGCATGGTGTGCTCCATCATTCAAAGCGGCTCGCCGCGTTCGCTGCCCGCGCTGGAACTCAGGGTGGCGGCCGACATGGCCTCCGGTTTGTTGCGCAAGGCGCTGGACGCCTTTGCCCGGCTCGATACCGCGGCAGCGGTGGCGATCCTGAAGGAAGACGATCTGATCGATCAGGAATTCAACGGTTTCGTGCGCAAGCTGATTACCTACATGATGGAAGACCCGCGCATGATTTCGCCCAGTCTGGATTTGCTGTTCCTGGCAAAAGCTATAGAGCGCATTGGCGACCATGCCAAGAACATTGCCGAGTTCATCATTTATGTGGTCAAGGGGGCGGACATCCGCCACACCTCGATGGAACAGATTGAATCGGTGCTGAAATGAGACATCAACCGGGCGTTTTGATTGTTGAAGACGAGCCGGCGATTGCCGAGCTGATTGCGGTCAACCTGCGGCACAACGGCTTTCGTCCGACCTGGGCCATGGACAGCGCCTCGGCGCAACGCGAGCTCGATGCGGTGCTGCCGGACGTTATTCTGCTGGACTGGATGTTGCCGGGCGAGAGCGGACTGTTGCTGGCCAAGCGCTGGCGCGGCAATCCGCGCACCAAGGCGGTTCCCATCATCATGCTGACGGCGCGCAGCGATGAAACCGACCGGGTGGCCGGTCTGGACGCCGGAGCCGACGACTACATCGTCAAGCCGTTTTCCACCAAGGAACTGCTGGCCCGGGTGCGGGCCGTGCTGCGCCGGCGCTCGCCCGAGCAGGTGGGGGGCACTGTTGCCATCGGTGCGCTGTCGCTCGATTCCTCAACTTACCGGGTCTCGTTCGAAGACCAGTTGCTCAAGCTCGGTCCGACCGAATTCAAGCTGCTGCACTACCTGATGAAACATGCCGAACGCGTGCACAGTCGCTCGCAGTTGCTGGACAAGGTCTGGGGCGACCATGTGTTCATCGAGGAGCGCACGGTGGATGTGCATGTCAAACGCCTGCGCGAGGCGCTGGGCGGCACCGCCGGTCAAATGATAGAGACCGTGCGCGGTGCCGGTTATCGACTGACGGCGCAAACCGCGTCCGCCGTCTCGGCACGGGCCGGCGTTTGATCTGAAGAGACCGGCGCAGTCCTGGCCGCCGTTCTGAACCAACCATGTTCTGGCGAATTTTTTCCTTCATCGCCTGTCAGCTTGCGGGAGGCGCGGCCGGTTGGCTGGCGGCCTCCGCCAGCCACAGCGCGACCAGTGAACTGGAAGGTCTGGCGGCCGGTCTGCTGCTGGCCGGCTTGAGCTGGTTCCTGATCGATCTGTCGCGTGCCGGGCGTCTGCTGCGCTGGCTGCGTGCCGATGAGTTTTCCAGCGCCGCGATGAGCACCGGCTTGTGGGGCGAGGTGTCGGACCGGGTGCGCCGTCTGATTCGGGTCCGGGAGCAGGCCGCATTGGAGAGCCAGCATCGCCTGCAGGATTTTTTGGCGGCCTTTCAGGCTTCGCCCAACGGCGTCGTGCTGCTCGATGCGCAGGGGCGGATCGAATGGTTCAACTCGATGGCGGCATCGCATTTTGGTCTGGATGCCCAGCGCGACATGCTCCAGCACATCGGCAACCTGGTGCGCGACCCCGCCTTTGCCAGTTATTTTTCCGGTCACGATTACCAGAGTGAAGTCCTGATGCCGGGGCGCGAGAACTCGCCGACCCGGCCGGTCCGGCTGTCGGTGCACCTGCATCCCTATGGCGCGGGCCGATTGCTGCTGCTGTCCCGCGACGTCACCGCGCTGGAGCAGGCGGAGGCCATGCGCCGTGATTTCATCGCCAATGTGTCGCATGAAATCCGCACGCCATTGACGGTGCTGACCGGTTTTGTCGAAACCCTGCAGAGCTGTCCCCTGGACGAGTCGGAGCGCGAGCGTTATCTGGCCTTGATGGCGCAGCAGGCCGAACGGATGCAGACCCTGGTCAGCGACCTGTTGACCTTGTCGCGCCTGGAAGGCAGTCCGCCGCCGGGTGACTCGGATTGGGTCTCGGTGGCGGCGTTGACGGCGCAACTGGAGCAGGATGGACGGGCCCTGTCTGCCGTGCTGAGCCCGGCCTCGGAGCCGGTCCACCGGCTGCTGTTCGAGGCTCCGCCGGCGCTCCAGATTGCCGGCGCGCCGACCGAATTGGCCAGCGCCATGAGCAACCTGGTGGGCAATGCCATTCGCTATACGCCAGCCGGCGGGGAAATCGGCGTGCGCACCGTGTTGCTGCCCGATGGTCGGGCCGAGTTTTCGGTGTCCGACACCGGCCCCGGCATTGCACCGGAACATTTGCCGCGCCTGACGGAACGGTTTTACCGGGTTGACCACAGCCGCTCGCGCGATACCGGCGGCACCGGTCTGGGTCTGGCGATCGTCAAGCACGTGCTGCAGCGCCACGGCGCCCAGCTGAGAATTGAAAGCAAACCCGGCGTGGGTTCCACTTTCATCATCACTTTCCCGGCCGGTCGCGTCCGGGCCCAGCCGGACAGAGCTTAGCGCGGCGTTGCCGCCACGCGCTGAAAGATCAGCACCGTCTCATCTCTGTCGGTTGGGTGCTGGGCGCTGCCGCGCAAGCGCCAGTTGGCCGGGTCAACCACTTCCGGCAGCGTTGGCAGGGCGTCCTGGCTGACGATCAACCAAGGGCAACTGGCGGCCGCTGTGGCCGGCTTGAGTGTCAAGTGGCCATGGAATTGAAAAGCGGCGATCTGGCCGCGGCTCAGGCCGTGCGTCTCGGCGCAGCCCGGTGCTTGCAGCAGCACCATGGCGCGGCGCACCAGCGGGGCATAGCTGCGCGCGAAATCGAGCAGCGGAAGCCACAAGGTCATCAGCAGCACAAAGCACAGTACCGCCCCGCCGGCCGGCAGGACCAGACTTTTCCAGATCGCGGCGCGGTGCCGGCCGACGCGCCATTTCACCAGCCAGGCCCAGGCCAGCGTCGCGGCCGTGGCCAGCACAAAGGGGAACAGGGAGAAGCTGGGTTGAAACCCCGGCGCCAGCCGTGCCACGTTGGCGGCGGGTTGACTGGGCACCCCGGTCTGCATGGCGATCCAGACCACCCAGATGGTAAAAGCGCAGCCCGAGAAAAAGAGCAGCGTGAACCAGTCGATCAGCGCGGCAACGCTGCGCTTGAGGGTCGGCAAGGCAAACGCCGCCAGGGCCGCCAGGGCCGGCAGGGCCAGCAACAAGGAGCGGTCGGCCGACGCGGTGCTGAAGGTGGCTGCCAGTGCCACGCCGGTAAACCACAAGGGCAAGGTCAGATGGCGGCTCGGCGTGGCGCTTTGAACCAGTTGATGACGCCAGCGCCACAGCGTCCACAGCGCCAGCGGCCAGGCCGGCCAGGTGAACCACAGCAGCAAACGCCCCAGGCTGCGCCACTCGGCCCAACTCGCCTGCGGCAACTCGATGCGCCAGCGCCACAAATCCAGCGCGCTCGCCAGCAGGACCACCAGCGCGCTCAAGAGCGCGATGCTGGCGCCCGCGCGCAAGCTCTTGTTGCGCGCCGCAGCCGGCGCCGGGGCGCGCTCCAGCAGGTAAATCGCGGCGCTGCCGCCGCCCAGCAAGGCGGCAATGGTCGGCGCGCCGGACAAGGCCAGTCCGGTCAGGCCCAGCGCGGCGCTCACCAGGGGTAGCAGGGCGCGATGGGGCAAGGCCGTGAAGCCGAAAAAGGTCAGGGCGACAAAACAGAGTTGGGCCTGCGCCGGCGTGGTTTCGTGCGACAGCTGAGCCAAGCCAAGACAGGCAATCAAGGCCAGCAAGCTGCCGTCGGCCATGGCGCGTGCATAGTCAGGCGGCAAGGCCTCGCCGCCAAAGGCAAACGCCACAGGTTGTGCCGCCGGGCTGCGCGCCAGGTAGTAGCTGGCGTACCAGGTGGCAACCAGGGTCAGCGTCAGCAGCAAACCAAAAGGGATGCGCGCCGCAAAATCAGGCGTTATCCAGCCCGGTGCCAGGCGCATGGCCCAGCCACCCAGCCAATAGGGCAGCAGCGCGTCGACGTCGGGCGGCAGGTCCAGCAGTCGTGGCGAGAGCCATTCGGTGGCACCACGGGCCATCTGGGCCATGTAGCCAAAGGCCGTCATGTCGGCGCTCTTCCAGGGCGCGCGGCCGACAAAGCCGGGCAGCACGTAGGCGATGCACAGCAGCAGCAGCGCGCTACGCGGCAAGCGGCGCACGGCGCCCTGGGCGACGATGGCGGGGGTCGGTTGATTCACGCGGCAATACTAAGGCAAGTTGGAAGGCAAAAACCGATTTTCGTCAGCGCCTGGCGGCACTCGCGTTGGCGCCGCGTTGCAGCCTGCCATGACGGACAAATAAAAAAGGCAGCGCGGTGACCCGGGCTGCCTTTGACAAGAAGCGTTTGCCAGTTTACTTGGCTGCGGTCTTGCCGAAACGGTTGCGGAAGCGCTCGACGCGGCCACCCATGTTGTCCACCGATTTCTGGGTACCGGTGTAGAAAGGATGCGACTCGCTGGAGGTATCGAGTTTGTAGAGCGGCAGTTCGCGGCCATCTTCCATCTTGATCATCTCTTTGGCCGCCGCGCAGGAGCGGGTCACGAATTTGAAGCCATTGGACGAGTCCAGGAAACAAACATCGCGGTAATTGGGGTGAATGCCTTCTTTCATATCTTCTCCATCAGTTGCGCTAGCCGCGACAGGCCCTTGAGCAAACCATTGCGCAATTCAAAGCCCGCCGTACTTGTCGCGTAAAACCATAAATTATACCTTGGCTTGTCATTGCGGACTTGATCCGCAATCCATGGATCCCGGGTCGAGCCCGGGATGACAAGGCTTGTTAGCCGCCGCGGCGCATCATATCGAAGAACTCGCTGTTGTTCTTGGTGGCGCGCATCTGCTTGAGCACCATCTCCATCGACTCGACCTCATCCATGTTGTAGAGGAACTGGCGCAGGATGCGCGTTTTTTGCAGGATTTCCGGTGCCAACAACAACTCTTCGCGCCGTGTGCCGCTGCGGTTGAGCTGGATCGACGGGAATACGCGTTTCTCGTACAGCCGGCGGTCCAGATGGATTTCACTGTTGCCGGTACCCTTGAACTCTTCAAAAATAACCTCGTCCATGCGGCTGCCGGTGTCAATCAGTGCGGTGGCAATGATGGTCAATGAGCCGCCTTCCTCCACATTGCGGGCCGCGCCCAGGAAACGTTTGGGGCGCTGCAGCGCGTTGGCATCGACGCCGCCGGTCAGCACCTTGCCGCTGGAGGGCACGACGTTGTTGTAGGCACGTGCCAGCCGCGTGATCGAGTCGAGCAGGATGACCACGTCTTTTTTCAGCTCGACCAGACGCTTGGCGCGCTCGATCACCATCTCGGCCACGTGCACATGGCGGGCCGCCGGTTCGTCGAAGGTGGAGGCTATCACCTCACCCTTCACGGTGCGCTGCATTTCGGTCACTTCCTCGGGGCGCTCGTCGACCAGCAGCACCATCATGTGGATCTCTGGATAGTTGGCGCTGATGGCATGGGCGATGTGCTGCATCATCACCGTCTTGCCGCTCTTGGGTGGCGCCACCAGCAGTGCGCGTTGGCCCTTGCCAATGGGGGCGATGATGTCGATGATGCGCCCGGTGATGTTCTCATCACTCTTGATGTCCTGCTCCAGCTTCATCTGCACCTTGGGGAACAGTGGCGTCAGATTCTCGAACATCACCTTGTGCTTGTTCTCTTCCGGACCGCCACCGTTGACCTTGTCCAGCTTGTTCAGGGCAAAGTAGCGTTCACCGTCTTTCGGCGTGCGCACCTCGCCTTCGATCATGTCGCCGGTGTGCAGATTGAAGCGGCGTACCTGGCTGGGGCTGATGTAGATATCGTCGGTCGAGGCGGTGTAGCTGGTGTCCGGGCTGCGCAGAAAACCGAAGCCGTCGGGCAAAATTTCCAGCACGCCGTCGGCGATGATCTGCTCGCCGGTGCGGGCGCGCTTCTTGATGATGGCGAACATCAGCTCCTGCTTGCGCATGCGGCCGGTGTTTTCAATCTCAAGCTCCTCGGCTTGCTTGAGGACTTCCGACACGTGCAGTGCCTTGAGTTCGTTTAAGTGCATGGAGTGGCTAACTAGGAAGTTGAACGGAACGTGGGGGAGGTAAGGGTGAGGCGGGACCGTTGCCACAACCTCGGAGTTTTGAACCGGAAACTCGAACCAACTCAAGGGGAGTTGGTGAACTGGCGTGATTATGACAGGAAAATCTGGAGAAATCCGATACCGGGGAAACGCCAACATGGTTCACGCCGTTGGCACTGCGGTCCCGGATCGGAGCCTGCCCCGGGCTTGATCCGGGGGCGGGGTTCCAGCACCTGCCATCCAATGCTTGCGCGGCAGGGATGCCGGGTCAGGCCCGGCATGACAAAGTTGTGCCGATGGCGCTGTTTGCAGTCACGCCAGTTGTTGATCGATAAAGGCGATCATCTGGGCCTTGCTCATGGCTCCGACCTTGGTGGCCGCCAACTGGCCGTCCTTGAACAACATCAGCGTGGGAATGCCGCGAATACCGAATTTGGCCGGGATGTCGCGGTTTTCGTCCACGTTCATTTTGGCGATTTGCAGCTTGCCCTCGTAGCTGGCCGACAAGTCGTCCAGCAGGGGGGCAATCATTTTGCACGGACCGCACCATTCGGCCCAGTAGTCCACCAGCACCGGCACGGAGGATTGCATGACATCGGCCTCGAAGGAAGCGTCGGAGACATGTTTGATAAGTTCGCTGGCCATGGTATTTCCTTTTAAAAAATGTTGAGGGCAGAACCGCTTGTCACAGCAATACCGGGTTTGTCCGGGAAAGTTCTAGTGGTGTGATCGGTAACAGGTAAAGTGGGGAAATTGTGACAGAAACCAAGCCCCAGCTTCGATAGACAATCGCCTATGGCCGAGATAGTGAAAAAACATCATGTGACCGCGGCCTGGGACGGCGTCATGGGTCAGGTTCGTGCCCAAATGGCGCAGCGCAAGGTGGAGCCGTCGCGCACGCTGCTGCTGTTGCCGTATGTGCAACTCATGCCGGAAGCGCGCAACGCCTGGCTGCGCGGCTGCGACGGCGCGCAGCCGCAGGCACACTTTCTGCCCCGCTTCGAGACCAGCATCAGCTGGGCTCGCGGCTTGGGCGGTTTTGCGCCCGCTGGCGACGATTTGCGGCTGGACGCCGCGCGCGACCTGCTGACCGCTACATCGCTGCTGTCGCGCAGCGGGCTGGCGGCGCAGCAGAATGTGCTTGCCGCGCGTTTGCTGGAAGCGGCCTGGAGCCTGGCCCGCAGCGCCGCCGCCCAGCCACCCGCGGTGCGCCTGCAGTGGGGCAGCGGCTTGGCCGGCGCGCTGGTGGCCGGCATGGATTCCCCACTGTTGGCCCTGGAAGCAGCGATTGCCCGCATCGCGTTGGCGTGGGCCGCCAGTTCGAGTTACCCGACCGATACGGTTTTTTCCGCGACGCCGGACTTGCTGGTGTTGCTGCAAGGTTTTCAGACCGAACCGCTGGCACTGGCCTTGCAGCAGGCGCTGGGCAACCGGGTCGTCACGGTGCCCCTGGCGCTGGCGCCAGGGCCTGACGCAGACGCCGGCGTCCCGCTGTTGCACGCCGCTGCCGACGGGGAAGACGAGGCGCAGCGCGCCGCCGCGTGCGTGTTGGCGCATCTGGCGCAGGGCCGCAGTCCGGTCGCCCTGGTGGCGCAGGATCGGCTGCTGACGCGCCGGGTGCACGCCATGCTGGCCCAGCGCGGCGTGGCCTTGCGCGACGAGACCGGCTGGACGCTGTCCACCACGCGGGCCGCCGCTGCCGTGCTGAGCCTGCTGCGGGCGCAAGTGTGGGATGCGACGACCGATGTGGTGCTGGACTGGCTGAAAAATGCGCCGGCGTTTGACCCGCAGGCCGTGACGCAGGCGGAGATCGCCTGGCGCCGCATGGGTCTGCGCGACTGGCGCGCGGTGCCGCTCGACAACGCCCTGGCGCAGCAGGTGCAGTCACTGCGCGAGACCTTGCAGTCGGCCCGGCCGCTGACGCGCTGGCTGGCCGATTTGCGCCATGCCCTGGACAGCGCGGGGCAGTGGTCCGGTCTGGCGCAGGATCCGGCCGGCCAGAGGGTGCTGGCCGCCCTGCGTCTGCGCGAGGGCGCTGAAATCGAATTTGCGGATGTTGCCGCGCGCATGAGCCAGCGCGAGTTCACGGCCTGGGTCAGCCAGACGTTGGAGAGCCTGAATTTTTCACTGCCGCAACCCGTCCCGCCGCAAGTCGTGATCCTGCCTTTGAGTCAACTGCTGGGTCGTTCCGTGGCGGCGGTGGTGCTGCCGGGCTGCGACGAGGTTCGACTGCCGGTGTCGCCCGAGCCGGCTGGCCCCTGGACCCCGGCCCAGCGTGCCTTGCTGGGCCTGCCGGCACGCGAACAACTGGCCGCCGCGGCGCGTGCCGGCTGGTGTTACGCCTTGCAGTTTCCGCAGGTCGACCTGTTGTGGCGTCAGAGTGAAGGCGGCGAGCATTTGATGGCCAGCGGCTTCGTGCAGGCGTTGCGGCTGCGGCAAGCGCTGGCGCTGGCGCCCGACCCCAGCGCCTTGCGCGCGCTCAGTCCGCAGCCCTGTGCCATGCCGGCGCCCAGCGGTGACGCCCTGCCGCTGAAGCGGCTCTCCAGCACCGCCTATGAAGACCTGCGGCGCTGCCCATACCGCTTTTTTGCGCTGCGCCAGTTGAAATTGCAGGAGTCGGATGAGCTCGACGTCGCGCTGGACAAACGGGATTTCGGCAATTGGCTGCACCACGTGTTGAAGCTTTTTCATGAAGCCTTGCAAGCCGCGCCGGCGTCCGGATTGCCGGCGCGCAGCGCCCTGCTTGATGCCGCCGCCCAGCAGGCCACGGCCGAGCTGGCTTTGTCTCAGAGCGAATTTCTGCCCTTCGCCGCGACCTGGCCGCGGGTGCGCGCGGGTTACCTGCAATGGCTGACCGACCACGAAGCCGGCGGCGCCCGCTTCCAGCAGGCCGAAGCCTGGAAAGAAATGCCGCTGGGCCACCTGACCCTGGTCGGCAAGATTGATCGCATAGACCGGCTGGCGGATGGCAGCGCGCTGGTCATCGATTACAAAACCGAGGTCCGCAACAACACTGCCCAGCGCATCAAGGACGCGCTGGAGGACACCCAGCTGGCCTTTTATGCCGCCCTGCTGAGCGACGACACGCTGGCCGCGGCGTACCTGAATGTGGGTGAAAAAGAGGGCAGCAAATACTATCCGCAAGCCGATATTGTGGGCTTGCGCGACCAACTGCTGGAGGGCATTGCCTCCGACATGGCGCGTATCTCGGAGGGACATCCCATGGCGGCGCTGGGTGAAGGCAAAGCCTGCGAGTTTTGCGCGGCGCGGGGTTTGTGCCGGAAGGATTTTTGGGAATGAAAGCTGCCTACGAACACAACGGTCAGCCGGTCAGCGCCGAGGCCTTCTACGCCGTCGCCTGTGACCCGCGTCGCAGCGTCGCGGTGGAAGCCTGCGCCGGTGCCGGCAAGACCTGGATGCTGGTGTCGCGCATCGTGCGGGCCTTGCTGGACGGTGTCGATCCGCAAAGCGGGCAACTGCGGGTGCAGCCGCACGAGATATTGGCCATTACCTTCACCAAGAAGGCGGCCAGCGAGATGCGCGAGCGGCTGTACCAGTGGCTGGCCCAATTTGCCGCTGCCGATGCACAGACCCTGATCAAGGAACTGCGCGATCGCGGTGTCGCCATGCAGGACGGTGGACCGCCATCCGCCGAGCTGGCGCGGCAGTTGTCGACGCTGTATGAAAAAATCCTGGCCAGCGGACGCCAGGTGCAGGTGCGCACTTTCCACAGCTGGTTTGCCGCCTTGCTGCGCAGCGCCCCGTTGGCTGCATTGCAGCAAATGGAACTGCCGGCCAGCTACGAACTGCTGGAGGACGACGCACCGGCCAAGGCGCTGGTGTGGCGCCGGTTTTATGCGCTGCTGACGGAGGATGCCCAGCAGCAGGCCGACTATGAGGCGGTCGTTTTCGAGCATGGCCGCGCGCAGACCGAAAAAGCCTTGCAGACGGCGCTCGACAAGCGCACCGAGTTTGCCCTGGCCGATGGGCATGGCGTGGTCGCCCAGTCGGTGCTGGCGTTCGACGAGCAGTACCCCGACTTCGCCGCCCTGCAGCAGCCGGATGACTTTCTGCGCGCCCAGCCGCAGCGCTGGCAAACGCTGCTGGCTGCCGCCCAGGCGCTGGCGCGCGCCGGCGCCAAGACGTTTGCCGCGAAAGGGCTGGAACTTGAAACAGCACTCGCCAACGGCGACCTGCCGGCGGCATTCGATGCCTTGTTGACGAAGGAAGGCGCGCCGCGCAAGTTCGGCGAGAAGATTGCCGGCATCGAACTGGTGCGCGCGGCGCAAGACCTGCTGCTGCGGGTGCAGGCGGCCCGGGCGCAACAGGCCGCCTGGCTGTACCAGCAACGCATGGCGCGGCTCAGCCGCGTGTTGCTCAAGGAGTTTGCCGCGCTCAAATTCGAGCGCGGCTGGATCGACATGAATGATGTCGAGCGCGCCGCGCTGCTGATGCTGGGCGACCCGGTGCTTTCGGGCTGGGTTCAGGAGCGTCTGGATGCCCGCATCAAGCACTTGCTGATCGACGAGTTTCAGGACACCAACCCGCTGCAATGGCAGGCGCTGCGCTCCTGGCTCAGCGGCTACGCGGGCGCCGGCGCCACGGCTCCCAGTGTCTTCCTGGTGGGCGACCCGAAGCAAAGCATTTACCGTTTCCGGCGCGCCGAACCGCAGGTGTTCAAGGCCGCGCAAGCTTTTGTGCGCCAGGCTTTGAATGGTGATCTGCTCAGTTGCGACCACACCCGGCGCAACGCCCGCGCGGTGCTGGCGACCGTCAATGCGGCCATGCTGGAGGCGGCGCAGGCCGACGGCTATGACGGTTTTCGTGTCCACACCACCAGTTCCCCGGAACAGGGTGCGGTGTGCAAGCTGCCGCCCATTGCGCGACCCGCGCGCCAGGCTAATGTGTCTGGGACTGAAGCCGATACCGTCGCCTGGCGCGACAGCCTGGGCACCCCGCGTGAACTGCCGGAAGAGACCTTGCGCACGCTGGAGGCGCGTCAGGCGGCGCGCTGGATCGCGCAGCAACTCCTACGTTTCCAACCGTCCGACATCATGGTGCTGGCGCGCAAACGGGCCGCTCTGCTGCCTTTGCAGGACGAGTTGCGCAAGCTGCACATGGCGGCGCAGATCGGCGAGAAAACCGACCTGATCGAATGCTGCGAAGTGCAGGACCTGGTGGCGCTGTTCGATTCCCTGGTGTCGCCGCAGCATGACCTGTCGCTGGCGCGGGTGCTCAAGTCGCCCCTGTTCGGCCTGCCGGACCAGGCCCTGGTGCAACTGGCACTGGCGCAAGTTGAACCTGGTCTGCCGTGGTTCGAATTGCTGGAAAAAGCGCCACTGGTGACGCCGGATGGCCGCAGTGTGCTGAATTGTTTGCGGCGCTGGAAGGCCTGGCTGGACCAGCTGCCGCCGCACGATGCGCTGCAAGCCATTTACACCGATGGCGATGTGCAGGCACGCTTTGCGGCGGCGGCCCCCGCCAACCAGCGCGACTCGGTGCTGGCCAATCTGCGGACCTTGCTGGGGGTGTCGCTGCAATTGGGCGGTGGCCGCTACGCCACCCCTTACGCCTTGGTCCGGGCCCTCAAAGCCGGTGGCGTGCTGGCACCGGCGGCGGTCAACCCGGATGCCGTGCGGCTGCTGACCATCCACGGCGCCAAGGGTCTGGAAGCAGCGGTCGTGTTGCTGCTCGATACCGATAGCCCGCAGCGCAATGCCGAGTCCATGGGGGTGCTGGTGAACTGGCCGGGCGCGGCAGCCTGGCCGGAAAAGTTTGTCTTTCTGGCCAGCGAGAGCCAGCCTCCCGCCTGCGCCGTGCCGACGCTGGAGGCCGAGCGTCTGGAACGCGGGCGCGAAGAACTCAACGCCTTGTACGTGGCCTTGACGCGAGCCCGCCAGACACTGGCGATTTCCAGCATGGAGCCGTACCGGGCGGCCGAGCGCAGCTGGTGGCAACGTCTGTCCCCTCTGGCAACCGAGGCCAGCCTGGATGCGCCGGCCGCCGCGTTTGCGACAGGCGCCGCAGCGGGTGCCGACCCGGTTTTCCATATCAAGGAGTTGCCGTCGGTTGCGGCGGAGTACGCCGCGAAAGCCGAGACGCCAGCCGCTCCGGGCGACGCGGATGCGCCGGATTCGGCGTCGGTGCGCATCGGCAAGGCGATGCACCGCCTGCTGGAATGGGGCGCTGTCTCGGCCGACAATACCAGTGCCGCGGCGCGTGAATTCGAGTTGACGCCAGCGCAGGGGACGCAGGCGGCGGCGATGGCGCAACGCATCTTGCAAGGCGCAGGCGCCTGGGCTTGGGACCCTGGTGTGCTGGGCTGGCAGGGCAACGAGGTCGAGTTGCAGTACCAGGGCCAGACGCTGCGGCTGGACCGCCTGGTGCAGCGCAAGGACGGCACGCATGCGGGGCATTGGTGGGTGCTCGACTACAAGTCGGCCGAGTCGCCACAAGAGCAACCCGAGCTGGTGGCGCAACTGTGTCATTACCGCGCGGCGGTGCAGTCGATGTACCCGGATGCAGTGGTCAAGGCCGCGTTTTTGAGCGCCCCGGGCGCCTTGCTGGAACTTGAGGACGGTTCATGAAAAAAGTGATGGTGGTGGGTGGCGGCCCGGCCGGACTGATGGCCGCCGAAGTGTTATCCGGCGCTGGCGTGGCAGTGCATCTGTACGACGCCATGCCCTCGGTCGGACGCAAGTTTTTGCTGGCCGGCAAGGGCGGGCTGAATCTGACGCACTCGGAGCCGTTCGAGGGCTTTGCCTCCCGCTACGGCGCGCGCCGCGCCCAGGTCGAGGCCTTGCTGCGCGACTTTGGCCCGACGCAGGTACGGGCCTGGGCCAAGGAACTGGGGGTCGAGACTTTTGTCGGCACCTCGGGCCGGGTGTTCCCGGTCGACATGAAGGCCGCCCCTCTGCTGCGCGCCTGGCTGCACCGGCTGCGCCATCCGCCGGACGGGCCGGGCGTGCAGTTCCACATGCGCCATCGCTGGACCGGCGGCAGCGCCGGGCGGTCCGAAGACATACCAGCCCTTACCCTTGCCTTCGACAACCCGCAAGGCCAGGTGCAGGCGCGCTCCGACGCGGTGGTGCTGGCCCTGGGCGGCGGCAGTTGGGCGCGATTGGGCTCCGATGGCGCCTGGCTGCCCTGGCTGCAAGCGCTGGGCGTGGCAGTGGCGCCGCTGCTGCCGGCCAACTGCGGTTTTGACGTGCAGGGTGGCTGGAGCGCCTATTTCAGCAGCCGTTTTGCCGGCCAGCCCTTCAAATCGGTGGCCCTGTCCTTTACCACGTCGCAAGGCGTCAGGTTTGCGCGCAAAGGCGAATTTGTGGCCACCGCCACGGGTGTCGAGGGCAGCCTGATTTACGCGGCGGCGAGCTTGCTGCGCGATCAGATCATGGCGCTGGGCACGGCCACCTTTGATCTCGATCTGTTGCCCGATCTGAGCCCTGAGCGGGTGCTGGCCGAGGTGCGCCACCCACGCGGTTCGCGCTCGCTCTCCAGCCACCTCAAGAGCCGCCTGGGTATCGAAGGCATCAAGGCCGCCCTGCTGCATGAACGCTTGACGAAGGACCAACTGCACGACCCGGCTCAACTGGCCGCTGCCCTCAAGGCCTTGCCCATCACGCTGGCGGCCGTGCGCCCGCTCGACGAAGCCATCAGCAGCGCCGGCGGCGTGCGCTTTGAGGCCCTGAACCAGGACCTGATGTTGACGCAGTGGCCGGGCGTGTTTTGCGCCGGCGAGATGCTGGATTGGGAGGCTCCCACCGGGGGCTATCTGCTAACCGCTTGTCTGGCCAGCGGCCGGCGTGCCGGGCAGGGGGTGCTGGCTTACCTGGGCGCCATGCCAACCTAGCCGCTGCTGAGTTCACGCAATAGCCAGGCCTTGCGCAAGCCCTTTTTGAGCAGCAAACTGGTCAGCGTGGCGGTCCTGACCTGACTCAGGATTTCGACAAACTTGAAAAAGTTCACGATTTCATTGAACCGACGGCAACAAGTGATGGACTCACAAAGGTGGGTCCGGATGCGCGTCCCGCTGAGCTGAACCGCAAAGAAGGTTTGGTCTTGGCCCTTTCCCACCCCATAGGAGCAGTGAAATGAAACAAGCACAGAAAATGCGAGCCATGACGTTGTTTTCACCCGCAGTCGTGGCACTGGCGCTCATGTGCGGCGGCTCAGTGGCGTTGGCGGGTAATCAGGTAGCTGGAGTTACGGCGCTGGTCGCTGACATGGGCATACCGATAGGCCTTGAGGGCGATTCTGGCAACATCAAAGTCAACACCAAGACCGACGCCAGTGGGGGTTTCAGCTTCTCTGGATTGAAACCCGGAAAATACAAACTCAACATCCCCGGCCAGTCCCTCCAGACGATCATCATTGGCAAGGATGGCCGCTTGAATGGTCGGGTTCAGAGTAAGGACGTCAAAGGCACTGTCGCGCCCTCAAAGTCCACCATACCTGTTGCCGGAGTTCATACCATCGAAGGGATTGAAACAGAGTCCGACGTAGTGAAAGCCAAGGACGGCGAAGACGGGGTTAACCGCACTCGTCCCGGAAACCATAAGCCTTGAAGGACGAGTTTAATCAAGGGTTCGTCTAACACCTCGGTGTGACCGCTGAAAATAATGGTGAAGTCAAATTTGATGGAGTTTGTCTTTGTACTGGTGATTGTTCTTGTATGCGGTGCAGCGACGGCGGTACTTTCAAAAAGCGTGATTGAACTGAAACTCCATGGAGTCAAGTCGGCAGGTCAGGTCATCGCTTCAGGATCAAGGAGTGTGAAAGTCGAATACAAGGACGCGTCTGGCAAGACGTATAAAACGTCGGGCGCGCCATTGATGTTCGGAGATTTTAAGCATGGTGACGTGGTGGAGGTTCTGTATCTCACGGGTCATCCTGAGGAAGGCCGCCTGAATACCTGGGAAGAGCTGTACATGATGCCTGTCGTTTTCGGGTTGTTCTTTCTCGCTTTTTTCAGTTTGTTCAGATTACTGCTGATCAAGAAGATTTCATTCTGAGCATTTGAGACCAGTGAGGTCGCTTGAATCGTGATCAGCATCGTAACCGGGGACACGAAATGAAAAAATTGATACTCGCGCTGTATTTATTCATCATTGCAACTTGTACAAATTGCTTTGCCGATACGATATTTGGAAGCGGCAAGAACTACAAAGTGAAATTATCAAATTTGATTTGGAGTAAGACCATCGAAGGCGTGGGTGATGTCTACCTGAAAGGCAATAACATTATTTACGGCAGCAATCACTATTCAAAATTTACTGAAATTTCTTCTGAAAACGGCGATATTTTGAATGTGCTGAATCCGTATACGGTCGCGGAAGAAAAAAAGCCATTGCTTATCAATGGCACAACAGTCTACAAGGATGGATACAGATTGACTCGCGTTGTAACCAACAGTCAAAAATACGCTGATGTCAGCTTGAAAGCCATGGACAGGCGGTATCGTGGTGATAACGAAACCTATTATCTGATTGTCAAAACAAAGGACAGCAAAGAAATTTCTTTTTCATTGAGGCGCGGGCAGTTTGAATCCATTTCAGATATCACACACTTGAAAGACGGTAAATTCATCATCACTTTCAATGGCGAGGCGGGATACGACAAAAATCCTTACACCTGCCATATTGGACTGCTGGACCTGGACAAAATCATGAAATAGGCGGGGGACCGGTTGCGGGTTTCAGGCCGGCGTCACGCTTGGCGGCAGTGGGCAGTCGATGGCCATGCCGATGGTGCGTAGCAATTCGACTTCGGCCAGCAGCAACTTTCCGTCAACCAGCGCAGCTTCCACGCAAGCTGAAATCAGGTCTTGCTTCATGACTGGTGTCAGCTGGCGCAATCGGTCCAAGGCAGCGCTCATGGCATCGGCTGCGAAAGGCGCGCTGGGTGGCATGCCGGGCTCAAAACCGATGCGCGTCGCCCCGCGTGCAAACGCGGCCTTCTGTGCTGCCGGGTCGGCGTCGCCAGCGCGAGCCAGGGTGACGAGCAACAGCAGCACTTCGGCCTTCACGGTATTGAGGTTACCCTGACGTACACGCTTGCCGCCAGACGCCTTGCCTGACAACTGGCGCTTGAGAATGGTGACAACGACGAACTCGGCCAGCGTTACCTCTTGGTCGGCCTTCGCGCATTGGTCTACGGCGCTGAGTAAGGCCTTGCGCTCCGACGGACTCATCTGGCGCAATGCCGGTGTTGCCAGGGCCAGCACGGGTAGGCGGCCGGCGGGGCCGAGTTCCTGCAGACTTTTGGCAAGCTCGTCAAGAGTCGGTGTCATGGCGCCATCGCCAGTGGCGCCAAAAGCGCTTGTCTGCGTTGCGCGAAGCTTGGCATCGCTTGAGAGAAGCAGCGCATAAACGGCGGCGCGCGCACCCTGGGCTGAGTTGAGCGCTTGGCGCAACGCCTGGGGCATGGCGTCCAGCATCCGCGTCGCTTGCTCCACGTGCAGCGGCGTGACGCTGAAGTTGGCCACGGCGGCTTGCGGCACCGACCACGCTTGCCCCTCTTCCGGCGTCACGCCAACCCGCGGTTTTGCAGGCACTTCCGGTCCATGGCCGGTAATGCTTGCCAGCCGTTCATCGATCGAAGGATGGGTGGCGAACCAGTCCTTGAGAAGGGCCGACTTAATCGCCTGGCTGAAGAACATGTGGCTCAGTTCGCCGGCCAGGGCGTTGCTGACCAGCGAACCCTCGCCGCCGCGTATCTTCTCCAGGGCACTGATCAAACCGTCGGGATTGCGCGTGAATTGCACCGACGCAGCGTCGGCCAGGAACTCGCGCTGACGCGACACGGCGGCCCGGATCAGGCGACCGAAAAGCACTCCGATGGAGCCCACCACGATGATCAGCCCAGCCAAAACTAGCACGGTCTTGCCTCCCAGCATGGTGCCCATGGCGCCCACGTATAGCAAACCGGCCATGAGCAGCAAGAGGGGAGACCCGACGATGAAGAATACCGGTAACCAAATGACGGCTTTCCAGCCTTGCAGCCGTTTGTCAAATCCATCTTGAATCTTCGAGACGAAAAAGCTCATTGCGCCCAAAAGCGCGGCGGGTATCGCCAGCAACAAGACGATGACGCCTTTGGCCGTTGTGCCAATCGCCGCTAGGCCGGCTAGAACGCCGATCAGCCGGACGTTGAGCCGCATGTCGCCATTGAGAATGTGGCTGAACTCATGGCCGATGACGCCCTGCAACTCGTCGCGATTAAGTTGCGTGAGCATGCCTTGCGTCACCACGATGACGGCCTGGTTTGGGGAGTAGCCGGCAGCCAGGGCGTTGATGCTCTTTTCGGCGTCCATCACCCATACCGATGGCACCGCCACACCCGAGGCGATGGCCATCTCGTCCACCACGTTCAGGAAGCGTCGCTCTTCCATATTTTCGGCATGCCGCGGCAGCAGTCGGGCTCCGACAATTTTGGCAACCGCATCACCACCGCCGCGCAACTGGTATTCGCGCCACAGCGCGCAGACGATGATGGCGACGATGGTGGCACCAACCAGCAGGGGGTGAAACAGCCAAGGCAGGTTGTCATCTTCAAGGACCAGAGTGACACCCACCGTCACCAGCAAGTCCGTCACCGTGATCACGGCCATAACGGCGAGCAGCAAGAGCAAGACCAGGCGCCAGGTGTGCTGGCGCGCGTGATTCTGTTTGGCGAAGAAATCCATGCGAGGCGGCTGGCCGACGGGACTATCTGAACGAGACTTTGGGCGCCTGGCGCTCTTCGGCCGGATTTTCAAGCGCCAGCAATTCGGCGCGTGGGAAGCCGAAGGCGCCGGCGAAAACAAGGTCCGGGAAAGACTCGACGCAGGTGTTGAATTCCATGACCGAATCGTTGAACGCCTGGCGTGCGAAGGCGACCTTGTTCTCGGTGCTGCTGAGTTCTTCCGAGAGTTGCATCATGGTCTGATTCGCCTTCAGATCCGGGTGCGCTTCAGACAGCGCAAAAAGCTTGGAAAGGGCCCCCGAGAGACCCGCTTCGGCACTCGCCAGCCCCCGCATCGCCGCCGCTTCACCAGGAGCCTGAGCGGCCTTGCCGGCAGCGGTCAACGCGGTGTTACGCGCCACAATCAGGGCTTCGAGGGTTTCGCGCTCGTGGGCCATGTAGGCCCGGGCCGTTTCAACCAGATTGGGGATCAGGTCATAGCGGCGTTTGAGTTGCACATCGATCTGTGCAAAACCGTTTTTGTAACGGTTGCGCAGCGCCACCAGGCGGTTGTAGATTGATACAGCCCATGCCAATAAACCCACGACTACCACAGCACCGATGATGAATTCCATTTTGATTCACTTTCCTTGGTTGACGACACTTTGATCCGCTGGCTTAGGTTGCTTGTTCAGCACTTCCAGTACGCTGCCCATATCTTGCTTCTTGCGACCTGCCAGGTACTTGGCAAACTCTAATGCTGTCAGGTTATCGCTCGCCTTGCCGGGGTGCTTCAACCTGATATCTGGATCGGCACCATTTCGCAGCAAATGTTCAACCAAGACGGGTTCGTTTGCCAAGACGGCCCCTTGCAGCGGTGTAAATCCATTCCACGATTGGTTGACTTGCGCTCCCTTTTCAATGAATTTTCGGGATAACTCAAGTATGATTTTGTTTTGCTTTGAATCCCCGGACCCGTATCCGGCGACAATGAAATTGAGCGCTGGCATGCCATAGTGGGTGCTGGCATTGGGATCGAAATCACTGAGGTACAAATACATCTGCGCAATGCTGGCGGGGATTCCCGGAATCGCGTCGGTAGTGATTGCCAGGATAGGAACATCAATATCTTGTCGTAGGTTGTACCATGCCGCGGCCAGATAACCTGACACAAGCAGCAGGGGGATGGCTGCCAATATTGACTTGGTGTGTTTGGTCATTGGTGCCGGCAATAGGGGGTTTGATGCATCACTGGCGCCGAAGCTGCCCGTGGTCTGAAAACCAGGCCTCCAACCCCACCTTCTTCGTGAAGTTGTGTTGGACATAGCAGCTCACTCTGGGATAGTTGTCGAGGTCGCTGCTGACCATGCAAGTTTCCTCGTGCAGTTTTCCATGCTCTTTGAAGCTGACGCGCAAAACTGGAATCCGATCCGGCGTGGCGGCGTCCATCGTTCCCGTGGCCTCAGTGGACCGACCGCCGATCACTCGTACGATCTTCAGCACTTGCTCGGCGAGCGACACGGTCATGCGTCCGGTGTAGGTCTTTTCCGAATCGGCGTGTTTGCCGATCACGACATACGATCCGGACAGATAGTCGAGGCCACTGTCAGCCGGTTGGCCTGCGGCGAAGACGGGCATCCCGGCCAACAGCAGTGACACGAGAAGCGGGCAGGGCTTCGCTGCTCGCCAACGTGCCTTGTGTTTGCTTGCTGTCGATGCCCTCGTACCCAAGTCACAACTCCTGACGAATCCTGCGCACCATGATTCCCACCGTGCTCAGCCTGGCCATCGACAACTCGTTGGGCGAGTAGAGGGAAACCGTCCGAATTCGCAGCAGCGATGCTTCGTCCTGTTTCGACAGGCTGCGAAACAAGGCCCCCTTCACCGCTTCCAACCCGAAACCCTTGGAGTCAATCAGCAGTTCCAGCAGTTCTGCCTTCTCGGCGGCGCCAAGCACTGGCGGCTGCCTCAGGGCAGCTTCCTTGAGCAGGCCGTGGTCACTCAGCCAGCGCATCACGGGCGAGGTGAATAGCGTACCGAAGCGAGCCACGAAGCCCGTATTGCTGGTGACGTCACGGCCATGTTTGGCGTCGGGACGGGTCTCGGCCTTCAACCATCCCAGCGCGTCTTGTCGTTCCCGAGAAGATTTCTCACCCACCGGTTTGACCGCCTCCATGAACGGGATGCCGTCGTATCCGGCCAACTCCACAAAGGCAAACATGGCGGCCGCCTGCACGGCATCGTCTGTGGTGTGCTCCACCAGATCTTTCACGAAGGCCAGAGAGGTGGGCGAACCTATCATCGACAGCGCCCGCAGCAGCGATGCCTTGACGGCAGGATCGGACTCGACTGCAAGCTGCTTCTGGATCGGCTCTGCCGAGGATAGGAAGATGGCGTTGTACTCCAGGTAGTGCGCCCAGAAAGACCTGCGGCTGCCATCCTTGGACGCCAGCTGCGAGACGGCTAGCATCTCGCCCGGCTCACCCGCGGCGATGGTGCCCACGACCAGAGTTTCACCAACGTTGCCGTCGCTCAGATCCGCGGTTTCGTGCTGTGCCTTCAGGTAGGCCAGGCCGGTGCCTGGATCATGCACGATCAGGTTGTGACCCAGCGCCAGGAACAGCGGGTCGGGGGACTTTACCAAGCCGGTGGCCAGGGCCTCTTTGAACAGAGAAACCTCCCGTGCCACCGCCTCCTGTGAAATGGCAGTGCCGGAAATCGTTTCGCCATAGCCGCCTGACACCCTCTGTCGCCGCATCTCCGGGGTAACCGTTTGGAAATGGCTGGTGAGCGCCTGGACCAGGTGATTGGGCGCCGTGCCTTGAGCCATGCCAGCTGACCCGGTGATCAACAGATTGGCGGACAGGATCATTTTGAAGATCGCAGAGCCGATGCGGTGGATTGCCATTTGAAAATCTCCCTTTGCTGGAGTAGCACTCGCCCTATTTCGCGGCGCGCGATACTTCCTCCAACGTTCTGGCGATCCGCGATGTGGATCCGTCGCCCCACGCGATCTGCGTTATCCCGTTTGCAATCGAAACAACGCCCTTCTTGCTCTTATAAATGACCGCGGCGCCTATTTGCAGAGGCCGATCCACCTTCAACCATCCATCGAAAGGCGGTACGAATTCGCCAATGCCGGGCGTGTCAATATTCGGTGGTTTGGCACGTGCATCGGCATTGGTTGTTTGGGTGGCCAATGCGGTGATCGAGGCGACTGTTAAGTCGGTTTGCAATGCGGTGATCGAGGCAGTATTAGGAAGCCCGGCTACAGCGGTTTGCAATGCCGTGACCTGTGACTTAACTGCGGTGGATTGGTGAGCCTTGGAATCGTCGACGGCTGTCTTGGTGGCAGTACCGGAGGCGGCAACTGTGTTCAATGTCGTTGTTATCCCGCTCTCGGTACTCCCACCTGCGACCGGGGTGGCCGCACGCGCATCGAGTTTGGTATTCAACTGCGTGAAATCATCGGCGTACTTATTCTTTCCGGCACCTTCGCAGTTTTGTGTTTTCGGGTTGAAGTGGTATGGGTCGTTGCACTTGTAGATCGCCTGAATCGCCCTTGACCCCGCCATGCTGCAGGTGATGCTGGGTGCCATGGGTGAGCTGCAAGAAGTGGAGACAGTCACGCCCAACATGTTCGGAATGTCTTTCCATTGGTGGAAATGCGCATTGGGCAAATTTGCAGAGGCCAGCAATTTGATGTTGGTGTTCGATGGCAGCCCAATTTCGGAACAATCACCGCTTGTCGCTAGCGCTGCGCCGGGCGTCATTGGGCAATTGATGATGGAAGGAGGTGAGGGTGGAGCAGAGACGACGGTGCCAGCGGGAACATTCAGTGGTCCGTACACCATGGGCGTTGTCTCGACAACGATCTGAACCTTCAGGTCGAACTTCTTCGCAGGGGCAACTGGTTGTGCGCGTCCGCTCAGCGCTATCAATGCGATGACTGGGCCGAGCACCAGCGGTGTGACGATGCGTTTCATGGGGGTCTCCTGTGTCGGTTCGGTGAATATCGGCGCCATTCGGCCCCTTCAATCTGAGTCGGGAACTGGCTGGCGCCGGTTCAATCGAGCGTGGATTTGTTTGGCAAACCTTCAGCTGATCTTGTGGGGTACGGGCTGCGCTTGCTTCGACGGCAGGGGCTGTGCGCAGATTCGGTCAGCGCAAGCTGTGGCGACACTGCCGTTGTGCGTCAAAGATCGACCTGCGGGACCCCCGACGCGCGCTCCCCCGGCGTCCGGTAGTAGCTGCCGCCGCGGAAGTACCAGGGCATGCCTGCCAGCACGGCCGCCGCTCGCTCGGGCGTGAGTCCCAGGAGTTGCTCAAGGCTTGCCATGCCTCTGAAATAGCGACCCGATGCCGTGAACGCCTCGTATTCGACGAAGTACTGCAGCCACTTCGATCCACAGGTCTTACAAGTTTCAACCGAGACCTCGCCGAAACGCAGGTTCGTCATGTCGATGCCGATGGCCTGGGAATAAAAGTCATCGCGGTGAAAGGGCGGCGTCATGCACCGACACTCACTCATGACGCATGCTCCGCAGGCCCAATGACTATGACCTTCTTATGCCGAGCCTGGCTTGAAGGACCTAATTTGTTTTAGGCTTGACCGCGGGAGCGATCAGGTTGGCCCGATTGGCCACGCTGGCAAATTCGCAGCCGGTACCCCTGCCGTGGGTGGAGACAGTTGCCGGCACCTTGATGTCGTTCCAATACACCACAGAACCGGGGTGCGCTGGGGCGTTCGGAACACCCGAAACCGAAAACGTGACCGTTAAGTTGTAACGGCCGGCCTGAAGTGGGAAAGTCTGCAAACCATAAAGCAGTCCGTAATAAAACGTGCTGATTTGACCTGTGCCGACGTTTTGAAACGAGTACCGGTAGTCAAAGTCACCGCTGGGGAGGGCCGGGGGGTAAGCCATCACCACCCGGACCGTATGAGGTTGACCACTGACAACTTTGCATTCGACGTTCACGGAGTCAATAGACATTGATGCCGCCGAGACGAACTGGACAAAGGTCAGGCTGCCTACGAGCGCAAACAGGGTCGAGAGGTGGGTCATGCTGAGTCCTTTGTTGTTGGTCGAATTCGGAAGCACTTCGGCTCCACTCAATCTGAGTCGGGCATGGGTTGGCGCCGGTTCAATCAAGCTGCGATTCATTTGCCCAGCCATTGCCGGTGGCGTGTGGCTTGAGCGTGCAAGCTCGCGACCAGACACGCCAGGTATCCTGCATTATTTCTTCGTGCGGTTTGCCGATTCGACGCGAAGCCCGGTCTCTCTGCTCCAACGGTTCAAGACGTCGGGCGTCATTTGCCCCCTAATTGGTGTCTTCTCGGTTCCTTCCACAAACCATGCTTTCGCCGCTGCTTTGTCGTACAGAAGGTAGTTGTTTGGATTGGGCGCAATCACCGCTTCGCGACAGGAGGACGGCTTATGATTTTCCATCATGTCGACATTGTCTTTGTCAGTGCACGTGCCCGCCGTAATTTCGCAGCCCAATCCGCGAAGGCAAATCTTGCATTTCGCAAATGCATTGGATACGGCAGCGAACTGCAGCACGAGGATGAGGACAAATGCGGTCGGTGAAATCAGTCTGCCGGCAGCTTGTGTGTTCTGGGGATGTTTCATTTGACTACTCCTGTCAGCGGGCGCAATCCATGCTCATCGTGGTTGTGCGACTTCAATGCGGCCCTTCATGCAGCGGAACGGCGCTGCCCCGTGATTGTTTCGAGGCCGGCGTCAGGGATCAGGGGAAGGTGACCACGACACTCCTCGGGGTTGCCTGGGTGACGGCAGGCAGCATGCATGTTGCCGAGTTCATGGCGTTGCAATCGCCGGTCCAGTTGGCCAACGGCGGCGATCCCGTGGATGAAGCCGTGCTCAGCGTGATCATGCTGGAACTGGCGCTGTAGTTGAACCAGCAAGTCGTCTGGTTGATCATCGCATTGCCGGCGATGACGCAGGCCGATCCCGTGCTCGGAGGGCTGTTGCTCATCGGGTAGGTTGCTGCCTGCGAGGGGATCACGGAATAGGTAGCCGGCCCCTTGGCTCGCCTGATCGTTACCGTCACACGGCAGCCAATGCTGGTTTGCGTCCGGTCCGGGCAGCCCGCGCTGTCCGGCTTGCGTTCATTCATGACGGTGACGACGCCGCTGGTCCCGGTGACCGGACCGACGGTCGCGACCAGCCCGCCACCGGGGATCACGGTCAAGCCGCCGCTTCCCGTAAACACGGGCGATGGATTCCAGTTGCTGCCGGGCGATTGTTCCGTCACGACGCAGCTGGCTCCGCCGGGAACGCTGATCGTCGTGAACCCGGTACCCGGCAACACGATCTGCACCGGACTGGTGACCGACACCGGTGTGCCCCCCCGCGTGCAGTTGAGGTTGAACAGATACGTTCCGGGGATTACCGTGGCCCCCGTGTTCTTGCGGATCTCGAAGCGAGCCGGCTCCGTCGGCTTGTCGCACGCCAGTGTGTTGGTGGCGGTCAGGGTCGCCCCACCCGCCAGCATCGTCACAGGGCCCGAATAGCTCGATGTCCATGAGGCGGTGGCACCGTTGCATGCTTTCAGGTTGGGAATTTTGGCGAGCAGACCTTCGTGGATGTTGCAGATGCTTCCCACGGCAATCGGCGGCGCTGCCGAGAGGCCACCGTTCGACGGAACAGGCAGCGTCACGTTGAGGGTATTCGCACCCGACAAGGTGCATTGCGCTGCCACGTCGAACGTTGGCGGTATCGGTGCCGGGCCACCGGTGGTGTTGACAATGACCTTGTTGACGGTCAGGTGGCCGCCTCTTGGTGGGTCGCAAGTCAGCGTGTTGGTGATGATGGTGCCGGTCGTCTGCCCGGTATGAACCGTGAGCGGCCCCGGGTTGCTGGGGACCCATGTGGCGGTGCCACTGGGGCAGGCCTTCACGCCGGTCACCTGTGGCGGAATTGTCTCGGCGATGGTGCAGACCGTACCGTCTGGAATCAGTCCGCCGGGCGGTACCGTCACCGTGCCATCAAC
This sequence comes from Rhodoferax sp., assembly GCF_028714215.1. Taxonomy (GTDB): domain Bacteria; phylum Pseudomonadota; class Gammaproteobacteria; order Burkholderiales; family Burkholderiaceae_C; genus Rhodoferax. The sequence continues at coordinate 53,567 of NZ_JAQTMS010000010.1, read as the reverse complement.
CGGCACCAGCAACGGGATCGGTGCCATGCCGGTGCAGGTCGCCGTCATGGTGAAGCTCGACGGCGTTGGCACGCCAAGTGTGTTGACGACGGTCTTGTGCGCTTGCAAGGTTCCGCCGGTCGGTTTGTCGCAGTCCAGTGTGTTCGTCTCTGTCAGGACAGCCGTCTGCCCCGCGACAATGGTGACCGGCCCCGAGTGGGTTTCCGTCCACGTCGCGCCGCGTCCCTTACACGCCTCCAGCGCTGCGATGTGCTGTGGCACCACTTCGGTGACGGAGCAAATCGTACCGGCCGGAAGCGTCCCCGGCTGCAGGACCGTCTGGCCACCCGGGACCGCTAGCGGTGTATTGACACTTGATGAACCGGCACTTGCCGAGCAGTGCGTGGTGGTGTCGAAGGTCGGCGGAATCGGCGCCGATGGACCGACATTGTTGACCACAATCTTTTGCACGCTGAGCGAGCCTGAGGGCGACGCGCAGGTCATCGTCACGTTGTCGACCTGTGGGCCAGCGGCGCCTGACATGGCCGATACGAAGGCAATCGTCGTCGAGGGGGCAACCGACGTGAAGCTGAAGCTGTGCTGTTGCCATTTGCCGTCGGTCGGACTGATCCCGGCGGTATTGTGAGTGAACGTCGCGGGTGAGGTCGCCACATTGTTGACGAAAGTCTGTAGGGTAGCCGACGTCCGCTGCAGGTGTCGCGACATCCAGAATGTCACCGTGCACCTCGATCCCGCTTTCGATTCCATCGACTGCTCAATACCACCGCGGGAGGAACCATTCAGGTCAACGCAGTGGCCAACGCCGCCCTGGCATAGTGTTCCGGCCGGCGTGGTTCCGATGTTCACGTCGCCAGCCGTGACTTTCCATCCGGTGGCGCCAGAAAGGTGGCTTCCCGCTGACACGTACGTATACCCATTGATTTGTGGGGCTGCCTCGAAATTTCCGTTCAACAGTGGCGCCACTTGCGCAGCGACCGGGCCAGCGACCAGTATGGCGCAGGCAAATGTGATGCACGAGGCGCGCGTCACCATCGCGCGCACAGTGGCGAGCCGGGCCGACGCTGCGGGCTTGGGTAAACCATTCATACCAATTCTCCTTTAGGGTATCAGTCGATACGCACACCTGTTGTGTCCGCACCTTGTGTAGTCGAGCACCGGCTGGCAGCGGTTCAATGGCTTCTTTTCTTTCTTCGAGCCTGCCGGTACGACTGTCCCGCACACGGGTATTCACCTACAAAAATTGTGACAATTTGTTGCCAAGCACCAATTGAGTCGGAGTAGAGTGAAACAGGTCACGCTGAGGTGCAAACAAATCGGTGATCCGGGACGGTGGCAGGCGATACCCGTTTCAGGAAAACACTAGAAGGAGACATGACCGACGCAAACCATCGAGCCTTGCTGAGCCGGATTGCCAAGCGCAGTCCGGACAGTGAGGTCGCCATGACATTGCTGTACCGTGCATTGGCCGGCAGTGTGTTCGCATTTGTCCGTCGCCGCATGAGTTATGCCGACGATCACGAGGTCCAGGCGGTAGTGGTGGATACCTTGTACGAGGTGTGGCGGGCGGCGCCCGACTTTGCCGGCGACTCGCTGGTCAAGACCTGGGTGCTGGGCATTGCACGGCACAAGGCGCTCGACGCCGTGCGCAAGAACCCGCACGCCACAACGCAAAGCCATGTTGATATCGACGACTTTGCCGATTCGCTGGCAGATCAAAACGCCGATTTGCTGTCTATTCTGGCGAACCGGCAGCGCGCCCAGCAGTTGGACTATTGCATGAGTTTGTTGCCCATGGAGCAGCGCGAATGCCTGCATTTGCTGCTGGTCGAGGGACTGAGTGTGAAGGACATCGCTTTGGTGCAGAATTGCCCCAGTGGCACCGTGAAAACGCGGGTGTTCCATGCCAAGGCCAAGCTCAAGGCGAGCTTGGCGCAATGGCTCAATGAGGATCGTGGCCTGAAACAACCCGGTTACAGTGGTGCACGACAAATGACGGATCGGCGGAATCTACAGTAAAGGAGCCTGGAGAATTGATTCGGAGTGAACCGGCAGCGCTTGCGCTACGACCCACTGTGATGGCGAGCGAACCACGATTTTCCAACGACCCGGAGTTCTGCCGTGAATGAGCTGGAACGCGTGCGCGAGCTTTTGCCCTGGCATGTGCGGGGCGCGTTGGGGGATGAGGAGCGCACCTTCATGGAGTTGTGGCTGGCAGAGAACCTGGCGCAACACCCGGACATCGAGGCGGAAATGGCCTGGTTGAAAAAAACGGCCAACCAGTTGCAACAGCTGGCCCAACCCGAGCCGGCGTTGGCGGAGGCCGGTTTGAAGGCGCTGATGCAGCGCATTGAGCTCGACAAAGGGGAACAGGAAGCGCCAAGCCGCGCTGCCGCCCTGGCTCAGTCGACGCCCCTGGCTGATCGCATCACGGGCTGGCTCACGGCTCTGTTGGGTGTGCGCTTGCCTGCGCTGGCGTTGAGCCTGACGTTGGTGCTTATCGTGCAGATCGGTGTCATAGGCGCCTTGGTCTTCACAACACCGGCCAGCCAGGCTCCGTTGGGCAGCGCGTCGGCGCCGATTTCGGCGCTGCCCGGCCAAGTGCTGCTGACCGTTGCCTTCAAGCCAACGGTGACGGAGTCCGCCATGCGGGGCGTCTTGGCCAATGCCCAACTGCAAATTGTGGCCGGACCCAGCGCACTGGGCCTGTACACGCTGGCGGTGGCCAGGGATCATGTTGACAGCGCCATCCTGCAACTGCGGCAGGCCCCGGCGGTGGTCGAGTCGGTGCAGCGTTGAGACGGCGCCAAGGGCCAGGATGAAGCGCCTCGTCCTGCTCGCGCCCTGTGCTTTGTGGCTGGTCTTGGGCACGGCGGCCGCCCAAACGGTAACGCCCACAGCCGCCGGTCCGGCTTCGGCACGGGCCAGTCAGCCCGCTGCGCCAACCCTTTCATCTACCCGGCCGCCCAGCATGCCAGCGGCCGTGGCGCCAGTGCCACCAGCCAGCGCGGCATCAGCGCCACCAGCCAGTGTGGCGGCAGCGCCGCAGCCAGCGGTGTCGGCCGTGTCGCCGCCATCGCCATCGCCTGTGCCTGTGCCGACAAGGTCGGCCACGGCGCCGCCGGTGCTGCCAGCACCGACCCTGTCGCCTGCGCCGTTGCCATTGGCACCGGCGTCCTCGGTGCCAGCGACAGCTTCGGGTCTGCCGGCCGTCGCCTCGGGTGCCGCGCCGCAGTTCGTGGCACCCGCTTTCAATCCAACACCGGCCGAGAAGGTCAGCCCGCAGGCGGCTTTTGAACCCGGCCAGCTGTTGGTCCTGTGGCTGAGCGATGAGGCTGCCGCCCCGGGCCTGTCAACCCTGCAACAGCGCTACCAGTTGCGGCCACGGCAGCGCTATAGCCTGGGCAATCTTGGGTTTGTGGTGGCCATGTTTGCCCTGCCCGGTGAGTCCGAGGCACAGGCCATGCGCCAGCGATTGCGCGCCGAGCAGCCGCAGTGGATCGTCGACCTGAACGCACGCAGCCTGCCGATGCAGGCACCAGCCGCTGCCGGCAACATCCCGCCCAGGCTTTATGCGCAGCAAATGCTGGGCGGCGCGAACCTGAAAAGACCGCAGGCGCCGACTTTTCGCCTCGGGGTGGTCGACACCGGGGTGGACCCCGCGCTGACGCAGCCCATCGCGCTGAATGGCAGCCTCATCACGCAGCGCAGTGTGCTGGGTCCCGCTGACAAGGCGGCCGATACGGCGCACGGAAATGCCATCCTGCAACTGCTGGCCGGTGTCTCACAGAGCAACGGCTTCGCCGGTTCGGCACCACCGGTGCAGTTGGCCTGGGTCGGCGCCATGCGCGAGCTCAACGGCAAGCCCACCACCAACAGCCTGGCTTTGGCGCTGGCGCTGGACTGGTTGCTGGGACAACAGGTGGCTATGATCAACATGAGTTTGGGCGGCCAGGGGGACGACATCCTGAAGGCTGTGGTGAACCGGGTGCTGGCAAAAAATGTTGCCCTGGTGGCTGCCGCCGGCAACCGCCCCGACGGCGACGCTCCGCCCACTTATCCGGCGGCCTATCCGGGGGTCTGGGCGGTGACCGCCGTTGACGCGGCCGGCCAGCTCTACGCGCAGGCCAGCCGGGCCGGCTACGTTACCCTGGCGGCTCCCGGCGTGGAACTCTGGGTTCCCGCGGCCGGTGGCGAAGGCCGCTATGTCAGCGGCACCTCTTACGCAGCGGCGCTGGCCAGCGCGGCGCTGGCCTGGCAGGCGCCGCGTTTCTGGACTTTGTCGGCGGCCCAGCGGCGCGAGGAAGTCTGCGCACAGGCACGCAAGCCGGAAAAGAGCAGCGTGCCGGGCTGCGGCCTGGTGCAGAAGAATTCCAGCGGGATTGTGAACAGACCCTGATCCTCAACTGGAAACGGGATGCTGGATGTTCTGGTCCGGCTTACGCCGTTGCGCCCGACTCTGCAAATATTTATTCGCCCGCGTTGAACCGCGTCTGCTTTCGCTTCGACTTACCTATGAAGCGATGACCCTAGGGTCGATTTTGCAGATAGAAGCGAGGTATTCATGAGATTCACCATCAGTGTCCTGGCGGTCGGCATGGTTCTGGGTGCGGCAGCCCCTGGCGCCGCGTTGGCGCAGGCAACCGCTGCCGGTTTTGAAGCCAGTTTTGCCGGAAAAACGATAGCCGCCACGGACAATGTCACTCTGGTTTTCGCCAGCGCGGTGAACGCCAGCGACGGCCAATTCGCCGTGATCGTGGGGACCGAGGATGTGACGGCGAATTTTCGATGGGTATCACCCACCAGACTGGAAGGCGTGTTCGCTGCCATGCCTTTGCCGGTGGGCAGCAACCTGTTGCGGGTGTACCGGATCGGCGTAAGCAACCAATGGCTTGAAATTGGCCAGGCTTCAATTTCCGTGGCGCCGCCGCCGGCTGGCAACAGGACGCCTGTTTACCGTCCAAGCCTGATCGTCGGAGCCAAGTCGCAACTGGCCGAGTCCCATTCAGACAGCGCCCAGCCGCCGACCCGAGCCACCTACGCCGACCTGACCGTGCAGGGGGGTCTGCAAACCGAGCATGGGGGTGCCGACTGGTCGGTCAAGTCACAGTTCAATGTCGCCGGCAGCAGCTACCGACCCGAGACCGTCAGCTTTGTCAGCCGCGGCGATGATGCACCCAAACTGGATGTGACCAGCTATTTGATCGACAGTACTTTCAACAGCGGGGTGGGCCAGACCGGGCTGGCCCTAGGCCAGGTGCAGGCCGGCACCAACCCTCTGCTAGCCAACGCCATTGGCAATCGGGGCGTGCTGTTGACGCAGAAATTTGGCAGCCGGGTGGACCTGGTCGCGGCACTGCAAAACGGCACTCAGACGCTGGGCGCCAGCAACTTCCTCGGTGTGAACGATGTCGAGCATCGGCTGGCGACCGCCACCGCCGGCGTGGAACTGCTGGAACGTGCGGGGGGGTTCAGGCTGGAAGCCACTTCGTTTCAGGGCGCCGTCAAGCCCCAATTGGTCGCCGGCATCGCCAGCTTGCAGGACGCGGAAGAGAGCCGTGGCTGGGGGCTGCGGGCGCAGTCCCGCAGCCAGGACGGCCGTTTGCGCGCGGACCTCGCTTTTGCCCACAGCGATTTCACCAGTTTGGGCAATGCGGCGCTCAATGTGGCGCCGCTGCCAACCACTTCGGGCGACTCCTGGTACGCGGACCTGGCTTACGACCTGGTGAGAGGTGCGCAGGTCAGCAAAGACTACGCATTCTCGACGACGCTGCAGGCGCGCCACGAGTATTCGGCGGCGACCTACAAGTCGCTCGGTTCGCCGCAAGCGGCCAACTACATCAGCGACACGGTGGCGCTGAATGCCAGCCTGGGTGTGCTGGCCGGCCAACTGCAGTTGGGCAACCGATCCGACAACGTCGATAACGCCGCGGCCTTTCTGATCAACCGCGCCCAAACCCTCAACTTCATGCTGAGCGCACCGTTGGGCCAGATGCTGGACAGCGCGCAGCCGCCGCCGTGGGCGCCCACGCTCAGCTACACCCACGGCCGCAACCACAACCTGGCAGACACAAACCACATTCCGCTGGGGCAAACGATTGCCAATCTGCCCGATGTCATGGTGACGACCGACGGTCTGGGATTGAACTGGACGGTGAGCCGCTTCAACTTCGGTTACCAATACAGCCGCAACCTGCAGGACAACAGCCAGTCGGGCCTGGAGTTGCAGGACCTGCTGGACGTCGGACACATGGTGACGGCGTCCTACCAGGCAACAGAATTCCTGAGCCTCAATGGCGGCGCCGGCAAGCGCCGCTCGGAGCAGCGCGACAGCGGGATCGAGCGCTATAACAACACCGCCCAGGCCGGCTTGAATTGGCGCTTTGGCGACCGCTACAACTTCATCGCGAACGTCAGTGCCAGTCACGACCATGACTCCATCTTCAGCAACGACAACGAAACCCTGCTGGCCCAGTTGCAGCTGACCAAGCAATTCAATCTGACCTCGTTCGGTGCCAAGTTGCCTGGCCAGTGGACCTTGAGCTACAGCGACAGCAACGTCAATTCACTGGGCATTGGCATTCGCTACAAAACCCTTAACGCGGCCCTGAGCCTGTCGTTTTTTTAACTGAAAGCGCTGCATGAAACACTCCTGCATTCCAGAAGAACTGTTGCCGGCACAGGGCGTCCTGGCCCGATGCCGCCGCTGGTGTTTGCTGCTTGCCATGGTGGCCGTGGTGCTGCCGGTGCAGGCCCAGGTCTTCGCCGTCGCGCCCAGCACTTTCAATTTGAACGTCATGGCGGGGGGCTCTGTCATGGTGACGGTAACGCCGCTGGCACGCAGCGGCACGGGTGCCCGCTTGCCCGATGCCACCGTCTGCGCCGCGCTCGCCGGGGGAGCGCCAGGGGTCGGCCTGGTCAACCCGTGCCAGCCGGCCAGCGTATTGGGCAGCGTCAACGTGGGCGCCGCGGCCAGTAGCACCACGCCGCAAACCTATGGTGCCAGCTACACCCCGGCGCAGCTCAGTGCCATGGTTGCCACACTGGCGGCTTATGGCCAGCGTTACGGTGGCCGGCAATTTTTTGTGGTTACCCAATTTCAGAGCCAGAGTTCTCCGGCGGCGCCGCCCATTGCCGCGCGTTTTGTGACCTTCCAGGTGAACCTGATCGAGCCGGCGCCGGGCGGCATCATCAGCGCCACATCTTCGTTACAGGATGTCGCCCAGGCCGCGGCGTCCACTGTGCTGGTGCGCTATGCCCTGGCGAGTGCCGACACGCCCCTGGGTGGGCAGTTTTGCGCTGCGCTGAATGGGGCCTACCCGGTCAGCGGCGTCAGCAGCAGCAACCCCTGCCAGCCCGGCAGCAGCCTGGGCTTTGCGAATGCAGCCATGGGCTTTGGCGCTGGCCTGCTAACCGGCGAAACGCTTGCGGTGCCGGAAACCATGGCGCGCCAGGCGACCCAGCGAGCCCTGGCCAGCGGCAGCGGCAGCGGCATTTTCTACTTCGTGCGCCAGTTCAGTTCTGGCAAGTACGCCGTGGTTCAACTGCGGCTGGGCGGCAACGCAGCCAATGCGCCGTTGGCGCTGACCGAGATACGCCTCGGTTTCAGGGAAGGCGGGAGCCTGCAAAACATCGGCTTCTTCAAGCGTGGCCAGGTCTTGCCGGCGGTCGGCGCGATGCTGCGCTATCAGGGGGCCGGTGTGCTGCGTGCCCGCTGGGAACTGGTGGGGCCCAACGACATTCAGCCGACCACGCTGGACCTGACGGCGGAATCCAGTTTGAGTCCGCTGGAGCGGGCGCAGCAACACCGGTATCAGGTGCTGGAACGCGTCAACGTCTATTTGCCGGCGATCGGTCAGGCCGTGCTGGCCGGTCCGAATCCGAAATTGCTGGCCAACGAAAACTACGGCCAGTACCAGTTGCTGCTGCGCATTGAGGCCAGCGATAGTCTGGCCGGCGTGCCGGCCGGTGCGGCGCCTTTTGTGTTGCCGGTGCTGCGTTACTACATTGGCGAAGGTGGTGGCCCGGTGGCCGGTGCCAAAGCGGCGCCGGAACCCATTACCTTGCTGGCACCGCCAGCCGGTGCGGTCCTGGAAAAAGACGCCGCGGCAAGCTTCCAGTGGTTGGAAAACAAGGGCGTCAGCCAGTACCGGCTGGAGATCGAGGCCAACGGCAAGCGGATCTACTCGGCCCGTGTCGCTCCGCGCGCGCAGGAGGGGATGAACCGCTATACCGCACCGCCCTTCATCGCCGCATCACTGGTCAACAAGGCCGGGCGCTGGCGCGTCGTTGCGCTGGCCGGCGACGGCCAGTTTGTGGGTGAGAGCGAATGGCGCGAGTTTGCCAACGCGCCTTGAATGCCACACGGTTGGGCGACGCGGCAATGCCCTTTCTTGCCGCACTCTAAACAGGGAATTGTGATGAATACCTTCTGCAAGAATATGTCGACGGTGGTACTGGCAACGGTCTTCGCTGCTGCACCGGCTGCTGTATATGCCGCACGAATCTGTGATGCGAATGGGGCGAATTGTTTCACCTTCACCTGCCTGCCGTACGACAAGACCACGCTCTCGACAGTAGACGTGCAGGATACAAGCTTAAGTAAAAATTTGTGTCTGAAAATAATGAATGTGAAGCCAAGAACTGAAGGAACATCAAGTAGGCAAGGGGTTCTGGCCAAGGTAGGCGCTGATTGCAAGGGTGTTGGCGGTGTCTTGCAGGACAAGGGCTCAGAGGTGGCATGCATCCTTGGCAATGGGAAACAGCCTGCCGCCGCTTTCAAACCACCCGTCCCCAGCCCGACCAATCCCAAGGAACCGGGACTCCTCAAGACTGTGAAACCCTGTCCAAATGGGGAGCAGCCGCCGTGTGGCGACAGGACGTCGCCAATTCCTGCGCAACTCAAGTAGTCATCCTGCGTTGGTTTGAATGCTGGCAAGCGGGCCGATCTGCAAAGCCGGAAAAGGCGGCAAGGCCTCGCGACCCGGCAACATTCTTTCCGCACTATGGAGAAGGAGAAAATGATGGGTGCTTTTTACCAAAAGACGTTGACGATTGCGTTGGCAACAGCCTTCGCCGCTTCCCCAGTTGCTGTCCATGCCAAACTGATGTGCGATGCGAAGGGGGAGAACTGCTTCGATTTCGTATGCCTGAAACCGGACGTAAATAACTTCCCCAAAGTGGAAGAGGTCGACACTGAATTGTGTGTCTTGGTGAAAACGCCGGCGAAGCAAAGATACCAGGGAACATCAAGCCGGCCAGGGGTCCTGGCCAAGGTGACGGATGCCTGCAAGACTGCAGGAGGCGTCCTGGAGGACAAAGGCGCAAAGGTTGCGTGTACCTTGGGTCATAAGGCGCCCAATGCGCCAGCAAGGAAGTAAAGAAATGAAATCCAAACTGAAATCTTGCCTGGTCAGGTGGCTGCTGCCGCTGCTCGGCGCGGCTATCTTCCAGATCCCGGTAGGGGCCCAGACTGTTGGACCTCTGGGCCGACCTGCAGGGCCTCTGGTTGCCACGCAATTTTCGGGCCCCGACCTGAAGGTCGATAACGTGTGCGCGATCAATGGATCGCAATCGGTGCTCTGCACCGTCACCGTCAAGAATATTGGCGGCATGGCATCGTTCGCCCCGATGACGATTGTGGACACGTCGACGGTGGTCGCGCCAAACTCCCTGATGGCCGGTCATGGTGGTAGCCTGATGCCCACCTGCTCGCCCGAGCCCGGGGGCTCCATCCAGCCCAAGACCTGTACCGCCAATGTGTCCCTGGCACCCGGGGAGTCGAAGTTTGCCTTCTTCGGGTTTGGCTTTGGTCAGGGCGGCTCGCTGACGAATTGCGCCACGGTGACCCAGGCCACCCCGCCCAGCCCCAAACTGGCCGACCACGATCCGAGCAACAACAGCAATATTTGCGCCTCGGTGGTGGTGCCAGCGCCGCCACCGCCCACTGGGGCAGACCTGGGCATGACGAATACCTGCGCGCTCGACCCGGCCCATGGGCCGCAGGCGGTGCTGTGTACCGTCGGGGTGCATAACGGCAGTAGCAACACCTATTCCGGCAGCCCGGTCACATTGACGAGCAATCCGGTGGCGCCACCTCCGGGTACGCTGTACACCAGTTCCAGTGGCAGCTTTACTTGCACGGCGGCAGCCGGACCGGTCGCGGCTTCCATGCCCTGCGTCTACAACAACACGATACCTTTCGGGCAGAGCGTCAGTGCCTCCCTGCATTTCAACGTGGCGCAGGGCGGCACATTCCAGAACTGTGCCAGCGTGACGCAGGGCAACTGGGTCGATCCCAGCTCTGCCAACAACACCCATATTTGCGCCTCGATTGTGGTGCCGCCGCCGGCTCCCGTTCCCGGAATCTATATGACCCTGTCTCCCATGTCATACCAGGATTTTGGCAGCGTCAAACTTGGAACGTCGCCCGCCTGGCGCACCATCACACTGGGAAATGCGGCCAACTCAAACGCCCCATTGACTATCACGGTAGGCAATTTGAATCCGCCGTTTTCAGTCAGTCCTTCCGGGACATTCACGATAAATCCGGGACAGAGCAAATCCTTCAGCCTGTATTTCGGGCCAGCCCAGACCGGGGCTTTCAATCAGATATGGTGGATCAATCACAATGCAATCAATCAGCAGAATCCTTACCAGCTCACCCTGCATGGCAGCGGCTGCAGCTTCTGTTGACAGGGAGAGGGGAATCGAAATGAATCTGCTACATCGCCGTGGATTGGCGGAAATCTTGTGCTCGCCGGCAGGTATCGCGCTGGCCTTGGCAATCGGTTTGACGCTGGCGACGCAAGCTGCCGCGGCGGGCAACCCGGCCACCCCCCTGTCCACCGGCACGCTGAAAGTGGCCGGCGAAATGTTCGACACCAACGGGGCGTTGTTTCTGCTGCCTCATGGGATGGCGTCATTCAGTCTGTCTTGCACTCCGGCCGGGCCAAGCTATCAGAACCTGGCTTTGCAGAATCGTGGCCGGCCCAGCTATGTGGTCGCGGGCGGAAGTACTTGTTCGGTGGCTCTGCAAAATGAGAACCCGATGACACCCGTGGCGCACTACGTGGGTTGCGCTGGCGCGAGTGCCTCGTGGACCAAGCATTACTCGCCACAGCAGGTGGTTATCCCGACCGGCGGTACCGTAACCATGACATTTACACAGAGACTCACATGCGACCCCATTGCGCGTCAGCGCGCGGAGAAGCCAACCCCGCCGCAGCAATGATCATCGGCGGTGGCGGGCGGGCTATGCCACGCCATTGAACGATCCCTTGCCAAAACCGTCTTGAAGCTTGGTGCACCGGTCATGCTGATGTCCGGGCACGCACCGGGGTCATTTGTTGATCCCGCCGTGGGTGTTGGTCCGGGAAAAGCGAGTAGCATCCGAGCCTGTATTCCCTATTGGCCGAAGTGATGCATGGTCCTGAAGCGTTTTGCCTGTTTTTGATGGCGGGCCTTGTCAGATGAATCCTGGCTACTTCTCCGAGCACCCGGGCGTCGGGTTGGGCCTCGCCGCGGCGTGCCTGGTTCTGGCGGTCTGCGTGCTGTGGCTTTACTGGCGTGAACGCCGGCGCAACTTGCGCCTTTCGCTGGAACTGAAGCGGGTCTCGCACCAGATGTCGACCCAGTCGGAGCGCGACGAGTTGACCGGCTTGCTGACCCGTTCCGGTTTCGATGCCGTGCTGGACACGCAGGTTCAGAAGGTTGACAGCGCTGGCGGGGCCTTCTGCGTCCTGTACGTCGCGCTGGACAATTTCGGCTTGCTCAACGATGCCTTTGGTCAAGGCGTTGGCGACCGCCTGCTGAAGGACGTGGCGCAGCGACTGGTGCAGTGCACTGGCCCCAAGGCCGAGGCCTGCCGGATCGCGGCGGGTGAGTTCGCACTCATCGTCAATGGCGCCCTGGCCGTCGGCCGCACGGCCGCCAGCCGGGTGATCAACACTTTCGCCGAGTCCTTCAAATTTGATCTGATTCAGACCCAACTGAGTTGTTCGATCGGGATTGCTTCCTACCCGGAGCATGGATCGCGCGCCAAGCTGATGGGCCATGCCGCCACGGCGATGCGAAGCGTCAAGCTCAACGGTGGCAGTGCGTTCTGCCAATACGACGTCAAAATGGGCGTTGAAGTGCGTGAGCAGGCGATCCTGGTCAACGAGTTGCGCAATGCACTGGAACTGGGCCAGTTCGAACTCTATTTTCAGCCGAAGATTGACGCCGTCAGCCTGCAAGTCACGGCGGCGGAGGTGTTGCTGCGCTGGCATCACCCGGAGCGCGGATTGGTCAGTCCGGTCCTTTTCATCCCGCTGGCCGAGCGCTACGGATTGATCGGTGCCATCGGCAACTGGGTCATTGAAGAGGCCTGCCGCAAGGCCGCCGGCTGGCGTGAACGCGGCCTGCGCATGCGGGTGGCCGTCAATATTTCAGGCTACCAGATGCGCGAGGACGACCTGGTCGAGCGCATCGAGGCGGCCTTGCATCGCAACGGCCTGCAGCCGGGGCGATTTACCTGCGAGATCACCGAATCGGTGGCGATGGAAGACACCAAGGTGACCCAGCTCACCTTCGACAAGATGCGCAAGGCCGGCTTCCATGTTTCGATCGACGATTTCGGCACCGGCTATTCGAGCCTGGCGGCCTTGCGCCGGCTGCCCGCCGCCGAGTTGAAAATCGACCGTGCCTTTGTCTGCGACCTGGAAGAAAGTGAAGAGGCCAGATCGATCGTCAAGTCCATCGTCAGCGTGGCCGCGGCACTCCATTTGCGGGTCGTCGCCGAGGGCGTGGAGACGGTCGGTCAATGCGATCTGCTGGTCAGCCTGGGCTGCGACGAACTCCAGGGTTATCTTTTTTCGATGCCGGTGCCGGCCGAAGAACTGGAACGGCTGGCGCTGGACGAGCATCGCCTGAAAAATGTCGAATTCCGGCCGTCCCTGTTTTCATCCACCCTGGCTGCGGAATTGAATCCCGGTTTGCGGCCAGACCCCTTGCCCTAGCCGTTGCTGAGTTCACGCAGCAGCCAGGCGCGCGCCAGATTCCATTCGCGTTTCACGGTGGCGACGGAAATGTCGAGCGCCTCGGCGATCTCGCTGTTTTCCATGCCACCGAAGAATTTGAGTTCGACGACGCGGGCGGCGCGGGCATCGACCGCCTCGAAGGCCAGCAAGGCTTCGTGAACCGCCACCACATCCTGCTCCTGCGATGCCAGCGGCAGGTTCTCCGCGAGTGTCAAGGGCGCCAGGATCACGTCGCGCTTGTCGGCCCGTTTGGCCGCCGCATGGTGCACCAGGATGCGCCGCATGATGGTCGAGGCGACCGCCAGAAAGTGCGAGCGGCTGGCCCACTGGGTTCGTGTCTGCTCGTTCATCCGGAACCAGGACTCGTGCGTCAGCGCGGTGGTGCTCAGGGTGTGCCCCGGATGCTCCTTGCGCATGTGGTTGCGCGCCACCCGGTACAGGTCGTCATACAGCCAGGCGAACAAGGCATTGCCGATCTCGGGAGGATGCGGCCCGTCGCCCGACGCCAGCGCGTTGAGCCAATGGGTGATGTCTTGGGGTCGGTCCTGCATCCGGTAACGATACCACGGTCGCGCGCTGGTTGTGGTGGTCTCCGACCCCCTTGACGGGCGGCTGACGGGCCGCTGCCGCAAGGCTGGTCTGGTCGGTTTGTCATCAAAAAAATTGGGATGAGTGAGCCTTTGGGCAAGAAAAGAGGCCGTAAGCTTGAGACACCCTGTCCCTTCGATAAATTCCAGCATGCCTATTTCAAAGCCCGATTTGCACCCGGCAGACGCATCCCCTGCTGCGTCGTCCCCAGCTTGGCCCACCGTCAAGCGCTTGTTCCAGCAGGCGCTGGAGTTGCCCGGTTCGGCGCGGGAAGCCTTGCTTGCCGCCGCCGAGGTCGACGACGCGGTCCGTGCCGAGGTCAGGTCTTTGCTGGCTCACAGCCCGGACCCAACCGGCCAGGGCAATGCCGGCTTTCTGGCTGCGCCGGCGGCCATCGACGTGCTGGGCCAGACCGATCGCAGCGGCGAGCAACTGGGGCCCTGGCAGATTGTGCGTGCGCTCGGTGCCGGCGGCATGGGCGACGTCTTCGAGGCGCGCCGCGCGGACGGTAGCTTTGAGGGTCGCGCCGCCGTCAAGCTGCTCAAGCGCGGCATGGACAGCGTGGCGGTGTTGCAGCGTTTCGCGCACGAGCGTCAGGCCTTGGCGCGCCTGAATCACCCCCACATCGCAACCCTGCTGGACGCCGGACTGAGCAACGACGGTCTGCCTTACTTTGTGATGGAGTTCGTTGACGGTACGCCGATCGATCAGGCGGTGCGCGGCTTGAGCCTGCCGCAGCGACTCGGGCTGTTCCTGCAACTGACGGACGCCGTGGCCTACGCGCACCGCAACCTGCTGGTGCACGGCGATCTCAAACCCGGCAATGTGCTGGTAACGACCCAGGGCCAGGTCAAATTGCTCGATTTCGGCATTGCCAGGGCGCTCGACCCGCTCGATGGCGGGACCGCGGCAGCCGGCAACAGCTCGATCGGCATGACCCGTCCGTTCACACCCAACTACGCCAGCCCCGAGCAGGTGCGCGGCGAGCCGGTGGGCACCGCGACCGACATTTACAGCCTGGGTGTGTTGCTGTATCAACTGCTGACCGGCGTGCGGCCGACCGGGCGCGACGCCACGACACCGGCGCAGGCGGCGCGCAGCGTGCTGGACGAAACCCCTACCTGCCCGAGCACCCTGCCCGCCGATCTCACCAATGACCCGGACTGGCTCGCCACGCGCAAGCACCTCGCGGGGGACCTGGACAACATCCTGCTCAAGGCCCTGGAAAAGCCGGTGGAACGTCGCTACGCCAGTGTGGACGCACTGGCGGCCGATGTGCAAGCCTTCCTGGACGGTCGACCGGTGACGGCGCGCACCGCCAACTGGCACTATGTCGCAGGCCGCTTCGTGCGGCGCCATACGGTGCCGGTGGCCCTGGCTGCGCTGCTGTTTGTCTCGCTGGTGGCTGGAGTGGGTGTGTCGGCGTGGCAGGCGCGCGAGGCCCGGCTGGCGCGAGACGCGTCGCAGCGTCATCTGGCCGACGTGCGCCGCTTGGCCAACGTGATGATCTTTGAGGTCAACGATGGCTTGCGCAACGGTGCCACGCAAGCCCGCAAGGTATTGGTCAAGACGGCAGCCGACTACCTTGGGCGGCAAGCGGCATACACGGATCAGACCGACGCCGAGCGCATTGATCTGGCGCAAGCGTTGAACGGGCTGGCCAAACTCGAAGGTCACGCCTACACCGACAATGTGGGCGAACTTGACGTCGGGCGTGATCACTATCGCCAGGCGCTGGCACTCCTGGAGCCGTTGTCGCCCAGCCAGGAGGGCAACGCCGACTGGCAGTCGGCCATGGTGTCTGCGCTGGAAGGCTTGTCGTCGATTGAACGCGAGCGTCACCACCTCGAAGACGCCATGGCGCTGATGCGGCGTGTGGCCCACCATGCACGCCGTGTCGCTGCCCTGCGGCCCACCGACATCAAGTCCAGGGCCTTCGAATGTGCCGCACAGATCGAACTGTCGTCGCACCACTACATGGTTGAACGTGACCATGGGTTGAATCAACTTGATCAGGCCATGACCGAAGCAGAGCGGGCACTGGATTGCACCGCGCGCCTGGTTGGATTCGCTCCTGGCCATTTTCGGGCCTGGAAGCTGCGCTCATACGCGCTGCATACGCATGCCGGGTTGCAAGGCATCCTGGGGCGGTTGGAGGCCTCGGCTGAAGAGGAGCGACTGGCGTGGGAAGCCGCCGAAAAAGTGTTTGCCTTGCCGGGCGGGGCCGTGCAGCGGACCATGATGGTGACCAGCGCGCAGGTTCACCTGCAACTGATCTACACGCGCTCGGGTGCTGAGGAGGATGCCGAGCGCCATGGATGGACCGCCATGGAGCGTGCCGAGGCCGATCTGCGTGACGATCCGACGAACCAGCGCTTCCGAGCCGAGTATCTGGTGGCGGCGCGCAACCTGCTCTATCAGTTGCTGCGCGTCGGCGCTCAGGCCCGCATGCCAGCACTGTACGAGCGCATCGACCGCGTGTTGGCCACCACGGCGCGAGACCGGCCTGTAGAAGATGTGCAGGTTGAGCGCGCGGGACTGGATGCCGTTCAGGTGATGGGTTGGGCCCAGCTAGGACGCCGCGACCGTGCGGATGCCGGCATGGCTCGGTTGCTGGCATTGCTGGAGGCGGGGAGACTGGTGTCGGAGCTTGAGCACACACCAGGGGATTCGGAGTTGCTGGCTGCAGTGCGCACGGCACAGGCGGCAGTGGCTGTGCTAGATGGTCACCCGGACCTGGCGCGCAGCGCCGCTCGCCAGGCGATGGCCGCGCTGGACGCGATGCGCTCCAGTCGGGATCCGCGCGACGTCGTTGAGCAGTTGATCGCCAGTGAGTATCTGGTGCTGTTGGCGAAGTTGAACTACGGTGCCGACGGCCCTGCTCGCTCTATGCACGCGGAGCTGGTGTCTCGCGCACGCTCGCTGCTGGTGCCCCTGGCTGAGCGCCGCGTGCTGCCAGAGCGTGCCCGTCCGGAAGGGCGTTGGCTGGCAGCTCAGCCGCCAGCTTGAACGGCCAGGCACGCTTTCCCTTCCAAGACACTGAATTTTCCCTGTCTGCCAGGGGCATGAGCCTTTTGGTCTGAAAAAACGCCGTAAGCCATGGAGCGGTCTGATTTCGTCGCAGGCCGAGCTCAGTCCGAGGCCACTGGCCGGTCGGGCGCATCGGCGGCGAATTACCTTTGCCAACAGAAGTTTCATCATGCTTTTTTCAAAATTCAATATTTTCAGACTCATAACAACGTCTGCCTTGCTGGCCCTGACAGCTTGCGGTGGCGGCAGCAGCGTGGTCGACCCGGTGAACGGAACTTTGGCTGGCACGGCGGCGGTCGGCAACCCGATTGCCGGCGGCACGGTCAAGGTGGTTTGCGCTGGGGGCAGCGCACTACCCGGTACCACCACCAGCGGTGTGGGTGCCTGGCAGGTGACGCTGGCCGGACAGGGCCTGCCTTGCGCGGTGCAGGTCAGCGGTGGTAGCGTCAATGGCGTTGCCAACACCACCGCTTATCACTCCATCGCGCTGGCACTGGGTACCGTCAATGTCACGTCGCTGACAGACCTCCTGCTGGCCAACCTGGTGGGCAGCGCGACACCGGCTACCTGGTTCAGTGGCCTGACGACAAACCCGACGGCGCTGACAAGCATTGGCCAAGCCCAGGTCGATAGCGCGCTGGCCAAGCTGCGCGGCGCCATGACCGGACTGCCGCCGCTGGCCAGCGTCAACCCGATCACGACCCGTTTCACGCCGGCACCGGGCAACGTCAGCGACGACATGCTGGCCGCCTTGCAAGCGGCGATGAAAGCCACTGGCATCCCCTATTCGACGCTATTGAACAGCGCCGCCGCCGCGGCCTTCACAGCGCCCGGTTCCGCCTTGACTACTGCCCTGACGAAGGCCTACACGGAGACCGCGAGCGGCACACCGGCCATGACCATTCCGGCGGCGCCGGCCGGCCTGATAGTGGCCGCCAGCGGTACCACGCAGCTCAACCTGAATTGGGTCAATGTAAGCGGCGCGATCAGCTACAACATCTACCGATCGACCTCACCCTCGGTGCAAATCGTCGCCGCCAACAAGATCAGTTCCGGCAGCGCGCTCACCACGTCCGGACCATTTTCGGATTCAGGCCTGATGCCGGCGACGGCTTATTACTACCGGGTCACGGCCGTCAACACGGCCGGCGAGAGCCTCGGCTCGGCCGAGGTCAGCGCCAGCACCAATGCCGTGGCGCCGACGCCCACCGTCATCGGCTTCCTGCCCGTCAGCGGAGCGCCCGGCACCAGTGTGACCATCAGCGGCATCAACCTGGGCAGCTTCACGCCGGCGCCCCTGGTGAAGTTCGGCAGCAGCACCGCGACCTCGACGCTCAGCAACGGTCAGACGATTCTGGCCGTGGTGCCGGCAGGACTCGCCGCAGGCAACTCCGCGATCACGGTGGCCAATGGCGATGGCTCTGGTTCGATCAGCGTTGGCACGTTTGCGGTGACCGCCGCGCCCGGCGCTCCGCTGGGTGTCGCAGCCGTGGCCAGCAGCGGCAGCCAGATCAGCCTGAGTTGGACGGCGGTGACGGGAGCCACCGGCTACAACGTCTATCGCTCCACATCGGCCGGCGTGCAGGCGCTTGTGGGCAATAAGCTGACCGCCACACCGCTCAGTGCCAGCCCTTTCAGCGATACCGGTTTGACCGCCGCAACACATTACTACTACAAAGTGACGGCCCTGAACGCCAGCGGCGAGAGCGCTGCCTCGGCTGAAGTGACGGCCAGCACCAATGCAGCTTCCGGCAGTGCCGGCTCGGCCATCGGCAGCGGGCTCTACAGCGCCGTGCTGCCCGCTGACAACGCCGCTTTTCTGGCCTTGCTGAACACCGCCTGCGCCAACAAGACTGTGACAACCGATGTAGGGATGTATACCCACTGCACCCAACAAGCCATGGCCAGTTTTGCCAGCAACCTGACTGCCAACATGTATGTGGGTGGCCTGCCGCATCAAACGGGTGGCAGTGTGGTCTCCGGGCCTAGCAGCTATGCCCCTGGAACGGCCAAGGTCAACAGCAATCAAGGTATGTCCGGAGTTGCCGTCAACGACAGTTGTGTGGTCGGCATCCCCGAGCCCTACATTCCGATCGTGTCGGTTCAAATCAAGGGCGCCAACTACTACCCTGCCGGGGTCAGCTTCAACTTCCGCGGCACCTCCGACGACACCATCACCCTCACCGGTACGGGCGTGGTCGTTGAATACACCATGACCAACGGGCAGGGCGGCAAGATTGAAGTCCATCCCAATCTTGCCTTGTTCGATGCAACCCAGTTCGGTGCCGAGGCCGTGGTGGGAAGCGTTGCCAATGGGATGTGGAGCAACTTTTTCCTGTGCAAGTAGCCAAGCCCCCGCCCCGGCGGGGCTAACTCCGGCGGCAGGTCGTCTTTTTGTGCCCCGTGCCGTCCGGCGCGTTAAAAAAAGAGATCGGCCGGATGAGCCTTCTGGCGACCGAATTGGGCGTAACCCAAAGAGAGCAGCACTCATCGAGTGCCCCCTGCGATCCGGATTTTCTCATCACGCTGTCACACCCATATCCATTCACTTCATATTTCCTGGAGAACAAAGTCATGAAACACAACAGTAAACGTCTCTTTCGGATCGTCGGCGTCGGCGCCGCCGTTTCGACCCTGGTCGCCTGCTTTGGCGGTGGCCCCGAGCCCTTGAACCTGAACGGTGTCGCCGCCACCGGTGCCGGACTGGGCAATGCCAGCGTGACCGCCAAGTGCGTCAGTGGCGCGCCCATTACCGGCACCACCGCGGCCGATGGCTCGTTCTCACTCAGCCTGTCGGGTGGCCAGGTGGCACCCTGCATGCTGGAGGTGGTCGGCGGCTCCCCCGTGGTCACCCTGCATGGCTATGCCACAGACGCCGGGCGCGTCAACTTGACACCGCTGTCCGAACTGGTGCTCGCCAAAGTCCTGGGTAAAGACCCCGCCAAGACCTATGCCAGCTTTGGCAGCGCTAGCGCGAGTCTGATTACACCGGCCCTGGAAAGTGCCAAGACCGCCATTAAAAACCAGGTCAGTACGTTGACCGGCAGCACCCTTGCCGTCGACATCATGACGGGTACGTTTGCGGTGGGAGGTGCCGATGACAAGGTGCTGGACCAACTGATGGCCATGGCCAAAACCGCCGGCAAGGCACTGCCTGATTTGCGTGCTGCCGCGATCAGCGGCACGGCACTGCAATCGGCACTGGCGCCCTCTCCAACGCCCACACCCACACCCACACCCACACCCACACCCACGCCAACGCCAACGCCAACGCCAACGCCAACGCCAACACCGACACCGACACCGACACCGACACCGACACCGACACCGACACCGACACCAACGCCAACGCCAACGCCAACGCCAACGCCGGCACCCAGTGGTTTTGAGTGCACGCCCATGGTCCCCAAAGCGGGGGATTCGCTGACCTACAAGGGCAATATGCTGCCCGCCGTGAGCGACTACACCATGCGTTATGACTATGGAAGTGGTACCTACCAAGGGCAGTCGGCTGTGGCCTCCACGGTGACAACGACGATGCCCGGCGGCGCCAGTTCAACCGGAGGGGTCATCTATTTGAATCCGACCACCGGAACCTATCTGGGCTCGGTCGATGGGAGCAGCACCGACAACATCGTGACAACTTACGATCCGCCGGATTACGAGTACCGGCTGGCCCAAACCGTGCTCAATGTCGGTCAGGTGACCAGCATCGCCGTCAAGGCGCGGCTGAGCGGCCCAGGCATCAGCAACGCCTTTGCCACCATCGGCGGCGGCACCGCATTGACCATGGACTACACCTATTCGCTGGAGCGCAAACCCAACGAGTCGTTGACGATTGCGGCGGGTACGTTTGCCAATGTCTGCAAGTTGCAGGTGAGCGTGACGGTGAAAAATGTCAAACTTGAAGGCAATAATGGCAGCAACCCCTTGTTCGCCAGCATGTTTGATTTGCTTTCAAGCAGCATGGCCTATCCCTTCAACCTCACGCTCTGGTTGACCAACCAGTTGCCCAACGCACCGAAGTCTTACATGACCACGGCCGTGGCAGGTGGCGGTAGTGCGGCCACCGAGCTGACAAGCTATACCCTGACTGCGCGTTGAGATAGCTTGTGGGATGCCCGCCCTTCGGGTGCCGGCGCCGAATCGGACGGCCTGACTGATTGCAGCAGGCCGTCACTCTTTGCGTTGCATCAAGAAGCTGCGTCAATTCGCTTAGCCGCCGGCGCCAGGCGTGGTGGGATTGAAGGCGCCGTCTGTCAAAATCGTCCGGCAGCAACTTGACGGCCAGTCATGAATCCAGGGAGACCCCACCGTGCACCCATCAGACATTGAAATTGCCCAGGCGGCAACGCTCAAACCCGTCATGCAAATGGCGCATGAGCGTTTGGGCATTCCGGCGCAGGCGCTGGAGCCTTATGGCCACTACAAGGCCAAGATCGACCTCGCCTGGCTGAACCAGCAGACCGGCCCCAATGGCAAGCTGGTGCTGGTGACGGCGATCAGCCCGACACCGGCGGGCGAGGGCAAGACCACCACCGTGGTGGGCCTGGGCGATGCCTTGAACCGGATCGGCAAACGCACCGTCATTGCGCTGCGCGAACCTTCGCTGGGACCGGTGTTCGGCATGAAAGGCGGCGCCGCCGGCGGCGGTTATGCCCAGGTGGTGCCGATGGAAGACATCAACCTGCATTTCACCGGCGACTTCAACGCCATTGCGCTGGCCCACAATCTGCTGGCCGCGCTGATCGACAACCACATTCACCACGGCAATGCACTGCGCTTCGATTTGCGCCGCATCGTCTGGCGCCGGGTCATGGACATGAATGACCGGGCCTTGCGCTCCACCGTGATTTCGCTGGGCGGCGCCAGCAACGGCTTTCCGCGCGAAGACGGCTTCGACATCGTGGTGGCGTCCGAGGTGATGGCTATTTTTTGCCTCGCCACCTCGCGCCGGGACCTGAAGGAACGCCTGGGCAAGATCATCGTCGGCTACACCCGCGACCTGACCCCGATCCGGGCCAGCGACCTGCAGGCGCAAGGCGCCATGGCCGCCTTGCTGAAGGATGCGATCAAGCCGAACCTGGTGCAAACCCTGGAGAACAATCCGGCCATCATCCACGGCGGACCGTTCGCCAATATTGCCCATGGCTGCAACACCGTCACCGCCACCCAGGCGGCGCTCAAGCTGGGTGACTATGTGGTGACCGAGGCCGGTTTTGGCGCCGATCTGGGGGCCGAGAAATTCATCGACATCAAATGCCGCAAGTCGGGCCTGCGACCCGACGTGGCGGTCATCGTCGCCACCTTGCGTGCGCTCAAATACCATGGCGGCGTGGATGTGAAAGACCTCGGCATGGCGAACCTGGTGGCGCTGGAAAAAGGGTTGCCGAATCTGGAGCGGCACGTGGAAAACATACGCCACCGCTATGGACTGCCGTGTGTCGTGGCGCTGAATCACTTCACCGCCGATACCGAGCCGGAGTTGGCTTTGCTGCGCCGGCATATGGACCGCCAGGGGGTGCCGGTGGTGGTGGCCCGGCACTGGGCCGAGGGTTCCGCCGGCACTGTGGAACTGGCGCACGCGGTGGTCAAGCTGGCCGAGTCCGGCACCGCCAATATGCGTTACGTCTATCAGGACGAAGACAGCTTGTGGGACAAGATGAAAAGCATCGCCACCCGGATTTACGGCGCGGCCGATATTTCGGCGGACACCGCGGTGCGGGCCAAGATTGCCAAACTCCAGCAAGACGGATTTGGTCACTACCCGGTGTGCGTGGCAAAAACGCAGTACTCGTTCTCGACCGATGCCAAACTGCGCGGCGCACCTGTCGGTCACATGGTCAACATCCGCGAAGTCCGGCTGGCCGCCGGGGCCGAATTTGTGGTGATGATTTGCGGCGACATCATGACCATGCCAGGTCTGCCCAAGGAGCCAGCCTCGGCGCGCATCGACATCGACGACGATGGGAAAATTTCAGGCTTGTTCTAGGCTATGCCCGATAGCCCAGCAGTCTGGCCGGCAGGAACAGCAGGGCCTTGACTAATGCCAGCACGGCGTCAACACTGATCCCAAGCAGTTTCAGCGGAATTGAGAGCAGCCAGACGAAAGGCCATAGCAGCAAGGCCAACAAGGCCAGGGGCCAGCACAAGGCCAACAGGATCAGCCAGCCCAGCAGCGGCAGAAGTGTTTTCACGGTGCTTTAGCAAAAATCAGGAACGGGGTGCAACGATGTCAACCCGTTCCAGCGTTACCAGGGTTGGGCCCTGACTGCCCTGCGCCAACGTTCCCTTCTGAGCCACGCTGTCGAACTGCCAGAGCAAGCCGGCATTGATGGCCAGCGTCATCAACACGGCGAACATGAGTCCAGCCAGGCGGGTCGTGCGGTTGGTCGTGAAATTCATAATCCCTCCAAATTCAGGCCACGGTGGCCGGTTGAAGAGAATGTAGGGGTTCCGTTTTCGGATTGCACGCGCCATGCGACAGAATGCGCCACGCCGCGAGGAAGCGGCAGGCTGGCGTGACAGACGGTTGTCGCCAAAGGCGGCTGGCGGTTCCCCGGAGTGACCTTGGAGGGACTGGAACAGCGGCTTTGAATGAGGTTGACGAGCCTTGACCCCGGCACTGGCTCCACAGTTAGGGCTGCTTGGTTCCCCACCTGACCCGGTTGGCCGCTTCACCATGCGGGAAGGCCCGTCAGCCTCCATTGTAGGCGAGAGTTGACCTGCCTTGTCTCCCGCCGCAGGCTGTGCGGATCAGCTTGGCAGGGCGCTCTGCTCCGTGTCCTCCGCCCTGCGGGCTCCTCCTTTACCTGCGCAGAACACCCAGCCAAGCTGATCTGGGAGTGGCATGTGCGCGCAAGCGACGAAACACAAGCCCGTCCAGCGACGGGGCTGGGGTGTATTGCAAAGCGAGGTAAAGGGGGAGCCCGCAGGGCGGAGGACACGAGCGGCGCAATGCACCCCAGTCCCGCCGCAGGCTATGCGGATCAGTTTGGCAGGGCGCTCTGCTCCGTGTCCCCCGCCCTGTGGGCTCCTCCTTTACCTGCGCAGATCACCCAGCCAAGCTGATCTGGGAGTGGTGTGTGCGCGCAAGTGGCGAAACACCAGTCCCGCCGCAGGCTGTGCGGATCAGCTTGGCAGGGCGCTCTGCTCCGTGTCCCCCGCCCTGCGGGCTCCTCCTTTACCTGCGCAGAACACCCAGCCAAGCTGATCTGGGAGTGGCGTGTGCGCGCAAGTGGCGAAACACAAGCCCGTCCAGCGACGGGGCTGGGGTGTATTGCAAAGCGAGGTAAAGGGGGAGCCCGCAGGGCGGAGGACACGAGCGGCGCAATGCACTCCAGTCCCGTCGCTGGCGCGAGTGCTGCACCCCGTAGAATCGCAGCCATGTCCTATCTCGTGCTCGCCCGCAAGTACCGCCCCCGCAATTTCACCGAAATGGTGGGGCAGGAGCATGTGGTGCGGGCGCTCTCCAACGCACTGGGCACACAGCGGCTGCACCACGCCTATCTGTTCACCGGCACCCGTGGCGTCGGCAAGACCACGGTGTCGCGCATTCTGGCCAAGTCGCTCAATTGCCAGGGGCCGGACGGGCAGGGTTCCATCACGGCCACGCCGTGCGGCGTCTGCCAGGCTTGTAGCGACATCGATGCCGGTCGCTTTGTCGACTACACGGAGCTCGATGCCGCCTCCAATCGGGGTGTCGACGAGGTGCAGGCGCTGCTGGAGCAGGCGGTCTACAAGCCGGTGCAGGGACGCTTCAAGGTCTTCATGATCGACGAGGTGCACATGCTCACCGGCCACGCCTTCAACGCCATGCTGAAGACGCTGGAGGAACCGCCCGCGTATTTGAAATTTGTGCTGGCCACCACCGATCCGCAAAAAGTGCCGGTCACGGTGCTGTCGCGCTGTCTGCAGTTCAATCTGCGGCCGATGGCGCCCGAGACCATTCGCGAGCATCTGCAAAAGGTCTTGCAGCAGGAGAACGTGTCGGCCGATGTGGCGTCGTTGCGACTGCTGGCCCGCGCCGCGCGCGGCTCCATGCGCGATGCCTTGAGCTTGACCGATCAGGCGATCGCTTTCGGCGCCGGAGAGTTGAGCGAGGCCACGGTGCGCCAGATGCTGGGCAGTGTGGACCGCTCGTATGTGCTGCGCTTGCTCGAAGCCCTGGCCCGGGGTGACGGAAAAACGGTGGTCGAGACCTCCGAGGCGCTGCGCCTGAACGGCCTGAGTGCTGCCTCCACTTTGGAGGAAATGGGCGCCCAGTTGCAGCGCATGGCGGTGCTGCAGGCGGTTCCTGGCATGGCCGCGCAGGCCGATGAAAGCGACCCGGAAGAGGCCGACCTGCTGCGCCTGGCGGCGCTGATGCCGGCCGATGAGACGCAGTTGCTCTACAGCATCTGCCTGCACGGGCGCGCCGAGCTGGGTCTGGCGCCGGACGAGTATGCGGCGCTGACCATGGTATTGCTGCGTTTGCTGGCCTTCAAGCCAGGCGCCGGCGAGCCGCCCGGGGCTGAAAAAAAAACTCTGAAAAATCCATTGCCCGAGGCGCCACGGGTAGCTGAGACGAGGACAGCGCGGCCCGCGCCCGTTCCGGCTCCGACGCCGGCTCCCGTTCGACCAACACCAACGCCAACACCCTTGCCAGCGGCGCCGACACCGCTGGGCCAGCAGTTGCACGTGGTCAGCCCGTTGGTCGCCGCCGGCCAGCCTTTGGTGAGCGAACAAAACAAGCCGTTGGCGATCAACGACCGGGCGCAGGAAGCGGTGCTGGCCATTCCGCTGCGGGTGCAGGCCGATTCGCGTACCGAGACGGTGGCCAGCCAGTCCGGCACGGCCCAACTGCAACCGACCGAGGAGGGCGATTTCTGGCACGCCACGGTGCAGCAATTGATCGCCAGCGAAGCCATTACCGCCCTGGTGCGCGAGCTGGCACTGCAATCGCAGTTGGTGGCACGCGATACCGATCAGTGGCTGCTCCGGGTGGAGCGCGAGTCGCTCAACCAGCCCGGCAGCCGCGACCGCCTGGTGAGCGCCTTGCAGGCGGAAGGTCACGCCGTGCGTCTGGTGGTGGAAGTGGGGCGTGTCACCGACAGTCCGGCGCGGCGCAACATGGCGTTGGCCGCAGAGCGCCAACTGGCGGCTGAGAAAATCGTTTTTGACAATTCGTTTGTGCAGGGGATGATGCGCGATTTTGGGGCGAAAATCGTGCCCGGCAGCATCAAGCCCGGCTGATTTTTCACCTTGACATGGCCAACTAGCCTGAATTGCCGCGCCACGCTTGCAATGACGAATTCAGCCATGACAAGAATTTCTTTCCAACCTAAACCAAGGAATATCGATGTTCAATAAAGGACAACTTGCGGGTCTCATGAAGCAGGCCCAGGCCATGCAGGACAACATGAAAAAAGCGCAGGATGAGCTGGGTCAGGTCGAAGTCAGCGGCGAGTCCGGCGCCGGCCTGGTCAAGGTCACCATGACCTGCAAACATGACGTGAAACGCGTCAGCATAGACCCCAGCTTGCTGGCCGAGGACAAAGACATGCTGGAAGACCTGGTGGCCGCCGCTTTCAACGCCGCCGTGCGCAAGGCGGAGGAGACTTCGGCCGAGAAAATGGGCAAGATCACGGCTGGCATGCCGGGTTTGCCGGGTGGAATGAAATTTCCCTTCTGATGATGGGCTACTGCGCGCCTGTGAAGCGTCGTTGGGCGGTGCTCGCAATCCTCACGTACAGGGAGTACGTTCCGGTTGCTGTGCTCCGTCCGCCTAGCTTGACAGCCGCTCGCGACGCCCTGTAGTACGGTTGGTAAACATGTCCAATGCCAACTCACTTGACGTCTTGATCCAGGCGCTGCGCCGCTTGCCGGGGGTGGGCGTGAAGTCGGCTTCGCGGATGGCGTTTCACTTGCTGCAACATGACCGGGCCGGCGCGCAGGCGCTGGCGCAGGCGCTGCAAGTTGCGGCCGACAGCGTGCGCCACTGCCAGCGTTGCCATACCTTCACGCAGGCCGACATTTGCGGCACCTGCCTGGACCCGCAGCGCGACGCCAGCAAGCTGTGCGTGGTGGAGACGCCGGCCGATCAGTCCGCCGTGGAGCGCACCGGGGCGTACCGCGGCCTGTACTTCGTGTTGATGGGTAAACTCAGTCCGCTCGACGGTATCGGCCCCAAGGAGATCGGTCTGCGAGGGCTGTTCGAGCGGGCCAGCGACGGCCTGGTGCAGGAAGTGATTCTGGCCACCAACTTCACGGCCGAAGGCGAGGCCACGGCCCATGTGATCAGTGAAGGCCTGAAGACGCGCGGGCTGCGCCTGACCCGTCTGGCGCGTGGCGTGCCGGTTGGCAGCGAGCTGGAGTACGTTGATTTGGGCACTATCGCGCATGCCCTGGTGGATCGGCGCTAGCGTCGATCCCGGCTAGGTAGAAACACTCACGGGATGTTCCCGATGCGGGATCGGGCGTAGCTGGCTATGCTCCATGCCGATTCAATGAAATTTTCGACAAGGGATGTAAATGGCCAATAGAGGGCTGAAGCGGCGTACGTTTTCGTCTGCGCTGGCATTGCTGGCTGGCGCCGCGGCGGTGCCGGCGCTGCGGGCGCAACCGCGCCTGGAGAAAACCAGAATTGCCATCAGCGTCGGGGCGAAAGGGGACTTTTGCAATTTGCCGCTGACCATTGCCGAGCAGCTGGGCTATTTCAAGACGGAAGGTCTGGAGGTCGAAATCGCTGAGTTTCCGATCGCTTCGCGCATGGCGCCAGCGGCGGCCGGTGCTGCGGCGGATTTGTTTTCCGGCAGCTATGAGCACACCATCCGGCTGCAGTCCAAGGGGCAGAAATTCCAGTCCATCGTGCTGCAGGGGCGGGCGCCAGCGATCGCCCTGGGGATTGCTGTCAAGGCGCTACCCCGTTACCGCTCGACCGCTGATCTGAGGGGCAAGAAGATCGGCATTTCGGCCACCGGCTCGGTTGGCCATATGGTGGCCAATTTGATCCTGTCGCGTGCCGGCCTGAAGGCGGACGATGTGAGCTTCATAGGCTTTGGCACGGTTGCCGGGACCTTGACGGCCCTGCGTTCTGGTCAGATTGACGCCGTCTGCAATGCCGATCCGGTGATGACCATGCTGGAGCAAAGAGGCGAGCTGCGCATCGTTGCCGATACCCGCACGCTGAAAGGGACGCTGGAGGTGTTTGGTGGCGCGATGCCGGGCGCCTGCCTGTACGGCGCGGTCGACTTTGTAAAGAAAAATCCCAACACCGTGCAAGCCTTGACCAACGCCATGGTGCACAGCCTGAAGTGGCTGCAGACCGCCGGCCCCGGCGACATCATCAGAACCGTTCCGGAAACCTATCTGATGGGCGACCGGGCGCTGTACCTGGCGGCGTTCAACAAGGTGCGCGAGTCCATCTCTCCGGACGGCATGATCCCCGATGATGGTCCGCGCACTGCCTTGAAGGCGCTTGCCGGCTTCGATCCAAGTATCCGGGCCGATAAGATCGAACTCTCCAGAACCTACAGCAACGAGTTTGCGAAGAAGGCAAAAATACGTTTCCTGGCCTGACGCCCGGCCCATTGGGGCGCGCTAGCGTTTGGCAATATGGGTCGCTTTGGCCGGCTTGTTTCGCGCCAGCTGGGTGCCCGGTTTGCCCTGGCTCTTCGCCTTGCCATGCAGCACCGGCTTGCCGGCCTTGCGGCTTGCCCGCTTGACCGGCGCCAGCGCCGCCAGTGACAGTTGGCCGTTGTCGGCCAGGTGCACGGCGACATCGGTTTCAAGATGGGTGGAACGCGGCACCAGCAGGCTGGAGCCGGCCTTGATGACAACCCGGGGCGGGATGTTGTTGACGCTGCGCAGCGCCTGCTCGGTCATGCCTACCCGTTTGGCGGCGTCGGCCGGTTTCATGGTGCTGGGCGCCAGCCAGACCGTCCAACTGGCCAGGCGACCGCCGCCGTAGGCCTCCAGGTTGCTTTGAAAAATGACCGCGTTGTCCCATGGCAGCAGGATTTGCGGCGTGCCCGCGGCCAGGATGACCGGACGGCTGGCGGAGGGGTTCAAGGCCTTGAAGTCTTCCAGTGAAACCTCGGCCAGTTTGGCGGCCAGGGCGACGTCGATATCGCGCTTGATGTCGACGGTCTGGAAGAACGGGTGGTTCTCAATATGCGGCAGGCTTGAATTGAAGGCTTGCGGGTGGCTCACAATGTTTTTCATGGCCTGCAGCTTGGGCACGTAAAAACGGGTTTCCATCGGCATGTTGAGGTCGGTGTAGGCGGTGCCGAGGCCGGCGCGCTGGTTTTTGGCGATGGCGCGGCTGACGCTGCCTTCACCCCAGTTGTAGGCGGCCAGCGCCAACTGCCAGTCGCCAAACATGGTGTAGAGTTTTTGCAGGTAGTCGAGTGCCGCGCGGGTCGAGGCCAGCACGTCACGTCGGTCATCGCGAAAAGCGTTTTGTTTCAGTTCAAAGGTTTTGCCGGTGGCTGGCATGAATTGCCACATGCCGGCTGCCTTGGCGCTGGAGACCGCTTGCGGATTGAAGGCGCTCTCGATAAAAGGCAGCAAGGCCAGTTCGCTGGGCATGTTGCGCCGCTCCAGTTCCTCGACAATGTGGAACAGGTATTTGCGCGAACGCTCGGTCATGCGCAGGATGTAGTCGGGTCGGCTGCTGTACCACAACTCGCGGTCATGCACCAGGTTGTTTTCCAGATCCGGCATGCCGTAGCCGCGCCGGATGCGCTCCCACAAATCGGCCGGTGGCAACAGCTGTGCCACCACCTGCGAGGTGGCCGGCGTTGCCGTGATCGGCAGCAGTTCGCCGCCGGGATGGAGCGATGGGCGAGCCGCGGCCAGCGGGTCGCTGCCGGCACTGCTGACGGTTGGTGCAGCGCTGCCTGCGTTCGGGTCCGACGCATTGTTCAGGCCGGTGCTGGCACAGCCGGTCAGCCAGATCAGGCTGCCGAGGCAGACAAGGGTGAAAATTTTCATTGGAATTGGTTTTTCCATTGACGAAGCGCGGCAAAGATGCCGACCTCATCGTTGGCTGTTGCGTCAAAACCCTGCGCTGCCTGGATCACGGCAGCTTGGCGGGTACGCAAAAAAGGGTTGATCTGGCGTTCCAGCAAAAGGGTGGAGGGCAGGGTGGGCTGCTGCTCTGAACGCAACTGCCGGGCGCTGGCGGTATAGCGGGCCAGCAACAAATTGTCGGGTTCGATCGCGGCGGCAAATTTCAGGTTGCTCATGGTGTATTCATGGGCGCAGCATACACGGGTGCTGTCGGGCAGGGCGGACAGCCGGTCTAGCGATGCCAGCATCTGGGCCGGGCTGCCCTCGAACAGGCGGCCGCAGCCGCCGCTGAAGAGCGTGTCGCCACAAAAAAGCAGTGGTGCGCCGTCCATCTCCGCGCAGTAATAGGCGATATGGCCGGCGGTGTGGCCCGGAACCTCCATGACCTTGAAGTCCAGGCCGAGAAACCGCAGGCGATCAGCCTCGCCAACCCGGGTCAGCGGCTCCGGCATGACTTCGCGCGCCGGGCCAAAGACCTGGGCTCCGGTGGCTTGGCGCAGGGCAGCGACGCCGCCGGTGTGGTCCGGGTGATGGTGCGTGACTAGAATGGTCCCGAGTTGCACCTTGCAACGCTGTAGCGCGGCAAGCACGGTTTGCGCATCACCGGGATCGACCACCAAGGCTTGCTGGCCGTCGTGCAACAGCCAGATGTAGTTGTCGGTGAAGGCGGGTAGTGGAATTAACTTCATGAACGATCAAATTATAGGTTTGCATGACTGGTTTGCGACGCCGCCCGGACGCTATCTGCTGGCCTGGGAGCGTGCCCAACTGGACCTGGCGGTGGCCAATATTTTTGGTTTTCATGCCTTGCAACTGGGTTTGCCGGAGCTTGACGGGTTGGCGGCCAACCGCATGCCGCACCGCTGGCTGGCGACTCCGCTGCCGGCGCCGGGGGCCCATATCGTGACCGATTTTTCGGCACTGCCGTTTCCGGCCGGCAGTCTGGATCTGGTGCTGTTACCTCATTCGCTGGAACTGTCCAGCGACCCGCATACCACGCTGCGCGAGGTGGAGCGCGTTCTGGTGCCCGAAGGACGGGTCGTGATCTGTGGTTTGAACCCGGTTTCGTTGTGGGCTTTCCGGCAGCGGCGCGCTCACCTGTACCGGCGGCTGGGTTTCGGCAAATCATTTTTGCCGCAAGAGGAGTTCATCGGCTACTGGCGCTTGCGCGACTGGCTTCGTCTGCTGGGTTTTGAGGTCGAACAGGGGCGTTTTGGCTGTTATAAACCAGCCTTGTCGAACGAAAAATGGCTGCACCATTTTGACTGGATGGACTGGGCCGGGGATCGCTGGTGGCCGATATTGGGGGCCGTGTATTTCCTGGTGGCGGTCAAGCGCGTGCGCGGCATGACGCTGCTAGGCCCGGCCTGGAAAGCGTCCAGAACGCTGGCTTCGGCGCCGGTTTCGGTCGCCAACAGCAGCAGCTTGAAAGAGGCCTCGGGCCGCAATGAATTGATAAAGAGGATTTCCGATTGAACGCGATAGAAATTTACACCGATGGTGCCTGCAAGGGCAACCCGGGGCCCGGTGGCTGGGGTGTGCTGCTGAAGTCCAGGGAGGCACAAAAAGAGTTGTTTGGCGGGGAGTTGGGCACCACCAACAACCGGATGGAGATGATGGCCGTGATCGAAGCCTTGTCGGCCCTGAAACGGCCCTGCCACGTGACCTTGCATGTGGACAGCCAGTATGTGCTCAAGGGCATGACCGAGTGGCTGGCCGGCTGGAAGGCCAGGGGCTGGAAGACCGCCGCCAAGCAACCGGTGAAAAATGTCGATCTGTGGCAGCGCCTGGACGCCTTGGTCAACACGGCGGGGCACAAGATCGACTGGCGCTGGGTCCGCGGTCACGACGGCGATCCCGGCAACGAGCGTGCCGATGTGCTGGCGAACCGGGGTGTTGAGCAGGCTTTGCGAAAAAAATAGCGCCAGGCGGGGCGCTGTCCGTCGCTGACCTCAGACCAGGTCGCAGGCCACCTCGGTGTCGGCGTTCAGAGCCCGCAGCACCGGTATTTGCACGGCGCAATTGGCGATCGCCTTGGGACAGCGGGTGCGGAAGATGCAGCCCGACGGCGGGTTGATGGGTGACGGCAGGTCGCCTTGCAGCAATTGCAGCGTCTTGTGCCGTTCCAGTTTCGGGTCCGGCAGCGGAATGGCGCTGAGCAAGGCCTGGGTGTAGGGGTGACTGGGGCGCTGGTAAATGGCCTGCTTGCCGGCGAGTTCCATGGTGTGGCCCAGGTACATCACCATGACGCGCTGGCTGATGTGGCGCACCACCGCCAGATCGTGCGCAATGAAGACCAGCGCCAGACCCATCTGCGCTTGCAGTTCCATCAGCAGGTTGATGATCTGGGCCTGGATCGAGACATCCAGTGCCGACACCGGTTCATCGCAAATCACCAGCTTGGGCTCCAGCACCAAAGCCCTGGCAATGCCGATGCGCTGGCATTGACCACCGGAAAATTCGTGCGGGTAGCGGTTGATCTGCTGCTCGGTCAAGCCTACTTTGGCCATCATGGCGCGCACTTTTTGCATGACCTCCTCGTTGGCCATGCGGGGGAAATGGGTACGCAAGGGTTCGGCAATGATTTGGCCCACCGTCATGCGCGGGTTCAGCGATGCCAGCGGGTCCTGAAAAATCATTTGCACGCTTTTTCGCAGCGTGTGCCAGACCTCCGTGCTGGCGCCGCGCATCTCCTGCCCCTGCCAGACAATGGAGCCGGCGGTGGCCGGAATCAAGTTCAGCATGGCGCGCGCCAGGGTCGATTTGCCGCAACCCGACTCGCCGACGATGCCCAGGGTTTGGCCCGGAAAAATATCGAACGACACGCCGTCCACCGCTTTCAGCAGGCGCGGCGCGGCCCAGGGCCAGGGTGAATCGGCCGCCAATTCGAAATGCACTTGCAGAGCACGCACCGACAACAGGGCAGCTGACGTGTTCACAGGCTCAACTCCCTGGCGTGCTGCGTGACTTCGGCCACACTTTTGTGGCAGGCTCGCAGAACATCCGGTCGGTCGCTGACGGGCGACAAAGCCGGCCGGGTGTTCAGGCAACGCGCCTCCGACAGCGTGCAACGCTCACAGAACGGGCAGCCGCTGGGCAGGCGCGCCATGTTGGGCGGCGCACCGGGTATTGCCACCAGAGCGCCGCCGCCCTGTTCCAAGCGCGGTATCGCACCCAGCAGGCCCACCGTGTAAGGATGGGTCGGCTGGTAAAAAATGGACTCGGCACTGCCTTGCTCCATGACCCGCCCGCCGTAAAGCACCATCACCTGGTCACACAGACCGGCGACGACGCCCAGGTCGTGCGTGATCATGACGATGGCGGTGCCATGGTCGCGTTGCAGATCGCGCAGCAAGGCGATGATCTGCGCTTGCACCGTGACATCCAGCGCGGTGGTCGGCTCATCGGCAATCAGCACGTCCGGCTCGCACAGCAAGGCCATGGCGATCATCACGCGCTGGCGCATGCCGCCGGAGAACTCATGCGGGTACATGCCGATGCGCCGCGCCGCCTCGGGTATCTTGACCGCGTCCAGCGCCTGCACCGAGCGCGCTCGCGCCTGGCTGCGCGTCATGCCCTTGTGGAACTCCAGCACCTCGGTCATCTGGCGCTCCACCGTCAGGTAGGGGTTGAGCGATGTCATCGGGTCCTGAAAAATCATCGCCACCCGGTTGCCCCGGATTTTGTTCAAGGCGTTGGCCGGCAGGCTCAGCAAGTCCTGCCCGTCGAACAAGGCCTGGCCGCTGGCGCGACCGTTGATCGCCAGCAAGCCCATCATGGCCAGCACGGCCTGGCTTTTGCCGGAACCGCTTTCGCCGACGATGCCCAGGGTTTGCCCCTTGTCCAGTGCAAAGCTGATGCCGTTGACAGCGGTCACCTGGCCATCGGGTGTTTCAAATTGGACGTTCAGGTTGTTGACTTCTATCAGAGGCATGTCGGTTACCGTTCTTTCGGATCGAGCGCATCACGCATGCCGTCGCCAATGAAGTTGAAACAGTACAAGGTGGTCGACAGCAGGCCGGCCGGGAACAGCAAAATCCAGGGCGAGACTTCCATCACCTTGGCTCCGTCCTCGATCAATACGCCCCAACTGGTCATGGGCTCCTGGATGCCAAGCCCCAGGAACGACAGCACCGATTCGGTCAGGATGACGCCGGGCACCGTCACCGTGGTGTAGATGACGACGACGCCCAGCAGGTTGGGCACGATGTGGGCAAAGATGATGCGCCGGGTCGAGACCCCCATGGCGCGCGCCGCTTCCACGTATTCCATGGAGCGCAGCGACAGCGTCTGGCCGCGCACCACGCGCGCCATGTCCATCCAGGAAAACACCGTGATGGTCAGCACCACCAGATAGAACTCGCGCCCCAGGATGGTCACCAGCAGGATGGCGATCAGCAGATAGGGGATGGCGTACATCATGTCGACGATGCGCATCATCAAGGCGTCGACCTTGCCACCCAGAAAGCCGGCCGTGGCGCCCCACACAATGCCCAGCGACACCGACGCCAGTGTGGCCAGCAGTCCGACCGTGAGCGAGATGCGCCCGCCAATCAGGCAACGCACCAGCAGGTCGCGCCCGGCTTCATCGGTGCCCCAGAAATGGGAGTTTTTCAGCGTCGGCCCCAGGCTCATGGCGTCCCAATCGGCGCTGTCGAAGGCGTGCGGCAAGAGCCAGGGACCGACCACGCAGGCCAGCGCAATCAGCGTCAGCAGGCACAGGCTGACGACGGCGGCCCGGTTGCGCAGAAAGCGTCGGCGCGCATCGCTCCACAGGCTGCGGCCGGCCACCAATTGTTCGATTTCTTCGGGCTTGAGCATCGGCGGCGTTCAATAGCGAATCTTCGGGTCCAGCCAGGCGTAGGCCAGATCGACCAGCAGATTCAGGGCGACGGTCAGCACCGTGATCAGCACCACCAGGCCCAGCACCAGGGTGTAGTCCCGGTTGCCGGCGCCATTGACGATCAGCTTGCCCAGGCCGGGCAGGGAGAATACGGTTTCTGTGACCAGGGCGGAGGTAATGGAAGAGATGGCCAGTGGCCCCAGCAAGGACACCACCGGCAGCAGCGCCGGTTTGAGGGCGTGGCGCAGCACCACGACCCGCGTCGGCAAGCCCTTGGCGCGCGCGGTGCGGATGAAGTTGCTGTGCATCACCTCGATCAGGCTGCCGCGCATGACACGCCCGATGGTCGAGACATTGATGAAGGTCAGCAGCGCCATCGGCAGCACCATGTAGCGCGGCTCGAAATCATTCCAGCCGCCGGCCGGCAACCATTTGAACAAAATTGCAAACACGATGATCAGCACCGGCCCCAGCACAAAGCTGGGCACCGCGCTGCCGACGTTGCCGATCAGCATCACCAGATGGTCCGCCACGCTGTTCTGCCGCAAGGCCGCGACAATGCCCAGGGCCACGCCGATGAACACCGACAGCAGCAGGGAGCCGCCGCCGATGGTCGCCGACACCGGCAGCGCGCTGGCCACCAGATCGTTGACGGACCAGTCGGCGTAGCGAAACGAGGCGCCCAGATCGCCATGCAGCAAGCTCTTCAGGTACAGCAGGTATTGCTGCCACATGGGCAGGTCCAGGTGGTATTTGGCCTGCAGGTTGGCCAGCACGGCGGCCGATACCTTGCGTTCGCTGTCAAACGGTCCACCCGGTGTGGCATGCAGCAGAAGATAGCAAACGGTAATGACCACCAACATGGTCGGAATCGCCGCCAGAACCCGGCGCAGGGTGTAAGACCACATCGCTCAGGACTCAGTGCTTGATGATGTACAGGTCTTTGGAGCGGAAGCGGTCTTGCGCGTTTTCGAGAGAATAGCCGCCGACATAGGCTTTGACCAGGCGCGGTAGCGAGTATTGCAGCAGCGGAATGATGGGGTAGTCTTCCATGATCATTTTGGAGGCCTGCGTCAGCAGTGCCTGGCGCTTGGCCGGGTCCGTGCTTTGCGAGCCCTGGCTGATCAACTGCTGCGCCTGGCGGTTGCAGTTGAAGTTGTTGTTCTGGTCCGAATCGCATTCGATCAGGGCCAGGAAGGTACTGGCATCGTTGTAGTCGGCCAGCCAGCCGTTGCGCGCCATCTGGAAGGTGCCGTCATGGCGCTTTTTCAGCAGCACCTTGAACTCCATGCTTTCGGTCTCGATATCCAGACCCAGCTTGGATTTCCATTCCGAGGCCGCAAAGACCGCCATTTTCTTGTGGTATTCGCTGGTGTTGTAGGAGAACACAAACTTCGATCCCGGCTTGACGCCGGCTTGCTGCAGCAGGCTCTTGGCCTCCGCGACACGTTTGGCCATCGGCCAGCTGGCCCATTCATAAGGCGTCACGTCGGCGCCGCGGGTGCCCTTGACCATCACGCTGTAGGCCGGGGCTTGACCATCGGCCGTCACGCGCTGCGACAGGATGTCGCGGTCAATCACCATCGACAAGGCCTTGCGCACGCGCACATCCTTGAACGCCGGATCCTGGGTCTGGTAGGAGTAATAACGCAAACCAATCATGGGTGCATTGCGAATTTCCTTGGGGTACTGGACCTTGTACTTCTCATAGGTGCCAGGGGGCAATTGGTAGACCCACTCGTTCTCACCCGACTCGTACAGCTTGACGTCGGCATTGCCATCCTCGATCGGGAGGTAGGTGACCCGGGTCAGTTGCACGTTGGTGGCATCCCAGTACTGCGGGTTTTTCTCGATCACCACACGGTTGTTGACCTGCCAATCCTTGAGCACGTAGGCGCCGTTGCTCACCAGCTTGCCGGGCTTGGTCCAGTCCTTGCCATATTTTTCGATCGAGGCTTTGTGCACCGGACCCAGGTTGTTGTTGCTCATCAACTCTGGCAGAAAGGTGACCGGGAAGGCGGTCTTGACTTCCAGCGTATTCTTGTCGATGGCTTTCACGCCGATGTCGGTCGGCGGCTTGCTGCCCTTGACAATCTCGGCACCGTTGAGCAGGAAATGACCGAAGGTGGCGGCGTAGGTGGACGCCGTCTTGGGGTCGACAAAGCGACGGATGCCGAACACGAAATCGTCTGCCGTGACCGGGTCGCCATTGGACCATTTGGCGTTCTTGCGTAGCTTGAAGACCCAGGTGGTGTTGTCGGTCTGCTTCCAGCTCTCGGCCACGCCGGGCACGGTTTTGCCGGCTTCGTCATTGGCCGTCAGGCCTTCGAACAGATCGCGCGTCAGGTTGTTGGCACCGACCGACTCGGCGATCGCCGGGTCCAGCGATTCGGGCTCGGAGCCGTTGTTGCGGATCAAAGTCTGGGTGGCGTGCAATGGCACACCCTTGGGGATGGTCGCCGCCTGGCTGGTGACGATCAAGGCGGTGGCAAGCGTCAGCGCAACGACGGATTGCTGCAAAACTGGGTTCATGGTTGGGTTCCTGTTTTTCCTGATTATCGCGTGCCGGCCTGGCCGCATCACTTGGGCAGCTTGCTGGTGTCAATGTCCACGTAGCGCCAAAATGCCCGCGATGTCGGATGACGCCGGTAACCCAGCAGCCAAGGCTGGATCATGTCGGTGCGGATGCGGTGGGTGTTGAACTTGTAGGGCATATAGGCCACCAGAATCTTGACCATCTGCCGCATGAGGGCCAGACGCTCCGGGCCATCGGGCATGACCACCTGCTGGCGGTAGAGTTTGTCGTATTCGTCGTTCTGGAAAGCCGCCAGATTGCCTTCGAACTTTTGCGGGCTGTACCCAAAGTCCAAAAAGCTGCCGCCATCAGGCGATGAGGCCGAGTTGCCCAATCCCCACATCATCAACTTGCCGGCGCGCGCGGCCTTCAGGTTCTCGGGCCACTTGGCGGTTTTGAACACGATTTGGATGCCCACCGCCGTCATGCTCTTCTTCCACACTTCGTTGAGTTCGCGATCTGCTGCAGAGGGTGAGGTTGCATATTCCAGTATCAGCGGTTTGCCGTCGGGCATGTCGCGCCAGCCGTCGCCGTCCTTGTCCACATAACCGAACATGTCCAACAGTGCTTTGGCGCGGGCCGGGTTGTAGTCGCTCATCTCGGATTTGAACTTGGGATCGTAGCCCCAGGTGTTGGGCGGAATGACGCCTTGGGCCGGTATGGCCTGGTTGCGCCGGGGCAGGCGAATTTCCTCTTCCGTGTTGTAGGCCAGCGCAATGGCACGGCGCAGTGCCACCTTGTCGACTGCGTTGCCCCCTACCGTGGGGTTTTCCATGTTGAAGTAGGAGAAGGTCAATTCGGGTGCCGCATAGCGTTCGATGCGTATACCTTTCTTGACCAGATTGGGGGCCAGCTTGTTGTTGGGGATCGCCTGGTTGGCAAATTGGGCGGGCAGGTACATCAGAAAGTCATGCTCATTGCCCAGGAACGAGAGCCAGCGCGGCTGTACTTCATCGATGATCGAAATCTCCACCTTGTCCACAATCGGGATGCGCTTGCCCTTCATCTGGCGGTAGATTTCCTGCGACAACGGGTCGTCGGCGGGAGGGTCGGCCTCGTAGAACTCCTCGCGGAAGTTGGGGTTTCGCACGAACGTGATTTTGGAGGAACGCGTCCACTGGTCCAGCTTGAAGGGTCCGGTGCCCACCGGGTGCTCCATGATCTTGTCGCCGTACTTTTCCGCCACCTCGCGCGCCACGGCACCCAGGATGCTGGACTCCGACAGCAGATAAACGAAGCGCGGTTGCGGCTCCTTCATCCTGAACTGGATGGTGTAGCGGTCCAGCGCGCGCAGGCCTTCCACTTCGCTGTCGTAGTTGAAGGCAGCACCGGGTTTCTCAGCGGCGCGGCGCAAGTCATCCATGCCCAGCAAATTGATTTGCTCCAGATCGGAATAGCTCTGGCTCTTGGTCTTGGGGTCAAAGATCCGTTTGAAGCTGTAAACAAAATCCAGCGCCGTCAGCTCGCGCTTCTTGCCGCCAAAGGCCGGGTCGTCGGCAAAATAGATGCCAGGCTTGACCTTGACCGTGAAGGTCTTGAAATCGTCGCTGATGACCGGCATGCCGTCTGCCACGTTGGGCACCACCTTGGCGGGCCGCGCCAAGTAGTCATAACGGTACAGCGCGTCAAACATGTTCTCGGTGGCGGTGCGCGAGTAGTAGTCGGAAATCTGCGCCGGATCGAATCCCGTTTCGGCAATTTCAAACGCATAACGCAGTACTTTTTCAGGCGGCTTGTTCTGCGCCAGGACGCTGTCTACGCCGGTCAGAAGTACGCAGGCACAGCAAAGAAAGCGTAATAAATCAATTTTCATAGTAGGAAACACCAATACCGATCCGAACGGGTGCAAGCATAATCGCCCCGGATAGTAAATCCATGGGCGTTTCCCCCAAGCGGACAAAAATATGTTTTCCTACATCCTGCGACGCATCTGGCAAATGATCCCCACACTGTTGGGGGTGATTCTGCTGATCTTCTTCCTTTTCAAGCTGTTTGGCGGCGATCCGGTCGAGATCATGGCCGGTTTGAAGGCTTCGCCCGAACGCATAGCGTCCTTGCGAGCGCAATTGGGGCTGGACAAGTCGGTGTGGGAACAACTCTGGGTTTTTGTGCAACAGGTCTTTACCTTCAACTGGGGTAAGAGCTGGACCACCAACGAGGCCATCTCCGACATTTTCGCCACGCGCCTGCCGGCCACGCTGACCATCATGATCCCGATCCTGCTGTTTGGAGTGGTGCTGGCCATAGGCGCCGGTCTGGCAGTGGCTTATGTGCGCGGCAGTCTGACGGACCGGGTCATCATGATCGTCACCACCGTCGCGCTATCGGTGAGTTTTCTGGTTTACATCATCGTCGGCCAGTATTTGTTTGGGTTTGTTCTCGGCTGGTTCCCGGTACAAGGCTGGAGCAACAGCGTTTGGACAAACCTCACCACCTATGCGCCGCTGCCGGTGTTTCTGGCAGTGCTGGTCAGTCTGGCGCCAGAAACACGCCTGTACCGCAGCTTTTTTCTGGACGAAATCGGCCAGGACTATGTTCGCACCGCCCGTGCCAAAGGCGTCACGGAAAACACCATCCTCCTCAAACACGTGTTGCGCAACGCCATGATCCCCATCCTGACCAATGTGGCCACTGGTTTGCCGGGTGTTTTCATCGGCTCATTCTTGATTGAAGTATTTTTCTCGATTCCCGGTTTGGGCCGGGAGATTCTGGTTGCCGTCAACCGCAGTGACTACCCCGTGATTCAGGCTGCCACGGTTTACCTGT
This sequence comes from Rhodoferax sp., assembly GCF_028714215.1. Taxonomy (GTDB): domain Bacteria; phylum Pseudomonadota; class Gammaproteobacteria; order Burkholderiales; family Burkholderiaceae_C; genus Rhodoferax. The sequence goes on along the minus strand of NZ_JAQTMS010000010.1, from coordinate 13,696 downwards.
CGGCGCTGACGATGTTGATCAACCTGATTACCGATGTCTTGTACAAGTTTGTTGATCCAAGGGTGACGCTGAAATGAGTACCGAAATGAGCACCCCACTGCTGCAAACTCTGCCCCGTTCACCAGGCGTTTGGAAACAGGCCTGGCTGCGCCTGAAGAACGACCGTGTCGGCATGGTGAGCCTGTACATCACCCTGTGCTTCATTGTGCTGGTGCTGCTGGCGCAACTGGGCCTGGTGGCCAGGGACTGGCAGAAGGAGGTGGGCATCCCGTTTGCCGCGCCGCACTTCGTGGGCAAGATTGCCGACGGTACGCAAAATGCGATTGTGGAGACCGTTGTCGGTCCGAATGTGGACATCAGCGACGTGGACCCGCTTGCCACCCGCTACAAGGAATGGGACGAGCGCGCCGCCCAGTTCAAGACCACGGTGACGGTGAAGGCCGACACGCTGCTCTTTGGCGCTGACCAACAGGGCCGCGACGTGTTCAGCAAGGTGATCAAAGGCGCGCAGGTGTCCATCACGGTGGGGTTGACGGCAGCCTTGTTCGCTACGCTGATCGGCACCGTTCTGGGCGCTATTGGCGGCTATTTCGGAGGGCGCGCGGGTGATTTTCTGGAGTGGGTTTACAACGTGTTCACCGCCATTCCCTACATCCTGCTGGTGTTCGCGCTCGCGGCGGTGCTCAAATCCGGTCCGCTGGCGAGCACGCTGGGCAGTGGCGTCTGGACCGTGGTCATCATCCTGAGTCTGGTCGGGTGGACCGGCATTTACCGACTGGTACGCGCCGAGTACATGAAGCATCGTGCGCGCGAGTATGTGCGGGCGGCCGAGGCAATTGGTGCTTCGCACGCCTCGCGCATGTTCACCCACATCCTGCCCAACATCAGCCACGTGATATTGGTGCAACTGAGCCTGCACGTGGTGGGTTTTATCAAGGCCGAGGTCATCCTGTCTTACCTGGGGCTGGGCGTGCCGCTGGACATGGTGAGCTGGGGCACCATGCTGTCGGAAGCACAGACCGAGCTGGTGCAGGGCAAGTGGTGGCAATTGGCGGCGGCCACCGCCTTCATGGCCACTTTTGTCACCGCTTTCGCCCTGCTGACCGATGCCTTGCGCGATGCGCTGGACCCGAAGCTCCGTTGATCAAGGAAACCTAGATATGAACCCATTGATTAGCGTGCAAGACCTGCGGGTTTCCTTCCGCCTGAGCAAGACCGAGATCACCGAGGCGGTGCGCGGCGTCAGTTTTGACGTTCCGGCCAACAGCACGGTAGCGCTGGTTGGCGAATCTGGCAGCGGCAAGAGCGTCAGCGCCATGAGCATCGTGCGCCTGCTGCCGGAGAATGCCATGCTGTCGCCGCAAAGCAAGATTCTTTACAACGGACGTGACTTGTTGGGTGCCCCGATCGAAGACATGCGGCGCCTGCGTGGCAAGGATATTTCGGTGGTGTTCCAGGAGCCCATGAGCTCGCTCAACCCGGTTTTCACCGTCGGTGAGCAGATTGCCGAAGTGCTGCGCATTCACCTCGGGCTGAGTGCCCGTCAGGCGCTGGACCGGGCCCTGGAGTTGATGACCGAGGTGGGTATTCCCAACCCCAGGGAACGCCTCAAGTCGTATCCGTTCGAACTCTCTGGCGGGCAGCAGCAGCGCGTCATGATTGCCATGGCCATTGCCTGCGAGCCGAAACTGCTGATTGCGGACGAGCCGACCACGGCGCTGGACGTGACGGTGCAGCGCCAGATCATGGATCTGCTGGCCAAGCTGCAACAGCGCCAGAAGATGAGCATTCTGTTCATCAGCCATGACCTTGGCCTGGTGGGTGAAATTTCGAGCCAGGTGGTGGTGATGCGCAACGGCGAGGTACGCGAGGCCGGTGATGTGGCACGCATCTTCAATGCACCGCAGGACAGCTACACCCAGGCCTTGCTGGCCTGCCGGCCACGGCTCGATACGCGCCCGCGCCGGCTGCCGGTGATTGATGACATCATGAACCACAACCCCATCATCACCGAGCAGCGCCATTGCGCACCGATCAGTGACGCACCCCTGGTGGAAGTCAAAGGCCTGGGCAAGGACTACGCGCTCAAGACCGGACTCTTCAAGCGCAGTGTGTTCAGTGCCGTCAAGCAGGCTGATTTCTCCCTGTACAAGGGCCGCACCCTGGGCGTGGTGGGAGAGTCGGGCTCCGGCAAGACCACCATCGGCATGATGCTGACAAGGCTGACCGACGCCACGGCCGGCAGCATCATGTTCGAGGGGGTGGATCTGGCGCAGCTCAGCGCCGCCCAGATGCGGGTTTACCGCAGCCGCATCCAGATCATTTTCCAGAACCCCTACGCCAGTCTGAACCCGCGCTTTACGGTGGGGCAGATCCTGATCGAGCCGATGCGCATTCATGGCATTGGCCAGAACGACGACGAGCGGGCGCGGCTGGCACTGGCCTTGATTGAAAAAGTCGGTTTGGGCCGGGACGATTTCGGCAAGTACCCACACGAATTTTCGGGTGGCCAGCGCCAGCGCATCGCGATCGCGCGCTGCCTGACCATGAAGCCAGAGATCATTGTCTGCGACGAAAGCGTCAGCGCCCTCGATGTCAGCGTGCAGGCGACGGTGCTCAATCTGCTGCTGGACTTGCAGGAGGAGTTCGGTCTGACCTATATGTTCATCAGCCACGATCTGGCGGTGGTGAAATACATGGCCGACGAGATTCTGGTGATGAACGAGGGCCGGATTGTCGAGCGCGGCAGTTCCGAGGAAATCTATGCCCGACCGCAGCACCCTTACACCCAGCATTTGCTGGGCGCCATTCCGCGTGGCCTGGTGGCGGCCGCTTAAGGACTTCAGCATGAACCGATTGTTTGTTGTGACTGCTATCTTGACCTTGCTCCTGGCGGCCTGCTCCAAAGCGCCGGAGCCGGTTGCATCCACTGCGCTAGCGGTGCCGGCCACGGTGGCCTGGGTCAAGCCTGAAGGCGCCAATATCGATGCCATCTTTGCCCAGGCCAAGGCCGCCAACAAGCCGGTGTTCTTGTACTGGGGGGCGGTCTGGTGTCCGCCCTGCAACCAGATCAAGGCCACCGTCTTCAAGCGCCAGGATTTCATTGAACGCAGCAAGTTGTTCGTGCCGGTTTATCTGGACGGCGACACGCAGGGGGCACAGAAACTGGGTGCCCGATTCAAGGTGCGCGGCTACCCGACCATGATTCTGTTCAAGCCCGATGGCAGCGAGTTGACGCGTCTACCGGGCGAGGTGGAGGCCAGCCAGTACATGGAGGTGCTGGGCCTGGGTTTGGCGGGCAGCAGTTCGGCCAAGGAGTCTGTGACGGCGGCGCTGGCGGGCTCGGCGGCCACGCTGTCGCCCGAAGCCTGGCGCCTGCTGGCTTTCTATTCATGGGATCAGGATGAAGCGCAGTTGGTGGCGCAAAAGGAACGCGCGGCGACCTTGCACAAGCTCGCACAGTTATGTCCGCCAGCGCAGCGCGAGACTGCCTCGCGCCTGGCCCTGAAAGCGATTGTGGCTGCCGCGCAGGACAAGGCGACGCTGCCGGACAAGCCCGCTGCGCTGGAGCGCGTGCAGCAGATTCTGGCCGACGCGGCCTTGTTGCGCAGCAATTTCGATGTGCTGGTGAATTACGGCTCCGAGATCGTGCCCGCTTTGAGTCAGCCGGGCAGCAGTGAGCGCAGCAGCCTGCTGGCGAGCTTCAACACGATGCTGGACAAGTTCGCTCAAGATGCCAGTTTGTCCACCTCGGATCGCCTGTCCGCTGTGTCGACCAAGGTGGCGCTGGCCAAACTGAGCCGGTCAAAAACGGATAAGACCGCGCTGGAGGCCGGCTTGCTGACCCAGGTGCGCGCCGCGGTGGTGGCTGCCGACAAGGCGGCCACCAGCACTTATGAACGGCAGGCGGTCATTCCCAATGCCGCTGATTTGTTGAGCGAAGCGGGCCTGCTTGACGAGTCCGATGCCCTGCTGAAAGCCGAGTTGCCGAAGGCGTTGTCGCCCTACTATCACATGCTGGTGCTGGCCGCCAATGCCAGGGAGCGCGGCGACAAGCTGGGGTCACTCGACTGGACCGAGCAGGCCTGGAATGGGGCCAAGGGATCGGCCACACGTTTGCAGTGGGGTGTAGGTTACGTGAATCGTCTGATTGAACTGGCGCCGCAGGATGCCCAGCGCATCGAAAAAGCGGCGTCTGGCGTACTGGCCGAACTCGATGCCGTACCGGAAACCTTTTACGAGCGCAACCGGCGCGGCCTGGAAAAAATGGGAAACAGCCTGCGCGCCTGGAACAGCAAGGGTCAGCACGCTCCGGTGTTGCGCAAGTTGACGGCACAGCTCAATGCCGTGTGCGCCAAGTTGCCACCCCAGGATGAAACGCGGGTCGCCTGCACTGGCTTGTTCCAGGCCCGCCCGGTGGCGAAGGCGTAACTTTGGCGCCTTGCGGAATCGTGGCGTGCCTACCTGCCTCGTAGGCCTGATATTGATTGAAGCAGACATTGCCGGTTTGCCGCGCCAGCTCAGGCCCTGAAATCAGCCTGTCGTCGCGTGAGGCTGCGGTTGGTCGCAATAGGGGTGCGCCGCCGGCCGGGCTTGGGTACATTGCATCCGATCAGAAATCGGATGCCCACCATGTCTACACGCCACTCTCCCAGACCGCCTTGGAGCTGACGCCATAATCGGACCCTTTGCGCATGAATCGAAGAATATCAAGTCATGCCGAACCTCAAGCCACTGGTATTTGCCTCGGAGATTTCTCTATGCCTCGCCTACTGTTGATTGCTGTCACGTTGCTTGCCTGCCTTTCCGCTTGCGACAAGTTGCCGGGAAAAGGTGACAAGAAAGACGCCACTGCGGCGCCCGTCAAACTGGTCGTGGCGCCAGAAGACCTCCTGGCCGTCCAGGCCAATGCCCTGCTGTCGGGTCCGGTCGTGACCGGCTCGATCCAACCCGAACGCAAGGCTGACCTGCGGGCCGAGGTATCTGCCGTGGTACTGCAAGTGCTCAAGGAGAATGGCGACAATGTGCGCCGGGGTGACGTACTGGTGCGACTGGACCAAACCTCGATCCGCGACAACCTGCAATCGGCCGAGGCCAATGCCCGCAACGCCACCCAGGCACTGGACCAGGCGGAACGCAATCTGGAGCGTCTCAAAACGCTGCGCGCCTCCGGCATGACCTCCCTGCAGGCGCTGGACGATGCCGAAGTGCGGCGCAACGCTGCCCAAAGCGAGTTATCGGCGTCCAATGCGCGCGCCGTGCTGGCTCGTCAGCAACTCGAACGCACCGTTGTCCGCGCTCCGTTTGATGGCGTGGTGAGCGACCGCAAAGCGTCGGCCGGCGACACGGCGTCCATCGGCAAGGAACTGCTCAAGGTCATTGACCCCACCAGCATGCGCTTTGCCGGACGCGTGTCGGCCGACAAAATCAGTGTGGTCAGCGTCGGCCAGGCCGTCAGCTTTCGCGTCAACGGCTACGCCGGCCAGGAATTTCGCGGCAAGGTGACGCGTGTCGATCCGAGTGCCAATGACGTGACGCGCCAGGTGGAAGTGCTGGTCAGCATTGACGATGCGAAGCGACCTCGGGTGTCGGGCCTGTATGCGGAAGGAACGATAGAGGCCAGCAACGTGAAGGCCCTGACACTGCCGGAATCGGTGGTGCTGCGCGCCGGCGACAAGGCCTCGGTATGGCGCGTCAAGGCCAACAAGTTGAACCAGATCGAACTGGCACTCGGCGCGCGCGACCCCCGCACCGGCTACTTCGAGGTGCGCAGCGGGCTGGCCGATGGTGACCTGATCCTGCGCAGCCCGGGTTCGAGCTTGAAGGAAGGCCAGAGCGTTGAACTGGTCGGCGCCAAACCGCCCGCCGCCGCCGCATCCGCTGCTTCTGCCGCCAAAGGGACATAGCCATGTTCTTGTCTGACTTCAGTATCAAGCGGCCCATCCCGACCATCGTATTGATCATTGCCCTGATGGCGATGGGCTTGCTGGCGCTCAACAAGCTGCGCGTGAACCAGAGCCCGGACGTGGAAATTCCGGGCATCCAGGTCTTCATTGCCTACCCGGGGGCTTCGCCGGATTCGGTGGAACGCGAGATCGTCAATCGGCTGGAAAAATCGCTGCAAAGTGTCTCGGGTGCCACTGATGTCTACTCGACCAGCAGCGAAGGCAATGCCAGTTTCTGGATCCAGTTTTCCTTCAAGAAGAACATGATCGAGGCGGCTGATGACGTTCGCACCGTCATCTCCACTGCGCGCTACAAGCTGCCGACCGAGATGCGCGAACCGATCGTGCGGCGCTTCGACCCGGCGGCACAGCCCATCATGAACCTGGCCTTGTCGTCCAGCAAGCAGAGCCACGCCGAGATTTCGCGTCTGGCCGAGGACGTGCTGGCCGACAAACTGCGCGGCATCGCCGGCGTGGCCACGGTCAACATCAATGGCTCCCTGAAGCGCGAGTTGTCGGTGCTGTTGCGGGCGGAGAAGCTGCGTGAATACAACGTGTCGGTGGGCGAAGTGGTGGCCGCGCTGCGGGCACAGAACAGCAACGCCCCGGTCGGCAAGGTGCGTGGCACGCTGGACGAGGAAAGCATCCGTCTGGTCGGCCGCATCGAGTCGCCGGAAGAATTTCAGAACATTGTGGTCAAGCGCTTCGATGGCCAGATTGTTCGCCTGGCACAGGTTGCCAGCATTGCCGACAACTTTGCCGACATCGACTCCTTCAGCATCCGCAGCGGTAAGCCCAACGTGGGTATTTTTGTCACGCGCTCGCGCGACGCCAGCACCGTCAGCATCGCCAGTGCCATACGTGACCTGGTGAAAGACATCAATGCCGAGCTGGCCAAGGAGCACCCTGGCACCCAGCTCGAAATCACCCGCGATGGCGGTGTGGAAGCGCAAAACAGCCTGAACAACGTGATCGACTCCCTGATGCTGGGCGCAGTACTGACCATCTTTGTGGTCTATGCCTTTCTGAACTCCTGGCGCTCCACGCTGATCACGGCGCTGAGCTTGCCGACCTCCGTTATTGCGGCGTTCATTGCGGTGTGGCTGTGCGGCTTCACGCTCAACTTCATGACCTTGCTGGGACTCTCGCTGGCCATTGGGGTGCTGATTGACGATGCCATCGTGGTGCGGGAAAACATCGTGCGCCACATGCAGCGCGGCTCGGACCGGCGCACCGCCTCGCTGGAGGGCACGGCCGAAATCGGGCTGGCGGTAGCGGCCACCACTTTTTCCATCATCGCGGTGTTTGTTCCGGTGGCCTTCATGCCCGGCGTCTCGGGCGAGTGGTTTCGCCCCTTTGCCCTGACGGTGACCTGCTCGGTACTGGTGAGCCTGGGCATCTCGTTCACACTGGACCCCCTGTTGTCGGCTTACTGGGGCGATCCGGTGGGCCACCACAGCGCGCCCAAGACCGGCATCAGCGCGTTGCTGGCACGCTTTAATCGCTGGTTTGACCATCAGGCCAACCGCTACGGCTATGTGATCTCATGGGCCTTGCAGCACCGCCGCTGGATGACCGCCATTGCAGTGCTCAGTCTTTTTGCGGCCATCGGGATGCAGGTCAAGTGGGGTGGTACCGCCTTTCTACCCGCCACCGATTCCGGCAACTTGATGATTGATGTGCGCACGCCACCCTCATCGTCGGTCGAGTATGCCCGTCTGAAGATGGAACGCGCCGCTGCGCTGGCCCGCACCATTGCCGAGACCAAGGAGACCAACAGCAACATCACGGCCGGTGGTGGACGCATTTACATTGACATCGGCAAGCGCCATACCCGCAGCCGCACGGCCAAGGAAATCGCCACCGACTTGCGCGAAAAAATACGCACCCTGGTGGGGGCCGAGTACACCGTGATAGACGATCTGAACAATGGTGCGCGCAAGCCCGTCCAGATCGACTTTACCGGCCCCGATTCGCGCAAGCTGCTGGAGATCACCAGCGCCTACATGGACAAGCTGCGCCTGGTTCCCGGCGCGGTCGATGTCGGCCTGTCCCAGCAAGACCCCAAAAAAGAGCTGAAGATTGAACTCAACCGCGGTCTGGCCAATTCCATGGGTATTTCGGCGAATGACGCGGCGCAAGCCCTGCGTGTGGCCTTTGCGGGTATTGAGGTGGGGGATTGGGTGGACCCCACCGGTGAGACCCGCGATGTGGCGGTGCGCCTGCACCCGCTTGATCGCGTCAGCAAGGAAAACATAGAGCGCTTGCCGATTGCCGTCTCCGGCACCAACCTGATGGTGCCACTGGACCAGATCGCCACCATCAGCATGGGCAAAGGACCGTCGGGCATTGAGCACGCCAACGGCAAGCGCAATATCACCGTGTCCGCCAACGCGCAGGGCCGCTCCAACGGCGAAGTCACCGATGACGCGATGAAACTGGCCAAGTCCTTCGACTATCCCCCAGGCTACGGGCTTTCGCTCGGTGGTGCCGGACAGGACCAGAAAGAACTGTTTACCGAGATGCTGATCGCGCTGCTGTCGGGCATTGGGCTGATGTACCTGATCCTGGTCATGCAGTTCGGCTCCTTTACCGCGCCGCTGGCGGTGATGCTGTCGCTGCCGCTGAGCCTGATTGGTGTCGTCCTCAGCTTGCTGCTGACGCACGACACCCTTAACCTGATGAGTTTCATCGGCATCATCATGCTGATGGGGCTGGTGGCCAAGAACGCCATCCTGCTGCTCGATTGCGCGCGCAAGGAGGAAGCGCAAGGAACCGACCGCGAGGCTGCGCTGATGCACGCCGGGCGGCTGCGTTTGCGCCCGATCCTGATGACCACTTTTGCCCTGATCGCTGGCATGCTGCCGGTGGCCATCGGCCTGGGCGAGGGGGGCGAGTTCTACCGTCCACTGGCCGTTGCCATCATCGGTGGCACCATCACCTCCACCTTGTTGACACTGCTGGTGGTGCCGACCTTCTACGACAGCATCGAAATCGCCCGGGATCGGGCGATTGCCAAGTTTCGCAGACGTTCGGAGCGTCGCAATCCGTTTCTGGCCTTTGTGCTGACCCTGCTGGAGGGATTGCTGACCTTGCTACTGTTGCGTTGGCTGTACCGGGCACTGAAGATTGCGGTGCTGTGGGGCAAGTCGCATTGAGCCTTGTCACTCTCCGTTGAAACCCGGTTACTGAAAAATCGCGGGTCAGATAACCTTGTATATCCTAGGTTTATGTCCGCCATACTTCAGTTATGTAAATAATGTTGTGTCAGTGCAACGAGGGTGGACCGCGTTTGACTAGAGAAAACCCTTGGTTGCTTGCTGTTTGTTCGCTATCAGCATTCGCTATGGCTGTCTTGTAGTCTTATTTTTTAATACAAATCAACTACTTAGATAAACCGTACGGCAAAAGTCGGGTATTTTGCTGCGGGTTTCGATCCGGCATTCGAGTAAAAACCGTTATGTAACAAAGCGTTAGTCACAGGACAATGGCATGTCAAAATAAACGTCACAAGTTGCCAAGTTATGTCGTGTTGCCCGGGTTACTTAAATAATCAGGAAGGCGTGACTGCTTTGGGTCTTGTTTTTTAATTTTCTTTGAATAGAGGACTTCCAATGCATAGCAAACAGCTTGTATTTAAGAGAACCTTGGTTGCTCGCGCACTATTTGTTGCGTTCGGCGCTGCGGCTTTAGCGGTTGGCATCAACACCACCGCAGTTGCGCAAACCAACGCCACCGGCACTATTTATGGGCACGTGGACGTTGCGGCGGGCACGACGATCTCGATCATCAACAAAGAAACAGGTTCTCGTCGCACCATAACGCCCGACAGTGGCGGACGTTTTACCGCAGCCTCTCTGTCGACCGGAACTTACAAAGTAGAGCAACTGGTCAATGGCAAGGTCGCCAACAGCACCGACAACGTTGAAGTCCGTATCGGTCAAGGCAGCGAGGTGACCTTTGGTGCCCAGTTGCAAGCGGTGCAAGTGATTGGTTTGCGGCAAAAAATCGACGTCTCGTCGATGGGCTCGACGACCGTGTTTACGGCTAATGATCTGGCCAAGGTGCCGGTTGCCAGCAACGTCGGCGCCGTCATTCAACTGGCCCCCAACACGACGCGCGGCGACGCACGTTTTGGTGGTGGCAATGCCCCCAGTTTCGGTGGCTCCAGCGCCTCTGAAAACGCTTATTACATCAACGGTTTTCCAGTCACGACATTGTTGACGCAAGTCGGTTTCTCGCAGCTGCCGTTCAACTCTATCGCACAAGCCCAGGTGCTGACTGGCGGCTATGGCGCTGAGTTTGGTCGTTCTACCGGCGGTGTGGTCAACATTGTGACCAAAAGCGGCACCAACGAGTGGGTTGGCGGTGTGTCGATGTCCACGCAACCCAACAGCCTGCGGGCCACGGCAAGAGACCAGTATTATGAAGTGAACGGCACCGCCCTGGACGGCAAGCTCCGTTGGTACAACGGACTGAACACAGACACCACCAACAGCGCTTCTTTCTATCTTGGTGGCCCCATCATCAAGGACAAATTGTTCATGTTTGTGGCCGGTGAAGACACGAAACGCTACCGCGACTCAATTCGAACGGCCAATACCAGTGCCTCTTATACAGCGTCTGCCGCTGCCCAATCGACCCAGTTTCAAGAGATTACTACGGATACGCCGCGCTATCTGTTAAAGCTGGACTGGAACCTTACCGATGCCAATCGTGTTGAGTACACCAGAATATCGGACAAAGTCACAGATGATCGCAAATATTTTGGGTTCAACTACGCGACCTTGCAGCGTACCAATGTGCAAAATGGGGGCCAGACCTACGTGAACTGGGGGCCTACGCCAGTGGCTGCGCAGCAGGGTGCGGTGGTTGATATTCTGAAGTACACCGGGTACCTGACGGATGATTTGACCGCCACGGTGGTACTGGGTCGGACCCGTACACCACACGAGCAGACTCCATCCGGCTACAACCCGGCCATCGGCCAAGTGATCTCTACCTCTGCGGATCAGATTCCGGCCTTTGCTCCCTATGGCAATGCGCAGGGTATCTCCGGCAACCTGCTGGTGCCGGGTGCCTTTGATGAAAACAAGGGTGCACGGGTCGACGCGGAATACAAATTGACCAGCAAGCATACGCTGCGGGTCGGGCTTGACAAGAATACGATCACCTCCAAGGCTGGATCGGCAACCGCCGGTGGCATCATTTGGCGCTATGGTAAAACCGACCCTGCAGTGCCCTTGAACAAGGACACGGCGGCGACCAATACGGTGACTGGTAACCCCTATGCACAGCAGGGCTACTACGTGGAGGGAATTGTCAGCGCGACGGCTTCAACCCCCACCGTTGATCAGTCGGCCTGGTATATCGAAGACCGCTTCCAGGTCACCGACCGGGTGTTGCTGTCATTGGGGCTGCGCAACGAAGGCTTCAATAACAAGAATGGTGATGGCAAGTCGTACATTGACCTCCCAACCCAGTTGGCGCCACGTTTTGGCGCAACCTGGGATGTAATGGGTGATTCTTCCCTGAAGGTCTTTGGTAATTTGGGTCGCTACCACGTGCCACTGCCAACCAATGTGGCTGTGCGCGGCGCCGGTTCGTCCTTGAATGCACAGACCAACTATGTATATACCGGCGTCGATGCCAATGGCACACCAACCGGTTTGACACCCATCAGCAAGCTCTATTCCAACAACAATGAATTGGGTCAAGCCAAAGATCCAGCGCAGGTTGCGGCCGAAGGCATGACCGGTAACTTCCAGGACGAACTGGCGTTCGGCTTTGAAAAAGCTGTTTCGAAGAGCCTTAATGTCGGTGGCAAGTTCACTTACCGCACCTTGAGGACAGCGATTGACGACCATTGCGATGACCGCCCATTTCAAGCTTGGGCAGCGCGCAACGGTGTCGATGCGAGCAATTTCGGCTACAACTGCGCCCTGTTCAATCCGGGTTTGGGTAACACCTTCAACCTGGACCTGAATGGTGATGGCAAGCTTGAGCATATTGTTCTGTCCGCTGCCGACTTGGGCTTCCCGCAGGTGAACCGTACCTACACTGCCATTGACCTGTTCGCCGAGCATCCGTTTGACGGCAAGTGGTGGGGCAAGGCGACCTATACCTGGTCGCGCAATGCCGGTAACTTTGAAGGTCAATTGTTGTCAGACATCGGACAGGCTGACGTATCGACTTCGCAGGCCTTTGACTTCCCGGAGTTTTCCATCAATTCCCAAGGTCTCCTGCCCAATGACCGGACCCATCAATTGAAGGTATTTGGTTACTACCAGACTACGCCGGAGTGGGGTATTGGCGGCAACTTCCTGTGGGCGTCGGGGCGTCCGAAAAACTGTATCGGCAATGCGCCTACAGCGGCCATGGCTTATTCCGGTTACGGCTCAGCCTATTTCTTCTGCAACGGTGTTGATTCGCCGCGTGGAAGTTTGGGCAAACTCCCGCCGGATATGCGGTTGGATTTGAATGTGTCTTACAAACCAGCAGCACTCAAGGGCTTTGGCTTGAAGTTGGACATTTTCAATCTGTTTAACCGCCAGTCGATCGAGGTTATCGAAGAGCGCTATAACACCCCCGGCGGAGCGGCTTCCGTTTGGACGCGCTACGGTACTGTTGAGTCTTATACAGCGCCGCGTAGTATGAAGATCACGGCCAGTTACGACTACAAGTTCTGATAGTCCAAGGCATCTAAGCAAAAAACCCCGTCAAGCGGGGTTTTTTGTTTTCGGGCGCCCATGCTGGGCGCACTCTTCGAGGTGCAAGTCCTTTCGGAAACTGATCACAGCGAGTGAAGCGCAACTGCACGAGGGCGACCGAGTTTGGGAAGGAAGCCCGGATCGTAAATTCCGAGCCGATGAACAAGAACCGGATAGAGGAAACTGCCAAGTGGGCTGTAACCGCAAATCCCTTGTGATCAAGGCGTCAGATGCCCCCAGCAGAGAGGAAACTGCGGCTGCGGCTTTGTCGCACAGAGTATGGAGAATCCTCAACTTCTCGAACCGCCCGGTGCGGACCTGCATACCGGATGGTGTGGGAGGGGCACAGCCGATAATAACTCGTTATGCTGATTACTCCATGTGAGAGCACAAGACTCGATCTTGCTTAAATTGGAGTACACAGGGCTCTGTCCAGCATCAAATGCGGGCACAGAGGGGTTGCTTCTGGCCTATGATCTGTAGCACAGGCTGTAAGCGATTCCTATCGAGCGGGTTGTCAAGTCAATGCGAGTCATCAGCGTAGGAGGTTGTCTGCAAATAGACTGATGACTTGGTCCGCAATGTTGGAGTGGGTGCGGCGACTATTGCCGTCTTTCGGCCCAGGGTCATTGCCAGAAGAGAGGTGCTCGGGCCGCCCTCCGTGCTAACCCGACTACCTGACTCACTCCAGCTTGAAATTAAATTCCTGAGTAGCGACGACCTCGGCGCCATCGGAGATGCACTTGTACTGAAGCATAGCGGCCTTGACCGCAGCATGAAAAACCCTTGGCCCGGACAGGATGGTGACCTCCTGGATGACCCCGCCCTTGATCCTTATCTGCGCCTTGACGACGCCCTCGGTGCCCTCCTGCATCGCCTTGCGCGGCATCTCCGGCTGCACCTGGGTCGGACAAGCGACCCCGATGTCGTTGCGGTTGGGCGCGGGCTTGGCTGGCGGCGCGGGCGGCGGTGGCGGTGCAATCACCGCCGGCGCCTTGGGCACCACCGCGGTCGACATGATGGACGGCGCGGTGGATGAGA
>NZ_JAQTMS010000009.1 GCF_028714215.1 Rhodoferax sp. | reverse complement strand
AGTTGCCGGAAGGCAAAGAGATGGTGATGCCGGGCGACAACGTATCGATCACGGTCAAGCTGATCAACCCGATCGCGATGGAAGAAGGTCTGCGTTTTGCCATCCGTGAAGGTGGCAAGACGGTGGGCGCGGGTGTGGTGGCCAAGATTATTGCTTGATTAGATGTAGGGGCGTAGCTCAATTGGCAGAGCGTCGGTCTCCAAAACCGAAGGTTGATGGTTCGATTCCTTCCGCCCCTGCCACCTGACTGTGTAGAGAAGGTGGATTCCAAGCCCGCTATGCGAATAGCGGGCTTCAGCGTCTCAAGACGGCTGATTTTGATTTGACATAAAGAAGCGCGAGATAGAGAAAAATGGCCACCCCACAAGTTCAAACTGTCAGTACCGGAGTCGATAAGGCCAAGCTTGCTGCCACGGCGGCGTTGGTTGTCGCGGCGCTGGCGGCCTTTTATTTGTTTGGCAAACAGGGGCAGCTGGTCCAGTGGGGTGCACTGCTGCTGGGGATTGCGGCGGCGGCCGTGGTGTTTTTCACCTCCGAGCCGGGCAAAGCGCTCTATGCATTTGGTCGTGATGCCTGGCGCGAGGTTAAAAAAGTTGTCTGGCCAGCGCGCAAGGAGGCGGTGCAGATGACGGCTTATGTGTTTGCTTTCGTGCTGGTGATGGCCTTGTTTCTCTGGCTTACCGATAAAACGCTTGAATGGCTGTTTTATGACCTGATTCTGGGGTGGAAAAAGTAATGAATGATGTTGTAGAAACCCCTTCGGTCGAACCGCTTGCGGCAGCCCAGGTGCTGGCGACTCCGCCGGTCAATCCTGATCTTCGTTGGTATGTGGTTCATGCTTATTCGGGCATGGAGAAAGCCGTCGAGCGCAACATCATCGAGCGTATCAACCGTGCTGGCATGCAGGATAAATTTGGTCGCATTCTGGTTCCCATGGAGGAAGTGGTTGAAATCAAGAATGGCCAGAAAAAAACCACCGAGCGCAAGTTCTTTCCGGGTTACGTGCTGGTCGAAATGGTGATGGACGATGACACTTGGCATCTGGTCAAGCACACCAACAAGGTCACCGGCTTCGTTGGTGGCGCCAAGACTCATCCGTCTCCCATTTCGGAGGCGGAGGTCAAGAAAATTGTCTCCCAGATGCAGGAAGGCACCGAGAAGCCGCGGCACAAAGTCGAATTTGTGGTGGGCGAGTTTGTGCGTGTCAAGGAAGGGCCTTTTACCGATTTCAATGGATCGGTGGAAGACGTCAACTATGAAAAGAGCAAGGTCCGTGTGGCGGTGACGATTTTCGGCCGCGCCACGCCGGTAGAGCTTGAGTTTTCCCAGATCGAGAAAACCTAAAACCTGAAACATTGTGGGACAGACCAAGAAATGCAAAGCTTTTTTGCTCTGTCCTCAACTGATTAAGTAATTCGCATTTCCCGACTCGGTGCGAATGTAAATAGTGAGTCGTTAACCCCGGGGAGCCAGGGCCGGCAGATTCGATAGCACGGTCCGGGCGTCATTACCCGCAAGGAGAAATACATGGCGAAAAAAATCGTCGGTTTTGTCAAACTGCAAGTTCCAGCAGGCAAGGCCAACCCATCACCCCCGATCGGCCCGGCATTGGGTCAGCGTGGCTTGAACATCATGGAGTTCTGCAAGGCGTTCAACGCCCAGACCCAGGGTATCGAGCCGGGTCTGCCGCTGCCGGTGGTTATCACCGCTTTCGCGGACAAGAGCTTTACTTTCATCATCAAATCGCCCCCGTCGTCGATTCTGATCAAGAAGGCCGCGAAGATCGACAAGGGTTCCGCCACACCGCACACCGTCAAGGTTGGCAAGGTCACGCGCGCTCAACTCGAAGAGATCGCCAAAACCAAAATGAAGGACCTGACTGCGGCCGACATGGACGCCGCGGTTCGTACCATCGCCGGCTCTGCCCGCTCGATGGGTGTGAATGTGGAGGGCGTGTAAATGACACAACTGACCAAGAAACAAAAGTCCTTCAAGGGCAAGGTTGATTCCAACAAGTTGTATCCCCTGGTGGATGCTTTGGGTATCGTGAAAGAGTGTGCCAATGCCAAATTCGATGAGTCGATCGATGTGGCGGTGCAGCTCGGTATCGATGCCAAGAAGTCAGACCAGGTTGTGCGCGGCGCTGTCGTGTTGCCCAACGGCACCGGCAAGACCAAGCGGGTGGCGGTGTTTGCCCAGGGCGCCAAGGCTGAAGAAGCCAGGGCAGCAGGCGCCGACATCGTTGGCATGGATGATCTGGCGGCCAGAATCAAGACCGGCGACATGCCGTTTGATGTGGTGATTGCGGCGCCCGATGCCATGCGTGTCGTCGGTACCTTGGGGCAAATACTGGGTCCCCGTGGTTTGATGCCGAATCCCAAGGTCGGTACCGTGACGCCTGATGTGGCAACGGCAGTAAGGAACGCCAAGGCCGGTCAAGTGCAGTTCCGCGTCGACAAGGCCGGTATTGTTCACTCCACGATTGGTCGCCGTTCGTTTGACAACGACAAATTGCAGGGCAATCTGGCAGCTTTGGTGGATGCCTTGACCAAGGCCAAACCGGCGACCAGCAAAGGTGTTTATTTGAAGAAGGTGGCGGTTTCGTCAACGATGGGTGTGGGTGTCCGTGTGGACATGCAAACCATCGCGGCGTAATGGCAGTAATTTAAGCGACTCGAAAGAGCTGCTTGATGTGGTGGGTCGTCCTGGTCGCAAGACCAAGACGAGTCATCCAAGACCGTTGGCGTGCCGGCCGTAGCGATACGGGTAGGTACTTAATCGATGGGCTGGGGCGCTCGCCCAAGCCTGGGGCCAACGCAGATGGCGATCCCGCTGCAGATGGAATTGGTTTTCCGAAACAGTTGATCGCTGCAATGTAGCGTGTTTGAAGGCGCAAGCTGACAGGCACATTTAAAAGGAGTAGACCTTGAGTCTTAATCGCAGTGAGAAAGAAGCGGTCATCAGTGATGTGACTGGCCTCGCCGCAAAAGCTCAAACGCTCGTGCTGGCGGAATACCGTGGCATCACGGTCGCTGACTTGACTAAATTGCGCTCCACCGCGCGCAGCAATGGCGTTAGCCTGAGTGTGTTGAAAAACACCTTGGCGCGTCGTGCTGTCGCGGGCAGCGGATTTGAAGTTGTGTCCGACCTGATGACCGGGCCGCTGATCTATGGCTTTTCTGAAGATGCAGTGGCTGCCGCGCGCGTGGTGGCCGACTTTGCGAAAACCAACGACAAGTTGGTGATTCGCGGGGGGGCATATGGCGGAAAAGTACTGGACGTAAACGGCGTTAAGCAGTTGGCAAGCATTCCTTCCAAGGAAGTGTTGCTGGCGCAATTGCTGGGCTTGATGCAATCCCCGATTTCGCGCATAGCACGTGTGCTGGCCGCGGTCGCGGAAAAAAATGGTGGCGCCGCGCAGGATGCGCCCGCTGAGGCAGTTGCGGCCTGATGGCCCGCTGCATGTAGTAATCAAAATAACTGTAGGAAATCAAAATGGCATTCGATAAAGACGCATTTTTGACCGCGCTGGACAGCATGACGGTCATGGAACTCAACGAACTGGTGAAAGCCATCGAAGAGAAATTTGGTGTCAGCGCTGCCGCCATGGCAGCGCCGGCGGCCGGCGGCGGCGCTGCGGCGGCGGTGGCGGAAGAGAAGACCGAGTTCAACGTTGTCCTGCTGGAAGCCGGCGCGGCCAAGGTGTCGGTCATCAAGGCCGTGCGCGAAATCACGGGCCTGGGCCTCAAGGAAGCCAAGGACCTGGTGGATGGCGCTCCGAAGAACGTCAAGGAAGGCATTTCCAAGGCTGACGCCGATGCCGCCTTGAAGAAGCTGGTGGAAGCCGGCGCCAAGGCCGAACTGAAGTAATCGACCTTTCAACAAGGGCTGGGTGCTCCAAAAGGGCCCCAGCCTTTGGCGCTTGTAAGAGAGCACCGAAAAACGCCTCTTTGGGGGTTTTGGGGTGAGCCAAACGCTCACCCAAAAGTCGAAAGGCGTTTTTCAGTGTCTTCTGACCCCGACTGCAGAAGATGCCTTGGTTCGGGTTGCACGCAATGTGCAGCCGTCCGCCAATGATTGGTAGTGGCCAATCACCAAGAAGTACCCAGGAATCCTTAGTCTTTGCCCGGAGATCTCATGGCTTACACATACACCGAACGCAAGCGCATTCGCAAAAATTTTGGCAGTCGCGACAGCGTGCTCGAAATTCCCTACCTGTTGCAGATGCAAAAAGACGCCTACACGGCGTTCTTGCAGGCCGACGTTGCCCCGAAAAAGAGGACCGCGGAAGGCTTGCAAGCGGCTTTTGAAGCGGCCTTCCCGATTGTTTCCCACAATGGTTTTGTCGAGATGAAGTATCTCGAATACAACCTGGCCAAACCGGCGTTTGATGTGCGTGAATGCCAGACCCGCGGTCTGACTTTTGCTTCTGCCGTGCGGGCCAAGGTGCAACTCTTCATCTACGACCGCGAGTCTTCGACCTCGCAAAACAAGGTGATCAAGGAAGTCAAGGAGCAGGAAGTCTACATGGGCGAAGTGCCCCTGATGACGGGCAAGGGCTCTTTCATCATCAACGGCACGGAGCGCGTGATCGTCTCCCAGTTGCACCGCTCGCCGGGGGTTTTCTTTGAACACGACAAGGGCAAGACGCATAGCTCGGGCAAACTGCTGTTTTCGGCCCGCATCATTCCCTACCGTGGCTCCTGGCTCGATTTCGAGTTCGATCCGAAAGACATCCTCTACTTCCGCGTCGATCGTCGGCGCAAGATGCCGGTCACGATCCTGCTCAAGGCCATCGGTCTGAACCATGAGTCGATCCTGGCGAACTTCTTCGTCAACGACAACTTCCGTCTGATGGACAGTGGTGCCCAGATGGAGTTTGTGGCCGAGCGTTTGCGCGGCGAAGTGGCTCGTTTCGATGTCACCGACAAGAGCGGCAAGGTGATCGTCGTGAAAGACAAGCGGGTCACCGCGCGTCACACCCGCGAACTCGATCAGTCCGGTACCACGCACATCAGCGTGCCCGAGGATTTCCTGATCGGCCGCGTGGTTGCGCGCAACATCGTCGATGCCGATACCGGCGAAATTCTGGCCAAGGCCAACGAGGAACTGTCGGAGGTTTTGCTGAAGAAACTGCGCGCTTCAGGGGTGCAGGATTTGCCGTGCATTTACACCAATGAACTGGACCAGGGGGCGTACATTTCGCAAACCCTGCGCAGCGACGAGACGACCGATGAGTTTGCCGCGCGGGTTGCCATTTACCGCATGATGCGCCCTGGTGAACCGCCGACCGAAGATGCGGTGCAGGCGCTGTTTCAGCGCTTGTTCTACAACCCCGACACCTACGATCTCTCGCGTGTCGGACGCATGAAATTCAACGCCAAGATGGGTCGTCCTGAATCGACCGGTCCGATGGTTCTGACCAATGAGGACATCCTCGCCGTGGTCAAGATTCTGGTCGACTTGCGCAATGGTCGGGGCGAAGTGGACGATATCGACCACCTCGGCAACCGGCGCGTTCGTTGTGTCGGCGAGTTGGCCGAAAACCAGTATCGCACCGGCTTGGCGCGGATTGAAAAGGCCGTCAAGGAGCGCCTTGGCCAAGCCGAGCAAGAGCCGCTCATGCCGCATGACTTGATCAACAGCAAGCCGATTTCGGCGGCGCTGAAAGAGTTTTTCGGGGCTTCGCAGTTGTCGCAGTTCATGGACCAGACCAATCCCTTGTCGGAAATTACCCACAAGCGCCGTGTCTCGGCGCTTGGCCCGGGTGGTCTGACGCGCGAGCGCGCCGGCTTCGAGGTGCGCGACGTGCACGTCACGCACTACGGTCGGGTGTGCCCGATTGAGACGCCTGAAGGTCCCAACATCGGCCTGATCAACTCGCTGGCGCTGTACGCCCGGCTCAACGAATACGGCTTCATTGAAACGCCTTATCGCCGTGTCGTGAACAGCAAGGTCACCATGGATATCGACTATTTGTCGGCCATCGAGGAAGGCAAGTATGTGATCGCGCAGGCCAACGCGGCGCTGGATAAGGAAGGTAAATTGACGGGCGAACTGATTTCTGCCCGTGAAGCCGGCGAGTCAATTCTGGTGGGTCCGGACCGTGTCCAGTACATGGATGTGTCCCCGGCCCAGATCGTGTCGGTGGCGGCCTCCCTGGTGCCCTTCCTGGAGCACGACGATGCCAACCGTGCCTTGATGGGCGCCAACATGCAGCGCCAGGCAGTGCCTATCCTGCGGCCGGAAAAAGCCTTCGTCGGGACCGGCATCGAACGCGTGTCGGCGGTTGACTCCGGTACTGTCGTGACCGCCACCCGCGGCGGTGTGGTCGACTATGTTGACGCAACCCGGGTTGTGATTCGTGTCCACGACGCCGAAGCGCAGGCCGGCGAGGTGGGTGTCGACATTTACAACCTGATCAAATACCAGCGTTCGAACCAGAACACCAATATTCACCAGCGGCCGATCGTCAAGAAGGGCGATCAACTGGCCAAGGGTGACGTGATTGCCGACGGCGCCTCGACCGACCTGGGGGAATTGGCCCTGGGTCAGAACATGCTGGTGGCGTTCATGCCCTGGAACGGCTACAACTTTGAGGATTCGATTCTGATCAGCGAGCGTGTGGTGGCGGACGACCGCTATACCTCGATTCACATCGAAGAGCTGGTGGTGATGGCGCGTGACACCAAACTGGGGTCCGAAGAAATCACCCGCGACATCCCGAATCTGAGCGAGCAACAACTCAATCGCCTGGACGAGTCAGGCATCATTTATGTGGGTGCCGAAGTTCAGCCCGGCGATACGCTGGTGGGCAAGGTCACCCCCAAGGGTGAGACCACGCTGACGCCGGAAGAAAAATTGCTGCGCGCCATCTTTGGCGAAAAAGCCAGTGATGTGAAGGACACATCACTGCGTGTTGATCAAGGCTCGCAAGGGACTGTGATCGATGTCCAGGTGTTCACCCGCGAGGGCATTGTGCGCGACCGCCGCGCGCAGCAGATCATCGATGACGAACTCAAGCGTTTCCGTCTTGATTTGAACGACCAGCTGCGCATTGTGGAAGCCGACGCATTTGACCGCATCGAGAAATTGTTGATCGGCAAGCCGGCCAACGGCGGCCCGCAAAAGCTCGCCAAAGGCAGCAAAATCGACAAGGCGTATCTGACTTCGGTGGACAAGTTCCACTGGTTTGACATTCGACCGGCCGATGAAGAGATTGCCTCGCAGTTGGAGAGCATCAAGAACTCCCTGGAGCAGACCCGTCACAGCTTCGATCTGGCCTTTGAAGAAAAGCGAAAGAAGTTGACCCAGGGCGACGAATTGCCAGCCGGCGTGTTGAAGATGGTCAAGGTGTACCTGGCCGTCAAGCGTCGTCTGCAACCGGGTGACAAGATGGCCGGCCGGCACGGCAACAAGGGCGTGGTTTCCAAGATCGTTCCGGTCGAAGACATGCCTTACATGGCGGATGGAACGCCTTGCGATATCGTTCTCAATCCCTTGGGCGTGCCCTCGCGGATGAACGTCGGACAGGTGCTGGAGGTGCATCTGGGCTGGGCCGCCAAAGGCATCGGCCAACGGATTGGCGACATGCTGCAGGCAGAGGCCAAACTGGCGGACTTGCGCAAATTCCTGGAGACGCTGTACAACAGTTCCGGCCGCAAGGAGGACATGTCGAAGTTGAGCGATGGCGAAATTTTGGAGATGGCGGGCAACCTGAGTGCCGGCGCCACCTTCGCCACGCCGGTTTTTGACGGCGCCTCGGAGGAAGAAATCCGCACCATGCTGAAGCTGGCTTACCCCGACGACATTGTCAAGGCCAAGGGGCTGACGGCGGCCCGCACGCAAGCCAATCTGTTTGACGGTCGAAGCGGCGACGCGTTCGAACGCCCCTCGACGGTCGGCTACATGCATGTGCTCAAGCTGCACCACCTGGTTGACGACAAAATGCACGCCCGCTCCACCGGCCCTTACAGCCTCGTGACGCAACAGCCGCTGGGCGGCAAGGCACAGTTCGGTGGCCAGCGTTTCGGTGAAATGGAGGTCTGGGCGCTGGAGGCCTACGGTGCTGCCTACACCTTGCAGGAAATGCTTACCGTCAAATCGGACGACGTACAAGGTCGGACCAAGGTCTACGAGAGCATTGTCAAGGGAGAACATTCGATCGACGCCGGCATGCCGGAGTCGTTCAACGTGCTGGTCAAGGAAATTCGCTCACTCGGTATTGATATCGAGCTGGAACGTGGCTAAGCCCGATATTTTGCGGGACGGATCAAGTCTGTCCTCAACCAAGAGTGGGACCTTGCGGGACAGACCGCTGCCACACCAAGTGAGCAAGCTCTGGCCCCAACCGATTAAGAAGGAAATAGCGTCATGAAATCATTACTCGACCTGTTCAAGCAATTCACGCCGGATGAGCATTTCAGTGCCATCAAGATTGGCATGGCTTCGCCCGAGAAGATCCGTTCCTGGTCTTTCGGCGAAGTCAAAAAACCGGAAACCATCAACTACCGTACCTTCAAGCCAGAGCGCGATGGCTTGTTTTGCGCCAAGATTTTTGGCCCCATCAAGGACTACGAATGCCTGTGCGGCAAGTACAAGAGACTCAAGCACCGCGGCGTGATTTGCGAGAAGTGCGGTGTCGAAGTGACCCAGACCAAGGTGCGCCGCGAGCGCATGGGCCACATCGACCTGGCGGCACCCTGTGCCCACATCTGGTTCCTGAAGTCGCTACCGTCACGCCTGGGCCTGGTGCTCGACATGACTTTGCGCGACATCGAACGTGTTTTGTACTTTGAAGCCTACGTGGTGACCGACCCCGGCATGACCCCGCTGAAGAAATTCAGCATCATGTCGGAAGACGACTTTGACGCCAAGTTCAAGGAATATGGCGACGAATTTCAGGCCAAGATGGGCGCCGAGGGCATCAAGGACTTGTTGCAAAGCATTGACATCGAGGGATCGATCGAGAAGCTGCGCAACGACCCGACCGGCTCCGAGCTGAAGATCAAGAAAAACACCAAGCGCCTGAAGTTGCTGGAAGCGTTCAAGAAGTCCGGCATCAAGCCCGAGTGGATGGTGCTGGAGGTGTTGCCGGTGCTGCCGCCGGACCTGCGTCCGCTGGTTCCCCTGGACGGTGGCCGTTTTGCTACCTCGGATCTGAACGATCTGTACCGCCGCGTCATCAACCGCAACAGCCGCTTGCGTCGTCTGCTGGAACTCAAGGCGCCGGAGATCATCGCCCGCAATGAAAAGCGCATGCTGCAAGAGGCGGTCGACTCGCTGCTGGACAACGGTCGTCGCGGCAAGGCCATGACCGGCGCCAACAAGCGCGCGCTCAAGTCGCTGGCCGACATGATCAAAGGCAAGAGCGGTCGTTTCCGGCAGAACTTGCTGGGCAAGCGGGTCGACTACTCGGGTCGCTCCGTGATCGTGGTCGGTCCCACGCTGAAACTTCATCAGTGTGGACTGCCGAAGTTGATGGCGCTGGAGTTGTTCAAGCCGTTCATCTTCGCGCGCCTGGAAGCCATGGGCATCGCCACCACCATCAAGGCGGCCAAGAAGGAAGTCGAATCCGGCACGCCGGTGGTGTGGGACCTGTTGGAAGAAGTGATCAAAGAGCATCCGGTGATGTTGAACCGTGCACCAACCCTGCACCGTTTGGGCATCCAGGCCTTTGAGCCGATCCTGATCGAAGGCAAGGCCATTCAACTGCATCCGCTGGTTTGCGCGGCGTTCAACGCCGACTTTGACGGCGACCAGATGGCGGTTCACGTGCCGCTTTCGGTGGAAGCCCAGTTGGAATGCCGGACACTGATGCTGGCCTCCAACAATGTGCTTTTCCCGTCCAATGGCGAGCCTTCCATCGTGCCGTCGCAAGACGTGGTGCTGGGTTTGTATTACACGACCCGGGATCGTATCAATGGCAAGGGCGAGGGCCTGATCTTTTCCGATATCGGTGAAGTGCAGCGTGCCTTCGATGCCGGCGAAGTGGAGTTGACCGCCCGCATCAATGTGCGGCTGACCGAATACACCAAGAATAAGCAGACCGGCGAGCTGGTGCCTTCGACCAAGTTGTGGGAAACCACGGCTGGCCGCGCCTTGCTGTCGGAAATTTTGCCCAAGGGGCTGCCGTTTTCGAACATCAACAAGGCGCTGAAGAAAAAAGAGATTTCAAAGCTGATCAACGTTTCGTTCCGCAAATGCGGTCTTAAAGAGACCGTGGTGTTTGCCGACAAGCTGTTGCAATATGGCTTCCGCCTGGCCACCAAGGCCGGCATCTCGATTTGCATCGACGACATGCTGGTGCCGTCTGAAAAGCAGGGCATCATCGAGCGCGCCGAGAAAGAGGTCAAGGAAATCGCGCAGCAGTACACCTCGGGTCTGGTGACCTCGGGCGAACGCTACAACAAGGTGGTCGACATCTGGGGCAAGGCGGGGGACGAAGTCTCCAAGGTCATGATGGCGCAGTTGTCCAAGGAATGGGTCACCGACCGCCACGGCAACAAGGTGCAGCAAGAGTCTTTCAATTCCATCTACATGATGGCCGACTCCGGGGCCCGCGGCTCGGCCGCCCAGATTCGCCAGGTGGCCGGCATGCGGGGCCTGATGGCCAAGCCGGACGGCTCGATCATCGAGACGCCCATCACCGCCAACTTCCGCGAAGGGCTGAACGTGCTGGAGTACTTCATCTCCACCCACGGCGCCCGAAAAGGTCTGGCCGATACGGCGTTGAAGACGGCCAACTCGGGCTATCTGACACGGCGTCTGGTCGATGTGACGCAGGATCTGGTCGTCACCGAGGTGGACTGCGGCACGCACGGTGGCTACCTGATGCGCGCCATCGTCGAAGGCGGCGAAGTGATCGAGTCCCTGCGCGACCGTATTTTGGGACGTACCGCCGCCGATGACGTGGTGCATCCGGAAAACCGCTCGGTGCTGGCGGTGGCCGGCACCATGCTGGATGAGGATTTGATCGAGGAGCTCGAAATCGCTGGCGTCGACGAGGTCAAGGTGCGTACTGCGCTGACTTGCGAAACCCGCTTTGGCATCTGCGCCAAATGCTACGGCCGTGATCTGGGCCGCGGTGGCTTGGTCAACGGTGGTGAAGCAGTGGGTGTGATTGCGGCCCAGTCGATTGGTGAACCCGGTACCCAGTTGACCATGCGTACCTTCCACATTGGTGGCGCCGCGTCGCGTGCGGCGATTGCCTCCAGCGTGGAAGCCAAGTCCAACGGCAGTATCGGCTTTAACGCTACCATGCGCTATGTGACGAATGGCAAGAATGAACTGGTGGTCATTTCCCGTTCCGGCGAAATCGTCATTCATGACGAACACGGTCGTGAGCGCGAACGTCACAAGGTGCCGTACGGCGCCGTGCTGGCGGTGAAGGCGGACCAGTCCATCAAGTCTGGCGCGATTCTGGCCAACTGGGATCCCTTGACGCGCCCGATCATTACCGAGTTTGCCGGCAAGGCCCATTTTGAGAATGTCGAAGAAGGTCTGACGGTGGCCAAGCAGGTCGACGAAGTGACCGGTCTGTCGACCATGGTGGTGATCGATCCGAAGCGCCGTGGCGCGGCCAAGGTGGTTCGTCCGCAGGTCAAGCTGATTGACGCCTCCGGCAATGAGGTCAAGATTCCGGGCACCGATCACTCGGTGACCATCGGGTTCCCGGTCGGGGCCCTGGTGCAGGTCCGTGACGGCCAGGACGTGGGTCCCGGCGAGGTGCTGGCGCGGATACCGATTGAAGGTCAGAAGACGCGCGACATTACCGGTGGTCTGCCGCGGGTTGCCGAACTCTTTGAAGCCCGTTCGCCGAAGGACAAGGGCGTGCTGGCCGAAATGACCGGTACCGTGTCGTTCGGGAAGGAGACCAAGGGCAAGATTCGTTTGCAGATTACCGATCCCGATGGTCTGGTCTGGGAAGAGCTGGTGCCCAAGGAGAAGAGCATCATCGTGCACGAAGGCCAGGTCGTCAACAAGGGCGAGAGCGTGGTCGATGGTCCGGCCGATCCGCAGGATATTTTGCGACTGCTCGGCTCGGAAGAGTTGGCCCGTTACATCGTCGACGAGGTGCAGGACGTTTACCGCTTGCAAGGTGTGAAGATCAACGACAAGCACATTGAAGTGATTGTTCGCCAGATGTTGCGCCGGGTGGTGGTTGAGAGCGCCGGCGACTCCAGCTATATCAACGGCGAGCAGGTGGAGCGCTCGGAGATGCTCAATACCAACGACGCCTTGCGCGCCGAGGGCAAGATGCCGGCAACGTTCACCAATTTGCTGCTGGGTATCACCAAGGCCTCCTTGTCGACCGACAGCTTCATCAGCGCGGCTTCTTTCCAGGAAACCACCCGTGTTCTGACCGAAGCCGCGATCATGGGCAAGCGCGACGAACTGCGGGGCTTGAAGGAAAACGTCATCGTTGGCCGGTTGATTCCCGCGGGTACCGGCTTGGCTTATCACGAGGCCCGAAAAGTCCGTGAGAACATGGACGACGCGGAGCGTCGCGCCATTGCCGAAGCCGAAGCCGCGGAACTGGCTGGTCAGGCTGACGTGACGCAAGCCAACGAAGGAGCGGTATCCGAGTAACACTCCGCTGCTGCTGAAACAGGTGGCGCCTCAAGCCTATTGCAGGATGGCTTGAGGCGCTTTCGTTTTTTTGATGACTCCCTTTGACAGGGTCTGGAAAGTGAAGGAAATGAGTGATTCCGTCCTACTCTGGTCTGTCGTCGCCGTGTTGTTGTTCTGGACCATGGGGGCCTACAACCGTCTGGTGCGCCTGCGATCGCGGGGCATTGTTGCTTATACCAGCCTGGAGGGGCTGTTCAAGCAGTACCTGTTGCTGGTGAAAACGCATTGCCCGGAGCAGCCGGCAGACCCTGCCTTGCAGGCTGCGGCGATTCAGGGTAACGAGGATTTTTATGCCGCCTGGACCGCACTTGCGGCGGCTGCCGATCAGTTCAACGCCTCGCTGCGAGTGGCCCATTCGCAGCCGCTCAACGGTCCGACCACAAGTGCGCTCAGGACGGCCCATGAGACCCTGTGTCTATCGTGGTCGCGTCTGCGCGGCCTGGCCTCCAATCCGGTTGGGTCGGCGCTGCCGGACGGTTGGCCAGCGCAATGGGATCAGATAGGCGTTCAGGCAGAAATGGCCAGGACCGATTTCAACAAGGCAGTCGCCAATTACAACCAGGCCATCGGCCAGTTCCCTACTTTCATACTGGCCCGTGGGTTTGGTTTTAGACCGGCACAGCCGATCTAGTACTCAGACACAGAGGTATCGGAACAAGATGAAAGTGATGGATTCGCGCCCAGGCCTAGGCGCAAACCGCAGACATAGCCGTAGCTATGGCGAGGATTGGCAACGACGGCATGAGTGCGAAGACGCGCTTTCATGTTTCGATATTTCTGTGTCTGAGTACTGGCTTGATGAACACGAATAAACAAAGTCCTCCCTTGTGGCAACAGTTGCAGGCGGTTGCCACGGTTTTGCGGGACATCCGCTGCGGTGTTTCCGGAACGGTGGCACTGGCCCACGTGACGCAGGATTTACGGCCCGGCGCGCAGGCACTGGTATTTCATGTGTTGCGCTCGCTAGGGCGTGCCGAGGCCTTGCGGCAGTTGCTCGCGAGACGCGCTCCACCGGCGTTGGCAGATGCCTTGCTTTGCTCCGTGTTGGCACTGACCTGGCACGATCAGGAGGCTCCGTACGAAGTCTTCACGCTGGTCAATCAGGCGGTGGAGGCGGCCAAGAGGAATCCTGCTACCCAGCCACAGGCCGGTTTCATCAATGCCTGCTTGCGCCGTTTCTTGCGCGAACGCGACACCTTGGTGGCCCAAACCGAGAAGAATCCGGTGGCGTTGTGGAATCATCCGAAATGGTGGATCGAACGACTGCAAAAAGACTGGCCAAACCACTGGCAGGCGATACTCGCGGCCAACAACCGGCAGGCACCGATGAGTTTGCGAATTAACGCCAGGCGATCCGACGTGCCGCATTATCTGCGGACGCTCCAAGCAGCGGGTCTGAACGCCGTTGCGGCCGGTGATTGGGGCGTTACCCTGGAACAAGCCAGACCGGTGTCGGAACTGCCCGGTTTTGCCGACGGTGTTGTGTCGGTGCAGGATGGCGCCGCGCAGCTTGCCGCCCCATTGCTGCTGGCGGGACTGACGTCGGTTCGCCAGCTTCGCGTGCTGGACGCTTGCGCCGCTCCAGGGGGCAAGACCGCACATTTGCTGGAGCTTGCGGATTGCCAGGTGACTGCGCTGGATCTCGACCCGGCACGTTGCCAGCGAATTCACCAAACGCTGCAGCGACTGGGTCTGCAAGCCCAGGTGCTGGCGGCCGACGCGGCTGACCCGGCGACTTGGTGGGATGGCCAGTTGTTTGATGCCATTTTGCTGGACGCGCCTTGTTCCGCCTCGGGCATCGTGCGACGTCACCCGGATGTTCGCTGGCTGCGCCGGGACTCCGATATTGCTCAGTTGGCCCAGATTCAGGCGCGACTGCTGAAGGCCATGTGGCCCCTGCTGCGGCCGGGTGGGCGCCTGCTGTACGCCACTTGTTCGGTCTTCAGGGCGGAGGGGGAGGATCAGATACAAACGTTTCTTGCGCACAACACCGAGGCGGTCTTGCGGCCTTCGTCCGGGCATTTAATGCCTTTTAATGGGGTAATTGGGGAAGCCGTCCCGGACAATCTGGCTTGTGACCATGATGGCTTTTATTACGCACTGCTTGAAAAACGCGCGGCTTGACCTGATCGGGCTGCTGGTCTGTGCCGGTCTGCTCTGGGCCGTTGGGGGGGTGGCACGGGCGGAAGTTCCGACGACGGAGATTTCAACCTTGCGCTTTGAGCGCGACGGCGAAGCCGTTCTTCTTACGGCCGCTGTCAAGTTCGAGCTGTCGGCTGCGGTCCAGGAGGCGCTGTTCAAAGGGGTTCCCATGGTTTTCCTGGCCGAAGTGGACCTGTTTCGCGAGCGCTGGTACTGGACCAACAAGAAGGTGGTGAGCGCGGAACGCCACATGCGGCTGGCCTATCAGCCACTGACCCGTCGCTGGCGATTGAATGTGGCCTCCGGTCTGATCACACAGGCCGGGCTGGCAGTGGCCCTGAATCAGAATTTTGATACTTTGCCGGACGCGTTGGCAGCCGTGCAACGCTTGTCGCGCTGGAAAATTGCCGATGTCTCGGACCTTGACCTTGAACAACGCCATCTGGTCGAGTTTCGTTTCCGCCTCGATGTGTCACAACTGCCGCGTCCGTTTCAGATTGGTACGCTGGGGCAGAGCGACTGGAATATCTCTGCCTCCTCCAGTCAACCCTTGGTGTTGGACGGGGTCAAGTGAACGGCGCCGCCGCAGCGACCGATGCAAAGGGCCGTTTTTCCCTGAGGAATTCCCGTACCCTGCGCTGGACCGTGGCGACCGGCTTGGCTGCCATGGTGGCGCTTGGACTGGTGTTGTTGTTCCTGCTGACGCAAGCCACCACCAACCGCGAGATGTACGAGCGCAATTACGCCCGACTGTTTGCGCTCAATGTCGTGGTGGCCGGCTTGTTGCTGGCGGTTATTGTCTGGATTGCCTACCGCCTGATAACGCGTTTGCGGCAAGGAAAATTTGGCAGCCGCCTGTTGGTCAAGCTGGCCGCGATTTTTGCTCTGGCAGGGTTTGCCCCGGGCGTCCTGATTTATGTCGTGTCCTACCAGTTTGTGTCGCGCTCGATCGAAAGCTGGTTTGATGTGAAGGTCGAAGGAGCGCTGGACGCGGGTCTGAATCTGGGACGCGTCACGCTGGAAACCCTGTCCACCGAATTGGCCGAGAAAGGGCGTGCCACGGCATCGCAGATGGCGGACACGCCCGATGTCAGTGCGGCGCTGCCGCTGGAACGCGCCCGTGAACAGTTGGGGGCCACTGATTTAACACTCTGGAGTGCTTCGGGTCAACTGATTGCCGCGGCTGGCAAGGCACGTTATCAGCTCAATCCCGAGCGGCCCAGCCAGCAGCAGTTTCGCAACGCGCGAGTCCAGCGGTCGATCACCTGGATTGAGGGGCTGGATGATGCGGTGCCGGGTGTCGCGGGCAATGCCCGTGTCAAGGCGCTGGTTCTGGTGTCCAGCAGCAGCCTGGGTTTGCTGGTCGAGCCGCGCTTTCTCATGTTGACGCAGACCTTGCCGCCGACACTGGTGGCCAATGCGCTGGCCGTCACCGAGGCCAATCGTGAATACCAGGAGCGGGCGCTGGCCCGTCAGGGGCTGCACCGAATGTACATCGGAACCTTGACGCTGTGCCTGTTTCTGGCCGTTTTTGGCGCCGTCTTGTTGGCTGTATTGCTGGGTAACCAAATTGCGCGTCCACTCCTGTTGCTGGCCGACGGCGTGCGGCAGGTGGCGGCAGGTGACCTGACACCGAAAGCGTCGCTGCAAGGGACGGACGAGCTTGACGGTTTGACGCGTTCCTTTGCCGACATGACGCAGCAGCTGGCAGACGCCCGACAGGCAGTCCAGGTCAGCATGGAACAAGTGAATGCGGCGCGCGCCAACTTGCAGACGATTCTGGACAACCTCACGGCCGGGGTCATGGTGCTGGATGCGCAAGGGGTCATTCAGTCGTCCAATCCCGGCGCCACGCGTATTCTGCATGTTCCGATGGCTACCTTTGAGGGGCGGCGCCTGGCCGACATTGAGGGACTGCAGAAGTTTGGCGAAGAGGTGCAGGTCCGCTTCGATTCGTTTCTGGGGGCTCGCGAGGAGCATGGCCTGGATCATTGGCAGCACTCCTTTGAACTTGGAAATGCGAGCGCCAAACTGGTCGGCCGACAGGCCGACGATGCGCTTATTCTGGTGGCCCGAGGAGCCGAACTGCCAGGTGCTTCCAGACTCCTGGTATTTGACGATATCTCTGAAATTGTGTCGGCACAACGCTCCCAGGCGTGGGGTGAAGTCGCCAGACGGCTGGCGCACGAGATCAAGAATCCCCTGACCCCGATCCAGTTGTCGGCTGAACGACTGGCCATGAAGCTGTCGGGCAAGGTGGCTCCTGCCGAGCAGGCCCTGCTCACCAAATCAGTGAAAACGATTGTCGATCAAGTCGATGCCATGAAGCGTCTGGTGAACGAGTTCCGGGACTATGCACGGCTGCCGGCGGCCGAACTCAAGCCGATTGATTTGAACTTGTTGGTGTCTGAAGTGTTGCAGTTGTATGCCAGTGAAACATCGCAGGTTCCGGTACAGATGGAGCTTGATCCGCGTTGCCCCAGAGTGATGGGCGATCCCCAGCAGTTGCGCCAGGTGCTGCATAACCTGCTTCAGAATGCGCAGGATGCAACCGAAACCGCGGGCCATGGCAGCCAGGCACACAGCGTGACGGTCAAAACCCAGTGGCTGGAGACCAGCGGGCGCGTTCGATTGAGTGTGCTTGATTGCGGCTCTGGTTTTCCGGAACACATCCTCAAGCGTGCGTTTGAACCCTATGTCACCACCAAAGCCAAAGGGACCGGGCTGGGACTGGCCGTCGTCAAAAAAATTGCCGACGAACATGGCACCCGTGTGGATATTGCCAACCGTATCGTCGACGGTAAGGTGGCCGGTGCCCAAGTATCGTTATCATTCACCACTGAGACGGTCGTGCTGGGCTAGCCGGGCGACTCAGGTATACCCAAGGAACGTGCTAAATCATGGCAAACATACTGGTGGTTGACGACGAGCTCGGCATCCGCGACCTGTTGTGGGAAATATTGAATGACGAGGGACACAACGTCGAAGTGGCTGAAAACGCCGCGCAAGCCCGCGCCGCCCGCTTGCGAGATCGGCCCGATCTGGTGCTGCTCGACATCTGGATGCCCGATACCGATGGCGTGACGCTTCTCAAGGAATGGTCTGCCACCGGTGCGCTCACCATGCCGGTCATCATGATGAGCGGACATGCGACCATTGACACGGCGGTGGAGGCAACCCGGATAGGCGCGCTGGCCTTTCTGGAAAAACCGATCACCCTGCAAAAACTTCTCAAAGCCGTTGAACAGGGCCTGGCACGGGGCGCTATCCGCAAGTCCTTGACGCCTCTCGCGGCGGCACCGGCGGCGCTGCTGGCGGATGTGGCCGCCTTGGCCGGAAAAACCGTGACGGCGGCGGAGACCGGGCCGCTGCCCCAGCAGAGCTTTATGCTCGACAAGCCATTGCGCGAGACCCGCGACGAGTTCGAGAAGGCGTACTTTGAATACCACCTTGCCAAGGAAAATGGTTCCATGACAAGGGTCGCCGAAAAGACCGGACTTGAGAGAACGCACCTCTATCGGAAGTTGAAGCAATTGGGGGTCGACCTGACCCGCGGCAAGCGCAACGGGGTGTGACTTGCGGGCCTGGATGTCCGCCACATGCTGCTATAATTCGCGGCTCTGGCCCGGTAGCTCAGTCGGTAGAGCAGAGGACTGAAAATCCTTGTGTCGGTGGTTCGATTCCGCCCCAGGCCACCATCTTGAAACCCGCGTAAACCTAATGTTTACGCGGGTTTTCTCATTCCAGTGCCCTGACGCTTTTTAGCACCCTGTGCCCAATTCGATTGGCACGCAGGGCGGCTTGTCGTGAATGACAGATGTCAGGAGTAGCTGCGTGCGTCCTCGATCACCTTGCCGTCGTTGGGCAGGCTGCCGGGGAGCAGGAACTCAACGTCACCCCTGAGTTTGGTGACATCCCGGATCGCTTCGCCAATCTTCGCCGCCAGTGCGTCTGGTCCACCGCAGGCGGTCTCCACCATCAGCGTCATGGCGTCATTGGCCATCTCGCCAGTGACGACCAGCCGGGCGCGCGCCACTTCCGGAAAGCGCCTGACGATATCGGCGATTTGCCCCGGGTGCACAAACATGCCTCGAATCTTGGTGGTCTGGTCGGCCCGCCCCATCCAGCCCTTGATACGGGTATTGGTGCGCCCGCTGGGACAGGACCCCGCCAGTACCGCAGACAAATCACCCGTGCCAAAACGGATCAGGGGGTAGTCGGGGTTGAGCGTCGTCACCACAACTTCTCCGACCTCGCCCGGCGCCACCGGATCGCCGGTGCCGGGTCGCACGATCTCGACAATCACGTCCTCATCCAGGACCAGTCCTTCGCGCGCGCTGGTCTCATAGGCGATCAAACCCAGATCGGCCGTGGCGTAGCACTGATAACCGGCAATACCCCGTTCGGCAAACCAGTCGCGCAAAGAGGGCGGAAACGCCTCGCCGCCAAACATGGCTTTTTTTACACTGGGCAAGGCCACGCCCATTTCGGCCGCCTTGGTCAGGATAATTTTCAGGAAACTGGGCGTGCCGATGTAGCCGGCCGGCCGCAGCTGGGCCATGGTCTGAACCTGTTGCTCGGTTTGGCCGGTGCCGCCGGCGAATACAGTGCAGCCCAGAGCGTGGGCGCCGCTTTCCATCATCGAGCCAGCGGGTACAAAGTGGTAACTGAAGCAGTTGTGAATCAACTCGCCCGGACGGAAGCCGGCGGCGAAGATGGCGCGCGCCATGCGCCAATAGTCCTTGGCCTTGCCTTCCGGTTCGTAAATGGGGCCGGGGCTGGAAAAAATGCGGGGCATGTGCGCGCCAAAATCCAATGCGCAAAAGCCTCCAAACGGATCACCGCCGACGCGAGCCCGCTCGGCTTGCTGGCGTTCCAACAGTTCATGCTTGCGGATCACAGGCAAACCGGCCAACGCTTGCCGGCTGCTTACTTGCGCCGGATTGACATCTTTCAGAATTTGACCGAGTGCAGCGGATGAATTCTTGGCATGGGCTACCTGGCTCGGCAATGCCGCCAGCAGGGCGGCTTCACGCGCAAAGTGATCGCGCGTTTCCAAGGCATCGTAATGTTCAGACATGTTGCTTTCCTATGAGGCACCGACCACTGCCGGACCAGTGCGTGGAGTGAAAATTTCTTACGCCAACCACCGCTTGCGCCGCTTGTAGCTCTTGACATCCTTGAAGCTCTTGCGCTCGCCGCCACCCACACCCAGGTAAAACTCCTTGACGTCTTCGTTGTTGGCCAGCTCGCTGGCCTCGCCGTCCATGACCACGCGGCCCGATTCCATGATGTAGCCGTAGTCGGCGTATTTAAGTGCCATGTTGGTGTTCTGCTCAGCCAGCAGGAAGGTCACCTTTTCCTTCACGTTGAGGTCTTTCACAATCTCAAACACCTCCTGCACAATCTGGGGCGCCAGGCCCATGGAGGGCTCATCGAGCAATACCATGCTGGGGTTGGCCATCAGGGCGCGGCCAATGGCGCACATTTGCTGTTCCCCGCCAGAGGTGTAGGCGGCCTGACTGCCGCGGCGCGTCTTGAGGCGCGGGAAATAGTTGTAAACCTTTTCCAGATTTGCCACCACCTCAGATTTGTTCTGGCGCGTATAGCTGCCGGTGAGCAGGTTTTCCTCGATCGTCAAGTGCGCAAAACAGTGGCGTCCTTCCATCACCTGCACGACGCCGCGCCGCACCAACTCGGACGGGGAAAGATTTTCAATACGTTCGCCGCGCAGTTCGATGGAACCTTTGGTGACTTCACCCCGCTCACCCCGCAGCAGGTTCGAAACAGCGCGCAAAGTAGTGGTTTTGCCGGCTCCGTTGCCACCGAGAATGGCCACAATCCTGCCCTCTGGCACATTCAGCGAGACGCCCTTGAGAACCAGGATCACATGGTTGTAGATGACCTCGATGCCATTGACGTTGAGAACGATGTTTTTGGGTTCCATAAATTCTTACCTTTACCAATCGGCAGCACTGCGCGCAAGGCTGCCGATTGGACTGTCATCGCCGCCGCTCAGCTTGTCATTGCGGACCTGATCCGCAATCCGATCCCGGGACAAGCCCGGGATGACAAGCCAAGCAGAGGATGACAGATCAAATCAAGACTGGCAGTCGGCCGGAGTGCGCGGCGCCAACTTGTGGTCGGCGGCGTATTTGCTGGCGGTGGACTTGACCAGCGGCTTGAGGACTTGCTCGTCGGCCTGCAGCCAGTCGGAGCTGAAGTTCCATTTCTTGCCATCCCAGGTGTGAATGCGAGCCCAGTTGGAACCCATGTGATCCGCGCACGAGGTGCTGACCGGGCGCATCACACCGGCAAAACCCAGGGCGTCGAGCTTCTTCTGATCGAGCGCCAGATTTTCGTAGCCCCAGCGCGCTTGCTCACCCGTGACCCATTTGCCTTTGCCAAAGCGTTCCTGGGCGCGACGCACCCCCTCGACCCCCAGCATGGCGCTTACCACTCCACGCATGTACAGCACCTGGCCAACTTCTTCGCGGGGACCGGTGCCTTGACCCTTGTCGTGCAAGGTGGCCAGGATTTCCTTCACCACTTTCGAGTTGGGCTCGGCGCCATGCTGAAACGCTGCCGCGTTGTAACCCTTGGCGCCTTCGCCAACGTCCTTCACATCCGGTTCCGCACCGGACCACCAGACGCCGTACATTTTTTCCCGTGGGTAGCCGGTCGCTTGTGCTTCCTTCAGGGAGGTGGAATTCATGACACCCCAACCCCACAACAACACATAGTCAGGCTTGGCCTGGCGCACTTGCAGCCAGGTGGATTTTTGATCGACCCCAGGCGCCGTCACTGGCAGCAGTTGCAGGTTAAAACCATGCATGGCGGCCCGCTCCTGTAGCAGAGGAATAGGCTCTTTGCCGTAGGGTGAATCGTGGTAAACCAAAGTGATCTTCTTGCCTTTGAGCTTGTCGAAGCCGCCTTCTTTCTTGGCGATCGCTTGAATCAGGACGTCGGCCGCCAGCCAGTAGGTGCCGACCAAGGGGAAGTTCCATTTGAATACGGTGCCGTCCTGGCTCTCGCTGCGGCCATAGCCGGCGGTGATCAATGGAATCTTGTCGCCGGGGGCTTTTTCGGTGAGGGCGAAGGTAATGCCGGTTGACAGCGGTTGAAACACGGTGGCACCGCCATGCTTGCCCTTCAGACGCTCATAGCACTCCACGCCGCGCGCCGTGTCGTAAGCAGTCTCGCATTCTTCAAAAATGATCTTCACACCGTTGATGCCGCCGCGCGCGTTGGTCAGCTTCAGGTAGTCGGCGTAGCCATTGGCCCAAGGCACGCCGTTCGGGGCATAGGCACCCGTGCGATACGGCAGACCCGGGAAAAACTGCTCTTTGGCCTGAGCAAACGCCACCGAACCAACCGAGGCGATGAGAGCGGCCACTGCAATATGCTTAATTTTCATGCTTGTCTCCTAAGTGTGTGGCACCGGGGTGCCGGGTTAACGAAAAAAATAAAGTCAATGCGGAAACGGCCACAGACGCAGCTTTTGTTTGCCGATGGACCACAGCTTGGCCAGGCCATGGGGTTCCACTATCAGGAACCAGACGATCAGGGCGCCAAAGATGATCAACTCGGCATGTGAAATTCCGGCGGTTGAAACCTCGATGCCCAAGACGCCTCCGATGAGAGGTAGAAACTGGTTCAGAAAAATCGGCAGGATCACGATGAAAGCGGCGCCAAAGAAAGCACCCATGATGGAGCCCATGCCACCGATGATGACCATGAACAACAGCTTGAACGACAGGTCCACGGAAAATGCAGCGGGCTCCCACGATTCCAAGTAAATGAAACCCCACATGGCACCGGCCATGCCGACAATGAAGGAACTGATGGCAAAAGCACTGAGCTTGGCGTACATGGGCCGGATGCCGATCACCGCGGCGGCCACGTCCATATCGCGGATGGCCATCCATTCGCGGCCGATGGCGCCGCGCACCAGATTCTTGGCCAGCAGCGCCAGCAACACCAGAATCGACAGGCAAAACAAATATTTGGAAGTCGGACTGCTTATCTGCCAACCAAACACTTGCAAGCCGGAGACCGAAACCGAGCCGGACGGCGCGTCGTTGGTAAACCACTTGACGCGCAAAAACATCCAGTCGCTGAAAAACTGTGCCGCCAGGGTGGCCACCGCCAGATAGAGTCCCTTGACGCGCAAGCTTGGCAAACCAAACAGAATGCCAAAAATGCTGGAGCACAAACCACCCAGAACCATGGCCAGCAACAACGGCATGCCAGGGACCCGGACAAAGAAATTGAAGGCGGCGTAAGCGCCCACCGCCATGAAAGCCCCTGAGCCCAGTGAAATTTGGCCACAATAGCCGACCAGGACATTGACCCCCAGAGCGGCCACCGACATGATCAGGAACGGGATCAGGATGGCCCGAAACATATAGCCGCTGCTGATCATGGGGACCACGATAAAGGCGGCCGCAATGATCAGCAGCACCGCCCAGCGATCCTGCGCGATCGGAAATATCTGCTGGTCTGCGCGATAGGTCGTCTTGAACTGGCCGTTTTCTCTGTAGAACATTTCTTATCTCTCAAATGACTTTTAGTTCCGGCATGCTTCGCTTAACTTGCTGCGCAAGTTAGCCTTCACTGAAAAATAATTGACTGCGTATTTCATACGCGATCAATTATTTTTTCGCCGAACAAGCCCTGCGGCCGGAACAGCAGAAACACCAGTGCCAGCACGTAGGCGAACCAGATTTCGATGCCGCCACCGACGTAAGGCCCCAAAAATACTTCTGACATCTTTTCACCAACACCGATGATCAGGCCGCCAATGATGGCGCCGGGCACCGAGGTCAGGCCGCCCAGAATCACCACCGGCAGGGCCCGCAAGGCCACCGTGGTGAGAGAAAACTGCACCCCCAGCTTGCTGCCCCAGATCATGCCGGCGACCAATGCCACAACGCCCGCCACGCACCAGACGATGAACCAGATGCGGTTGAGTGGAATGCCGATGCTCTGGGCCGCCTGATGGTCGTCCGCCACCGCTCGCAAGGCGCGCCCGGTGCTGGTTTTCTGAAAGAACAGGCTCAGCAGCGCCACCAGCACCGCCGCAATCAGGGCCGCGTACAAATCTTCCTTGTTGAGCAGGATGCCGCCCTCGAACACGGATTCGAAAGCAATCACGGGATCCTTGGGCATGCCGACGTCGATCTTGTAGATGTCGCTGCCAAAAATGGTTTGTCCAATGCCGTCGAGAAAATAGCCGATCCCTAACGTAGCCATCAGCAAGGTGGTGCCCTCCTGGTTCACCAGATGACGCAACACAAATCGCTCAATCAACCACGCCACGACAAACATCAGCACACCGGCGGCGGCAAAGGCCCCCAGATTGGCGACAATCGGATTTGTGATGCCGGTCCAGACCGGGATCCATTCGGAAAAACGGGCCATCGCCAGCGCCGCAAACAACACCATGGCGCCCTGGGCAAAATTGAACACGCCGGAGGCCTTGTAGATCAGCACAAAGCCCAGCGCCACCAGCGAATACAGCATGCCGGCCATCAGGCCGCCGAGCAGGGTTTCAAGAAAAAATCCCATTACACATCCTTAATCAGTTGGGGACAGAGCTTGCTCGCTTCGCGTAGCTGCGGTCTTTCCCACAATTACTAGTGACCCGTCCCAAGATAGGCGCTGATCACTTCTTCGTTGTTGCGTACTTCGTCAGGCGTGCCGTCGCCAATCTTCTTGCCGTAGTCCAATACCACCACGCGATCTGAAATGTCCATCACGACACCCATGTCGTGCTCGATCAATACGACGGTGGTGCCGAACTCCCCATTCACATCCAGCACAAAACGGCACATGTCCTGCTTCTCCTCCACATTCATGCCGGCCATGGGTTCGTCCAGCAGCAGTACTTGCGGCTCCATCGCCAGGGCGCGCCCCAGGTCGACACGTTTCTGCAGCCCGTAAGGCAACTGGCCAACGGGGGTCTTGCGATGGGCTTGAATTTCCAGGAAGTCAATGATGTGCTCAACCGCTTCGCGGTGCAGCTCTTCTTCCCGTTGCGCGGGGCCGATGCGCAAGGCCTGCCACAGCAGATTGCTTTTGATCTTGAGGTTGCGTCCGGTCATGATGTTGTCGATCACACTCATGCCCTTGAACAGCGCCAGACTCTGGAAGGTGCGCGCTATGCCCATCACGGCCACTTGGTGGCTGTCCATGTGATGGAAAGATTGGCCGCGGAAAGTAATGGAGCCCTGTTGCGGCGTGTAGACGCCGTTGATGCAATTGAGCATCGAACTCTTGCCGGCGCCGTTGGGTCCGATGATGGCCCGCACCTCGTGCTCGCAGACGTTGAAGGAGATATCCGTCAGCGCTTTGACGCCGCCGAAACTGAGAGAAATATTTTTGACATCCAGAATGACGTCGCCGATTTTTTTAGTCGC
This sequence comes from Rhodoferax sp., assembly GCF_028714215.1. GTDB lineage: Bacteria > Pseudomonadota > Gammaproteobacteria > Burkholderiales > Burkholderiaceae_C > Rhodoferax. The sequence continues at coordinate 96,819 of NZ_JAQTMS010000009.1, read as the reverse complement.
CATGATGTTCAGTGTGTTTGGGTGCCGGGCCGGACAGACCGCGGCTAAGCGGCGCGGGCCAGCTTGGCCCCCGACTGATCAGGGGCCTTGACCGGGGCAAAGGTTTTTGCGTCGTCTATTCTGAGCGTGGCACTGACGCTACCGGTGCGGCCGTCTTCAAACTTGACCTGCGTTTCGATGAACTGGGAGGTCTTGCCGCCGTACAAGGCGTCAACCAGCACGTCGTATTTTTCCGCAATGAAGCCGCGCCGAACCTTGTTGGTGCGGGTCAACTCGCCGTCGTCGGCATCAAGCTCCTTGTGCAGCACCAGAAAGCGGCTCACCTGCGAGCCGGCCAACAAAACGTCCACGCTCAGGTCGGCGTTGACCTTCTCGACGCACTCCTTGATCAGCTGGTAAACCTCGGGCTTTTGCGCCAGATCCGTATAACCCGCATAGGGCAGATTGCGGCGTTCGGCCCAGTTGCCAACCGCGTCAAAATCGATGTTGATCATGACGCAGACTTTTTCACGACCATCGCCATAAGCCACCACTTCCTTGATGTGGGGAAAAAATTTCAGCTTGTTTTCCACGTACTTGGGGGCAAACATGGCGCCATCATTGGCGCCGCCGCGGATGCGGCCGACGTCTTTGACGCGGTCGATGATCTTGAGGTGACCGTGGGCGTCGAGGAAGCCGGCGTCACTGGTGTGGTACCAGCCGTCGGCGCTCAACACTTCGGCGGTGGCGGTCGGGTTTTTGAAATACTCCTTCAGCAAGCCCGGTGACTTGACCAGAATTTCGCCATTCTCGGCGACCTTGATTTCGACCCCGGCGATCGGGATCCCGACCGTGTCGGCACGGGCCTGGTTGTCCGGCTGCAGGCACACAAACACCGCCGTCTCGGTGGAGCCGTAGAGCTGTTTGAGGTTGATGCCGATGGAGCGGTAGAAGCTGAACAGGTCGGGCCCAATGGCCTCGCCGGCGGTGTAGGCCACCCGCACGCGGCTCATGCCAAGGTTGTTGCGCAAGGGTCCATAAACCAGCAGATCACCCAAAACATAGAGAATGGAATTGCCGAAACCGATCGGCTTGCCGTCCATGCGTGCCGGGCCGACCCGTTGCGCCACGCTCATGAAGTAATGAAACATGCGGCGCTTGATGGCGCCAGCATCTTCCATGCGAATCATCACGCTGGTGAGCAGTCCTTCGAAGACCCGGGGTGGCGCAAAGTAATAGGTCGGGCCGACCTCCTTGAGGTCAATCGTGACCGTGGCCGACGACTCGGGGCAATTCACCACGTAGCCGCAGGCCAGCCATTGTGCGTAGCTGAAAATGTTTTGCCCGATCCAGGCCGGCGGCAAATAGGCAGCACCTCTTCGGCATGGGTCAATTTGTCAAAGTCGGCGCCGGCCTTGGCACGGTTCAGCAGTGAATTGTGGGTATGCACCACGCCCTTGGGGTTGCCTGTGGTGCCCGAAGTAAAAAACATGGCCGCCACGTCGTCGGGCTTGGCCTGGTTTACTTCGGCCTTGAAAAAGCCCGGGTGCAAGGCCGCAAAAGCCTTGCCCGCGGCCAGTAAATCATCCAGCGGTGCCAAGCCCGGTTCGTCATAATTGCGCAGACCGCGCGGATCGTCGAAGTAGAGGTTGCAGAGCTGTGGGCACTGCTCGCGGATTTCGAGCAGTTTGTCAACCTGTTCCTGATCTTCGGCAAAGGCAAAGCGTACCTCCGCGTTGTTGATAGGGAACACGCACTCGGGTGCCGCGGCATCCTGGTAAAGGGGGACCGGGATGGCGCCAATGGACTGGACTGCCAGCATGGTGGCGTACAAGCGGGGTCGATTGGCGCCTATCACCACCATGTGTTCACCCCGACGCAAGCCTGCCTGGTGCAGGCCGCATGCCAGATGCTCCACCAGTGTGCCCAGATCGGCCCACGACATGGCTTGCCAAATGCCGTATTCTTTCTCCCGCATGGCCGGTTCAGCCGCCCTTTGGGCCGAGTGATTTAACAGAAGTTGAGGGAAAGTGGTCTGCATCCCGGGGCCTTGTCTTCAAACGAGTGAACTTGCGGGGCAGGTCTTTGGCGTTGCCCCCCAAACGGACTGGCTGGACCCAAAGCACCCAGCCATTGCAATGGAATGAATAATAGACATTCCATTGACGTCAAGTTGTCATTTGGACGACAATTTGAACTTTTCTCGGTAGGTGTTTTCCCTGCACGTTTGATTGATTCTTGGAGTGGCACATCAATGAGTTATGACAACTCCCTGCACCAGCGCCGACGTCCGCTGACCACTGCGGAACTGGACGCCATTCCATGGATTGGTTTGCTGACGGTGCCAGAGCGTGAACGTGCCGTGGACGACCTCAAAATCACCGACGCCAGCGCCGGCGAATATGTGTGCCGCACCGGTCGCCCCGTGACCTACTGGTTTGGCGTGGTCGACGGCCTGCTCAAGATGAGCAGCGACAACGCCGAGGGGCGAACCATGACTTTCATCGGCATGCCGCCCGGTGGCTGGTTTGGCGAGGGCACGGCCTTGAAGCGCGAAAGCTACCGCTACAACATCCAGGCACTGCGCAAGAGTCGGGTTGCCGGTTTGCACGTGGACACCTTCCATTGGCTGCTGGACCACTCGATTGGTTTCAACCGCTTCATCATGAACCAGCTCAACGAACGTCTGGGCCAGTTCATCGCGGCCCGCGAAATAGACCGCTTGAACAACCCTGACATCCGGGTCGCCCGCAGTCTGGCGGCACTGTTCAACCCGGTGCTCTATCCGGGCGTGGGCGAGGTGCTGCGGATCACCCAGCAAGAGTTGGCGTACCTGGTCGGGCTGTCGCGCCAGCGTGTCAATGAGGCCTTGACGACGCTGGCTGCGCAAGGCTCCATCCGTGTCGAATATGGCGGCCTGCGGGTTTTGAACCTGCAGGCCTTGCGCGCCGCTGTTCTCACAAGCAAGCCCGTCGTTTAATATCTGCGACAGCAGCAGCGTCCTGTCATGACCAAAACCAGAGGAGATTTCAATGACCTTATCCTTCCCCCACCTTGGCCGCTTGGCCACCCTGATTTTCGCCGGAGTAGCGACTATTTCAATGGCCAGCCAAGCGTTGGCGCAGACCGCTTGGCCCACCAAGCCAGTCAGAATTGTGGTGCCTTTTGCGCCGGGTGGTACCACCGACATCCTGGCCCGTGCCGTGGCGCCGGAGTTGTCGAAGGCGTTTGGTCAAAGTTTCATTGTCGATAACCGGGCTGGTGCCGGCGGCAACCTGGGCGCCGACATCGTCGCCAAGGCGCCGGCGGATGGCTACACCTTGTTGATGGGTACCGTGGGCACCCATGGCATCAACAAGTCGCTCTACAGCCGCTTGCCCTACGATCCGCAAAAGGACTTCGCGCCAATCACGCTGGTGGCCGGCGTGCCCAATGTGATGGTGATGAATACCGAGAAGGCGAAGGCTCTGCGCATCAACAATGTGCTCGACTTCATTGCCTACGCCAAGGCCCATCCGGGGCAACTCAACATGGCATCCAGCGGCAATGGCACATCGATTCACCTGGCGGGCGAATTGTTCAAGACCATGACCGGCACTTTCATGACCCACATTCCCTACACCGGGTCCGGCCCCGCCATGATGGGCATGGTGTCTGGCACGGTGGATGTGATGTTTGACAATTTGCCTTCGGCCATGCCGCAGATCAAGGGGGGCAAGCTCAAGGCGTTTGCGGTGACCAGTTCGCAACGCTCGGCCGCCATGCCTGAGCTGCCCACGATCGAAGAAGCCGGCAAGCTCAAAGGCTTCGAGGCCAGCAGCTGGTTTGGTTTGCTGGCACCGGCAGGCACCCCAGCCGATGTCGTGAACCGGATCCAGCAGGAAACCGCCAAGGCCCTCAACACCCCCGCCATCAAGGAAAAGTTGCTGGCCCAGGGCGCCATTCCCAGCGGCAACACACCGCAGCAATTCGCCGCGTTGATCGATGCCGAAATCAAGAAATGGGCGCCGGTAGTGAAGGCGTCCGGCGCCAAGGTTGATTAGCCCCCTCGGGGGCCATCTACACGCCCCAGACGATTTCGTGTCCAGCCCGCTCGCAGCGGCGCAGCATCTCGATAAAAGGCAAGGCCCGCTGGCGCAGCGAGATCGCCTCAAAGCGGGGCGCTGGCTCCATGCGGGCCAGCGCTTGCGTCAGGGCGGCTTTTTGCTCTGCCTCTTCTTTGGCAACGGCCGCTTCCAGCGCGGCAATGGCTGCCGGCATTTGTTCCGGCAGGATGATGCCTTTGTCACCCGCGCCGGGTCGGGTGTCTTTGCCGATGATGTCCAGCACACGCCGTCCGTTGGGCTGCAGCATGATGAGGTCACCGGTGGATTTGGATTTGAATTTGTACAGCATAGAGACGCATCGTAAACTGCGCCACGATGCGAAATCTTCAGATCCTTGCCGGCCTATTCCTGTCAAGCTTGCTGGCCGCTTGTGCCGACACCCATTACTACCTGCAATCGGTGGAAGGGCATTTGCACATGATGCTGGTGGCCCGGCCGATCGAGCAGTGGTTGGTTGATCAGGACGCCGCGCCCGCGTTGAAGCAGCGTTTGGTGTTGGCGCAGCGTATACGAAGCTTTGCCGTGACCGAGCTGCAACTACCCGACAACGCCAGCTACCACAGCTACGCCGATCTGCAGCGCCGCGCCGTCGTGTGGAATGTGGTGGCGGCACCCGAGTTCTCGCTGACCCTCAAAACCTGGTGTTTTCCGGTGGTCGGCTGTGTCGGCTACCGGGGCTATTTCAGCGAGGCCGAGGCGCGTGCCCAAGCGCGGGCGCTGGCCCTGGAAGGGCTGGAGGTCAGCGTCTACGGTGTGCCGGCCTACTCCACACTGGGTCGGCGGCGACCCCCTGCTCAACACCTTCATCAGCTACCCGGAAGGGGAGTTGGCGCGCATGATTTTTCATGAACTGGCGCATCAGGTGCTGTATGTCAAGGACGACACCTTGTTCAACGAGTCATTTGCCACGGCCGTGGAGCGCCTGGGGAGCGAGCGCTGGCTCTCGGTCCATGGTGCCGTTGCGGCCAGGAAAGAGTACGCGGAGTTTGACGCCCGACGCCAGCAGTTTCGGGCGCTGTCACTGGCCACGCGGGTCCGCCTGCTTGCCATCTACGGGACAGGGGAGTTGCCGGTGCTCGATCGCAAAGAACTGATTGCCAGAAAGAATAGGGTGCTGCAGGATTTTCGTGATGACTATGCCCGGCTCAAGAGCAGTTGGGGTGGCTATAGCGCGTACGACGCCTGGGTGGCCGGTGCCAACAACGCGGCATTTGGCGCTCAGGCCGCCTACGACGAACTGGTGCCGGGTTTTGAAGCCTTGTTCGCCCGCGAAGGCAAGAACTGGCCGCGGTTTTATGATGCGGTCAGGCGGCTGGCGAAAATGCCGGCAACGGAGCGGGTCCAGGCCCTGAAACAAATAGCAACGGAGCACACAAGTGGCTGATCTTCATATCCTGCGCGAACACGCACTCGGTTTGCCCGCGGCGCGAAAAATTGCCTTCCGCTGGGCCGAGCATGTGGAAGAAGAATTCGGCATGAGTTGCACTTACGAAGAAGGTAAAACGGGCGATGAAGTGTGCTTTACCCGCTCCGGCGTTGACGGTACCCTGACCGTTACCAAGGACAAGTTCGAACTCAATGCCAAACTCGGTTTTCTGATTGGCGCTTTCAAGGGCAAGATCGAGAGCGAAATTGTGAAAAACCTGGACGACTTGCTCAAGACCAAGCCGGCTGCGAAAGCGCACCTGGTCAAAAAAAGATGATCAACCGGTCATGAAGGCTGTCATTGCCGGCGCGACCCGCAACCCATGGCTGCCGGATCGGGCCTGCTCCGGACTCCGATCCGGGGTCCGGCATGACAGACACCAAGGTCTGGCGCGACTTAGCTCAGGGATTCAATCAAATCGACGTATTGCTGCATCGCGTCTTTACTGGGCGTGCCTTTGAGGCCATTCCAGGCATCCCATTTGGCACGCCCCACCATGTCGCCAAAACCGGGTTTTTTGTCGGTGTTGTCGCCCACGCTGGCCTGTTTGTACAGCGCGTAGATTTTGAGCAGCGTCGCGTTGTCGGGGCGCTCCGTCAGGTTTTTTGAATTGGCAACGGCGGCGTCAAACTTTGTTTTCAGGTCTGGCATGATTTTCCTAAATAGTTGGGAACGAAACGGTCTCACATTTGAAATGTCGAGGACAGAATTTGTTCGCCTCGCGTAACGGCGATCTGTCCGGCAAAGTTCAGTAAGGGAAATACCCCACCCATTTGGCGTATTTGCGTAGTATCTTACGGTTCCAATTGCCTACAGAATAGGGGCATCCCCCAAGAACTGTATTTTGGATATTTAGTTTTACCGAGTCTGGAGTCCCCATGGTTACCCGAGTCACTGCCAAAAAAGTCACGCAACAAGTGGTCGATAGCGTGGCGCCAGTCGCGCAGCAGGCGGGGAAAAAGGTGCGCCGAGCGGCCAAGGTGGTGCGCAAGAACGTATCCGATGCCGTCAACGGCACCCTGGGGCTGACCGGCGAGCGCATGAGCAAGGTCGATACCGCCTGGCTGCGCATGGATTCTCCCAGCAATTTGATGATGATCGTGGGTGTTTGGATCATCAAGCCGGGGGTTGGCTACAAGGCGGTATGCGAACGTATCGAGGAACGCTTTCTCAAATACCCGCGCTTTGGTCAGCGGGTACAACAGGATGCCGCTGGCGCCACCTGGGTCAAGGACCCGGACTTCAAGATTGAACGGCATGTGGTGATCGAGAAACTCGGGCCCAAGGCCAAGGGTCGTGAGCAGCAGGCCTTGCAGGATCGCCTGGCGGAACTTGCGATGCAGCCGCTTGACATGGAACATCCGCTGTGGCAGTTTCATCTGGTCGAGCATTACCAGGGCGGCTCGGCCCTGTTGGCGCGCATTCACCATTGCATTGCCGACGGTATCGCCCTGATTTCGGTCACCCAGTCGATGGTGGATGGCGGCTCTGCCCCGCCTCAGCGCACCGTCAAGGAGCCGCATCACGGGGGCTTGGAAAGTGCCGAGGACTGGATCATGGAGACATTGATCAAGCCCTTCACCGACGTGACGGTGAAGGCGCTGGACGCGGCCGGCGATGGCGCGGTCAATGCCCTGGAGATGATGGTAGGGCCGCAAAAAGGCATGGAGAAGGGATTCGCCAGCTCTATTGAGTTGGCCAAGATGGCGTATCAAGTAATGCGTGACGGCGCCGCTTTGGCGCTGATGCCGGACGACTCACCGACCCGCCTCAAAGGCAATCCCGGCAGGTCCAAGCGCGTCGCCTGGTGTCAGCCGATTCCACTGGAAGAGGTCAAGGCCGTGGGCAAGGCCTTGAACTGCTCCATCAACGATGTTCTGTTAAGTTGCGTTGCCGGCGCCATCGCCGAGTACCTGAAGTCATTCGGCGATGAGGTCGCCGGCAAGGAAATCCGGGCCATGGTGCCGGTGAACCTGCGCGCCATGCAAGACGCCTACAAGCTGGGCAACCGCTTTGGCCTGGCGCCGGTGGTGTTGCCGATCGGTGTCGCGAATCCGGTCGAGCGCGTCTACGAGGTGCGTCGCCGCATGAGCCTGATGAAAGGCAGTATGCAGCCCCTGATGGCGTTCGGCTTGCTGGCGGTGGCGGGTCTGTTGATCAAACCGGCGCAAGACGCCATGCTCAGCCTGTTTTCCAAAAAAACCACCGCGGTCATGACCAATGTGCCGGGTCCGCGCGAAAAACTCAAGTTTTGCGGCGCTACTCTGGAGCAAAGCCTGTTCTGGGTACCGCAATCCGGCTCCGTGGGTTTGGGCGTTTCGATCTTGAGCTATGGCGGCGGTGTGCAATTTGGCGTCATCAGCGATGCCACCTTGTGCCCCGATCCGCAGAAAATCATTGACGAGTTTGAACCCGAGTTTGCCAAATTGGCGATGGTGACCTTGATGTTGCCCTGGAATGATTAATTGTTTGCGGGACAGATCTTTAGCTCGGTCCCCAACTCGAAGCGGGATGTTGAATCAGTCTTCCAGTTCTTCCCTGGCCATTTCCACGTCCAGTCGTTCCATGGCGTCGATCGGCTTGGCCGCTGCCGCTTGCTGGTACAGCCGGGTCGCTTCCTTGAGCATCTTGTCGCCTTCGAGCATGATCATGGCGTTGGCGTATTCGATCATGCCAATGGCCGATTCGAAGTTCAGCTTGAGCGCCTGTTCGAACAGCGCCAGCCCGGTGTCTTTTTTGGCGCCATAGGTCATGCTGCCGATGAGCGAGCCCACCTTGTCGATGACCTCGGCGTGAAAAGCACCTAAGGCGATGTGGGCGTCGGCATGCTTGGGCTGCAGTTTGATCACGTTTTCCAGTGATCCCTTGACCTTGCTGCCAAGCCCTTGCGCCAAGGCCTTGGCGACGCTGATACCCTGGCTGTAGCGGCCCAGTGCGTAAGCATGCCAGTAATGGGCATTGACGTTTTCCGGGTTTTCCTGCGCCTGTGTGCCGGCGCGTTGGGCTACTTCAAGGTACAGGTCAAGCCTGGCCTTTTCCATTTTTTCAAGGTAGGTGGCGTAGACGCATGCCGACTTGTTGGCCACGGTGAGACCGGCACCGCCAATCTTGAGTCCCATGTCCATGGCTTTCTGGAATTCGCCGTTGTGGAACAAGGCCCAAGCCTGTAGCACCTTGGTGTTCTTGGGCAGCGGCTCGGCATCCCCGGCATGCAAACGCGCCCAGTTCTTCTTGACACTGGCGGCATCAAATACATAGTCACCCGCATAGGGAAAGGCGGTCCATTTGGCCATGTTGTCTCCTCTGCCTAACGCTATTGTTTGTCGTTGTTATTGTAGGCACCCGCCAGCTTCAGTAAATGCAGGCGCTGGCCCTGCTCCAGATAGGGTGCCAGCAGGTTCAATACGTGCTGCGCACCCCGCAGCAGGGCGGATTGTGCATTTTCAGGTTCCAGGGCCCGGCGCGGGTCGCGTACGTACTCAAAACTAAGCCAGTAGGTCAGAACCACCACCATGCTGGTTGCAGTAGCCTCCACTTCACGCGAATCAATGCTGACGGCGCCGGCGCGGCTCATGCCGTCCAACAGCGTTTTCACGGCACGGGTCTTGTTTTTCAGGACCGACTGAAAATGCGTTTCCAGTCGCCGGTTCTTGCTCAGCAGATCGTTCAGATCGCGGTACAGAAACCGGTATTGCCAGATCAACTCAAACAAGGTGTGCATGAAAAACCAGGCGTCTTCCACGTCGCGCACGCCGTCGCTGGCGTTGAGCAAGTCATTGAGAGCACGTTCGTAGCGGTCAAACAGTGCGTTGATGAGCTCGTCCTTGGCCGGGTAATGGTAATAGAGGTTGCCCGGGCTGATGCTCAACTCGGCCGAAATCAAGGTGGTGGACACGTTGGGCTCGCCAAAGCGGTTGAACAGTTCCAGCGTGACTTCCAGAATCCGTTCGGCCGTGCGCCGGGGCGCCTTTTTCACCATGAAGGGCTGCCCCCGTGTGCGGTCGACCTGACGGCATGTCCTAGGTCGTCCATGATCTCCTGCAGTTTGTCGATGCTCCGCCCGATTTGCGTTGAGGCCTTGACCGGCGCGCTCAGATGCCGCTTCGGGTCATCCAGCGCCTCATGGTGCAGGGTAATGCCGTGGCGCCACAATTTGTCTGAAAGACCGGTTTTGTGCGAGCGCAGCAATTGACGAGTCTGCTGGTAGGCGTGCTCGGCCAGGTGGCGGCGCTGCGAATAACTGAAGGTGTTGGCAAGATAGAGTTCGGGATCGCGGTGGTCGGGCTCGATCAGGAAGATGTCCGTATTCGGGTAGGCATGTTCGTATTGCCGCATGCCCAGGACCAGGCGCGAGTGGATCAAGGAGCGGAAGGTCTGGCTCAGGACCGCTGGCAGACCACCGTCCACAATGCGCGGGATATGGTGCTGCTCGGATGGCAGGCCGCGTCGCATGACTTTGGCGACCTGAGGGGCCGTGGCGTCGAAGGGCACCAGCGGGTTCAGGCACAACATCAGGTCAATACCCTGCTCCAGGGCGACCGACGCGTGCATGGTTTTGTTCAAGGCGCCATCGACGTAATAGTTGTCGTCAATTTCGACCGGTGGAAACAAGCCCGGCAGGGCCGCGCTGGCTTGCACGGCCTTGGAGATCGGTACGTGGTCCCAGCCCGGGCGGCCAAATGGAACGGCCTCCCCGCTGTCCAGATTGGTCGCCACCAGGGTGAGCTGGGTCTTGAGTTGGCGAAAGTCGTTGGTGCGGCCGGCTTGCGAAAAAAGGCGCTCGATCTGAACGTTGACCTGCTCGTTGGAGAAAATGCCGGCCGGCAGACCCGGCCCCAGGCGCTGCAGGGCCTGGGTGAATGGTTTGCGACGCACGGTGACTTGCCACAAGGCGGACATCAACAAGGCTGGCAGCATGATGCCGCGACGCGCAAATTCACCGTAAGCCGGCATCATCAGCCAGGCTGGGTCAAATGTCTCGGAGGCAGTGTTGCCGTTTTCGATGAATGACGCACACAGCTCGCGTGGGCTGATGCCGTTGGCCAGCCCGGCGGCAATGAAGCCACCGGCGGATACACCCACATAGTGTTGCAGTTTGGTGAAATCGATTCCGTTCAGGGACTCGTCGAGCGCGCAGAGGGCGCCGATTTCGTAAATAGCGCCCAAAGGGCCGCCACCCGCCAACGCCAGTGCAATTTTGGGTGCTTGTGATGGTTTACGCTTCATAAGAACAAAGTGTAGGGGTGATCGAGAGGAAAACTTGCTGCGATGCAGCAATGGGCGCCGGCCAAAACAAGAAAGGGCGCCGGAGCGCCCTAGGAGGAAGCCTTTCGTGTCCTTGGCACCATTGGCTTCTTGCGTCGCTGTAACGACGGGGTGTGATCAAACAGGGCTTGCAGGCGCCGCCGTTTTGCGAGGTGCAGCACGTTTGAGCGCCACCTTGGGCGCAGCTTTGACCGCCTTTTTGGCAGCCGGCTTGGGCGCTGTCTTCACGGCGGCCTTTGGCGCGGCGCCCTTGGCCGACAGCTTCTGGACGCTTTTGTTCAACTCATCGATGCGCGCGATCAGGGCATTGATGTCCTTGGCGGAAGGGACGCCCAGTTTGTTCAGGGCCTTGGCCACACGGTCTTCGAAAATACTTTCCAGCTTGTCCCACTGACCGGAAGCCTTGGAAGAGATATCGGTGGCCATGCTTGACATTTTGCTGCTGGCTTCCGAGAGCTTTTCTTCAGCCACCGATTGCGTTTTGCGCTGCATGCTGACACCCTCCTTGATCAGGGCTTCAATCGCCTTGGTGCCCTCCGCCTGAGCCTTGTTGAAAGCGCCGACGCCAGCTTGCCAGATTTGCTGGGCCGAGTCCTTGACCGATCCCGCCAGCGGCAAGGGGGCTTTTTTCGACGGATTTGATTTTTTCAGCTTGGTGACCATGGGAAACTCCAGACAGGTTGAGAAATGTTGACGCTGATGAACAATGCAAGTCAGTGCATGAGGGGCACTTTACGGGGCGATCAAAGCGCTGTGTAGGTGAGGCTTCCTAAATTTGTAGGGACTGGGCTCTAGCGGAACACGGGTTTGTGCTGAATAGCAGATGCCGCAATATCGGCAAGAATGCGTCATCTGAATGGAGGTTTTGATGCAGTACTTTGTCACGGGTGCCACCGGCTTTATTGGTAAGCGGTTGGTTAAAAAACTGCTGGAGCGCAAGGGCTCGGTGGTCTATTTTTTGATTCGCAAGGAGAGCGAGGGCAAGGTTGCGGACCTGCGGCAATACTGGGGCGCCAGCGCGGCGCGTCTGGTACCTGTGTTTGGCGATCTCACCAGCAGGAAGCTGGGTTTGTCGACCGATAGCCTGAAGAAGCTCAAAGGCCAGATTGACCACTTCTACCATCTGGCGGCGGTGTACGACCTGGGTGCCGACGAGGCGAGTCAGATTGCCGTCAATGTCGAAGGCACGCGCAACACGGTTGAACTGGCTAAGGCCATCGATGCCGGACATTTTCACCACGTCAGCTCGATTGCCGCGGCAGGACTGTACGAAGGCGTGTTCCGTGAGGATATGTTCGAAGAGGCTGAAAACTACGAGCATCCTTATTTCATGACCAAGCACGAAAGCGAAAAAATCGTGCGCAAGGAATGCAAGCTGCCTTGGTCGGTCTATCGCCCGGCCATGGTGGTGGGTGACAGCCAGACCGGGGAAATGGACAAGATCGACGGCCCCTACTATTTCTTCAAACTGATCCAGCGCATGCGGCAGTTGTTGCCGCCCTGGATGCCCTCGGTGGGCCTGGAGGGTGGCCGCATCAACATCGTGCCGGTGGACTTCGTGGTCGAGGCGCTGGACACCATCAGCCACAAAAAAGACATTGCAAGCAGGTGCTACCACCTGGTGGACCCGGTGGGTTACCGCGTGGGTGATGTGCTGGACATCTTCAGCCGGGCCGCGCACGCGCCCAAGATGAACCTGTTCATCAACGCCGCCTTGCTCGGCTTCATCCCGCGCAGCGTCACCAAAGGCCTGCTGGCGCTGGCACCGGTGCGTCGGGTGCGCAACGCCGTCATGAAGGACCTGGGCCTGCCGGAAGACATGCTCACCTTCGTCAACTATCCGACACGCTTTGATTGCCGCGACACGCTGGCAGCGCTCAAGGGGACTGGCGTGGCCTGTCCGAATCTGAAGGATTACGCCTGGCGCCTATGGGATTACTGGGAGCGTCATCTGGACCCGGCCTTGCACATCGACCACTCCTTGCGCGGCACGGTGGCGGGCAAGGTGGTACTGGTCACCGGCGGCTCGTCGGGCATCGGTCTGGCTGCCGCCCACAAGTTTGCCGAGGCCGGTGCCATCACCATCATTTGCGGGCGCGACCTCGACAAGCTGGAAGAAGCCTGCAAGGAGGCCAAGGCCAAGGGCTACAGTTTCGTCGCCTACCCGGTCGATATCGCCGACATGGCCGACTGCGACCGTTTTGTGAAACAGCTCATTGATGTCCATGGCGGTGTCGATTTCCTGATCAATAACGCGGGTCGCTCGATTCGGCGTGCCATCGAGTCCAGCTATGACCGCTTTCACGACTATGAGCGCACCATGCAGCTCAATTATTTCGGCAGCCTGCGCGTCACCATGGGCTTTCTGCCGGGCATGGTGGCACGGAAGAAGGGTCACGTGGTCAATATCAGCTCCATTGGCGTGCTGACCAATGCGCCGCGTTTCAGTGCTTATGTCGCTTCCAAGGCGGCGCTGGACGCCTGGACCCGCTGTGCCGCCAGTGAATTCGCCGATCAGGGGATCTCGTTTACCACCATCAACATGCCGCTGGTGCGCACCCCCATGATCGCGCCCACTGGTTTGTACAACAATGTGCCCACGCTGTCGCCGGAAGAAGCCGCCGACATGATTGCCCAGGCCTGCATTTTCAAGCCGGTGCGCGTTGCCACCCGTCTGGGCATCACCGGGCAATTGCTGCACGCGCTGTTGCCCCGGGTGGCACAAATCGCCATGAACACCAGTTTTCGCATGTTCCCGGACTCGGGCGCCGCCAAAGGTGCCAAGCCGGGCGATAAACCGGTCAGGCAGCAGCTGTCGCACGAGGCGATAGCCTTGCAGCAGATGATGCGGGGCATCCATTTCTGAGCCTGCCGCGCCGGCGGCGATAATCGAAGGGCGCCGTGTGCGCCCTTTTTTTACAGGTAGATCCACAAGGGGGAGATGATGATTCTGGTAACTGGCGGAGCGGGTTTTATCGGCGCCAATTTTGTGCTCGACTGGCTGGCCCAGTCGGATGAGGCGGTGCTCAACCTGGACAAGCTCACCTACGCCGGCAATCCGGAAAATCTGCTCTCCTTGCAGGGTGATTCGCGCTATCTGTTCGTGCAAGGCGATATCGGGGACGCGGCATTGGTGGCGCAACTGCTGGCGCGGTACCAGCCGCGTGCGGTGCTCAATTTTGCGGCTGAAAGCCACGTCGACCGCTCCATCCATGGGCCGGAGGACTTCATTCAAACCAATGTGGTGGGCACCATGCGCCTGCTGCAAAGCGTGCGTGCCTACTGGCAGGGCTTGGCGGAGGGCCCGCGTGCGGCATTTCGCTTCCTTCACGTGTCCACCGACGAGGTCTACGGCAGTCTCTCCCCCGACGACCCGGCGTTTACCGAAACCCACAAGATCGAACCCAACAGCCCGTACTCCGCCAGCAAGGCCGCCAGCGACCACTTGGTGCGCGCCTGGCACCACACCTACGGCCTGCCGGTGCTCACCACCAACTGCAGCAACAACTACGGGCCCTTGCATTTCCCCGAAAAACTGATTCCGCTGATCATCGTCAACGCCCTGGCTGGCAAACCCCTGCCCATCTATGGCGACGGCCTGCAAGTGCGCGACTGGCTCTATGTCAAAGACCATTGCAGCGCCATCCGCCGGGTGTTGCAGAGTGGCCGGGTCGGTGAAACCTACAACGTCGGCGGCTGCAACGAAAAGCCCAACATCGAGATCGTGCACACCGTCTGCACCCTGTTGGACGAATTGCGGCCCAAGGGCGACGGCAGCAGTTACAAGACGCAGATTGCCTATGTCCAGGACCGCCCCGGCCATGACCGGCGCTACGCCATCGATGCCAGCAAGATTGAGCGTGAGCTGGGCTGGATGCCGGCCGAGACCTTCGAGACCGGCATTCGCAAGACAGTCCACTGGTACCTGGACCATCAAGCCTGGGTGACAAACGTGCAGTCTGGCGCTTACCGCGAGTGGGTGAAAGCCAACTACGCTGAGCGCGCATGAAGATCCTTCTTTTTGGCAAAGGTGGGCAGGTTGGCTGGGAATTGCAGCGCAGCCTGGCGCCGCTGGGCGAGGTGGTGGCGCTGGACCACGACAGCAGCGACTACTGTGGGAACTTCGGCAACCTGACCGGTCTGGTTGACACCGTCCGGGAACTCAAGCCGGACCTGATCGTCAACGCCGCCGCACATACCGCGGTGGACCAGGCCGAGAGCGAACCCGAGCTGGTGCGCAGCCTCAATGCCCTGGCGCCCGGAGTGCTGGCGCAGGAAGCGGCCAGGCTGGGCGCCTGGCTGGTGCACTACAGCACCGACTATGTGTTTGACGGCAGCGGCAGCCGCGCCTGGACCGAGAGCGATGCCCCGGCACCGCTCAACGTCTACGGCCAGACCAAGCTTGAAGGCGAGCAACTGATACAGGCGGCCGGAGCGCGCCACCTGATTTTTCGCACCAGCTGGGTCTATGCGGCACGCGGCGGCAACTTTGCCAAAACCATGCTGCGTCTGGCGCAGGAGCGGGAGCGCCTGACGGTGATCGACGACCAGTTCGGCGCGCCTACCGGAGCCGAGTTGTTGGCCGACGTGACCGCGCACGCCATCCGCCAGGTGTGGCAGCGCCCCGGTGACGGCGGGCTCTACCATTTGGTTGCAGGTGGTGAGACCAGCTGGTGCGGCTACGCCAATTACGTGCTGAGCCAAGCCAGGCTGGCGCAGCCGGCCCTTAAAATGCGAACCTCCGAGGCGGTGCCGGTGCCCAGCAGTGCCTTCCAGACCAGCGCCAGACGGCCCCATAATTCGCGCCTTGACACACGCAAGCTGCAAACCACTTTTGGCTTGAGTCTGCCACCCTGGCAGCAAGGGGTGGCCCGCATGCTGGCAGAAATCCTGTAACTGAAATTAACCATGATTCAACGCAAAGGCATCATCCTGGCCGGCGGCTCCGGCACCAGGCTGCACCCGGCCACATTGGCGATGAGCAAGCAACTGCTGCCGGTGTATGACAAGCCGATGATTTATTACCCCTTGAGCACCCTCATGCTGGCCGGCCTGCGCGACATTCTGGTCATCAGCACGCCGCAGGACACGCCGCGCTTCCAGCAGTTGCTGGGCGACGGTTCGCAATGGGGGCTGAACTTGCAGTACGCGGTGCAACCCAGTCCGGACGGCCTGGCACAGGCTTTCATCATCGGCGACAAATTTCTGGGCCAGGCCCCCAGCGCACTGGTGTTGGGCGACAACATTTTCTACGGGCATGATTTCGGACCTTTGTTGGCCAGGGCCGACCAAAAAGTCGAGGGCGCTACCGTGTTTGCCTACCATGTGCAAGATCCCGAACGCTATGGCGTAGTCGCTTTTGACGCCCAGGGCAGGGCCAGCAGCATTGAGGAAAAGCCGACGCAGCCGAAAAGCAACTATGCCGTCACCGGCCTGTACTTCTATGACAACCAGGTGGTGGACATTGCCAAGGCGGTCAAGCCCAGCGGCCGGGGCGAGCTGGAGATCACGGCCGTCAACCAGGTTTATCTGGAGCAGGGCAAGCTCAATGTGCAAATCATGCAGCGCGGCTATGCCTGGCTGGACACCGGCACGCACGACAGTTTGCTTGAAGCCAGTCAGTTCATCGCCACGCTGGAGCGGCGCCAGGGCCTGAAAGTGGCTTGTGTCGAAGAGATCGCCTGGCGTAACGGCTTTATCGACGACGCCCAATTACAAAAGCTGGCGCAGCCGCTGGCCAAGAATGGCTACGGTCAATACTTGCTGCGCTTGCTGCTGGAACGCAATCGCCACGAACCCTGATTCACGAAACACGTCATGAAAACCATCCCCACTGCCATTGCTGACGTTCTCATCATCGAACCCAAGGTGTTTGGCGACACGCGCGGGTTCTTCTTTGAAAGCTTCAATCAAAGAGATTTCCGGCAAGCCACTGGTCTGACGGTAAATTTTGTGCAGGACAACCACTCGCGATCGGCCAAAGGCGTGTTGCGTGGCCTGCATTACCAGATAGAGCAGCCACAGGGGAAATTGGTGCGGGTCGTGCGCGGCTCGGTGTTTGACGTGGCGGTTGACCTGCGCAAATCATCGGCCACCTTTGGCCAATGGGTTGGTGTTGAGCTGACGGAAGAAAACAAGCGGCAAATGTGGATACCGTCCGGTTTTGCCCATGGCTTTTTGACCCTGAGCGACACAGCTGATTTCCTTTACAAGACGACCGACTATTACGCGCCGCAGTTTGAACGCTGCATTGCGTGGGATGATCCGACGCTAGCCGTGGCTTGGCCGTTGTCAGGTGCTGGCCCGCAGGTTTCGGTCAAGGATCAGGCCGGTTTGGCACTGGACAATGCGCCGGTGTTTGAAGGTGTTTGAGTAAGTTCATGATGATTCAACCCAAAATCTACGTTGCCGGCCACCGGGGCATGGTGGGCTCGGCCATTGTGCGAGCACTGAAACAACGGGGCCAGACCAACATCGTGACCCGCGCGCACTCCGAGCTCGACCTGTGCGAACAGGCCGCGGTGCGCGCTTTTTTTGAAACAGAAAAGCCGGACCAGGTCTACCTGGCTGCTGCCAAGGTAGGCGGCATCCACGCCAACAACACCTACCCGGCCGAATTCATCTACCAGAACCTGATGGTGCAGACCAACGTGATCCATCAGGCTTGGTGCGCCGGCGTGCAAAAACTCCTGTTTTTAGGCTCCAGTTGCATCTACCCCAAACAGGTCCCGCAGCCGATGCGCGAAGACGCCTTGCTCACCGGTCCCCTGGAGCCCACCAACGAGCCCTACGCCATCGCCAAAATCGCCGGCATCAAAATGTGCGAAAGCTATAACCGCCAGTACGGCGCCAGCCACGGCGTCGACTACCGCAGCGTCATGCCCACCAACCTGTATGGCCCCGGTGACAACTACCACCCGCAGAACTCTCACGTCATCCCGGCCCTGCTCCGGCGATTTCATGAAGCCAAAGAGAGCAAGGCACCC
This sequence comes from Rhodoferax sp., assembly GCF_028714215.1. Taxonomy (GTDB): domain Bacteria; phylum Pseudomonadota; class Gammaproteobacteria; order Burkholderiales; family Burkholderiaceae_C; genus Rhodoferax. The sequence goes on along the minus strand of NZ_JAQTMS010000009.1, from coordinate 79,057 downwards.
AGTGTCACCATCTGGGGCAGCGGCACACCGCGGCGCGAGTTTCTCTACGTCGACGACATGGCGGCGGCCAGCGTGTTCGTGATGAACCTGCCCCAAGCCACCTACGCGGCCCACACCCAGGCGATGCAAAGCCAGATCAACGTCGGCTATGGCCAGGACATCACCATCGCCGAACTGGCCCAAGCCGTCGGCCAGGCCGTAGGCTACCAGGGCCGCATCGAATTCGACCCCAGTAAACCCGACGGAACCCCCAGAAAGCTAATGGACAGCCGCCGGCTCAATGCGCTGGGATGGCAAGCCAAGGTCAGTCTGGCACAAGGCCTGTCGCTGGCCTACCAGGATTTCCGGAAGCAAAACCCATGAGCACCCAACCCAAAACCGCCCTCATCACCGGCATCACCGGCCAGGATGGCTCCTACCTGGCCGAGTTCCTGCTTGAAAAAGGCTATGTCGTGCACGGCATCAAACGCCGCGCCAGCTCTTTCAACACGCAGCGCGTAGACCACATCTACCAAGACCCACACATAGCGGGCGCCAACTTCAAGCTGCATTACGGTGATTTGACCGACACCAGCAACCTGGTGCGCATCGTGCAGGAAACGCAACCCGACGAGATCTACAACCTGGGTGCCCAGTCCCATGTGGCGGTCAGCTTCGAGAGCCCCGAATACACCGCCGATGTCGACGCCCTGGGCAGCCTGCGCATTCTGGAAGCCATCCGCATCCTGGGGCTGGAGAAGAAAACCCGCTTCTACCAGGCAAGTACCAGCGAACTCTACGGTCTGGTGCAGGAAACGCCGCAGAAGGAAACCACCCCTTTCTACCCCAGAAGCCCGTATGCCGTCGCCAAGATGTACGCCTACTGGATCACTGTCAACTACCGCGAAGCCTACGGCATCTATGCCTGCAACGGCATCCTCTTCAATCACGAGAGCCCAAGACGGGGTGAGACCTTTGTCACGCGCAAGATCACACGCGCCCTGGCCAACATCAGCCAGGGCCTGGAACAGTGCCTGTTCATGGGCAACATCGACGCCTTGCGCGACTGGGGCCATGCCAAGGACTATGTGCGCATGCAGTGGCTGATGCTGCAACAGGACAAACCGGAAGACTTCGTGATTGCCACCGGCGTCCAGTACAGCGTGCGCCAGTTCATAGAAAAGACGGCGGCCGCCTTAGGCATGCAAATCCGCTGGGAAGGCTCCGGTGTGGATGAGGTAGGTTTTGCAGTCATTGCGGACTCCGACCCGCAATCCATGCCTTTGTGCAGCACGGACCAGCCCATCATCCGGATAGACCCGCGCTACTTCCGGCCCACTGAAGTGGAAACCCTACTGGGCGACCCGAGCAAAGCCAAGGAGAAACTGGGCTGGGTGCCGGTGATCACGCTCGATCAGATGGTGCAGGAGATGGTGGCGGCTGATTTGGCTGATGCGAAGAAGCATGCGCTACTGAGGTCGAAGGGCTACAACGTCACCCTGAGCATGGGATGATGAATTTAAGGCATGGCAGTGGTGAACCCCAGGAATGACCTGAAAAGAAATATTCTTGCGAACTATCTTGGAGCGGGCACGGTAGCTTTGGCGCCGATTCTGGCATTGCCCTGGTATCTTGCGGCACTTGGTCCACGGCAATTCGGTTTGATCGGCTTCATCGTGATGCTGCAGGCAATACTTGGCTTGCTGGATGCAGGGATGAGCCAAGCGCTGGTACGGGAAGTTGCTGTTCGACTTGATGCGACGGCTGCGGGACAGCAAAGAACGGCCTCGTTGTTGTTCGGTTTCGAGCGACTTTATTGGTTGTTCGGATTCGGCGCCGGTGGCCTTACTTTGCTGTCGGCCGACTTCGTTGCCGCACACTGGCTCAATTTGGGAGGTCTGCCGGCGGTGGCGGGACAGCAAGCAGTTTACGGTGCGGCTTTCATTTTTGCGGCTCAGTTCCCTGGCTCGCTCTATCGCAGTGTGCTGGTCGGGGCGCAAGCTCAGGTGTCCCTGAACGCCAGCATGTTGGTGGGTGCCTTGGTGCGTCACGCTGGTGGTGTGCTGGTTGTTCTTATTTGGCCAACCTTGCCGACCTACCTGATTTGGCATGCGTCTATCGGTTTGCTGGAAACTTTGGTGCGTGGCTGGTTGGCCTGGAGAACGCTGAATGTGAAGCGGCACACGGTTAAATGGGAGAGGCAGGAAATTCGCTCGGTCTGGAGATTGCTCGCTGGCCTGTCTGGAGCGGCCTGGCTGGGCGCACTGACCGTGCAGATGGACAAAATCGTACTCAGCAGAATGACGAGCATTGAACAATTTGGTTATTACTCGATTGCGGCCATGATCGCGGTCGGCGTGCTTCAGCTTATTTACCCATTGGTCCAGGCGGTATTGCCACGCGCCATACAGTTGAGGGAGGAGTCCGGCAAGTTGCGCAGTCTGAGTCTCAAATTGACGGGTTTGATTGCGCTGATGGTTGTCATCGGGGGCGTAATTTTCGCCACTGCGGGCAAATGGCTGCTCAATCTCTGGTTGCGAAGCCCTCAGGCGGTGGAGGTGATCTATCCCTTGCTGTCGGTCTTGCTGATAGGGACCAGTTTGAATGCTTTTTACAATGTGGGTTATGTCCATTGGTTGGTCAACGGAAAAATTCGCAGAGTGCTACAAGTCAATGCCTCCGCGCTGGTGCTTTCTGTGGCGATAATTCCGCCGCTGGTTGGGTCCCAAGGCCCAATGGGTGCCGCGTTCGGATGGCTGGTGATCAACCTGATTGGCTTCGTTCTCAGTCTGGAGTGGCTCAAAAAGAAGCAGGGTGAAGGAAATTTTTGAAAAATTCTTCTGGATTTTGAAGGTCCAGTTCGGTCTCGATTTTCGACGCATGGCACGTTCCATCGGAGGCGTGCCGCGCTACCTGGCAGATTGGCGCAATTTCCGAAACGACTACAACGGGCAACTTGATCTGCGTCCCTGTTTGCACGATTGGTACGAGGAGGGTGGCTCGACAAAAGACGAGTACTTCTGGCAGGATTTGCATGTGGCGCGGCAAATTCATCTGCGCGGTCCCGGCAAGCACGTTGACATCGGTTCGCGCATTGACGGCTTTGTGGCGCATGTGGCCAGCTTCAGAGAAATCGAGGTGTTCGATATTCGACCGGTGTCCACCGCGATCCCTGGGGTACGGTTCAGGCAAGCGGATTTGACCAATTTGTCGGAACCTCACGTTAGTTGCTGCGATTCATTGTCGTGCTTGCATGCGCTCGAACACTTTGGACTTGGCCGTTACGGCGATCCGGTCGACCCACGGGGCTACATCACAGGACTTGCCAATATGGCCAGAATGCTGCGATCCGGTGGTGTGTTCTATCTTTCGGTTCCGATTGGCAAAGAGCGAGTCGAATTCAATGCCCACCGGGTATTCGATCCGCTCAAGCTGGTGTCCCTGGCGGGCGAAAATTCCCTGCTGTTGAGTGCCTTCGCGTGGATAGAGCCCAATCAAGCACTTGTTCAATCGGGCGAACCAGGACGCGACATGGAAGGGTTGAGCAAGGCCAACTACGCTCTGGGCATCTTCACATTCACCAAACAATGAAGGCTGCCACGTGACTTTGTTGTCCAACATTTTGCATGGCCGTGACGCCAACGAAGAAGCGCGTAATCACTGGCTGGCACAAACCCTGGCTGCTGTGCCGGCTGGCCTGCGAATCCTTGACGCGGGGGCCGGTGAACTGCGCAACAAGCCCTTGTGTTCGCATCTGGATTACGTATCGCAAGATCTGTGTCAGTATGAAGGCACCGGAGACGCTCGGGGCCTCCAGACCGGGCACTGGGATACCAGCAGGATTGATCTGGTATGCGATATTCAGAATATTCCGGAGCCCGACGCTTCGTTTGATGTTGTCTTGTGCAGCGAGGTGTTTGAACATTTGCCAGACCCATTGAAAGCGCTGGATGAATTTGAACGTTTGCTCAAGCCTGGTGGCAAACTGATTGTTACCGCGCCTTTTGCCTCGTTGGTACATTTTGCACCTTACCATTATGCGAGTGGGTTTGGCCGCTATTGGTACGAATATCACTTGCCAAAGAAGAATTTTGAAATCCTGGAATTGAGCGCAAACGGTCATTGGTTCTCCTATGTGAGGCAGGAAATCCTGAGGTTGCCGAGCATGGCACGCAAATATGGGGATCGGCTGTGGCCACTGGCTTATCTGTTGGCTTGGGCCGCGCGCATCTATTTTTTCCTGCGGAAGAAATCACAAGAATCCGAAGACCTGGCATGTTTTGGCTGGCACTGCGTTGCTGTCAAGGGGCGGTGAGCTGATATGTTGTTCCCGGAAAAAATCACCCTTATTCAGGCTGCTGACAGAGTGCTGGAAATTGGACCCGGCGCTTTACCTCATTTCAGAAGCAACGCTTTTCTGGAATTGAATTTTGACAATAACGCCGATCGGGTTTCCCAGCGCGGTGGCATAGCCGGCAGCACCGATCTGGGCGGTCGACCGGTTCATTACTATGAGGGTAAACAATTTCCCTTCACGGATCGACAGTTCGACTATGTCATCTGCTCCCACGTGATCGAGCATGTTATCGATCCGCAGTTTTTTTTGAGTGAAGTCTTCAGGGTCGGTGGTGGGCGTGGTTATCTCGAATATCCATTAGTGACTTACGATTACCTATACGATTTCGACGTGCATCTGCAGCTTGTCAAATTCGACTTTGAGCGGCGGGTTTTCCAATATTTACCAAAACAAGATACGGCGCTTCAACAATTTGCCTCAATCAGTTCTTTCTTCCGAAAATCGCTGGAATATGGCTGGGATGACTTGTGTGCGGCCAACAAGCGGCTATTTTTCGAGGGATTTGAGTTCAATCGGCCATTTGCAGTTGAACCGGCAAGTGATCTGCAAGCGCTGCTGCCAGACAGTTCTCTGATTGTCCGGAAAGGAAAGGTCCGCAGGTTGGCGGACCGGATCATGAATAAACTTCGGCTGTGATGGATTTGATTATTTCTCAAATCATAGGTGGGCTGGGCAACCAGATGTTTCAGTTTGCAGCTGGTCGTGCCCTGTCAATCGAGCGTGGGCAAGCATTGCATCTGGATATTTCGGGTTTCGCGGACTACCGCTTGCACCAGGGATTTGAGTTGGCACGCATCTTCGCTGGCCAATTTGAAATTGCCACCGGGGCGGAGGTGCGCCGTGCGTTGGGGTGGCAGTTTTCGCCGGTTGTCAGACGGGTGATCGAGCGGCCAGGTATGAGCTGGCTCCGGCGTCCCAGTTTGGTCGTTGAACCACATTTTCATTACTGGACCGGCTTGAACAGTGTTCCATCGAATTGCTATTTGAAGGGTTACTGGCAGTCCCAGAAATATTTCGGCAAACATGCCTCGGTGCTACGTTCTGATTTTACCTTCAAGGCGCTGAATAATAGGCAGAATGATAATACGATAGAAGAGATAAATAGAGTCAACGCGGTCAGCGTGCATGTGCGGCGCGGCGATTTTCTGACCAATCCAACGACCCAGGCCAAACATGGCATCTGTTCCATCGAGTATTACAGAGACGCCATTGGATATGTATTGCAACGGATAGAGCGCCCTTATTTCTTTGTCTTTTCGGACGATATGGATTGGGTCAAGGGTAATTTGAAGATAGATGCACCTTGTCAGTATGTTGATCGAAATCATGGTGCGGAGAGCTACATCGACATGTATTTGATGAGCCTGTGCAAGCACAACATTATCGCCAACAGTTCATTCAGTTGGTGGGGGGCGTGGTTGAATTCCAACCCCGAAAAAATTGTACTGGCTCCCAAAAACTGGTTCGTGCATCCGATTGACACCAGGGATCTAATTCCTGAAAACTGGTCGGTTCTATGATGGGCCGAACCGGAAATCCTGCGGCGGCACCTTTGGTATCCGTCTTGTTACCGGTTTTCAATGCGGAACGGTATGTTGAGGCGGCGCTTCAGTCCATTCTGAACCAGACTTTCGGTAATTTTGAATGCATCGTTATCGACGATGGATCGACCGACGCGACCTTGCGTATTCTGGAACAGTTCCAACAGAAGGATGAACGGGTGGTTCTTGTTTCAAGAGAAAACAAGGGCCTTGTCGATACTCTTAACGAGGGGATAAAAATTGCACGAGGTGAATGGATTGCCCGGATGGATGCCGATGACATCGCGTTGCCCAATCGTCTTGAGGTGCAACTGGCCTGGATTGAACGAACGGGGGCCGATATTTGCGGCAGTTGGGTAAGGTTTTTCGGCGCCAAGGACAAACGTGTACTCAGACACCCACTGTCCGATCAGGCCATCAGGGTTGGTTTGATGTTTGGCACCATGTTTGCCCACCCGACAGTTCTGATGCGAACCGGGCTGGCCAAGCGGCTGCTGTACGACAAGCAGTGGGAAAAGTGTGAAGATTATGATCTCTGGACCAGAGCAGCTCAGCTGGATTGTCGAATGACCAATGTGCCGGAGGTTTTGCTGCTTTACCGCCAGCATCCCAGGCAAGTTTCAAACCGGGAATCCTCTTGCCAGCAAGAGTTAACGCAGAATATAAGGCTTCGACACAGCCGGTTCATTTTCGGTTTGTTGAAGCTCAACACTGGATGGGCCGACGAGATTGTGAAACTTCGGGACCCTCGATGGCCACCGGTAAATATGAATATCGTGGACCGCGCCTTTACCGAGCTGTTGCGGCACCATCAAGGCGAAGCGCGCGCTGTGATTCTGGATCATTTGACACGTCTTTATTATCGAGTGGCGGCACAGTGCCCAGATGCGCTACAGCGCTGGGGCAGGTTGAATGACGAGTTTGGTACCGATTTCTCGTTAGGGGTGAGAATCAGGATTTGGCTTCTGAGTACGCTGCGAATACGTCCTGGCAGCGAATTTTTTGCAAGAATGAAATCTCTGTATCTTGGATCAGAGCGCTGATGGGAAGACTTGCTTACCTGATCACAAAACCCGGTGCAGAAAGGCATCCAGATGGCCGACGCGTATGTTGAACCGGTTTAAGTTGTCATGAAGTTGAACCTGAAGCCGGTACCGGTAACAGTGGTTATTCCCTGCCATGCCTGTGTCGCGACCATTGAGCGGGCGGTTTCGTCGGTGGTTTCGCAAACCAGAGGCCCGGCAGAAATCATCTTGATTGATGATGCCAGCACGGACGATACCTGGACCAAATTAACGGAACTTGCCAGTGCCTATCCTGGCAGGATAAAGTTGTTGCGGCATGAGGAGAATCAGGGTGTGGCCAATGCCCGCAACGCTGGCTGGGCCGTGGCAAGCCAACCCTATATTGCTTTTCTGGATGCCGATGATGCGTGGCACCCGGAAAAATTGGCAATTCAATACGCTTACATGGAGGCTGTGCCCGATGTCGCGCTATGCGGGCATGGCCACCGGATCTTGCAGAACTCGGCCATGAAACCCGATTGGGACTTGGACAAGTTGATGGCCAAACGGATTCCCAAGTGGTCATTGTTGTTGGCAAACAAATTCATCACCCCATCGGTGATGCTCCGGCGGGATATCCGGCAGAGGTTTTCCGAAGGACGGCGCCACATGGAGGATCGTCTGCTATGGCTAGAAATTGTGTGCGATGGCGGCCGGGTCGACTGCTTGCAACTCGATCTGGCTGCTACTTACAAAGTGCCCTACGGCTTCGGTGGGCTGAGTTCCAACTTGTGGCAGATGGCCAGCGCCGACATGGACAATTACCGCGTGCTATGGGCCAAGGGCAAGCTCTCACGCCCCGCGGCTTATGCGCTGAGACTATTTTCGCTGTTCAAGTTTTTCAGGCGCATTGCCAAGGTTGCAGTTTGGCGCCTTGGCGCTGGATTGCGCGGCAGCGACCGGTGATCTTGATTTTGTGTTGACCGATACTCTGCCGATCATGTACCAGGACACCATGGAGAAGCCACCCCGTTTTGCGGTGTGTCTGGCCGCCTATAACGGCATGACATTCATTGCAGAACAGATTGAATCCATTCTGGCGCAAGCCGGCGTTGTGTTGCAGTTGTTTGTCAGTGTCGACCAATCAGTCGATGGTACCGAGCAGCGACTTGCCGCGTGGGCGATGTCGGAACCTCGACTGACCCTATTGCCTTGCGGCCGTCGGTTCGGCAGCGCCGGGAGAAATTTCTACCGACTGCTGCGGGATGTGGATCTGACTGACTTTGACTATTTGAGTTTCGCCGACCAGGATGATATTTGGCAGACCGACAAACTGGCGCGCGCGCATCGGACGATCAAAACTTTGAATGCATCCGGATACTCCAGCAACTTCACTGCTTTTTGGCCTGGCGGCAAATCAAAACGAGTTAACAAGGCCTGGCCGCAGCGGACCCATGATTATCTTTTTGAATCTGCTGGCCCTGGTTGCACCTATGTAATGCACCGCAGTCTGGCGCTGCCGTTCCAGGAATTGGTGCGACGCAGGGGTCCTGACCTTTCGGATATCGATTATCACGATTGGTTGGCCTATGCTTTTGCCCGGTCGCATCACTATTCTTGGGCAATTGACGACTGGTCGAGCATCGAATATCGGCAGCATGCCAACAACCAGATTGGCGTGAATGCTGGATGGCGGTCGTTTTGGTTGCGAGCCCGGAAGGTGTTGAGTGGTTATGGGTTTCAACAGTCCCTGCTGATTGCCGATGCAGTTGGGGCCTCTTCGCTGCCCGTGGTGCAGCGAGGCTTGCGCCGGGGGCGACCCGGCTATTTATGGCTGGCGCTACAGGCTCGGCAGTGCCGGCGCAGGCCTCTGGACCAGTTGTGGTTTTTCCTTTCCTGTGTGCTGTTGGCCATTTTCAAACCTGCCATGAAGGACGGGATATGACACAGCGGGTTCTTGTTACCGGTGCTTCGGGTTTTGTCGGGCGCGCACTCACCGCCCATTTGGTGGCGCGGGGTGGCTGTGCGGTGGTGGCGACGACGCGTGCGACACCTGACAGTCCGGTGCCGGGGGCGCAGTATCTGTCAACTTCCGAAGTGCCTTGGCAAACCGCGCTGGCTGGTGTTGATGTGATGGTGCACGCTGCGGCGCGGGTGCATGTTTTGAACGACGATCCCGTCAAGTCAGTTGCCGAATTCGAGCGCGTCAACGTGGATCTGACGCTGCAACTGGCACGGCAGGCGGCCGCGGCCGGTGTGCGGCGCTTCGTATTCTTGAGTTCCATTGGTGTCAACGGTGTCAAAACCGAAGTCGGTACTGCATTCTCCGAGAACGATCAACCGCAGCCCCACAACCCTTACGCCCATTCGAAATTGAAAGCCGAACTGGGATTGAGGCAAATTGCCGAGGAAACCGGCCTGGAAGTCGTTGTCATTCGCCCGCCCTTGGTGTATGGCCCCGGCGTTAGAGCCAATTTTGCCGCCCTGATGCGCGCTGTGCAACGGGGTTGGCCCTTGCCCCTGGGTGCCGTGCATAACTTGCGTAGCATGGTGGCGATCGACAACCTGATTGACTTTATCGCTACCTGCATGACGCAGCCGCGGGCCGGTAACCAGACTTTTCTGGTCAGTGACGGGCACGATGTTTCCAGCGCCGACTTGGTGCGCAATCTGGCGCAGGTGATGGGGGTTCCGGCCCGCCTGGTATCGGTGCCGGTGCCGCTGTTGTGGGCCGCTGGCAAAGTGTTTGGCAATAGCGACGTGATACAGCGGGTTTGTGGCAGTTTGCGCGTGGATATTTCGAAGGCGCGCAGGCTTTTGGAGTGGACGCCCTCGGTCTCGATGGACCAGGGGCTGCGCAGGGCGGTGGCAGGCATGCGAAAACCATGAAAAAGCTGTTTCATCCCGACTCGCCTGCCCTTGAAAAGAAGGTTGAACCGGGCACCACGGATATTTCAATTTCTGTTGTCAGCCATGCGCAGATTACGCTGGTGGCAGAGTTGTTGCGGGGCCTGGAAGCGCATTGCCGGGATTCGCGTTTTGAGTTGATCCTGACGCTGAACCGGGATGAAACCCTGCCTTTTGCCCTGGACAGTTTTTCCTACCCCATCAAGCTGCTTCGAAACGGTAGTCACAAGGGCTTTGGGGCCAACCAGAATCAGGCCTTCAGCCATGCCTCAGGACGCAATTTTTGTGTCATCAACCCGGACATCCGCCTTGCCAGCAACCCATTTCCAGCTTTGTTGTCGAGCCTTGACAATTCTTCGGTGGGAGTGGTTGCCCCGTTGGTGATGAATGAGAATGGCCAACTGGAGGACAGTGCCCGGCGTTTCCCGACACCGTTCAGAATACTGGGCAAGCTGTTCGGACGCGGTTGGGGGCCGGACTACGTGGTCGACGCTGCTCCGGTCTGCCCGGATTGGGTTGGCGGCATGTTCATGCTGTTTCCGCGCCATGTCTTTGAACGACTGGGCGGCTTCGACGAGGGCTATTTTCTTTACTATGAGGATGTTGATATTTGTGCCCGGCTGCGATTGCGGGGTCAGGAAGCGCGGCTGTGTCCCGGGGCCTGCGTAGTGCACCAGGCCCAGCGCCACAGCCATCGTAATTTCAGGTATTTGGCGTGGCACCTGCGCAGTATGCTGCGCTTCTTTCTGTCGTCGGTTTATTGGCAAACCCGGCACCGTTAGGCGGCATCAGCCAATGACGGCTGGTATTCAATGAAGGGCTAGTCTTGGTTGATTGTGTGTCGCGGCAAGAATTCAAAAATGGTATGAAAAGAATATTCGATTTGGTGCTGGCGCTCTCCCTGGGTATTTTTCTGCTGCTGCCCCTGCTGTTGATTGCGCTGTCAGTGGGACTGACTTCCAGCGGTCCGATACTTTATTGGTCCGACCGGGTTGGGCGCAACAACCAGCTCTTCAAAATGCCGAAGTTCCGCAGCATGCAAACCGGAACTCCGGTGGTGGCTACCCATTTGCTTAGTAATCCGGATGCCTACCTGACCGCAGTCGGCAGTTTCCTGCGCAAGAGCAGTCTGGACGAATTGCCTCAACTGTGGAGCATCATCAGGGGCGACATGAGTTTTGTCGGTCCCCGGCCGGCCCTTTTCAACCAGCACGATCTGATTGAATCAAGAACCCGCTGCGGTGTGCACCGGTTGCTGCCGGGTTTGACCGGCTGGGCGCAAATCAATGGGCGGGACGAGTTGCCACTGGCGAAAAAAGTGGCGCTGGACATTGAGTATCTGGAAAAAAGGTCGTTCAGCTTTGACATCAAAATCATAATACTGACTGCCTTCGCGGTATTAAGGAGAGATAATGTCACGCATTAGAATTAAAAAAACTTGGCCTGCAAATTGCAGATTATTGGTGGGATCTTAAATTTCAACAGGATGGTGTTCAACATGAGTAATTTGATCGAAATTCAAAGTCAGATTGAGAAACTGCAGAAACAGGCGTTGGAAATCAGGGCGCGGGAGTTTGACAAAACGGTGCAGGACATTCTTGCCAAGATGCAGGCCTTCGGCATCACCTTGAAGGATTTGCAGCCCGGCAAAGCGCGTGGCGGCAAAGGTCGATCCAAAATCGCGGCTGCCGCCAAGGGTGCCCCCGGCAAAACCAAAAAGAAGCCAAAAGAAGCTGCGGTGGTTGCCGCCAAGTTCCGCGGTCCGAACGGCGAAACCTGGAGCGGCCGCGGGCTGACGCCGCGCTGGTTGGCGGCTCTTGTGGCGCAAGGGAAGACCAGGGAAGAGTTCGCCATCAAGAGCTGATCTGCCACGCTTTCTCCACCCCCCGAGCCGCCATGACCGACGTCAGCAACATTCCCCCGCGCGACAAAGCCGAAATCCTGGCCCAGGCGCTGCCCTACATTCGCAAGTTCCATGGCAAGACCATGGTCATCAAATATGGCGGCAACGCCATGACCGATCCCGCGCTGCAGGCCGACTTCGCGGAGGATGTGGTGCTGCTCAAGCTGGTGGGTATCAACCCGGTGGTGGTGCATGGGGGTGGGCCGCAGATTGAGACCGCCCTCAAACGCCTGGGGAAAAAAGGCGAATTCATCCAGGGCATGCGCGTGACCGACGCCGAGACCATGGAGGTGGTCGAGTGGGTGCTGGCGGGCGAAGTGCAGCAGGACATCGTCGGCCTGATCCACCAGGCTGGCGGCAAGGCGGTAGGCCTGACCGGGCGTGATGGCGGCATGATCCGGGCGCAAAAACTCAAAATGGTGGACAGCAAGGACCCCAGCAAAGAACACGATGTCGGCCAGGTCGGCGATATCGTCAGCATAGACCCCAGTGTGGTCAAGGCACTACAGGACGACGCTTTCATTCCGGTCATCAGCCCGATCGGGTTTGGCGAGAACAATGAGAGCTACAACATCAATGCCGACGTGGTGGCGGGCAAGCTGGCGACGGTGCTGCGTGCCGAGAAACTGATATTGCTGACCAACACGCCCGGTGTCTTGAACAAGGCGGGGGAATTGCTGACCAATTTGTCGGCGCGCGAAATTGACGAGTTGTTTGCCGACGGCACCCTCAGTGGCGGCATGCTGCCCAAGATCAGCGGTGCCCTGGATGCAGCCAAAAGCGGCGTCAACTCGGTGCACATCGTTGACGGCCGGGTTCCGCACGTGCTGCTGCTTGAAATTTTGACCGACCAGGCCTTCGGCACCATGATTCGGTCGCATTAGGTGATCGGGTTGTCCGCGGCAACTCCTGGTTGCCGGCCTGACTCCGCGAAAACCCTTGGCTCCACTGTGCGAGAATGAAATTATCATTCCGCCCTCTGTACCATGTCTGACGTTGAAGTTCCCACCCCCGCGACTGCCCCAACCTCTTCCGGTGGCGAGAATGCTGCCCCGGTTCGAAAACGGCCCAAGCCGGGCGAGCGCAGGGTGCAGATATTGCAGGCGCTGGCGACCATGCTGGAGCAGCCCGGTGCCGAGCGCATCACCACTGCCGGGTTGGCGGCGCGACTGGCGGTCAGCGAAGCCGCGCTGTACCGTCACTTTGCCAGCAAGGCGCAAATGTTCGAGGGCTTGATCGAGTTCATCGAGCAAACCATTTTTTCCCTGATTAACCAGATCACCGACCGGGAGAACTCGGCCGATCCGACGGACCCGGCACACGGCGCTAGAGCCGGCATGCGCCAGACGGCCAAAATCGTGGCCATGGTGATGCAGTTTGCGGAAAAAAATCCGGGCATGACCCGTGTCATGGTCGGCGATGCACTGGTGTTTGAGAATGAACGCCTGCAGCAACGCATGAACCAGTTTTTTGACAAGATCGAAGCCACTTTCAAGCAGAGCTTGCGCGGCGCCACCGAATTGAGCGGTTCGGCCACGCCCAGCGTCGACAGCCAGGTGTGCGCTTCTGTTTTGACCGCTTTTGTCGTGGGTCGCCTGCAGCGCTTTGCACGTTCGGGCTTCAAGCGCCTGCCCTCGGAGCACCTTGAAGCCAGCTTGGCTCTGATACTCTAGACCTTGCGGGACAGACCGCAGCGACCAGCCTCTTGAGCAAATGCGGGTAAACCCCCGCTTACCCTAGAAAAACTTCTCTAGATTTGGCCTTTGACCGGCGAGCCGATCAAAAATACTGCAAAATAGAACGGTCGTTCTATTTTATGCACCATGCCAGTTTCTGAATTATCGGTAGTCCCCGCGCGCTCCAGTGGTCGGCGCGGCGCCCGTGCCTTGCAAAAAGGGCAGCAAACCAAGCAGATCATTATTGACGCGGCGCTGGGCCTGGCGGCGCAGATCGGGCTTGAGGGCCTGAGCATAGGCACCCTGGCCGAGGTCACAAAAATGAGCAAATCCGGCGTATTTGCGCATTTTGGATCGCGCGAAGAGCTGCAGATTTCAGTCATCCGCGAGTACTACGCCCGCTTCTCCGACGAAGTTTTTTTCCCCGCCATGGACGAGGAGCGCGGCCTGCCGCGGGTGCGCGCGTTGTTTGCCAACTGGATGAAGCGGGTCGCCGTCGAAATCCGGTCGGGCTGCATTTTCATCAGCGGCGCGGTCGAGTTCGATGACCGGCCCGGTCCGGTCCGCGACGCGCTGGCCAGCTCGGTCAAGACCTGGCTGGCCGCCATGTACCGGGCGGTGGTCCAGGCCAAGGAGGAGGGCCAGCTCCAGGCCGATGCCGACGAAGAGCAAATGGCCTTCGAGATTCACGGACTGATTCTGGCCCTGCACTATGAAGCCCGCTTTTTAAAGCATCCGGGTGCCCTCCAGCATGCCAACAAAGGCTTTGAAAATATTCTCGCGCGCTACGGCAAGCCGGCCGTCACCAAAGCCGCGCGCCCCGCAAAACCAAACCCATCCTCAAAGGAGTAATCAGCATGCCCACCTATACCCCGCCCCTGCGCGACATGCAATTTGTGATGCATGAACTGCTTAACGTGGTCGACGATTTCAAGCAACTTCCAAAGCATGCCGATATCGATGCCGACACCATCAATGCGGTACTGGAAGAAGGCGGCAAATTTGCCGCCGAAGTCACTTTTCCGCTGAACGTCAGCGGTGACGCCGAAGGCTGCTCCATCGACCAGGCCAGCCACGCCGTGCGCACGCCCAAGGGCTTCAAGGAGGCCTATGCCAAATACATAGCGGGCGGCTGGGCCGCGCTGGCTTGCGAGCCCGAGTTCGGTGGCCAGGGTCTGCCACTGGTGGTCAACCAGTGCTTCTACGAGATGCTCAACAGTGCCAACCAGGCCTGGACCATGTACCCCGGCCTCACGCACGGCGCTTACGCGTCCTTGGTGACCCACGGTACCGAGGAGCAAAAGCAGACCTACCTGCACAAAATGACCAGTGGCGAATGGACCGGCACCATGTGTCTTACCGAAGCCCATTGCGGTACCGACCTGGGCCTCATGCGGACCAAGGCCGAGCCGCAGCCTGACGGCAGCTACAAGCTCACCGGCAACAAGATTTTCATCAGTGCCGGCGAGCAAGACCTGACCGACAACATCATTCACCTGGTACTGGCCCGGCTGCCCGATGCGCCGCCCGGCATCAAGGGCGTCAGCCTGTTCATCGTGCCCAAATTTCTGGTCAACGCGGATGGCTCGCTGGGTGCGCGCAACGGCATCTACTGTGGCGGCCTGGAACACAAAATGGGTATTCACGGCAATGCCACGGCGCAACTGGTGCTGGACGGCGCCATCGGCACCCTGGTGGGCCAGCCCAACAAGGGCATGAATGGCATGTTCGTGATGATGAATGCGGCGCGCCTGGGCGTCGGCAACCAGTCCCTGGGCTTGACCGAAGTGGCTTACCAGAACGCCCTGGCCTATGCCAAGGAGCGCATCCAGATGCGCTCTCTGTCCGGCCCCAAGGCGAAGGACAAACCGGCCGACCCCATCATCGTGCACCCCGACGTGCGCAAGATGCTGCTCACCGCCAAGGCCTACGCCGAGGGCGGTCGCGCCCTGCTGTGCTATTGCGCCATGCTGCTGGAAAAAGAGCACAACCATCCGGATGAAAAAGTGCGCAAGGACTCGGGCGAGTTGCTGGCCATGCTGACGCCCATCGTCAAAGCCTTCATCACCGACAACGGCTGGACCGCCACTTCGGCCTGCCTGCAGGTCTTCGGCGGCCACGGCTACATCAAGGAATGGGGCATGGAGCAGTTCGTGCGCGATGCCCGCATCAACATGATTTACGAGGGCACCAACACCGTTCAGTCGCTGGACCTGCTGGGCCGCAAGATACTGGGCAACAACGGCGCCACGCTGAGGAAGTTCGGCAAGCTGGTGGCCAAGTTGGTGGAAGAAGAAGGCGTCAACGAAAAAATGGCCGAGTTCATCACGCCGATCGCTGTGCTGGGCGAGCAGATGACCAAGTTCACCACCGAGATCGGCTTCAAGGGCTTCCAGAATCCGGATGAAGTGGGTGCCGCTGCCGTGGACTACCTGCGCGTTGCCGGGCACCTGGTGTTTGGCTACTTTTGGGCCCGCATGGCGCAAGTCGCGCTGCGCCAAATCGGCGCCGGCAATAGCGACAACTTCTATCTGGCCAAGTTGCAGACGGCACGTTTCTACTTCGCCAAGCTGTTTCCCGAGACCGCCACACTGATGCGCACGGCGCGCGCCGGCAGCAAGGTATTGATGGATACTGATGCCGCGTTGCTGTAAACGCATTTCCATAATTACCCTCTAGGAGACCTGTGATGAAAACTACGCGATCCGTGATTCGTGCTGCGCTGGCAGTGGTGGCCCTGTGTGTTGTTGCTGGCGCCCAGGCGCAGATGACGCCGGTAGGCAATTGGCACAGCATCGATGACAAGACCGGGGAGATCAAAAGCCAGATCCAGATCAGCGAGAGCGACGGCGTGGTCAGCGGCCGTATCGACAAGCTGCTGCGCAAGGAGGCCGATCAAAAAGCGGTTTGCAAGGAGTGCACCGATGACCGCAAGGACAAGCCCCTGCTGGGCCTGGAGATCATTCGCGGTGCCAAGAAGGTGGACGGCAAGGATGTCTGGGAAGGCGGCCACATTGTCGATCCCGACAGCGGCACCATCTACAAGCTCAAGATGACGCCCGTCGAGGGCGGCAAAAAACTCGAAGTCCGCGGCTTTATCGGCTTTGCCTTGCTGGGCCGCACCCAGACCTGGGTTCGCGTACCGTAACCAGTGGCGGACCGAGCTGGCAGCCATCCAGGCTCCGATCAGCCCTGATGACAGAGCGGGTTGCTGCGCTCGGTCCCCCAAGCTTCTCCAAACTAATTTTCAGGAACGAACATGCCCCGCTTTAATGTGAAAAAAGTTGCCGTGCTGGGTGCCGGCGTGATGGGTGCGCAAATTGCTGCGCACCTGGTCAATGTCAAGGTGCCTGTCATCCTGTTTGACCTGCCGGCCAAGGAAGGCCCGAAGAACGGCATCGTGAGCCGGGCCATCGACGGCCTGAAAAAACTCAAACCGGCGCCCTTGGGCGTGCCGGAGGACGCCGCACTGATAGTCCAGGCAAACTACGAAGAGCACCTGGACCTGCTGAAGGATTGCGACCTGGTGATCGAGGCGATTGCCGAGCGCATGGACTGGAAGCTCGATCTGTACAAGAGAATCGCACCCTTCCTGGCGCCGCACGCCATCGTCGCCTCCAACACCTCGGGCCTGTCCATCACCAAGTTGAGCGAAGTGCTGCCTGAGGCGATCAAACCGCGCTTTTGCGGCATTCACTTCTTCAACCCGCCGCGCTACATGATGCTGGTGGAACTGATCAACACCCCCACCACCGCGCCGCAAATTCTGGATGATCTGGAGGCCTTCGTCACCAGCAACCTGGGCAAGGGCGTGGTTCGGGCCAAGGACTCGCCCAACTTCATTGCCAACCGGGTCGGCATTGCCGGCATGCTGGCCACCATGAAGGAAGTGGCCAATTTTGGCCTGACCTACGACGTGGTGGACGACCTCACCGGCAAGAAGCTGGGCCGCGCCAGCTCAGGCACCTTCCGCACTGCCGATGTGGTGGGCCTGGACACCATGGCCCATGTGATCAAGACCTTGCAGGACACCTTGAACCTGGAGAGCGATCCTTTCTACGAGAGCTTTGCCACGCCCGAGGTACTGAAAACCCTGCTTGAAATGGGCAATCTGGGCCAGAAGACAAGAGCCGGCTTTTTCAAGAAGGTGGGGCGCGAAGTGTTGCGCTTTGACCTGGAGTCCAAGGAGTATGTGCCGGCCGGCCAGAAGGCCGATGAGGTCTATGCCCGCATGCTGAAAAAGCCGGCCGCCGAGCGCCTCAAATTGCTGCGCGACAGCGAAGGCGCGCAAGGGCGCTTCCTGTGGGCCATTCTGCGCAACAGCTTCCACTACTCGGCCGTGCACCTGGCCGCCATCGCCGACAACGCGCGCGATGTGGACTTCTGCATGCGCTGGGGTTTCGGCATGAAGCAGGGCCCGTTCGAGTTGTGGCAGGAAGCCGGTTGGCTGACCGTGGCCAACATGATCAAGGAAGACATAGACGCCGGCAAGGCCTTGTGCCAGGCGCCGCTGCCGGACTGGGTCTTCAAAGGCCCGGTGGCCGATGCCGGTGGCGTGCACACGCCGCAGGGCTCCTGGAATCCCAGCACCGGCCAGTTCGTCTTGCCACGCAGCCTGCCGGTCTACGCGCGCCAGCACTTCCCCGAGAGCGTGCTGGGCGCCAATGCGCCCAGGGTTGAGGCCACCGGCAAGACGCTGCATGAGGATGAGGCGATCCGTCTGTGGACGCTCGATGACGAAGTTGTGATTGCCAGCATCAAGACCAAGATGCACGCCATCGGCCCCGGCGTGATCGAGGGCTTGCTACAGGGTTTGGATCTGGCCGAGGCCAGCTACAAAGGACTGGTGATCTGGTCCAATGACGAGATCTTTTCCGCCGGCGCCGATCTGCAGGCCATGTTGCCGGCCTTCATGATGGCGGGCGTGCAGGCGATTGATGGTGCCGAACTGGAAATGCAGCAGGCCATGCTCAGATTGCGCTACGCCAACGTGCCGGTGGTGTCGGCCGTGCGCGGTCTGGCGTTGGGCGGCGGCTGTGAATTGGCGGCTTACTCGGCCAGGCGCGTGGTGGCCATGGAAAGCTATATCGGCCTGGTTGAAGTGGGCGTCGGTCTGGTGCCGGGTGGCGGCGGTCTGGCCTACATTGCGCGGCGTGCCGCCGAAAACGCGGCCAGTTCCACCGGCAAGGACTTGCTGCCGTTCCTGACCGAAGGCTTCACCGCCGCGGCCATGGCCAAGGTGGGAACCAGTGCGCTGGAGTCGCGCAAGCTGGGCTATCTGCTGGACAGCGATGTGATCGTGCCGCACAAGGACGAGTTGCTGTTTGTCGCCCTCAACGAGGCCAAGGCCATGTTCAATTCCGGTTACCGGGCGCCGCACAAGCGCTTGTTTGCGATGGCCGGACGCAGCGGTGCCGCGACCATCAAGGGCTCGCTGGTCAACATGCGCGACGGCGGCTTCATCAGCGCGCACGACTTTCACATCGCCAGCCTGATTGCCAACGTGGTCTGCGGCGGCGATGTGGACGCCGGCAGTCTGGTCAGCGAAGAGTATTTGATGACGCTGGAGCGCCGCGCCTTCTGCGAGTTGCTGGTGAATCCCAAGACCCAGGAGCGGATCATGGGCATGATGTCCACCGGCAAACCGGTTCGTAACTGATCAAGCTACTGCGGAGTCGCCATGCGTCGTTGCAGCCCCAAAACAATCCTCACGTACAGAAGTACGTTTCGGTTGTTTTCGGGCACCCGCGCCTAGCCTGACGACTCCTCGCTACGCTTGCTCAGTCACGAACCTACTTCGAGTACCACGCATGACCCACGCTGCTGTTTCAAAACCCAATCGCCTGCTGCGTTCGCTCAAGCAGCTTGACGCCGTGCCGGCGTTTGCCCGCGGCTGGGCGCGCAACCTGGTGTTGCACCGCGCCGTGCCGTTCACCGGCACGGCCGGGTTGGACTTTGCCGTGATGACGCCCCAGTGCGTGGAAATCGCCATTGCCAATGAGCGCCGGGTGCAGAACCACATCAAGGGCGTGCATGCCGCCGCCATGACGCTGCTGGTGGAGACTGCCACCGGCATGGTGGTGGGCATGAACGTGCGCGACGACTGCCTGCCGCTGGTCAAGGAACTCAAGGTGGCGTTCAAGAAACGCGCCCAAGGCGCCCTGCGTGCCGTGGCCACGTTGAGCGACCAGCAGCGCGCCCTGATGCAGCAGGTCGACAAGGGCGAAGTCACGGTGGCGGTGCAAGTGACCGATGAATCCGGTGCACAACCGATCGAGTGTGAATTTATCTGGGCCTGGATACCCTCAGCCCCACGCAAAAACTGAAAACATTGCGGGGCAGAGCGTGGCGGAAAGACCGCAAGTTCTGCTCTCAACCCTTTAAGGAGTCTCTCATGAAACAAGTGCAAGAAGCCTATATCGTCGCCGCCACCCGCACCCCGATCGGCCGTTCGCAGCGCGGATTTTTCCGCAACACCCGTCCCGACGATCTGCTGGTCAAGGTCTTGCAGGCGGCGTTGGCGCAAGTGCCCGCGCTGGACCCCAATAGCATCGAGGACCTGATCTGCGGCTGTGCCATGCCGGAAGGTCAGCAAGGCCTCAATATCGCGCGCGTTGGCGCCGTGCTGGCCGGTCTGCCGACCAGCGTCGGCGGCATCACGGTGAACCGCTTTTGCGCCTCCGGCCTGAGCGCCGTGCAGATGGCGGCCGACCGCATTCGCGTCGGCGAAGCCGATGTGATGATCGCCGCCGGCGTCGAGAGCATGAGCATGGTGCCGATGGGCGGCAATTCGCCCTCGTTCTCGCCGGCCATGTTCCAGAACGACGAGAACGTGGGCATTGCCTACGGCATGGGGCTGACCGCCGAGAAGGTGGCGACGCAGTGGAAGGTGAGCCGTGAAGCGCAGGACCAGTTCGCGGTCCAGTCGCACCAGCGGGCGCTGGCCGCGCAGGCCGCCGGTTATTTTGCCGCCGAGACCACGCCGATCGAAGTGACCGACCGCTCGCCCGATCTGCAGACCGGCCAGGTGATCGAGAAAAAACGCCTCGTCAGTGTCGACGAGGGCGCCCGTGCCGATACCTCCCTGGAGGGCCTGGCCAAGCTCAAGGCGGTGTTCGCGGCGCGCGGTTCGGTCACCGCCGGCAACAGCTCGCAAACCTCGGACGGCGCCGGCGCTCTGATCCTGGCCAGTGAGAAGGCGGTCCAGCAGTTCGGCCTGAAGCCGCTGGCGCGCTTCGTCAGCTTTGCCGCCAAAGGCGTGCCGCCGCACATCATGGGCATTGGCCCGATCGAGGCCATTCCGGCGGCCTTGCGCTACGCCGGATTGAAGCAGCAAGACATTGACTGGATCGAGCTCAACGAGGCCTTTGCGGCACAGTCGCTGGCCGTCATCAATACCTTGGGGCTGGACCCGGCCAAGGTCAACCCCATGGGTGGCGCCATTGCGCTGGGTCATCCACTGGGCGCCACCGGCGCCATCCGTTCCGCCACCGCCATCCATGCGCTGCAGCGCAACCAGCTCAGGTACGCCATGGTCTCCATGTGCGTCGGCATGGGGCAGGGCGCCGCCGGCATCTTCGAGCGCGTCTGACGCGTCACGCACCGGACAGCCCGGGTCTGGCGCTGGCGTCACACTGTGGGCATGGAAAATCATCCGTTCGACCTCGCGCTGCGCTTGTTGCCGCTGGCGTCCGATGTCTACGCCGGCGCCACCACGGACGCTTACTGGAACATGGTGGGACCGTTTGGCGGCGTGCTGGCGGCGACCGCCTTGAACGCGGTGCTGCAGCATCCGGCATTGCTGGGGGCGCCGATCTCGCTGACCGTGAATTACGCCGGCCAGATCGCGGCTGGAGCCTTCAAGCTGTCGGCCACGCCACGGCGCACCAACCGCTCCACCCAGCACTGGCTGATCGAGCTGTTGCAGACCAACAAGATGGGCGTTGAGGAGGTGATGCTGACCGCAAGCGCCATCACGGCCACCCGGCGTGCCACCTGGAGCAGCGACGACGCCACCTTGCCGACGGTGTCGCGCCCGAATAACTTGCCGACGGTACAACCGATGGGCAGCGTGGAATGGGTCAAGCGCTACGACATGCGTTTTATCGAAGGCATGTTTCCCGTCGAGTGGGACGGCAAGGGCGATACCAGCTTGTCGCAGCTGTGGGTCCGCGAAACGCCGCCAAGGGCCGTGGACTTTTGTTCCCTGGCCGCCATGGCGGACATCTTTTTTCCGCGCGTCTACTTGCGCCGCGCCTTGCGGGTGCCGGCCGGCACCGTGTCGATGACGGTCTATTTCCATGCCGACGCTGCGCAACTGACCCAGTCGGGGACCGGCTTCCTGCTCGGTCAGGCACGGGCGCAGGCCTTTCGCAACGGATTTTTTGATCAAACGGCACAGCTGTGGAATGAAGCCGGGCTGTTGCTGGCCACAACCCACCAGATCGTCTACTACAAGGAATAATATGACCCCCACGCTTGCCACTTCGTGTGCTGCGCTGCCCCCCGAGGGGGCCCAGCCCTGCTTGGGGCGGCCTGGCGCTGGGCTGATGCCATGAACAAAGTAGCGCTTATCGTCGGCGCCGGCGACGCCACCGGCGGTGCCATTGCGCGCCGCTTTGCCCGCGAAGGATTCACCGTCTGCGTCACGCGGCGCCAGTTGGACAAGCTGCAACCCTTGCTTGAGAGCATCACTGCCGCTGGCGGCGCCGCGCTGGGCTTTGCCAGCGACGCGCGCAAGGAAGAAGAAGTGGTGGCGCTGGTCGAGCAAATTGAATCGACTGTTGGACCGATCGAAGTGCTGGTGTTCAACATCGGCGCCAACGCGCCCAGCAGCATCCTGCAGGAGACGGCGCGCAAGTACTTCAAGATCTGGGAGATGGCTTGCTTCGGCGGCTTCCTCAATGGCCGCGAAGTCGCCAAACGCATGGTCCAGCGCGCCACGCCGCAGCGCCAGCAGAGCATCATCTTCACCGGTGCCACCGCCTCGCTGCGCGGCGCCGCCAACTTTGCCGCTTTCGCCGGCGCCAAGCATGCGCTGCGGGCGCTGGCGCAGAGCATGGCGCGCGAGTTGGGGCCGCTGGGCATTCACGTCGCGCATGTGGTGATCGACGGTGCCATCGACACCGAGTTCATTCGCAGCAATTTCCCGGATCGCTACGCGCTGAAGGCGCAGCAAGGCATTCTCAACCCGGATCACATTGCCGAGCAATACTGGCAACTGCACTGCCAGCCGCGCGACGCCTGGACGCATGAACTGGACCTGCGCCCCTGGATCGAAAAATTCTGAATTTCCGCATCACCCTGGAGACCTTCAAATGAGCAAGACAGTGGAGTACTACTTCGACTTCGGCAGCCCGGCGGCCTACCTGGCTTCGACCCAATTGCCGGCGCTGGCCAGCGACACCGGCGCCACTGTGTTGTGGCGCCCGATGCTGCTGGGCGGCGTGTTTGTGGCCACCGGCAACGCCTCGCCGGCCAGCGTGCCGGCCAAGGGCAAGTACATATTTCGCGACTTCGCCCGCTTCGCCGGGCGTTATGGGGTGCCGCTGAAGACCAATCCGTTCTTCCCGATCAACACCCTGACCCTGATGCGCATCGCGGTAGGCCTGCAAATGCGCCAGGACCCGCGCTTCATGGATTACTGCAACGCCATGTTCCGGGCCATCTGGGTCGAGGCGCAAAACATGAACGATCCGGCCACCGTGGCCGGCGTGTTGCAGGCTGCCGGTTTTGACGCCCGGGCACTGTTGGCGCTGGCCAGCGAGCAGGCGGTCAAGGACCAGTTGAAGGCTGCCACCGAGGAAGCCGTGTCCCGCGGCGTCTTTGGGGCGCCGACTTTTTTTGTCGCTGAGCAGATGTTCTGGGGTCAGGATAGACTCGATTTCGTGCGCGAAGCACTGACCCATTGATTGAGAACCTGACATGAATGAACTGCTGATAGACCGCACCGACGGTGTCCTGACCATCACCCTGAACCGGCTGGAGAAGAAAAATTCCCTGACCCGGGCCATGTACGCGGCCATGGCCGATGCACTGGCGCAAGCCGACGCCGACGCCACGCTGCGCGTCGCCGTGCTGCAAGGGCATGAAACCGTTTTCTGTGCCGGCAACGACATTGGCGATTTCTTGAACCGGATCGCGACCTCCCAGGAGTCCCCGGCGTTTCAGTTCCTGCGCGCCATCAGTACCTTTTCCAAGCCGCTGGTGGCGGCGGTGTGCGGCCCGGCGGTGGGCATTGGCACCACCATGCTGTTTCATTGCGATCTGGTCTACGCCGGCGACAACGCGGCGTTCTCCATGCCGTTCGTCAACCTGGGCCTGTGTCCGGAAGCCGCCTCCAGCTATCTGGCGCCGCAACTGATGGGTTATGGCCGCGCGGCCGAGGCGCTGCTGCTGGGGGAACCGTTCCTGGCCGAGACGGCGCTGGAAATGGGATTGATCAGCCGCATCGTGCCACCGACCGAGGCGGCGGCATTGGCGCAACGCCAGGCGCGCAAACTGGCCGCCAAGCCCTTGGGTTCGTTGATAGAGACCAAGCGCCTGATGAAAAAAGCGCAGGTGGGGATCGTCGCCGAGCGTCTGCAGGAAGAGGGCGCCAGCTTCGCCCGCCTGCTACAGGAACCCGCTGCCCGCGAGGCCTTCACGGCCTTCCTGGAGAAGCGCAAACCGGATTTCTCAAAGATTTAAATGGCAGGAAGGTCCAGCATGAGTACAGCACAGCAGAGTCCCGGCCTGAAAGGCAAAACCCTTTTCATCACCGGTGCCTCGCGCGGCATCGGCTTGGCCATTGCCAGGCGCGCGGCGGCGGACGGCGCCAACATCGTGATCGTGGCCAAGACCACCGACCCCAACCCGAAATTGGCGGGCACGATTTACAGCGCCGCCAAAGAGGTGGAGGCGATGGGTGGCCAGGCCTTGCCGCTGGCGGTGGACATCCGCGATGACGAAGCCGTCTTTGCCGCCGTGGCCAAGGCGGTGCAAACTTTTGGTGGCATCGATATCCTGGTCAACAACGCCAGCGCCATCAGTCTGACCAACACCGAAGCCACGCCCATGAAACGCTTCGACCTGATGAACGGCATCAACGCGCGCGGCACTTACCTGTGTACCATGGCCTGCCTGTCCGAGCTGAAAAAATCGGCGGCCGCCAGTCGCAACCCGCAGGTGCTGACCATGTCGCCGCCGCTGTCCATGAAGACGCACTGGTTCCAGGGTCACACCGCCTACAGCATGGCCAAGTACGGCATGAGCATGTGCACGCTGGGCCATGCCGGCGAGTTCAAGAAGTACGGTATCGGCGTCAACAGCTTGTGGCCGCGCACCGCCATCGCCACCGCCGCCATGCAGATGATTCCGGGCGTCGACGTCGCCCTGTGCCGCAAACCCGAAATCCTGTCGGACGCGGCCTACCTGATTCTGACCGACAGCAATACTAAGAGCGGCAACTTCTACATCGACGACAGCCTGCTGGCCGCGCACGGCATCACCGACCTGGAGAAGTATTCGGTAACGCCCGGCACCAAAAACTTCATCCCGGATTTCTTTGTCGATTGAACCTGGGACTGTGGATTTTCCCGAAATGAGGACATGCCAAACCCTTGTTCAGCGTAGCGGGTGGATCAGGCTGGCGGGGCACTCAGCTCCGTGTCCCCCGCCCTGCGGGCTCCTCCTTTACCTGCGCTGAGCGCCCCGCCAGCCTGATCTTTCAGCCAGGGTTGGTATGCGGCCAACGCAAACCACCGACGCTCGCCGCAGGACGATAGTGCTGCATTATTTATACAAAGCAATCGCTTGCCAAAAATAGGTAATCTGGGTATGCTGCGGAGCCATGACAGCCGCCGTTTTGCCCGCCGAACCTGAACCTCCAACGCCTGCGGGCCAGCTGTCCAAACGCCCGCGTGGTCGGCCGCGCAAGACCGAGGATGAACGCGACGACGGCAATCGCCGCCAGGCCTTGCTCAGCGCCGCCGCGCATCTGTTTCGGGTGCAGGGCTTCGATGCCACCAGCACGCGCGACATTGCGGCGGCGGTCGGCATGCACAGCGGCTCGCCTTTTTACCACTTCAAGAGCAAGGATGCCTTGCTCTACGCCGTGATGGAAGAGGGCATGCACGCGGCCATCGCGCGCCAAGCCAAGGCGCTGCTGGGCGCCGCGCCGGACCAGCCCCTGGTGCAGATCAGGCGCCTGATCCGTGCCCACTTCGACACGCTGCTGGGGCCTGGCAATGACTTTGTGCCGGTGATGCTGTACGAACACCGATCCCTGAATGCGCGCCAGCGCGCCGCGCTGGCCAAGCTGCAGGTCGACTATGAAGCTGCCTGGACGCCGGTCCTTGAAGCGCTGCACGCCAGCGGCCATTTGCGCGCGCCGGTGAAGCTCTCGCGCTTGTTGATTCTGGGCGCGCTGAACTGGTCGGTGCAATGGTTCGACCGAAAGAAAGGCGCGTCACTCGATGGCTTGACCGACGCCGCCATGGCCTTGTTTTTGAAGGAGTGTTGATGGCTTACGGTTCTGTCTTTGCGACCGGTTTGTTTGCCGGCAAAGTGGTGTTGGTGACCGGTGGCGGTTCCGGCATTGGCCGCTGCGTGGCGCATGAGCTGGCGGCGCTGGGCGCGCATGTCGTGCTGCTGGGCCGCAAGGCCGACAAGCTGCAACAGGTGATGGATGAAATTGTGCAAGACGGCGGCCTTGCCAGTTTTCATGTCTGCGACATCCGGCAGGAAGATCTGGTCAAGCAGACGGTCGCTGCCGTGGTGGCCGCGCAAGGGCGCATCGACGGCCTGGTGAACAACGCCGGCGGCCAGTACATGACGCCCTTGGAGGGCATCAGCGCCAAGGGCTGGGAGGCGGTGCTGGCCACCAACCTGACCGGCGGCTTCCTGATGGCGCGCGAGTGTTTCCTGCAATCCATGAGCCGGCACGGCGGCGCCATCGTCAACATCGTGGCCGACATGTGGGGTTCCATGCCGGGTATGGGGCACAGCGGCGCGGCGCGCTGCGGCATGGTCAGCTTCACCGAGACCGCGGCGCTTGAATGGGCCGGCCGCGGTGTGCGCGTCAATGCGGTGGCGCCCGGCTACATCGCCTCCAGCGGCATGGACAAGTACCCGCCCGAGATGGGACCGATGCTGCGCGAGATGGCCCAGACGGTCCCCCTGGGGCGCTTCGGCACCGAGGCCGAAACGGCGGCCGGTATTGTCTTTCTGCTCAGTCCGGCGGCCTCTTTCATCAGCGGCAGCGTCTTGCGCATCGACGGTGCCCGGCCGCAGGTCCGCCTGGGCTGGCCGATGCGTGCGGCCTCGAAGGAAGTGCGCCAGCGCGCCGCCATCAAGCCGTTTGAAGGCTTTCACCGGGCCCAGACGCCCAAGGTGTTCCTGCCTGAAGCAGCTACCAAAAAGGAATGAGCATGCCGCCAAGCGAGAACTGGAACGAAGCAGCGCAACTGCTGACGGACGGCGCGCGCCGCTTCATTCAAACGGAAGTCGCCGCGCGGCTGAACGATTGGGAAGAGGCCGGCGAATTTCCGCGCCACCTCTACCGGCGTGCCGCGGAACTGGGCTGGCTGGCCATGGGTTATCCGGAGGCCCTGGGCGGCACGCCCAGCCCTTGGTGCTTGCGCAATGCGCTGACGGTGGCGCTGGCGCGTTTTGGCGGCAGCGGCGGACTGATGGCCAGCTTGTTCAGCCACAACATCGGCCTGCCGCCGCTGTTGCGCCATGGCAGCGCTGAACTGCAACAGGAAGTGGTGCCGGCGGTGTTGCGCGGCGAAAAAATTGCCGCGCTGGCGATCACCGAACCCGGTGGCGGCACCGATGTGTCGGCGCTGCGCACCACCGCCCGGCTGGAGGGTAATGAGTACGTGGTGGACGGCGAAAAAGTGTTCATCACTTCGGGTATGCGCGCCGACTGGTTGACCGTGGCGGTGCGTACCGATGCCAAAAACAAAGGCCCCGGCGGCATCTCCATGCTGATGGTGCCGGGCGACGCAGCGGGGCTGTCCCGCACAGCGCTCAAGAAGATGGGCTGGTTGTGCTCCGACACCGCGCAGTTGCGCTTTGATGCGGTGCGCGTGCCGGCCCGCTATCTGGTGGGCGAAGAAGGCGCCGGCTTCAAGATGATTTTGACCAACTTCAACGGTGAACGCCTCTCTATGGCGGCCATGGCGCTGGGTTTTTCCGAGTGCTGCTATGACGAAGCCCTGGCCTGGGCGCGCCAGCGCAAGACCTTCGGCACGGCCCTGATCGATCATCAGGTGATTCGCCACAAGTTGATGGATATGAAGATGCGCATCGAATCGACCCGGGCCTGGCTCAACGCCGTGTCGGCCCGAGCGGACTCGGGCAACAAAGCAGACAAGGGCGCGGAGTGGGTGGCCGAAGTCTGCTTGTTGAAAAACCATGCGACGCAGTCCATGCAGTTCTGCGCCGACCAGGCGGTGCAGATTCTGGGTGGCATGGGCTTTATGCGCGGCACGGCTTGTGAGCGCATTTACCGCGAGGTCAAGGTGATGATGATTGGCGGCGGTACCGAGGAAATCATGAAAGAGTTGGCCTCGCGTCAGCTCGGTCTGTGAGAATGGCACCATGATCAAAAAAACTGTGCTACCGGCGGAACTCGAATTCGAACCTGAGTTCGTCATTGGCTTGAAGAAGATCTTCGAGGAAATGATCAATTTCAACCTGATTCTGGGCTTGAAAATCACCACCCTCAAGCCGGCCCTGGTCAGAGGCCGCATCGACATGAAACCGGACCTGATCGGGCACTTCAGCTTCAACCGGCTGCACGGCGGCGTGATCAGCGCCGGGCTGGACGCCATCGCTGGCTTGGCCGTCATGGCCGCCCTTGGTGCGCGCCACATGGACGAGCCACCGATGCAGCGTCTGCACCGGTTCAGCAAGCTGGGCACCATCGACCTGCGGGTCGACTATTTGCGCCCCGCCATCGGCGAGTATTTCGAGTTGCGTGGCGAGGTGATGCGCCTGGGCTCGCGGGTGGCGTCCACCCGCATGGAGTTTTTGGGCGCCAACGGCGAACTGCTGTCAACCGGCACGGCCGCCTACATCGTCTCCTGAACGGCCGGCTGCGCTGGCACCGCAACAGTGACCCCGGTGATGTAGACGGTGCCGGTAAAGCTGGAGATCACGGCGCCATCGGCGCGGCTGACATCGACCCGGTAGACCGCCAGCTTGCGCGATCTGGAGACCTCGAACGCGCGGGCCAGCAAACAATCGCCCGCCTGCGCAGCCTTCTGGTAGGTCAGGTGCGCATCGATGCCGGCCGCCACCTTGCCATGCGAGTTGGATGCCAGTCCGAAAGCGGTGTCCGCCAACGCGAAGATGACGCCGCCGTGGCAGGTGCCATTGAAGTTCAGATGGCGCTGCGCCAGGGTCAGCGTCACCGTGGCGCAGCCCGCGCTGGCTTCGGTGCAAGTGATGCCCAGCGAGCGCGCGAACGGATCGGCCGCGGCCAGCCGCAGCACCAGCGACTGGGCATCTTCAGCCACACTGGCGGTCTTGGCCACTGGCCGCGCTGGCAGACGCCGGCCGCGACCGGCCACTGCGGCGTGCCGGTCGATCGCGTCGACCAGGTCCGCCACACCCGCGCCGCTGTTGGCGCAGGAATTCAGCACCGGCACCGTCCAGAGACCGCCGGTCGCCGGCGCGCGCAGATGCAGCATGTCTTGCAGGTCGCGCGCCGTGGCGTCGGCACCGGGCAGATCCGACTTGGTCACCACCAGCAGGTCGGCGATCTCCAGAATGCCGGCCTTCATGGCCTGCACCTTGTCGCCCAAGCCGGGCGGGCAGGCCACGATCCGGGTGTCGGCGACGCGCATGATTTCGACTTCAGACTGGCCGGCGCCCACGGTCTCGACGATGATGGTGTCGAAGCCGGCCGCATCCAGCAAATCGACGATCTCCTCGGTGCTGCTCGACAGGCCACCCAAATGGCCGCGCGCCGCCAGGGAACGAATAAACACGTCGGGGTGGGCGCCGTGCTGACCCATGCGCACGCGGTCTCCCAGCACGGCGCCGCCGCTGATCGGGCTCGACGGATCAATGGCCACCACGCCAATGCGCCGGCCGCGCGCCAGCAACTCACCCAGCATGGCATGCAGCAGCGTGGATTTGCCGGCACCCGGCGCGCCGGTAATGCCCAGCACATGGGCCCGGCCCAGGTGCGGTGCCAGCGCCGCCGACAAGCTGCCGGCAGCGATCTGGCCATGCTCGATCTGGCTGATGGTGCGCGCCAGCACGCGCCGGTCGCCCGCCAGCAGGGCCGGCGAAGGCGTCCAGTTACCGTGGCGGTCGGGGCGCTGACTCACACCACCGCCTGGACGTCGCCAAAACCCATCTCGCGCCTGAGGGTGTGGCAGATCTCGCCGTGCGTGCAACAGGCTTGCGCGGCTTCCACGACGCGGCCAAAGACGTTGACCTTGGCATCATTGGCCGAGCGCGCCAGCGCGTCCAGGGCGGCTTGCACCTCGGCTTGCGAGCGCTCCGCCTTGAAGACCTTGAACTCGTCGATCAGGGCTTGCATGCTGGCGCGGTCCGGGCGTGTGTTGATGGGGCGGGCGCTGGCGTCCTCGTCCACGCAATAGGCATTGACGCCCACCACGGTCTGTTCGCCGGCGTCGATTCTCTGCTGGAATTTGCGCGCCGACTCGCCTATCATGCCTTGCACCAGGCCCATCTGCACCGCCTGGTACATGCCGCCGGCGTCTTCCACAATCGCCATCACGCGCTCGATCTCGGCTTGCATCTGGTCGGTCAGCGTCTCGACGTAGTAGCTGCCGCCCAGCGGATCGATGACGTCGGTCAGATGCGCTTCCTCGCGCAGCACGTTCTGCGTGGCGATGGCAATGCGGGCGCCGAACTCGCTGGGGCAGGACAAGGCCTCGTCGTAGGCGTCGGTGTGCAGCGACTGCAAGCCGCCCAGGATGCCGGCCATGGCCTGCGTCGTGACGCGCGCGATGTTGTTCAGCGGCTGCTGGCGCGTCAGGTCGACGCCGGACGTCTGGGCATGGAACTTGAAGCGCCAGGAGCGTGGGTCTTTTGCGCCCAGTTGATCGCGTGTGATACGCGCCCAGATGCGGCGAGCGGCACGGAACTTGGCAATCTCCTCGAAGAAGCTGATCGAGACATCGAAGAAGAACGTGAAGCGCGGCAGAAACTGGTCCGGGTCCATGCCGCGCGCCAGGCAGTCGCGGGCGTTCTGGATGGCGGTGCTGAGCGTGAAGGCCATCGCTTCGGCCGGCGTGGCGCCGGCCTGCTGCGTGTGTTGTCCCACCACCGACATCGGATTCCATTTGGGCAGGAAGCGGTTGCAGAACTCGATGTGGTCGGCCAACAGGCGCCGCGCGCCCGGCAGCGCCAGCCGGAAAAACATGTGGTTGGCCGCGTAGTGGCTGAGGTAGTCGCTCTGGTTGGAAGTGCCGCTGAGCAGGCGCCAGTCGGTGCCGCGCCGGCGCGCCGTGGCCAGCATGAAGGCCAGCAGCGTGAACGGCGTCGGGTCGTTCTGGGCGCATGAGACCTGCGCCAGATCGACGCCCTGCAAAGCACGGTCCATATGCGCGCTGGTGTTGATCACGGTGCCGCAGGTGCCCAGCAGTTCGATGTGCGATTCATCCATGTCGTAACCGCGGAACACCGAGTTGCAGGGCAGCAACGAAACCGCGGTGGCGCCGTTGGCCAGCACGTCCAGCAGGCGTGCGTTGTACTCGGCCGGGGTGCCCAGGCCGGTGAGCTGGCGCTGCGACCAGGTCTTGCCGCGGTGCATGGTGGCATAGATGCCGCGCGTGTACGGGGCTTGCCCCGGCAAGCCGAGGTCGGCCGCGTGCTGGGCGGTGTTCCAGTCACGGTCGGTGTAGAGCGGCTGGATCGGAATGCCGGAGCGGTTGACGACAGTCTTGTCGACGCCAACCCCGGCGGCGTACTCTTGTTGCCATTTGCCAAAGGCGTCGGCCTCCGATAACAACTTGCTGGCCACAGCTTGGTTCATTGCAGGATCTCCCGGTTCAATCGTCCAGCCACCGTCAACTCCCGCACGTAAGTGGCAATGTCGGCCATCGAACTGCCCGGGTGAAAGACCCGGGCGACGCCGGCCGCCAGCAGCATCTGTTCGTCTTCGTCGGGCACGATGCCGCCCACAATCACCGCCACGTCGGTCAGGCCCGCTTCGCGCAAGGCGCTCATCAGCTTGGGCACGATCAGGTGGTCGGTTGCCAGCGATGAGATGCCGATAACGTCGACGTCCTCCTCCAGGGCAAGTTTCACCACAGCGGCGATTTCCTGCCAGGGTGGCGTGTAGATCACCTCCATGCCGGCGTCGCGCAGGCCGGCCGCCACCACCCGGCTGCCGCGGTCGTGACCGTCGAAACCGATCTTGGTGACCAGCACCTTGGGGATTACAACTTGATTCATGTGGGCAGCTCCTGACCCTGGCGCAGCAGGGTGACGAATTTGTGCGCGATGGCACGCGGATTGAATTTGCCGCTCGGGCGGTACCAGGTTTGCGACCAGTTCAGCGCCCCCATCAGCATCAGGCGCAGGGCGCCCCGGTCGGTGCCGCGGCGCAGCGGCAAGGCCTTGATCAAGGCGACGAACAAGGCTTCGTACTGGTTGCGCAACTCGATCAGGTCTGGCAGTGCCGCCGGAACGTCGGCCGGCAGCACCCGGATCACCACCTGGGCGTAATCGTCGTCACGCAGGATCGCCTCCAGATGCGCCACGCAGGCCGCCTCCAGCCGATCCCAGGGGTCGCTGTGCCGCTCCACCACCGTCTGCACCGCGCCGGAGATCTGCTTCACACCCTTGACGTAGACCGCCGTCAGCAGCGCTTCCTTGGTCGCGAAGTGACAGTACAGGGAGCCCGGCAGCATGCCCACCGCGCGCGCGATGTCGCGCACCGAAGTGCCCTTGAAGCCTTGCGTGCGAAACAGCCGGGCGGCCTCGTCGAGGACTTGCGGCAGCCGGCTGTCGGTGTGCGGTTTGCGGGTGTTGCTCATGGTCTGGTGGGCGTATTTTTCAAAACCAGTATACCAAACAATCGTTTGCTTAGTGTGTTCCAGAACCCGGCGTCTTTGCCGGTCCGGTGTCTTCAAACGTTTGGCAACGGCAGTCTCGCCCTAAGGGTTAGTCCGGAGGAGCAACTGCCAACAGTGGACAGTCTCAGCGCCTGCCTGCGCCGACATTAGCGCCATCATCAAACAACAGGAGCGCCGTCGTGAATGGCAAATCAACCGAAGAAATGGCGGCAACCGTCAACGGTGCCGGAGTGGCGCCAGCCGCCAATGCGCCTGGCCTCGAATTCGGCGAGCTGCGCCAGATCGCCTACGTGGTACCCGACATAGAACGCGCCATGGCGCATTGGAGTGGCGTGCTGGGCGTCGGTCCATGGTTCTATATCGAGAAAATCACGGTCGCGGAATTCACCTATTTCGGCAAGCCATCGGCAGACCTTGAACTGTCCATTGCGCTGACAAATTCTGGTGCGCTACAGATCGAACTGATCCAGCAGCGCAACACGGCACCTTCGCTCTATCTGGATTTTCTGCAGCGCAACGGCGAAGGGGCACAGCACACCGCCTTCTGGACTTACCAATACGATGCCGCCGTGGCGCGCATGCTGTCGGCCGGTTACGTCGAGGGTCACGCCGGCCGCCCCGGCCCGGGTGGACGTTTTGCCTACTTTATTCATGCCGACCTGCCCGGCAACGTGGTCGAGATCTCCGAGCAATCCGGGGGCAAGGCAGAGCTGTTTCGCCAGGTCGAACAGGCCGCCAGGGGCTGGGACGGCCAGCACCCGATCCGCAAAATTGGTTGACGCGGGGCCACTCGCCATCAAGTCCAACCGACTTCTCCCGGTGCCGCATCAAGGGCGCCGGCGCTTCGCGTCCTTCGGACTTTTTGATGTCAAATAGTGTTTGACATTCGGTCAAGGGAAGACCACAATGCTGTCCAACATTGTTTTACAACGGAAGCGCTATGCAAGTTGAAATCGTTTTGCGCAAATTCGGCAACAGTACCGGGGCGGCGTTCCCACCTGCGGTATTGAAAGACTTGGGCTTGAAGGTCGGCCAGGCCATGACCATGGACACCACCGCGGACGGCAAAATCACGCTGTCGCCCAAGCGCAAGTACGTTCTGTCCGATCTGATTGCCCAGTGCGACCGGAGGGCCCCAGCGCCCGCCGATATGGCGTTGTGGGATGCCGCCCGTCCCGTTGGCCAGGAGGTCCTGTAAGTGGCCGTCTTTGACCGTGGCGACATCGTGGTCGTGAGCCTTGAACCCGTGGTGGGCCGTGAAATGCAGGGTGAGCGGCGTCCTGCACTGGTGCTGACCACGAAGGAATTCAACGCCCTGGGCGATGTTCTGGTTGCGCCAATTACCCAAGGGGGCGACCACTCTCGGTTTGCCGGGTTCGCTGTCTCGCTAATGAATACCGGCTGCAAGACGCAGGGAGTTGCCCTGGTCAACAAGTGCCGGATGATGGACTTGGCCGCACGCAAGGCGAAGAAGATCGAGCGTGCGCCCCAGGAAGTTATTGACGATGCATTGGGCCGCTTGTTGACTCTATTTGAGTGAGGAAGCCAGAAGGTTCACCGCCGAGTTATGCCGCGCGTGCAGGTGCAACCTCCCAACCGGGGAACACGAGTACGGCAGGATGGCACTGTAGGGCACGGGCAAAAACCTTCGCGCGCTCGACGCCCAAATTCACTCTGCCATTTTCGATGGCTGAGATGGTGGTTTGAGGAATACCCGTAAGTTCGGAAAGTTGGCTTTGGCTCAATTCTTGAAGCTCGCGCAAGATACGGACAGACTCCCCCACCGATACCTTGACGCGCTTTTTTGCGGGGCGAAATTCTTTCATTTCACGGTCTCCTGTAATTCAAAACTACGTTGGGCTTGGGTCGGCGGCGGTGGGGCTGACGCCGGGGCGTTCCGCGTCCTTCGGACTCTTTGATGTCGCGCCCAACATCTACTCCGCCCCTGCCTTGCGTTGCCGGCCGGTGCGATCCGGGTGGTCATGGGGACAGCCGTGCCAACTACAGTTTCAGACTGATGGCGGCTGTATGTCAGATTTCCCGCCATCCCTATCCAGATGTGGTCCTACGGGTTTAGGGTCGGGTGAAATCTTTTGGGAACATTAGTGGTTCGACCGTGCGATGCAACATTTGTCGAATTCTTTCATCAAGCGTATATCGACCCGTGCACTGTGCAACATCGCGGGGACCGGCGTCCGAAATCATCATTAGGGTGCGCTCCGCCCATCCGCCACGGAAGCTAACCCAATCAAAACCAGACAACTCGCGGCTGTCATTAACGGTCGTTCCGGAGTAGTGAGTTGTTCGCACTGAATAGTGAGTGGTCCTGAAGTAAGCGGAGGGCTCGTCGCGACGCTCGTTTAGCTCATACTTGGCAAGTGGCCTTGCACGCTCAACTATGTGCCCAGGCCCAGGTCCATCGGACATTGAGCGCTTAACCCAGCCAAAGGACGGGGCACTTTCGACCCACATATAACCGTAATACTTTGCCGAATCAGCAAAAACGTCGCTCCCAGAAGAGATACCTTCAATCCCGACAAAATGTTCCTTTACGGCTATTTCACCTTTTATTTTGCACATGTCTTGAAGGATTGCGCGACCTATCAACGCATCTGCGAACGGTAGGCAAATCATTGTCCAAATGGCGAATCGTCCAACGGTGCGGGAATAGGCTTTGGTTGCATATCGCGCAAGCAGAACTGCTAGCCAGATGTAACCACTTATCAAAATTAGGACCGCAAGAAGCTGCATTCCAATCCCCTGACGATTGCTTTCGTTTGGCGACAGAATACCAGACGATGCGCTTGGTACCCGAAGGTCAATTTGGTGGTCGCTCGTTGAAAGCGGCAATTCAAGACTACGTTGGGGTCGGGTCGGCGGGGGTGCGGTAGACGCCGAGCGCTCATACGCTTCGCTTTTTAAAATCGCGCCCAACATCTACCCCACCCCACCCCACCCCCGCCTTGCGTTGCTGAAGAACCGCCCACTGCGGACCCGCACGGTGGGTGGTGTGGGGGCTGGGAGTTAGCGACTCCCGGCTACCCGATTAGGCGTCATTGCTGCGGCGGTTGTGCGGCAAGGAGGGTATCGAGCACAGTAAGACACTCGACAAGTAGTTGTTCGCCGTTGGCCATTTCCGAGATTAGTGCGTCCAAAGCGGCTCCCTGCTTTCGCTTGGCGGCGTTTAGTTCCTTCGTCATGCGGGGCAAGCCCAACGTTGTACCTTTGAATTCAATCATCGATAGGCGTGCTCCCGCCATCGCCGCCAGCAGGCCTGCAGCTGCGACTCTTGCTTCGCGAGTTTGTGTCGAGTCAAAGTCCGCTGACATCGCCGCTGCACGGGTCAGTGCGTTAACAGAACCGCTCATTGCAGCGCGAAGTAGTGGCACTTCCGCATTGATCCGATTCGTGAAGTTGACCATCTCGTCGGCAACCTTGCCTATCAGTCGTCTGGCGTGCGCAGGATCGGCGCCGCCCGGCGTCGCGGCTAGATTCTGTAAATCGACTGTCCCTTGAGTTGTTCGTGTCGTCAGATCAGACTGTGCTGCCGTCAATCGGCCTGTTATCTCACCTACTTCTGCATTCCGTTCAAGGAACAGTACAAGAAGGTCGAGGTATCCATCGTCATCTTCTTCCTCGGTTGGCCGTGCTGGTACTGCCACGACTGACGTTGACTTTACCTGAGCATTGAGAGGGGAACTCGCTTGATCCAAGGAGGTGGCCTTCTGTTTGTGTCGCCAATTCTGTACATGCTTGGTTATATGCATGGAAACAAGTTTCTCGAATTGATCTGTATCGGTGAACTCCCAATGCAGTAGACCCTCGCTGGAGAGACTCCGCTTGAAGTCCTGCAACTTCTGAATCTGCGACGCATCCAGCTTGCTTGGAGGTATTGGAGTGTCTTTGAAATAGAAGAGAATGCTGACATTTCCAGGAGACGCGCGATATCTCGCAAGTGCTCTTTCAAACTCTTCTACGGTCCCGGACCCCGCGCGCCGTGTGGGGGTGCCAAAGCGTGACCACATGATTCCAATAAATAGGTCGTAGTCCGTTGGAAGCTGTTCATTTATTACATCTTGCGCATCTTCCCCAATTCCGGGGTAGGCGTCATGCTCCCATCGGAGTAACTCGAGGCGAACGCCAAGATTGCGGGCCCAAGTGCGATTCCACTCGAGTACAGCGTCCTCTAGACGATTCCGCTCGTCGACGACGTCTCCGGGAGACGCGAGAAAGATCGTAAGAACAGATTCAG
Organism: Rhodoferax sp.; assembly: GCF_028714215.1. Classification (GTDB taxonomy): domain Bacteria; phylum Pseudomonadota; class Gammaproteobacteria; order Burkholderiales; family Burkholderiaceae_C; genus Rhodoferax. The sequence goes on along the minus strand of NZ_JAQTMS010000009.1, from coordinate 42,392 downwards.
TGCGAGCCATCGTATCTTTCTGTGGTTTTCGGATTTCGGCTGCCTCGCCAGGACGTTGGCCTATGACGCCTACGTGATGTAGATCGTTGGATATCCCGGCAAGCCAGTTTATCCGCCGGGACATACCCGAAATCCGAGTTCAGGTACTGATGACTCATCTGACGACAAGGCAGCACATACTGCCTTGGTCTACAGCCACATTTCCAAAAGACCGAAGTCATTTGCCTCCCTTTCAACCCTGTCGCCTATCCTGGCGAAATTTGGTCAGCGGCCGGGTGATCTACTTCTTGGCCGGCGGTGCATCGTCGATGTACGGCCCCACCACCTTCCACTTGCCGTTTTGAATCTGCGACAGGCGCGAGGCGTCGCTGCCCAGGCGTTTGGTGGGCGAGAAGGTGGCTGGCGCGCTGCCGAAGATGTCGGTCGGGATGCTCAGCGTGTCCATCACCTTGATGAAGCTGTCGGTGGTCAGGTTCTTGCCGGCCTTGGTGGCGGCATTGGCGAAGGTGTTGATGATGACGTAGCCGTAGACCGAGAACACGGCCGGGTCTTCGTTGAACTTGGTCTTGTACTTGTTGGCCCAGAAGCGTATCGCCGGCGAGGTCTCGTCGGTGTAGGGGTTTTGCACCGTCATCATGGCGTACAAGCCGTCCATCGCCTTGCCGCCCAGTTTGTGGATCAGGTCGGTGTAGGCGGCACTGGAACCCAGAAACACCGGGTTGAAACCGGTCTTGCGCGACTCGGCAATGGTGCCAATGGTCTCGCGGATGATGGTGCCCAGCACCACCAGTTCGCAGCCGGCCGCCTTCATCTTCGCCACCTGCGATGAAAAGTCGGTGGAGCCGCGCTTGAACGAGGTCTTTTCGGCGTAGTCCATGTTGATGGTTTTCAGGCCCGCCTCACCACCGCGCAGCACTTCCAGCCCGAAATCGTCATCCTGGTAGATGGTGCAGACCTTCTTGAGGCCCTTGTCCTTCACCATCTGCGGCACGGCGCGGCGCATCTGGTCGAAGTAGGTGGCGGCAAAAGAATACTTGAGCCGGTGGAACGGCTCGTACATTTCGCGCGCCGCCGTCACCGGGAAGAAGTTGATCACGTTCTTCTCGAACTGGACCGGCATCGCGGCCATGTTCTGCGCCGTGCCGATGTGGCCCATCATCATGAAAATCTTGTCCTGATTGACCAGCTTCTGCGCCGCCAGCACGGCCTTCTTGGGGTCGTAGCCGGAGTCTTCCACGATCAGCCGAATCTTGCGGCCGTTGATGCCGCCCTGCTCGTTGATCTCGTCCACCGCCAGCATCATGCCCAAGCGGTCCTGCTTGCCGAAGCCGGCCAGCGGACCCGACAGATCCTGGATCGATCCCAGCACGATCTCGGTGTCGCTGACGCCCTGCTGGGCGCACCAGACGTTGGCCGAAAAGGCGAGGGTAGCGAGTGCTATGACTGAACGTGTCTTCATCATCTGTCTCCTTAAAAAAATCAACGGTACATGGCCTCGATCTGGGCGGCATACTTCTTTTCCACCAGTTTACGCTTGAGCTTCATGGTGGGGGTCAGTTCTTCGTCTTCCGCCGTCAACTGGTTCTCCAGCAGGAAAAACTTCTTGATCTGTTCGACGCGGGCAAACTTCTTGTTAACGCGATCCAGGTCGGCCTGGATCAGCGCCTGCACTTCCGGGCTGCGGGTCAGCGACGCGTAGTTGCCGAAAGGCACGTCCTGGTCCTGGGCGAACTTCTCCACGTTTTCCTGGTCGATCATGATGATGGCGGTCAGATACGGTCGCTTGTCGCCTATCACCACGGCGTCGGTGATGTAGGGCGAAAACTTCAGGTCGTTTTCCAGCTCGCTGGGCGTGATGTTCTTGCCGCCGGCGGTGATGATGATGTCCTTCATGCGGTCGGTGATGCGGAAGTAGCCGTCCGCATCCACCACGCCGACATCGCCGGTGTGCAGCCAGCCGTCCGCATCAATCGCCTCGGCGGTTTTTTCCGGCAGGTTCAGGTAGCCGGCAAAGACGTTCTTGCCGCGCACCAGAATCTCGCCGCTGGCCGGGTCGAGCCGGACTTCATTGAAGCTGGCGGCCGGTCCGATGGAGCCCGGCTTCATCTTGTCGGCCGGCACGCCGGTGGAGCCACCACAGGTCTCCGTCATGCCCCACACCTCCAGCATCGGCACGCCCAGCGCCAGGTACCAGCGCACCAAGTCCGGCGAGATCGGCGCCGCACCGGTCACCAGAAAGCGGGCGCGGTGGATGCCGATCAGCTTGCGCACATTGTTCAGCGCCAGCCACTGCGCCACCTTGAACTTGAGCTTGAGCCAGCCGCTGACCGGCTGCCCGGCCAGCACTTGGTTGGCAATTGCGGTGCCCACGCTTATGCCCCAGGCGTAGGCGGCTTGCTGCACGGCGCCGGCTTCCTTCAGCGAAATCATGACGCCCGAATAGAACTTCTCCCAGACCCGCGGCACCGCGGTAAACACGGTGGGCGCGATCTCGCGCACGTTCTCGGGGATGGTCTCCGGGTTTTCCACAAAGTTCAGCTTGGTGCCGGTGTAGAGGGCAAAGTACTCACCGCCCATGCGCTCGGCAATGTGGCACAGCGGCAGGAAGCACATGCGCTCGTCCTGCTCATCCTGCGCGATCAGTGTGTTGAAGCCGCGCACGGTGTAGACCAGCCCGGCGTGCAAGTGCATGGCGCCCTTGGGCTTGCCGGTGGTGCCGGAGGTGTAGACCAGAATCGCCAGGTCTTCCGGCCGGCAAGCGTCGATGCGTTGTTGCAACTCATCCGGATGCTGCGCCAGATAGGCCAGCCCCAACTTGCGCAAATCATCCAGACTGATGACGCCGGGGTCGCTCAGCTGGTGCAGCCCCTCCATGTCGAAGACCACAATTTTGCGCAGACCGGGCAACTGCTCGCGCACTTCCAGCGCCTTGTCCAGTTGCTCGTCGTCTTCCACAAACAAGATGCTGGTGCGCGAGTCCTGGCACAGGTAGTGCACCTGCGAGGCAGCATCGGTCGGGTAGATGCCGTTGGAGACGCCACCGCAGGACAGCACCGCCAGATCGGCCCAGACCCATTCGACCACCGTGTTGGCCAGAATGGAGGCGCATTCACCCCGGGCAAAGCCCAGGCTCAGCAGGCCGCCGGCAATCTCGCGCACCGCTTGCGCGGTCTGATCCCAGCTCCAGCTACGCCAGATGCCCAGATGTTTCTGGCGCATCCAGACCGCCGGACCGCGTTGCTTGACGCCATTCCAGAACAGCGCCGGAATGGTCTCGCCGGCCAGCACGATGTCCAGATTAGGACGGATGTCGCTGAGGTCCCACAGATTACTCATGGGCGCACCTGCTTCCTGTCATTGCGGGCCTGACCCGCAATCCATGGATCCCGGATCGAGTCCGGGATGACAAGCAGTAACGCCGGGTTGACAAGCAGAGGGTCCGGGATGACAACAGTAAGCCGGGACAACAAGCAGTGGGTCTGGGATGACGGTGTCAATTGCTATCTCCAGGTTTTTTTCTTTTTCCAGCGCCGCTCGCCGCGCACGCCGTCTTCCTTGAGCCCCAGGTAGAACTCCTTGATGTCGTCTTTTTCGCGCAGGCGGGCGCAGCTGTCTTCCATCACGATGCGGCCGTTCTCCAGTACGTAGCCGTAATCGGAAGCGTTGAGCGCCATGTTGGCGTTTTGCTCCACCAGCAAAATGGTGGTGCCGCGGTCGCGGTTGATGCGCACCACGATCTCGAAGATTTCCTTGGTCAGCTTGGGCGAAATTCCCAGGCTGGGTTCGTCCAGCAGCATCAGCACCGGGTCGGCCATCAGGGCGCGCGAGATCGCCAGCATTTGCTGCTGCCCGCCCGACAGCAGGCCGGCGTCCTGCGCGCTGCGTTCGCGCAGGATCGGAAAGTAGGCATACACCGCTTCGATGTCCCTGGCGACGCCGTCGCGGTCCTTGCGCGTGTAGGCGCCCATCAGCAGGTTGTCGCGCACGCTCAGCAGCGGGAACACCTCGCGCCCCTCGGGCACATGGCTCAAGCCCTGCTGCACGATGAAGGCCGGGTCTTGCGCCGTGATGTCGCTGCCCTTGAACTCGATCGAGCCCTTGCGCGGATCGATGATGCCGGAGATGGTTTTCAGGATGGTGGTCTTGCCGGCGCCGTTGGAGCCCAGCACGGTCGCAATCTCGCCGCGCCGCACCTGCAGGCTGACGCCGCGTATCGCCTTGATCGGGCCGTAGGCGCTCTCGACGTTGAGCAGCTTGAGCACCGGCTGATCGCTGACCGGGGGCTGATTCAGGTTCATGATGCCCCCACGCTTGTCGCTGCGCGTACTGCGCTGCCCCCCGAGGGGGCGCGAGCTTGCTTGGGGCGGCCCGGCGCGGCGCTCATGCTGCCGCCTCCGGGGTGGTTTGCCGGCGCAGGGAAGTGACGTCGTCGACCGAGCCCAGATAGGCCTCGATCACCGCGGGGTTGTTTTGCACCTCGCGCGGCGTGCCCATCGCCAGCACTTCGCCCTGGTTCATGGCCAGTACCCGGTCCGAGACCTTGGAGACCAGTGTCATGTCGTGTTCCACCATCAGCACCGTGATGCCCAGGTCGTTCTTGATGTCGGCAATCCAGAACGCCATGTCTTCGGTTTCCTCCACATTCAGGCCCGAGGAAGGCTCATCGAGCAACAGCAGTTTCGGCTCCGTGCACAAGGCCCGCGCCATCTCGACCACCTTGCGCACGCCATAGGGCAGGCCGGCCACCATGGCGTCGCGATGATGTTGCAGATCGAGAAACTCGATCACTTCCTCGGCCTTTTCGCGCGCATGCAGTTCGGCCGCGCGCGCCGTCCCGGTGAAGAACAGGTCTTGCCAGAGTCCGGTCTTGCGCTGCGTGTGGCGGCCGATCAACAGGTTGTGCAGCACGGTGGCGTGCTCGAACAGTTCGATGTTCTGAAAAGTGCGGGCAATACCCAGCGCCGCCACGTTTTGCGGCGGCTGTTCGGTCAGGCACAGCATGCCTTGCGGCCCCAGGTAATCGATGGTGCCGCTGGTCGGGTTGTAGATGCGGCTGATCAGATTGAAGACCGTCGTCTTGCCGGCGCCGTTGGGGCCTATCAGGGTGAACACCTCGCCTTGTTTGACATCGAAGCTGACCCGGTTGACCGCCAGCACGCCACCAAAGCGCACGCCCAGTTCTTTGGCCGAGAGAAGTACCTGATTGGTCATTTCAGCCTGTCCGATTTCTGGAACGATTTCTGCCGTTTGAACATACCTTTGCGGTAGAACGGGAACATCTGCATGTAGGTGCGGATTTTCAGCCAGCGGCCATACAAGCCCTGCGGCTCGAACAGCACAAAGGCCACCAGCACCACGCCATAGACCAGGCCTTGCAGGCCGGGCGCCTGGCCGATGGTGGGTGGCAAATAGTCCTTGATCATGGCGATCACTTGCGGCATGGTGATCAGGAAGATGGCCCCCAGAAAGGCCCCATGGACCGAGCCGACACCGCCAATCACGATCATCAGCAGCAGGTCTATCGATTGCAGAATGTTGAACTGGTCGGGTGAAATGAACTGCAACTTGTGCGCGTACAGGGCGCCGGCGACGCCGGCCAGCGCCGCTGACAAGGCAAACGACAGCGTCTTGTAGCGCGCCAGGTGAATGCCCATGCTCTGGGCTGAAATCTCCGAGTCCCGAATGGCGACAAAAGCGCGGCCGGTGGGGGCGCGCAGCAGGTTCAGAATGCCCAGCGTGGCCAGCACGGTGATCAGCAGACAAAGAAAATAAAACTCTTCGCCGGAGTTCAGCGTCCAGTTCAAAATGGCGGGGTTTTTGATGTGGATGCCGGCGTTGCCGCCGGTCACGGACTCCCAGCGCGCCAGCACTTCCTCCACGATGAAACCGAAAGACAGGGTCGCCATGCCCAGGTAAATGCCTTTGACCCGCAGCGCCGGCAAGCCCACCACGACACCCACCGCGGCCGACAGGCCGGCCGCGCAAGCCAAGGCTAGAGGGAACGGCAGGCCGGCATTGGTCAACACCGCCTGGCTGTAGGCGCCTACGCCCAGAAAGGCCGCATGCCCCAGCGAGAACAGGCCGGTAAAGCCGGCCAGCAGCATCAGCCCCAAGCCGGCGATGGCATAGATCAGCACAAAAGTCAGTTGTGCCAGCCAGTACTCGGCCACCAGCCAGGGTGCAGCGATCAGAACCAGCATCAGTGCGCTGTACCAGAAGATGTGCCCGCCATGCTTGGCAAGATTGATGTCCTGCCCATAGTCGGTTTTAAAAATGAATCGCATCTTGATCAGTTGAGGACAGAGCAAAATGGCTGCGCCATTCTTGGTCTGTCCCGCAAGGTTATTAGACTTTTTTCCTGAGCTTCTCACCGAACAAGCCGGTGGGCTTGATGACCAGCATGATGAGCACCACGATGTAAGCGGCGGTGTCCTTGAAACCATCCGGCAGATAAAACCCCGACAGCGATTCCACAATGCCTATCAGCAGGCCGCCGACGATGGCGCCGGGCAAGCTGCTGAAGCCACCGACCACGGCCGCTGGAAAGGCTTTAAGGCCGATAAAACCCATGTTGGCGTGCACAAAAGTAATAGGCGCCAGCAACAGACCGGCAATCGCCGCCACCGCCGCGGCCAGTCCCCAGGCGATGCCGTTGAGCTTTTTCACCGGGATACCCATGTAGTAGGCGGCCAACTGGTTTTGCGATGCCGCCTGCATCGCAATGCCCAGCTTGCTGTAGCGAAACAGCAGGTACAGCAGAAGGCACAGCACGGCAGTGGCGGCAATCACCACCATCTGCTCGACGTTGAGCACCAGTCCGGCCACATTCCAGACCTGGTCTTTGTAAGGCACCGGCAGGGTGTGCGTCTCGGTCCCGATATTGGGAATCATGGTGATCAGACCGCGTATCACGTAGCCGATGCCGATGGTCAGCATGACGACCGAAAACGCCGGTTGCCCCAGGATAGGACGGATCACCAGGCGCTCCAGCAGCACGCCGAACAGCGCCATGCCGGCGATGGTGCTGATCACCGACAGCCAGTACGGAAAGCCCAGCATGGTCATGGCCGCCAGGCCACCGAAGGCGCCCAGCATCATCAGCTCGCCCTGCGCAAAGCTGACGGTCTCGGTGGCTTTGTAAATGAGCACAAAGCCCAGCGCAATCAGGCCGTAAATGCACCCTTGCGCGATGCCGCTGATCACCAGTTGTAAAAACTGCACTTGCTCTCCTGTTGCATGGTGCAACGGTTATAGCTGCAATCCCGCTTCGGGCTGACAGGGTTTTTACCGACGTGTGTCAGGCGGGTGACAAGTGAACCCGGACAAGCGCAAAAACGCGTCATGATATGGGTCATGAACAACTCTGTTGAAGTTCGCCAACATGGCGCTATCAGCGTGGTGACTTTGAGTCGGCCCGATGTGCGCAATGCCGTCGATGCCGCCACCGCGCATGCGCTGCATGCCGCCTTTCTGGCCTTCGATGCCGATGACCATGCGCGGGTCGCGGTGTTTCATGGCGCCCATGGCCACTTTTGCGCCGGCTGGGATTTGCAGGCAGGCGCGCGTCTGGCGCAACAGGCCCAGACCGATCAGGCGGGGCCGCTGCTGGGGCTTGAGTTTTCACCGCAAGACTGTGTGCCGCCCGGTCCGCTGGGTCCCATGGGGCCGTCGCGCTTGCTGTTGTCGAAGCCGGTGATTGCGGCGGTCAGTGGTGCGGCGGTGGCCGGCGGCATGGAACTGGCGCTGTGGTGCGATATGCGGGTGATGGAACAGGACGCCTACTTCGGCGTCTTCTGCCGTCGCTTTGGCGTGCCGCTGATCGATGGCGGCACGGTGCGTCTGCCGCGCCTGATTGGCATGGGTCACGCCATGGACTTGATCCTGACCGGGCGCAAGGTGGAAGCAGCCGAGGCGTTGCAAATGGGTTTGTGCAACCGCGTCGTGCCCACCGGCCAGGCGCTGGAGGCTGCGCTGGCATTGGCGCAGCAACTGGCCGACTTTCCGCAAAAAACCATGCGCGCCGACCGCCTGAGCGCCTACGCCCAGTGGGACCTGCCGCTGCCGCAAGCCCTGCACCAGGAGTGGCAGCGCGGCAAGCAGTGCATTGAAGAAGGTCTGCAAGGGGCGCTGCGCTTTGCCGCGGGCGGTGGCAGGCACGGGAAGTTTTAGGTCTGAACCAAGTGCCATTGGCTGGGGTCAGGCCAGGGGTCGTATCGACCTCACCATGTTCACGTACTCTGCCTTGATGCACGCGGCCGGCGAGCAGCACTGCATCTTCGTTGTGGGCTTTGCCGCATTGGCTGAAGGAGCTATAGGAAATCCACATGCGCGGACTTCTACGCAGTCGATGTGTTCATACCGCTTGGCTAACTTTCGTGGCACTTATTTGGATGACCGACATTGGATGTTGTACCGGTGCTTGTAGATCCACAATAGATGCAATGCTGTCCATCACTTCCATGTTTGTGGCATCCATCTGGATGACCCGAGTTTGACGTGGTTCCGTAACTGGTTGAGTTGCAGAATACGCAATGTTTGGAATCTACGCCTGTATGTTCGTGACATCCATCTGGGTGACCAGAATTGGATGTAGTTCCAAAACTTGATGAGCCGCAAAACTTACATTTAGTTCCCATTTGAAATATCCTTAATGTTGATTCGAGATTAACGCTTCACTTGCCTGGAAATCATCCTTCCGAAGCCACTCGAGCGCTTTGTTGTTATGACTTTCTGGAACCCAGCGGCCAACAGCTCGCATGACAGATCCACCGAAGCCAACAACGCTCTCGACACCGGCTAAAACCCGTTGATGGTCATCGGAAAGTTGTAGTGCATTCGTAAACAGCCGAGAGCTTGATGGCTCACCCTCAACGACGACGAGAGTGGCTTCTGGGTTTTTACGACGGAAATGAGCGTTCCGATGAAGATGGGCGAGCGAAGGTGGTGGCCAAGGTTCATTCATGGGGGCGCGATGAACCGCGCGAACCGTCAAATAGCCAATGACAAAGCAAGTACCTTTTGCGATATCCGGCCCCTGAAAACCTGAGTAGAAAACAAGTCTGTCGCCCGCCGTAAGTCGAAGTAACTGCGAGCGCTTTGGCTCGCTGGGCTCACCATAGGTGAATGTTTCAAACTCGGGGTCGTAGTGTGTGTAGCTAGTGGAGCCCGAGTACTTATCCAACGTGCCGCCATGCCGGGCGGGCAGTTCGGGGTACGTTACGCCGCGCCCCACAGACAACTCTGAAGACTCGGGTATTGGTACGTACTCAAATGCTCCATTTTGGAATCGCGGAGACAAAGTGCCACCGCAACCGCGATCAATCCCAACGCGCAAAAAGAGGATTTTCATTGCCTCAATCCTATGTTGATCACGCACACTTGGAGTGACAAGTATTTTGGTTTTTCGGGTTCTCCATAGGGGGGAAATCCTTGGGGTTCGGAATCCAGTTTAGTTGCCGCTGTTTAAGAAAGTCTCGAAATTTTTCAAATTCATCTTCTCCCCACCGCTCGCGACTAGATCCGCCAAGCAGATATCTAAGGCCAACCGCGCAGTTTTGAAATTTTTGGACTATTAACTTACTCCATGACTCGTTCTGCGGAAGTTCTATGGCCAGCGATCCGAAGTAGTAAAACTCTGTTCCGATAAAAACCCGATCACCATTGGTGTCTTGTTTTTCAAAGTCTCCCTCATGATTATTGGTCTGTCGAGTGTGCTTAATTCCCTCGGGCGTACGTCTGTAGAAGTTATCCCCGCACATCTCGATTCTTGAGCCAATTAGCTTTGGAATTTTTGCTAGATACGCAGGATGGTTGTAATAGCTATCAAGATCCTGTCTATCACCGATCTTCATGGCATAAATTATTTTCCATTGATCAGACTTTCCTAGCCTTGAACGGAGGCCTTGTCCCGCAATTCCAACGATCCAGTCATCAATGCCGAGGTTTGCACGCATATGATTTGGTGTGCAAACCGCAAGAGTACAAACACCATGAAACGGATTCGGTGCGAATCCCGAATCCACAGTCATGACATAGGCGCAGACTTTCGTCTTTTTTTGATCAATCATTTTTCCCTTTCAAAGTTTCTTTACAGCTTCTCTTTTGACACCCCACGTCGCATCCCCAAACCCCCGCAGCCACCAGTCCAGCATATCCGAGTCCACCACCGTTGCCGAAATCTCGTAGGTGCCATCCAGTTCCACCACCTTCTGATCCGCAGACAGCGGGCACTCCACGACGTGCAGTCCGGCCCCTTTCTCTATCCTGAAACTCAAGCGGATTTTGTTGCCGTCGCCATAGCCAAAGCGTCCGTCTTCATCGAACTTCTTCAGGTTGAATTCCTTGGGGCGCTCAAAGGTCAGCGTCGATGCCTGGGCCGAGATGATGCGGTGCAGCGCGAGGCAGCGTTCGTTTTCATAGCCTTCAAACCGGCAAACCAGGTACATGCGCGGTCCTTGTTGTGCCAGACCCAGGGGCATGACTCTGGAAGTCGCTCTTTTGCCAGCGGCGTTCTTGTAGTCCACGTCCAGCCACTGGTTGGCGTAGAGCGCATTGCTGACCTGCTCAAACGCGCCGGGGTCAACTTTGGGTGGCAGTAGCGGCTGGCTGGTGCTGACCACGCGCACTTTGTCCAGCCATTGGCGTTCGCGCAGGGTCGCGCCTTTCTCGTTCAACTGGCCGCGTGCCTGGGCGAAGAAGCCTTGCATTGATTTCATGAGCTTGACCGGCAGCAGGCTGCTGAGCTGTTGCTCGGCCAGCGTGAGCAGCAAGGACTCTTGTGCGCTCAGGGCGCCAAGAGAAATACCCTTGGCGTTTTCCTTCCAGCAGTAGCGGTAGGGTTTGGCGCTGTCGTCACGCTCGATGTTGAAGACCTCTGACAGCGTTTCCAACATGCGCTGGATGGTGCGTGGCTGGCGCTCAAAGCCGGCATTCTTCAACTGCTGGTGTAGTTCTGTTGTGCTGATGGAACGGCGCCTGGGTATGCGGTGCAGCAGCTCGATAGACAGTTGCAGCGTATCCAGGGGATCAGGGCGTTTGGGCATGGTGATACTTGGTTGATGCGTTGATTAGAGGCTCAAGTCGGTGCGCCCGGCAAACACTTGCCACAGGCGCACCATGGCGTACGTATCGAGCTTGCAGTAGGCCAGCAGTTGCTGTTCGATCTGTGCTTTGCGCTCGACGCTGGTGTCCGGGTGAATGGCCTCCAGAAAAGCGTCCATCGCCATGCCGCCATCCTGCACGCCATCGAGCGCGTCGTAGCGGAGTTCTGGCACGACAGCGGGCAGCACCTTCTTGATACTCCAACTGCCTTGCTGGCTGGGGTGGTAGTAGCGTTCACGCGCAATGGGCAACAGATCGACCACCCGGGCATTGATGGCCAGCAGGGCTTCGCTGAACTGCGGGTACCGGATGGCCAGCTCGTTTATGCGCGCCATTTCAAACCCGGCGTTGTACACATACACCGGCCCTTCAACGCCGCAGGCGGCTATCAGCGCATTAATAAAGGGTTCGGCTGGGTCATTGCCGGAAATATCAAGAAATTCCGTGTGATCAAGCTGACCTGATGCGGACAGGGTATGCAGGCTGAACTGGAATGTGTTCTGCTGATAAGGGCGCGTCCCCTTCCAGATGGGCACGGCAAACTGGATGGTTTCGAAGTCCAGAAAGTAGGCGGGCAGGCTGTGAACTGCCAAGTCGGCAGCGGCGCCCTCGGTATCGAAGAACACGGTGCCGGCAAGGGTGTGGGCTTTCACCCGCTGTTGCTTGGCGTTGAGCAGGTCGTCTGCAACGGCGCTGAGGTCGTTGACGCCCAGTTCGGCAAGCTCTCGTACTTTGGCGGTACCGAAGCGAGGTAGCCAGTAGATGGGGAATTCGGCTTTCGGCTCATCGCGGCTGCAATAGTCATAAAAACCGCACGAATAGGGTGTGTCGCAATGCGCACCGGTTTCCATGACGGGCTCGGCTGGCATGGCGTCAATGCTTTGCGCCTGGGCAATCCAGGCTCTCACTTCTTCGCCGCGTGAGAAGGCTTCTGCCGTGAGGTCATTTTCCTTCAGTAGTCCGCTGTAATCCTCATCCCCCGGATAAGTCCATGAACTGTCAATGTGCGCCAAGGCAATGGACTGTAGCGGTACGCCGGCGTTCTGGGCAACAAAGGCTTGCACTGCCAGATCATCACGGTGGTAGTCCTTGACGCTGGTGGCGGACTTGACTTCAACCATGCGCCAGAGCGTGCTGCCATTTTCTTGTACCGGCAACATGACGTCGGCGAAGGCCATGGCCCCGCCAGCGGAGAACCCGGCTTCAAAGATGGGTTGCCGGGTGGAGCTGAGCAGTTCTGCGCTGCGTTTGAAGGCGGCGTCAAAGCCGTCAGCCGCTACGTCGATCAGCGCCCCAAGACCCTCAGGGTCATAGAGGCGCTGAGCAATGTCGCCAACCTGAAAACCCACCTGAAAGCTCGCCTGAGTGGCGGCGGAGTCTTCGCGCAAATCAGGGCGATGCACTTCCAGCCACAAGCGTTTGGGGCACTGGCGCAGGGCGAGCAGCTTGGATTTTGAAAAGGTGCGCACGGTGATTTCCCCCTTGTTCTATTGTCAACGTCTACGGAACCAGCTCAAAGCGCCGACCATCGAAGTGCCAGCAATGAAAGCCATTGTCGTGCTGCAAGCCCAGCACCAGGGTCTGTGGCGCTCGAAAATACGGTGTGAAGCTACTGGACACGTCGTCCATGACCGGCGGGTCAAGGCATTCCACCACGACGGCAGTCTCACCGTACTGCGGCCACTTGACGTATTTCAGGCCCGGTTGCCAGCGTACCAAGTCGCCTGGCCGAAACCTACAGGGGTCGGTGCCATGGATGCGGCGATAGCCGTCGCGCAGGGCTTCTATCTTTTGCTCACGTGCTTCACGGCGTACATCCACGTCCGGCTGCTCCGTGCTTGCCAAGCCGTGCAGCATGGATTGCAGGGCCGGGTCCAGTTTGCGGGGTGTGCTCATTTGGCTTCTCCCAGGTCTGCCGTCACCTCAAAACGGCGAGCGTCGTAGTGAAACGTCAAGAAATCACCATCGACATCCTGAATGCCCAGCACCAGGTTCAACGGCTCCCGATACAGGCTGGTGCCATCCAACTCTTTGTTGGAGTCAAAAACCGGCGGGTTGAGCACCTCCATCACAATCGCCGGTTCGCCATAGACCGGGATCAGTCTGTTTTTCATGCCCGGCTTCCACTGGATGATCTGACCGGGACGAAAGCCCATGACTGGCGCGGTGGCAAACTGGCGTTGCAATGCCCGCAAGTGTTCATCGCGGTCGTTGGTCAACTCTTGTGCAAGCTCAAGTGCGTGAGCAGAACCGTCAAGCATATTGCTCAGCAAATGGCTGAAGGCTGCGTCTTTCTTGTGTTTGGGTTCCATGGTGTTTTCCTGATGGTTGGTCGGGGTTCAAGCGGCGACGGGGATGTTTTTGATTCCGGCGCCGTTGCCATAGGCGCTGAGGTACACGGGCGAATTCGCGTGAGCGCCGTTCTTGACTGCCAGTTCGCCACGCAAGCGCTCCAGCAGTTCCTGCGCCGATGGCGTGCGCCGCAACAGCCGAAACTGCCGTGTGACGGGCGCAAAGTCTCCCGGCGTGAGCCCGCCCAACTGCTGGCGCACATAGGACTGTAGTGGCGCTGCCGTCTCCATGTTGCCGCCCAGTAGGTGGAATTCCTGCAAAAAGAAGGCCCAGCGTTGCGAAGCCGTCATGGCGCTGAACGCCACCTTCCAGTCAAAGCGGCGCAGACTGGCCGGGTCCAGCTTTTCCAGCAGGTTGGTGGTGCAGATGAACAAGCCCTCAAACTCTTCCATTTGCGTCAGCAGTTCATTGACCTGGGTGATTTCCCAGGAGTGCTTGGCTTCAGCGCGTGATTGCAGAAAGGAGTCGGCCTCATCCAGAATCAGCACGCAAGGCTCAGTACGGGCGGTGTCAAACATCTCGGCGATTTTTTGCTCAGTGCCACCCACATACATGTCCAGCAGGTCAGACGCACGGCGTAGCACCACGGGCAGTTCCAGCGCCTGGGCGATATAGCGAGCCAGCGCCGTCTTGCCGGCACCGGGTGGGCCATAGAAGCAGAACGAACCACCGGGCGCATGGCGCAGCGATTCGACCAGAGCGGCAACCGGCGCATCGGTGTTCAGATAGGCCAGGTCGTAAGCGGTGGCCATGGGGCGACCGGGGCGCAGTTTGGGCTGACCCAGCAGCTTCGCCGAGCGCTCCAGCACCTGTAGCACTCGCTGCTTTGCCGGAGCCGTGTCACCCTGCATCAGAGATTGAGCCTCGACTAGGCGGGCCACTTTGGCCGCGCGTTCCATTTGCGATGGGGTCAGACTCGGGCTCTCGGCCAAGTCGTGCAGCCAGGTGTGGTCCGCGCTTTGTGCTGCGGCGTCGGAATTCGCTGCATCGACGCTGGCAATGCCCAGCAGGTGGTGGCTGGCAATTTGCAGGCGCACGGCGCGCGGCGGCGTGCTGAGCTGCACAGAGTAGTCAAAGCGCCGACGGTAGGCCGGCTCCAGCGCGTTGGCGTGGTTGGTGATCCAGATCGCTGGCACCGGGTTTTCTTCAAGGGCGCGGTTGACCCATGCTTTGCCGGGTACTTCACCGCGTTCCAGCATGTCCTCCACCTCGTCGAACAACACCAGTGCATTGTTGCGTCGGCTCAGCAGGCGTTGGCACAGGTTGAAGGCCTGCAATCGCTCGACGCCGCGAATCGGGGCACCTTCATCGTCGGCGTAGCCCACCTCATAAAGCTCGGCTTGCAGAGTCTGCGCCACCACCGAAGCCAGCTCGGTCTTGCCCACGCCGGGCGGGCCGTAGAGCAGGATGTTGGTACCCGCAATGCCCTGGCGCATCGCCTCGCGCAAGATGCCGGCAATGATGGCAGCTTCATCGGCCAGGTGCGGGAAGTGGCAGAGGTCCAGCGTGCTCGGGCTGCGCGGTGTGAAGAAATGCCGCACCAGTGGCAAAGTTGATTCGTGCGGGTCCATCATGAGCGTGGCAAGACCCCGTGGAAGCTCCAGAAAGTCTTCCATGTCGCGCGCCTCTTTGCCAAGCTTGAGCAAACCCATGCTGCGCAATGGGCTGTCGCGGCGCAGTACGCGCTGTAGATCGACGGTGTTGCCTCCCGTGGCACTGGCAAACATGGCAACACATTCGCTCTCGTTGCTCAGCTTTAAACGCATGCTGGCGACGCTTTCCTTAAATCGTTCATCCCCCTGCAACAAGACCAAGAAGCAAAGGACCACCATGTCGGTATCGTTCAGGCCCAGAAGCTCGCCCAGTGCCCGTACGTTGGCAAAAACTGGATGAGAAAAGTCAGGCTCTATGGCTGCGGCATTCACTTTGGCTGCCGCCAGCAGTTCGGCAGTCCAGCGCTGTTTGCGGCGCTGGTCGGCCTTCGCGCCGGGTTCCTGATCGTCTTCATATGTGATCGGGTCGTCTTCATGGTTATGCCAGTATTCCGGACTGCCAACCTTGAGCAGTTTTCGCAAGACTGAATCTTCCGGCAACTCAAAGACTTTCTTGTACTGCACCATCAAGGCCAGCACCCAGCGTTGAATCAATGGCAACAATGCGTCATCACCAGAGCAGGTGCTGGCATCGTCTCCGCGTGGCGCAAGACGTTGTGTGTAGGCTAACGAGGGCAGATTTGTGCGTGCTGACATGGCTTTTCCCTTTTGGTTGAAAGGCAAGTATCCACGTCGCTGAGTCATTTTGTGACGCACAAAATTTGTGTTGTACGTCGCATACCGTCGCACCTCTGGCGATGTCACTGCAGAGATCACCCCCGGATGCCGTTGGCGATGATCGACACCCCAATTTCGTTATCGAGATTGTCGTCGTAGGTCGAGGCGTAGAACACGTATGCGTCTCTGGACATCTGCTTTCTGACGCTGTTCAGAACGGTCTTTGAGTCTTGTAGCTTGAGCAATTGCTGTGGGGCTGCGATGGCAACCAGAGACGCCGACGCCCGCTGCAATCGGCCTCGACCGAGCAAGGGGTGGTCAATCGCCGCGGTCGCAGCGCCGAGCGCGTCTTTGGCAGATCCGAATCCCAACGCGCATTCTCCTTCCTGGCTCAAGATGATGTGTCGCAGATCTTCAAAGTCAATATTGACCCAGCCTGGCCGGCAAACCGGGTTCATGATGTTTCGACATACCTCGATGAAGGCCAGCGGGGCCAATTGGGTCGCGGCAGATAGCCATCTGACGTTTTTGGCATCTGGGTTAAAGTCGTTGGTGACGAACGGAATCAACGTGTCGACATGGTGCCGAAGATTGCGAACACCAACTTGCGCGGTTTGCTGGCGCAACGGCCCCTCACAGTGGAAAGGCATGACCGCAAAAGCCAGGATCAAGATGCCTTGCTCGCGTAAAACTTGCGCGACGATGGGAGCAACCCCAGTGCCGGTGGCGCCACCCATCCCGGCAACCAGCAAGACCATGTCCAGGTCGGCAACTGCCTCTGCAATTTCATTGCTAGCGGATTGAGCCAGGAGCCTTGCGGTAAGGGGGTTGAGCCGGGTCTTGCTGTCGCCCACCAGCACCTTGCGATCAGCGTTCATGCCGTGCAAATCGACGCCGTAGGTATCGACTGCAACAGTTCGGCTGAGATATGGCAGGCTCCGGGCGCGATCACCTGCCTTGGGAATGCAGCTTCCGCCGATTCCGCCGACAGACACGATGCCAATTTTTGGGATATCCCATGCCGTACCGGCCTCCTCAACGATAGCCGTTTGTGCGACTATTGGCGGCATAGCCGATGCGGGGAGGATGGCACCCATGCCGCTGGCGTTCAAGCTCTGCAGAAATTGGCGGCGATCCATGTCAAAGTCCGGGCGACATGGCAATGCCTGCGGTAAACCGGCTATTGCCAACTTGAAGAGAAAGGCGCTCTACAAACTTCGCGGCAAAGGCCAACTCTGGAATGCGAGGCAAAACCGCAAGCAAGAGCTCGCTTTTCACATCTGAACGTTCCCGGCGATCAACTGTTTTCAGCTCATCAGCAAACGATTGAAATTCAAAATGTGGGTGGTCATCGCTGGGGGTACACCGCCATCGGCATAGAACGCGTCCAAACTGCCATCCAAGTTCAAGCGGCCAGGATTGCGAAAGTTCGGAATCAAGATCGTGCCGAAATTGAAATTTGATCCAGACCGAGTTGTCAATCTCAATCCAGTCGCCACGTGATTTACCAATAGCGCCACGATGCGGAACCTGACCCTCAAACCAATCTCCAAGAGCAGGGCCCAGCAAAAGCATCTGTCTATCCAAGTGCGCCAATATATCGGTCCGCACTTGGGTGAGTTCGGGTAGCTCCGACATTTGTTGTTCGCGCAGACTTGCTGCCTTCTGCCGCACAGCCCAGAGTAACCGATCAATCCGCTTTGCCCGATTGCGAGCGGAAGAACACGCCGGTAGCAAACCCGGAAACGGAATGTCCAATCCGGCCGCCAGTTCGTTCGACGCTTTCCTCAATCTTTCAAGAAGATCATCGGTTGCCATTCGGTTGCGCAGAATGTCCCGGACAAATGTCGGATCTGGTGATTCCTGGGTTGAAGGTGGCTCGATTGGTCTGTTCATTTCAGAATTCCTTTGTAATGTGGAAAAGCGTCTCAGCGACGGTGTTGCCCGCTTGGTTTGCATTTGCTGGGGCTTTCCCTTCAATCTCGTAACTGGGAGACTATTAATCAATGATGCGATGAGATGTGTCGCAGAGCGGATGCTGGCGCGCCGCAAGGAGTTCGGTTGCATTACAGCCTGGCTTCTTGTCGCAATGATGGATGAGGAGACTCCATTTTGTTGAGCCCTGCGGCGAAATGTGACGCATCCGGAAGGTCGTTCCTGCCGGTATTGCCGGACGACACAGGTCGTCGCCCTGGCGGCGAAACTGAGGGCTTCACCAGCCTTCGAAAATCATCATGAACCCAGACGCCAGCACCGCCATCCCGCCCGAATTGATCGCTGCCCTGCAACAGGCAGATCATGTCGTGGTCTTCACCGGCGCCGGCGTTTCCGCCGAGAGCGGCATTCCGACTTTTCGTGAAGCACTGACGGGTTTGTGGCAGCGCTTCGATGCCGAGGACCTGGCCACACCCGACGCTTTTCGCCGGGACAAGGAACTGGTCTGGGGCTGGTACGAGTGGCGCCGCATGCAGGTGTTGCGCGCGCAGCCCAACCCGGCGCATGTTGCCATTGCCGGGTTGGCGCAGCTTGTTCCCAGGCTCACCGTGGTGACGCAGAACGTGGACGACCTGCACGAGCGCGCTGGCAGTACCGAGGTGCTGCACTTGCACGGCAGCCTGCACGCTCCGCGCTGCTTTGCCTGCGGCCGGGCACATCTGCTTCCGCCTGGCATCCCTGAGGAACCCGAAGGAGGGCGCCGACTCAGTCCCCCAAGTTGCCAGCATTGCGGTGGCCCGGTCCGCCCCGGCGTCGTCTGGTTTGGTGAAGCTCTGCCCGAGGAGGTACTGGATGCTGCATTTGCCGCCGCCGAAGCCTGCGACCTGCTGTTGGCCATTGGCACCTCGGGCCTGGTGCACCCGGCGGCACGCATTCCCTGGCTTGCAAAACAAGCCGGTGCCAAGGTGGTGCAGGTCAACCCGACGGCGACGGCGTTGGACGACGAATGCACCTGGACCCTGCGTAGTGCTGCCGGGGCGGTTATGCCCAGCCTGCTGAGCGGTTTATGTCAACCCAAATGATGCCGCACGCCGCGGTGCGCGGCCGGCAGGGCGCTGCTGATCAGCGTGGCGCCGGCCCACAGCAGCGGCGCCACGCCCAGCGGCCCGACGGCCAGGCCGAAGGCGATGGGCACCATCACCGATGAACTGTTGCCGATCAGGGAGCGCAGACCCAGCGCCTCGCCGCCGCGTCCACCGGGTGCCGCCGCATGCAGCAAGGAGAGCATATTGGGTTGGCTGAAGCCGACCGAGGTGCCGAACAAAAAGCCCAGCAGCATGAAGGCAGCGGCGGCACTGGCCCACGGCAGCAGAATAAACACCAGGGCGATGATGACCATCGCGGCGCGCATGATTTGCCATTCGCGAAAACGGGTCGAGAGCCAGGGCATCAGGGCCCGGCTGACAAAGGTGCCGACGGCAAACAGCGAGAACACGGTGCCGATGACGGAGGCCGAAAAACCCAGCCGCGTGCCCAGCACCGGCAGCATCACGATGAACAAGTCCCAGGTGCAGGCCAGCGCCATGCTGACGTAATAGATGCGCCGCAGCTCGGGCGCCGCCAGCAGGTCATGCCAGGCCTGCGGCTTGGGTTGGTCGTCGCCGGCCGCTTCCGATTTGGCTGCCGCCGGCAGCTTGCGCAGTCTCTTGAACACCAGCCAGCAGGCGACGCAGGTAAACCCGGCCATGGTGGCAAAAGCGGTGCGAAAACCGATATGGTCGATCAACAGGCCCGAGATGAAAGGCCCCAGCGCGCTGGAGGCCGAATGCCCCAAGGCGTACCAGCCGAAGTTGCGCAGACGCTGCTCCGCCGTTTTGCCCTGCGCCATGGCGCCCACCGTATGCTGGCTGGCCACCGACATGGCGTTGAAGCCGAAGCCGATCAGCACCGCCATCACAAACAGCGAGGGCACGCTGAGCCACAGCACCGGCACCAAGGCGCCGATCAGCACCGCCAGCACGCCCAGCCGTATCACCGGCAGCGCGCCCATGCGGTCGACCCAGCGGCCGATCGACATCGCCGCCAGAGCCGGCAAGACCGAAAACATGGCCATGAAAATACCCACCACCAGCTCGGGTGAGCCGACGCTCAGGGCATACAGGGAACCCGAAAGGCGCCCCCCCGACAAGGCCATGTGGCCCGTCAGGGTAACCAGAATCAAGGGTAGGAGAAGAGGCGGGAAGTGCTTGGGCACGCCGCTATTATCGCGGTGTCTGGGCCGGTATGGGGCGCGGGCGGCCTTGATCGTCGATGGCGACGTAGGTCAGTGAGGCCTCGGTCACCTTGACGTACTGCCCTTGCGCCGAGAAACGCTCGGCGTAGACCTCGACCTTGACCGTGATCGAGGTGCGCCCGATGCGCACCAGCTTGGAGAAAAAAGTCAGGATGTCGCCGACCCGCACCGGCTGCTTGAAGATGAATTCATTGACCGCCACCGTCGCCATGCGGCCCTGGGTGTAGCGCGCCGGGATCACCGAGCCGGCCAGATCGACCTGCGCCATGACCCAGCCGCCGAAGATGTCGCCATTGGCGTTGGAGTCGGCGGGCATCGGAATCACCTTGAGCACCAGTTCCTCATCGGTGGGCAACTTGACGCCCGGCGGACTTGTGTTTGTAGACATGGGCACAATCCTAGGTTAGCTAGATAGCAACTATTTTGTAGGATTGTCCCCCATGCGCCGCTCTGGCGAACACAACCGCTCCCGTGACGGCGCCGCCACTGCGTCCGCCCCCGCTGCCACCCGCTCCGACTGGGCCACGCTGCGCCGCCTGTTTCCCTACCTATGGCAGTACAAGTGGCGCGTCATGGCGGCGCTGGCCTTCATGGTGGGCGCCAAGCTGGCCAATGTCGGCGTGCCCCTGCTGCTCAAGCAACTGGTCGACACCATGAACCCCAAGGGCGGCATCGATGCCCGTGCCCTGCTGGTGGTGCCGGTGGCCTTGCTGTTCGGCTATGGCTTGCTGCGCCTCTCCACCACCTTGTTTGCCGAGTTGCGCGAACTGATTTTTGCCAAGGCCACGGAAGGTGCGTCGCGCACCATCTCGCTGCAGGTGTTCCGCCACCTGCATGCCCTGAGCCTGCGCTTCCACCTGGAGCGCCAGACCGGCGGCCTGACGCGCGACATAGAGCGCGGCACGCGGGCCGTCAATTCGCTGATCTCGTATTCGCTGTACAGCATCTTTCCGACGCTGATCGAAGTGGCCATGGTGCTGACTTACCTGGCCGTCAAGTTCGACGTCTGGTTTGCCGGCATCACCCTGGTCGCGCTGGTCTTCTACATTGCCTTCACGGTGACCGTGACCGAGTGGCGCACCAAGTTCCGCAAGGAGATGAACGAGCTGGACTCCAAGGCGCACAGCCGGGCCATCGATTCGCTGCTCAATTACGAGACCGTCAAGTACTTCAACAACGAAGAGTTCGAAGCGCGCCGCTACGACGAGAACCTGGAGCGCTACCGGCGTGCCGCCGTCAAGAGCCAGAGCACCTTGAGCCTGCTCAACACCGGCCAGCAACTGATCATCGCCAGCGGCCTGGTGGCCATGCTGTGGCGCGCCACGCAAGGCGTGGTGGACGGCCACATGACGCTGGGCGACCTGGTGATGGTCAACGCCTTCATGATCCAGCTCTACATACCGCTGGGCTTTCTGGGCGTGCTGTACCGCGAGATCAAGCAGAGCCTGACCGACCTGGACAAGATGTTCACCCTGATGGAGCGCGAGCGCGAGATCGCCGATGTGCCGGGCGCGCTGCCGTTGGCGCTTGATCAAGTTTGTCATTGCGGACTTGAAGTGTGTCATTGCGGACTTGATCCGCAATCCACCCCCATGGGCCAGGGTGGCGCCAGTGTGAGTTTCAAAAACGTCAACTTTGCCTATGACCCGGCGCGGCCCATTCTGCGCGACGTCAGCTTCGAGATACCGGCCGGCAAGACGGTGGCCGTCGTCGGCCCGTCGGGTTCCGGCAAGTCGACGCTGGCGCGGCTGCTGTTCCGCTTTTACGACGTGCAGGGCGGCCAGATCCTGATCGCCGGGCAGGACATCAAGCAGGTCACGCAAGCCAGCGTGCGCCAGGCCATCGGCATCGTGCCGCAAGATACCGTGCTGTTCAACGACACGGTGGAATACAACATCGCCTACGGCCAGCCCGGCGCCACCCGCGAGCAGGTGGAGGAGGCGGCGCGCGCCGCCCACATCCACAGCTTCATCAGCGCCACACCGAAAGGCTACGACACCATGGTGGGGGAGCGTGGGCTGAAACTTTCGGGTGGCGAAAAGCAGCGCGTGGCGATCGCCCGCACCCTGCTGAAGAACCCGTCGATATTGATCTTCGACGAAGCCACCTCGGCGCTCGACAGCGCCAACGAGCGCGCCATCCAGGCCGAGCTGCAAAGCGTGGCGCAAAACAAGACCACCCTGGTGATCGCGCACCGCCTCTCGACAGTGGTCGACGCGCATGAAATCCTGGTGATGGAGGCCGGGCGCATCATCGAGCGCGGCTCGCACGCGGAACTGCTGGCGGCGGGTGGCAGGTATGCGGAGATGTGGGCGCTGCAGCAGAGTGCGGAGTGATTCGACCGCTTGCCTTTAGCGGTAAAGTGCGTGGCGGCGAATGATCGTGGTGGCGGAGATTGGGGCATGGCCCCCCGCCTCATACTGCCAAATGCGCACAAATCGGCGGGGGACCATACCCCAATCTCTGCGGGTGGCGTTCTGGGATCATGTATGCGGTGTTGCTGGTTGTTAGGGCGACAATCGAAACGCTAGGGAGACTCGCCCGTGCCTCCATATATTGAGTTGAACTAAAGGATCATCATGCCCGTCTCATTCGCCAAGATCACAAAAGGTGCCACCTATTCGCGCCAAGCATTAGCTGAGCTATGGGGCTACACCAGTTTTCACGCCATTGCTCGCGGTGTAGTCACCCCACGAGACGACAACAAAATAGTTCTCTTCGTTACAGAAGAAAAACAATCTTCCGCTGAGCAATACGCCGATCGCCTCACTGGTGGCAAACTCGAATGGGAAGGTCCGACCGATCATTTTGGCGAAGATCGAATGCTCAATGCCGCATCGACCGGAGATGAAATTCATCTATTTCATCGTGAGCGGCATCACACGGACTTCACATATTGCGGTCGTCTTGCTGTGGCAAGTCATGTCGGGCGTACTGAAAAGCCGAGCCATTTCATATTCAAGATGGGCTGAGTCGATGCTGTGACTAATCTTGGGCCACGTCGGCGCACTGGTTCAAACCGCCTCAAGCCTTTGCACCGTGTCCGGAAACCTCGCCACCAGCGGGACCAGCAGCGCCTTTGGCTGTTGGGTTTGGCGCGACCTTGTTCCCGGTTTTCAAGCGCGCGTGGGTTGGTCGGAGGAAGGTTGCGTGACTTCCCGACTTGGGCGGTGCCTGATGTTTCAAACACCGATGGAAATGATCCCGTTCAGTTCTTCACACGCCGACTCGAATACTGTGGGCGGCACTTGTTTCCAGGGATGCGGGCGGGCACCTCGGGCGCGCCAGGCAAATGATTTGGGTTGATGTGCCAGCACGTAGCAAACCTCGCCTTTGGGCGTCACGAACTTGACCGCAAAGGGGTTGCTGTCGTTTGATTGAGCGTGCGTCATCGGCAGCCCAATGACAAGGTTTGTCCGCTCGTTAAAAGCTTTCGGCGACAGCACCATCATGGGGTGCTCGTCTTTCATTTCGCCGCCGACCTGGGGACTGAAATCAATCCAGATCATGTCGCGCCGATCCGGCACCCACAATTTTCCTGGCGTTTTCATTCGAACACCTCGGCGCCGATGCGACCCGTTGCCATCACTTCGCCGCCATGGATCGCCGGGTCAAAAGCTTTGAGCTTCTGTGCCAGCGTTAACTGGGGCTTGCCCACGGCCCGAAGAAAAACGCCGCCTTCAACCACCTCCACCTTGATAGGCAGGCCGCGCGCAAAGCGTGCCGCTTTGGCGACTGGCGCAGTAATACGCACCCCAAGGCCATTGCCCCAGGCCTGGATTGTTTGCTCTGTCGTTACGGTTGCAATCATGACCGATCCCTTGCTTTGTTAATACAAGTATAAACCTTTATACGTGTCGATGGCATGTGCCACTCTCAAACTGCTTTTTTGAACAAATCCAGGTGAATCTCCACCGACTCAAACGGCACAAACACGGCATCTTCCGGTGTACGCCGGACCAGGCCATGCTCTTCCAGTTTGCCCACGTCGGTGTGCACGTTGGAGTAGTTGCGCGCCACGGTTTTGGCCAGTGCATAGACCGAGCAGGGGCCGCACTGGCGCAGCGCCTCCAGCAGGTCGATGCGGGCCGGCGTGAGTTCCGAGAACAGGGTGCGGGCTGACTCGAAACTCAGGTGGTGGTCGGCGCCGAACGGTGCACTGGCCTCGGCGGCCTTGACTTGTTTGCGCGCGGCCTTGAATACCGAGCCACGCGGGGCGATCTCAATGATGGCTTTCATGCTTCACCTCCAGGTTTCGACGTCATGCTGGAAGTCGTCCAGAAGTTGCCAGTTCATCGTCTCGCACTTCTTGGGCGCTGGCAATCGGCTTGGCATTCATTTATATTGCATTTTAGCAATGCATGGTTAAAATGCAATACTAACCTCTCAATAATGGAAACCTTCAGTTACCCGACTATGACCGGCACTGGGTGCACGCGGTGTCCATCGGACTACGTCACTTCGGTTTGGCACATATTTAGACCCACATAGGTATAATTCCTCATGTCCCTGGTCCACGACACGCCCAAACCGTTGCTATGGATGGGCTCTTCCAGGAAAGACCTTCAGGCCATGCCCGACGAAGTGCAAGATACCTTCGGTTATGCCCTTTACCTGGCGCAGACCGGTGGCAAGCATGTTCAGGCCAAGCCATTGAAGGGCTTTGGCTCGGCGGGTGTGCTGGAGGTGGTGGAAAGCGAGGCGGGCAGCACCTACCGGGCGGTGTACACCGTGAAGATTGCCGGAGTTGTGTATGTGCTGCACTGCTTTCAGAAGAAATCCACCTCCGGCATTGCGACCCCCAAGCCGGATATGGACTTGGTCCGTGACCGACTCAAGGCCGCTTTGGCGCACGCCGGGCAGTGAAGATCAACCCACCTATTTGCAGGAGTTTCCCCATGAGCACCATCACCCTTGAACAAGGCAGCGGCAACGTCTACGCCGACCTGGGCATGGCCGACGCGCAAGAGATGCTGGTCAAGGCCAAACTGGCCAGCAAAATTGGCGACATCATCAAGCGCCAAAACCTGACCCAGCAACAAGCCGCCGAGCTGCTGGCCATGCCCCAGCCCAAGGTGTCCATGTTGCTGCGCGGTCAATTCAGGGGCATCAGCGAGGCCAAGATGCTTGAATGTCTGGCCCGGCTCGGGCGCGATATCGACATCGTGGTCAAACCCGCCCGCCGCCGTGCCGTGGCTGGCGTGGCGGGCCGGGTGAATGTGGTGTTTGCCTGAGAGTCCAAACCGCTTTGATCGAACCCAAACTGCGATACTGCGGCCACGGCAGGCCAGTCGGATGGCCGCCGTTTCATTATTACGGACTATAAAGGGAGGTGTTTCATGGCGTTCATCGATCAATTGGCTGGTGTGCGGGACGGTGGTTGGGCCAAGAAAATCACGTTCTTCGTGGGGGCGTGCGTGGTGATCGCGCTGCTGGCGC
This sequence comes from Rhodoferax sp., assembly GCF_028714215.1. Taxonomy (GTDB): domain Bacteria; phylum Pseudomonadota; class Gammaproteobacteria; order Burkholderiales; family Burkholderiaceae_C; genus Rhodoferax. The sequence continues at coordinate 17,003 of NZ_JAQTMS010000009.1, read as the reverse complement.
CGGTGGCGATCGTGCCCGCCGGTAGCCGGGGCGTGATGACGACATTTGGCTCGGCGCGCGATGCGTTGTATGAGCCCGGTTTGCATTTCCGCTGGCCCATCGCCCAGTCCATGAACCTGATGAATGTGCAGATCCAGAACGGCGAAGGGGACGGCGATGCGGCGTCCAAGGATCTGCAGACGGTGCACACCAAAGTGGCCATCAACTACCACCTCGACCCGGCGTTTGCCGTGGAGGCGTTCAAGAATGTGGGGCCGTCGACCGACATCCTGGCCGCGCGCATCATCATTCCTGCGACCCATGAGTCGGTCAAGGCCGTCACGGCTCTTTTCACCGCGGAAGAATTGATCACCCAGCGCACGGTGGTGCGGGATCAGATTGCCGCGCTGCTGAAACAAAAGATGGTGCGCCACGGCCTGGTGCTGGACGAATTCAATTTGATCAACTTTGCGTTTTCCAAGAGCTTTTCCGATGCCATTGAAAACAAGGTGAAGGCGGAACAGCAAAAGCAGCAGGCCGAGCGCGACTTGCAGCGCCTGCAGGTGGAAGCGCAGCAAAAAGTGGTGGGCGCCAAGGCCGAGGCTGAAGCGCTGGCGGTGCAGCGGATGCAGATCACGCCCGAGTTGTTGTCGCTGCGGCGCATCGAAAATGAACGTGCCGCGATTGCCAAATGGGATGGCAAGCTGCCCAGCGTGACCGGCGGCGCCACGCCGTTTATCAACGTCGACCATTCCAGCAAGTAAGTCGGCGCACCGGGTGTGGTCGGTGTGGCGCGGACGCCTCAAGCGGGTCCGCTATGCAACAATTACCAACACCTTCAGGAGGCACCATGTCTTTCAAAAGTATTGCGTACGCTGTCGAGGGCCGCGTCGCCACCATCACGCTGAACCGCCCGGAGCGGCTGAACGCGATCGACGACCAGATGCCCACCGAGATCGCCGAGGCGGTGGCGCTGGCCAACAAGGACAAGGGCGTGCACGTCATCGTCCTGACCGGTGCCGGGCGCGCTTTCTGCGCCGGCTACGACCTCAAGCACTATGCCCAGACGCCCGGCGCCAACCCGGGCCAGCAGGAAATGCCTTGGGACAGCATGATCGACTTCGAGCTGATGTACGGCAACACGCAGAAGTTCATGTCGCTGTGGCGCTCTTACAAACCCACCATCGCGAGGGTCCATGGCCATGCCGTGGCCGGCGGCAGCGACATTGCCTTGTGCTGCGACATGGTGGTGATGGCCGAGGACGCCAAGATCGGCTATCCGCCGGCGCGGGTCTGGGGCATACCGACGCCGGCGATGTGGGTCTATCGCCTGGGTGCCGAGCGCGCCAAGCGCATGCTGTTTACCGGCGATCTGGTGACCGGCATGCAGGCCAAGGACATGGGGTTGGTGCTGGATGCGGTGCCGGAGGCTGAGCTAGACGTTTACGTCGAGCGTCTGGCGCAGCGCATTTCCAGCGTGCCGCGCAACCAGCTCATGATGAGCAAGCTGATGATCAATTCGGCGTTCGACAACATGGGCCTGACGACCACGCAAATGTTCGCCACCCTGTTCGACGGCGCGGCGCGCCATTCGCCCGAAGGCCAGTGGTTCAAGCAGCGCGCCGAGGCGGTGGGCTTCAAGCAGGCGGTCGAAGAGCGCGATTCTGGCGCGCCGATCGCGCCTCATGTGTCGCGCTGAAAGAGCAAGCCTGACCTGTTCCCGGTCGGCTTTGGCATAGACTGCAAGTTTTCCCCCTCCACTCTGAAGATTTCCATGCAATACCGCTCTCTCGGCAACAGCCAACTGCAAGTCTCCGCCCTCTGCCTGGGCACCATGATGTTCGGTGACCAGACCGGTCGCGAGGAGGCTGCCGCCATCGTGGCCGACGCCCACGCCCATGGCGTGAACTACATCGACACCGCCGACGTCTATTCCAAGGGCGGCGCCGAGACCATGGTCGGCGAGTTGCTCAAGGGCCAGCGCCAGGACTGGGTGCTGGCCAGCAAGCTGGGCAACAAGATGTCGGAGCGGGTCAACGAGGGCCAATACTCGCGCAGCTGGATGCTGCGCGAGGTGGCGGCTTCGCTGGCGCGCCTGCAAACCGATTACCTGGACATCCTGTACCTGCACCGCGACTACAACGGCATGAACCTGGAAGAGCCTTTACGGGCGCTCGATGCCATGCTGCGCGCCGGCCAGATCCGCTACTGGGGCATCTCCAACTTCCGCGGCTGGCGCATTGCCGAAATGATGAGGCTGGTCGGGCAGCTTGGCATGCCGGCGCCGGTGGTGTGCCAGCCTTACTACAACCTGCTCAACCGCATGCCCGAGGTCGAGGTGCTGCCGGCCTGCGCGCACTATGGCATTGGCGTCACGCCTTACAGCCCGATCGCGCGCGGCGTGCTCACCGGCAAGTACCAGCCGGGCCAGACGCCCGACCCCGCCAGCCGCGCCGGCCGCGCCGACCAGCGCATGGCCGAGACCGAGTTCCGCGAAGAGTCGCTGCATATTGCGCAGCAGCTCAAGCACCATGCCAAGGCCAAGGGCATCAGCCTGGCGCAGTTCGCCACCGCCTGGGTGCTGGCCAACCCGGTGGTCAGCTCGGTGATTGCCGGACCGCGCACGCTGGCGCAATGGCAAGACTACCGGCCGGCGCTGGACTATGTGTTCACCCTGGAGGACGAGGCGCTGGTGGACAGCCTGGTCAAGCCGGGCCACCCGTCCACCCCCGGCTATACCGACCCGGCCTACCCGCTCGATGGCCGGTTGCGCGGGAATTTGCCGGCTTGATCTGGATCGCGCTCAATCTGTACAATTTGAGTTTTAGAAAGTGAAATTGTACAAATGATTCACCGTCAGGCTTCGCGGTTGCTTGGGCAGATGGCCAAGGGTTTCCCGGTTGTGGCCTTGACCGGTCCGCGTCAATCCGGCAAAACAACACTGGCGCGCCAGGCGTTCCCTGACAAACCCTATTTTTCCCTTGAAGATCTTGAAATTCGCCAGCGGGTCATGGCCGACCCGCGGCAGTTTTTCGCACTCTTGCCGAATGGCGCAGTGCTCGACGAAGTGCAGCGTTGTCCGGAGATTTTTTCTTATCTGCAAGGTGTGGTCGACCAGCGTGCCCGGATGGGAGAGTTTGTCATCACAGGCTCGCAGCAGTTTGGTTTGCTGGGGAGTATCACCCAGTCACTGGCCGGACGGGTCGGCTTGGTGCAGTTGCTGCCACTCTCGCTGGGTGAGCTAGCAGCCGCCGGCTTGAACCCCAAAACACTGGAGCAGACCATATGGCTGGGTGGTTACCCGGCCTTGTATGACCGGCGGCGGCAACTTGATCGGCCGGCCCAGTGGTTGAGCGCCTATGCGGCGACCTACGTTGAGCGCGATGTCCGGCAGGTGCTCGAAGTTTCGAATCTGTCCTTGTTTCAGCGTTTTGTGTTGATGTGTGCAGCACGCACGGGCCAGTTGCTGAACCTGTCTGCCTTGGCGGCAGACTGCGGCATTAGCCACACCACAGCGCGCAGCTGGCTGACCGTCCTGGAAGCCAGCTACGTGGTGTACCTGTTGCAGCCCTACCACCAGAACTTTGGCAAGCGATTGGTCAAGATGCCCAAGCTGTATTTTCTGGATACCGGCTTGCTGTGCCATCTGTTGCGCGTCGACAGCTCCGAAACCCTGGCCATCCACGCCTTGCGCGGTCCCATTTTTGAGTCGTGGGTGGTGAGCGAGACCCTTAAACACCGATGGAATCAAGGCTTGCCGGCCGATATCTACTTTTGGCGCGATAACCATGGCACGGAAGTCGATTTGCTGTTTGAACACGCGGGCAAACTGCATGCCGTGGAGATCAAGTCGGGGGCCACCTTTGCGTCCGACTGGGTGCATGCCTGTCAGCGTTGGCAACGCTATGCCGGCGCGGCTGCCGCCGACCCGGTGCTGGTGTATGGAGGGCAAGACAGTTATTCAGTCAAAAATGTGCAAGTCCGGGCCTGGCACACGCTGGGAGCTCAAGTAGTGGGGACAATAGCGGGATGACGCAAACCATTACCCTGACCCGACCCGACGACTGGCACTTGCATGTGCGCGATGACGCTGCCTTGCGCTGGGTGGTGCCGCATAGCGCGGCCCAGTTCGGCCGTGCCATCATCATGCCCAATCTGCGGCCGCCGGTCACCAGCACTGCCGCTGCCTTGGCCTACAAGGCGCGCATCCAGGCCGCCGTGCCGCAGGGCCGGCAGTTCGAGCCCTTGATGACGCTGTACCTCACTGACAATTTGCCGCCGGATGAAATCCAACGTGCCCGCGACGCCGGCGTGGTGGCCGTCAAGCTCTATCCCGCAGGCGCCACCACCAACAGCGACGCCGGCGTGACTGATTTGCGTAAGACCTACAAAACGCTGGAGGCGATGCAGCGCGCCGGTTTGTTGCTGCTGGTGCACGGTGAGGTGACGGCGCCCGAGGTCGATCTGTTCGACCGCGAAGCGGTCTTCATCGAGACCCAGTTGATTCCCTTGCGGCGTGATTTTCCGGAGCTGAAAATCGTCTTCGAGCACATCACCACGCTGGAGGCCGTGCAATACGTGCAGCAGTCGGACCGCTTCACCGCGGCCAGCATCACGGCGCACCATCTGCTGTACAACCGCAACGCCATTTTCACGGGCGGCATCCGGCCGCATTACTACTGTCTGCCGGTCTTGAAGCGCGAGACCCACCGCCTGGCTTTGGTGGCTGCTGCCACCAGCGGTTCCGCCAAGTTCTTCCTGGGCAGTGACAGCGCGCCGCACCCGGCGCACTTGAAAGAAAACGCCAGCGGTTGCGCCGGTTGCTACACGGCGCATGCCGCCCTGGAGATGTACGCCGAAGCGTTCGATGCGGCCGGTGCGCTGGACCAGCTGGAGGCTTTTGCCAGTTTCAACGGCGCCGATTTTTATGGCCTGCCGCGCAACACCGGCCATGTCACCCTCAAGCGCGAAGCCTGGACGGTGCCCCAGAGTTTTGCCTTTGGCGAGGCGCAGCTCAAGCCCCTGCGCGCCGGCGAGACCATGCCGTGGCGCTTGGCCTGATCCAGGAGATCGACTGGACCGCGCCCTGGCTGGCGCCCTGGCGCGCAGTCGGCCAGGCCGTGGTGCAACGCGTGGCGGCCGGTCAGTCGCAGCCGGCAGCGCTGAATCAGGCGGCGCTGGACAGGCCCCATTTTCCGGTGCGTTTTGTGCCACAAGGCGAGCTGCCCGATGGGGTGGCCTACGAGCAGTACATCTTCGATACCGGCTGTGTGCCGACGCGCGACGGTTTGCACGATTTCTTCAATGGCCTGGCCTGGCTGCGCTTCCCCCTGACCAAGCAGCGGCTCAATCAGTTGCACCGGGCACAGATTGCACAGACCGGCATCCAGCCGGTGCGTGGTCCGGCGCGTGACGCCTTGACACTGTTTGACGAGAACGCCGCCTGGCTGCAAGCGCCCGATGCGCTGTGGCAGGCGCTGGCCGCCAAGGACTGGCACGCCTTGTTCGTCGATCTGCGTCCCTTGTGGCAAGAGGCGCATTTGCTGTTGTTCGGCCACGCCTTGCTGGAGAAACTGGTGGCGCCCCGAAAAGCCATCACGGCCCATGTCTACCGGGCACAGCCGAGCGGCCCATCGCTGGCCGATCTGGATGACTGGATGGCCTCGGACCTGAGTGCCGAAATACTGGCGCGCAAGCCGTTTGCGCACTTGCCGGTACTGGGTGTGCCCGGCTGGTGGGTGGCCAATGAAGAGCCGGCGTTTTACGCCGACGCCAGTGTGTTTCGACCGCCCAGACCTTGAAATCGGTCGCCCAGCCCTTACCATCCGGGGCTGGCAGCCTCTTTCGGGCGTATTTAAAGGACACCATGAAACGCATTCTTTTGTTTGTATTGACCAACGTGTTGGTGGTGACAGTGCTGGGCATCGTGGCCAGTTTGCTGGGCGTCAACCGCTACCTGACGGCCAACGGGCTGAACCTGGGTTCGTTGCTCGGTTTTGCCCTGGTCATGGGCTTTGGCGGCGCCATCATCTCGCTCTTGATCAGCAAGCCGATGGCCAAGTGGACGGCCGGCGTGCGCCTCATCAACCAGCCGCAAAACGCCGACGAAGCCTGGATTGTGGAGACGGTGCGCAAACTCGCCGACAAGGCCCATATCGGCATGCCGGAAGTAGGCATTTTTGACGGCGATCCGAATGCTTTTGCCACCGGCGCCTTCAAGAATTCGGCACTGGTGGCAGTCAGCACCGGGCTGCTGCAAGGCATGACGCATGAAGAGATCGAGGCCGTCATTGGCCACGAAATCGCCCACGTGGCCAATGGCGACATGGTCACCATGACGCTGATCCAGGGCGTGATGAATACTTTTGTGGTGTTCCTGAGCCGCGTCATCGGTTACGCCGTCGACAGCTTTTTGCGCAAGGGCGACGAGCGCTCCAGCGGGCCCGGCATCGGCTACATGATCACCACCATCGTGCTGGATATCGTGCTCGGTTTTGCCGCTTCCATGGTGGTGGCCTGGTTCTCGCGGCACCGCGAATTCCGCGCCGATGGCGGTTCGGCCCAATTGCTGGGCCGCCGGCAACCCATGATCAACGCCTTGGCGCGCCTGGGCGGCATGCAGCCCGGAGAGTTGCCCAAGAGCGTGGCGGCGTTCGGCATTGCCGGCGGCGTCGGCCAACTGTTTGCCACCCATCCGCCGATCGAAGAGCGCATCGCGGCGCTGCAAAACGCGCCAACTTGATGCGCCACAGCACTGGGTGGACCGTGCGTGTCTGACCGTTTCCTGTTCTGGGTGCCGACCCTGATCTGGGCCACCACCTGGCACGCTATCCTGTACCAATTGGGCGAGGTGGCGGTGCTGCATTCGGTGGCGCTGCGCTTTGGATTGGCCAGCCTGATGCTGTTTGCCATTGCGCGCTGGCGCGGCGAGTCGCTGGCGTTCAGCCCGGGCGCGCACGGCTGGCTGTTGGCGACCGGAGCGGTGCAGTACGGCTTCAACTACATCAGCACTTACCAGGCCGAAAAACACCTCGCTTCGGGTTTGATGGCGGTGTTGTTTTCGCTGATGATTTTCACCAACGCCATCGGCGGCGCACTGTGTTTTGGCCAGACCATCAGCCGGCGCTTCCTGTTCTCCGCAGCGCTGGGGGTGCTGGGCATCGTGTTGATCTTCTGGCCCGACATCGCGACCACCCGTGCCGCCCCCGAGGTGCTGGGCGCCGTCGGCATCGGTTTGCTGGCGGTCACCTGTGCCTCGGTCGGCAACATGATGACGCTGCGCCTGACCCGTGGCGGCACCGCACTGATTCCGCTGTTGGCCTGGAGCATGGGCTATGGCGCGGCCACGCTGCTGCTGATAGCCGCCGTCAGCGGGGTGCCATTTCATCTGGACTCGCGTCCCAGTTACTGGCTGTCGCTGGTCTACCTCAGCGCCTTCGGTTCGGTGGTGGCCTTCCTGCTTTACTTCAAGCTGGCGCAGCGCCAGGGACCCGGGCGCGCCGCGCTCATAGGCATGATCATTCCGGTGATTGCGCTGCTACTGTCGGCGCTGCTGGAGGGCTGGCGTCCGACGCTGGTGTCGACTGCCGGCATCGTGTTTTGTCTGGCCGGCCTGTGGGGCGCCACGCGCCCGGCAACGCCAACGGCAGCGTGAGTGCTCAGCCCAGCAAATTCCTGGCCAGCGCCTCGGCCACCTTGATGCCATCCACCCCGGCCGACAGGATACCGCCGGCATAGCTGGCACCTTCGCCGGCCGGATAGAGTCCGCGCGTGTTGCTGCTCTGAAAATCCTCGCCGCGCGGCATTTTGAGCGGTGACGAGGTGCGCGTCTCCACGCCGGTGAGGACCGCGTCGGGCCGGTCGAAACCCTTGATCTTGTGGCCAAAGGCGGGCAGTGCCTGCCGGATCGCATCGATCGCGTAGCCTGGCAGGGCGCTGCCCAGATCGACCAGCTCGACGCCCGGCTTGTATGAGGGCTCCACTTCGCCCAGTTGGGTCGAGGCCCGGCCCGCCAGGAAGTCGCCCAGCAGTTGCCCCGGTGCGTCGTAGTTGGCGCCGCCCAGCACATAGGCATTCGATTCGAGCTGGCGCTGCAACACGATGCCGGCCAGCGGATGCTGTGCCATGCCGGGCGTCAATTGGCTTGGCACCTGGTCGCCCAGGGTGGCATGGAAGGCGGCGGCGTCGCTCGGGTAGTCGCTGGGCTCAATGCCCACCACGATGCCGGCGTTGGCATTGCGCTCGTTGCGCGAATACTGGCTCATGCCGTTGGTCACCACGCGACCGATCTCGGAGGTCGCCGCCACCACGGTGCCGCCGGGACACATGCAAAAGCTGTACACGGAGCGGCCATTGCTGGCGTGGTGCACCAGTTTGTAGTCGGCCGCGCCCAGCTTGGGGTGACCGGCATGGCGGCCCCAGCGGGCGCGGTCGATCAGGCTTTGCGGGTGCTCGATGCGAAAGCCGATCGAGAACGGTTTGGCTTCCATCGCGACACCGCGCCGGTACAGCATGGCGAAGGTGTCGCGCGAACTGTGGCCCAGCGCCAGCACCACCTGCTCGGCAGGCAGTTCATAGGACTCACCGCTCGCCTGGTTCAAGACCGTCAAACCACGCAATTGGCGGTCATCGGCAGCACCTTCGATCAGCACATCGGTGACGCGCTGCTGAAAGCGGATTTCGCCGCCCAGTGCGATGATCTGCTGGCGCAGGTTCTCCACCACTTTGACCAATTTGAAGGTGCCTATGTGGGGGTGCGCATCGACCAGGATCTCGGGCGGCGCGCCGGCCTTGACGAACTCGTTCATGACCTTGCGCCCGAGGTGCCGCGGGTCCTTGATCTGGCTGTAGAGCTTGCCGTCGGAAAAAGTGCCGGCGCCGCCCTCGCCGAATTGCACGTTCGATTCGGGGTTGAGCTCGCGCTTGCGCCACAGGCCCCAGGTGTCCTGGGTGCGTTCACGCACCGTCTTGCCACGCTCCAGCACGATAGGCTTGAAGCCTGCTTGCGCCAGAATGAGGGCGGCAAAAATACCGCAGGGACCAAAGCCCACCACGACCGGACGCGGCCCGAAGTTGATGGGGGCTTGAGCGACCGGGTGGTACGCCAGGTCGGGTGCGGCAAAGATATGCGGGTTGCCGGAAAACTTGGCCAGCAACGTGGCCTCCAGCCCCGGGCTTAGCTCCACATCGACGATGTAGACCACCCGCAGTTCGGCTTTGCGCGCATCAATACTGCGTTTGAAAATGCTGGACTGCGCCACGTCGGCCGCCGTTACGGCCAGTGTGCTGTGAATCAGTGCGTTGAGGTCTTCGGCGGAGTGCTCAAGCCCCAGCTTGAGCTCTGTCAGTCGGATCATGGTCGGTGTCTGGTGGGCTTGTGTTTATCAAGCAGAAGCACCGAATTTTACGGTCTGGCCTTGCCGGCCCGGTTTCAGGCCGGCAGGAAACCTTCAATCGACAAATATCGCTCCCCCGTGTCGTAGTTAAAGCCCAGCACGGTGGCACCGGCCGGCAGATCGGGCAGTTTTTGCGCAATCGCGGCCAGCGTGGCACCACTGGAGATGCCCACCAGAATGCCTTCCTCGCGGGCGCAGCGGCGCGCCATCTCGCGTGCCGGTTCGGCATCGACCAGAATCACGCCATCGAGCAAAGCGGTGTCCAGGTTCTTCGGCACAAAGCCGGCGCCAATGCCCTGGATCGAGTGCGGCGCCGGCGCACCGCCCGAGATCACGGGAGAGGCCACCGGCTCCACCGCGTAGACCTTGAGCTTGGGCCATTTGGCTTTCAGGACCTGGGCGCAACCGGTCAGGTGACCACCGGTGCCGACGCCGGTGATCAAGGCGTCGATGCCATCCGGAAAATCGGCCAAAATTTCCAGCGCCGTGCTGCGCACATGGGCGTCGATGTTGGCCGGGTTCTCGAACTGCTGCGGCATCCACGAATTGGGTGTGGCAGCCACCAGTTCCGTGGCGCGGGCAATGGCGCCTTTTATGCCTTTTTCGCGCGGCGTCAGGTCGAAGGTGGCGCCGTAGGCCAGCATCAGGCGGCGGCGCTCCACCGACATGCTGTCGGGCATCACCAGAATCAGTTTGTAGCCCTTGACCGCGGCCACCATGGCCAGGCCGACACCGGTGTTACCAGAGGTCGGCTCGATGATGGTGGCGCCGGGCTTGAGCTGGCCGCTTTTCTCGGCCGCCTCGACCATGGACAGTGCAATGCGGTCCTTGATGGAGCCGCCGGGATTGCTGCGTTCGGACTTGATCCAGACCTTGTGCGAACTGCCGAACAGGCGGTTGATGCGCACGTGCGGCGTGTTGCCAATGGTTTGCAGGATGTTGTCGGCTTTCATGAGGAACTCCTTGGGCAGGTGGTGGGTTGGGGCGAAGAAGGCCAGATTTTGGACCAGTTGATCGACAGTTTTCGATATAAGGTTATGGATAGCCGCGATAATGGAGGGGTGAAGCCCGCCAGACTGCCGCTGGTGCAATCCTGGAAACAGGGCACTGGAGGAACGTCCGGACTGCATAGGGCAGCGTAGCAGCTAACGGCTGTCCACTGAAAGCCGCAAGGTATAAGGTGAGGATCAGAGCAACAGAGACGAGCCGATTAAGTTCGGGTGAAACGGGCAATCTCTACGCGCAGCAATACCAAGTAGGCACACGTTGACGGGGCCCCCGGAGTGTGCGGGTAGGTAGCACCGAGCTGTTGGGCGACCAACAGCCCAGATTAATGGCAGTCACTTCTGCCGGCCCGCAAGGGTTGGCAGTTGCACAGAATCCGGCTTATCGGTGGGCTTCACACTTTTATGGATCGTTCCCGAAAGGATGACGTGCCAAACTCCGCTCATGTACCTGGTGGATCAGGCTGGAGGGGCACTCAGCTCCGTGTCCCCCGCCCTGCGGGCTCCTCCTTTACCTGCACCGAGCGCCCCACCAACCTGATCTTTCAGGCTGGGCTGGTATGCGAGCTGGGCAAACCACCGACGCTCGTTGCGGCGCCCTCGGCCCACACACGCCTGGGCCTCAGTTATTGACTTGCGAAAGCAATCTGCATCAGACAGGCTTGACCAGGGTTGGCTACAGAATGCGGCCCGACTGGCGGAACAGTTGGTTCACAGCGTGGCGATGTGTTGAATCCAGGCGAGTTTCTCTGGTGAGAGAGCCTGCAGTTCTTTTTCTTCGATCCAGTTCTCACGCAGCAGCCTGCCGAACACCTCAATCAACTGTGAATACCGAAAGTCGTATTTCGAGTCAATCTGACGTCGCTGTTGAGTGAGGTATTTTTCGATTTCCCACATGTCTTGAGGCGTCTTTGCGCTGGCCGCCAATTCCTTGAGCTTGGACAGGATCGCCGCAAGCTCTCGTTGCAGGGCTGCGTCGAACACCTTCCGTGCCGTCTTCTGCTCAGAATGGGTCCATTTGATGTCGTGCATGGTGTTTCACTCCGGTTGTGTGGTTGGTGGGGGCAGATCAAGGCGGTGGATTGGGCGCTCAGCTTGCGACTTTGACATAGGTGAGCACATGGTGCGCCAGCAAGCCTGAGGCAACACCGTTGCATTCGGCGCTGCCATAGGCGCTGCGTTTCCCCAGCTTGAGAATTCGGGCGGTGCACAAGAAATCCTCCTGGCGAGCGCTGCGCAGAAAGGCGGTCTTCATGTCCGAGGTGACCCACTGTTCCTCGGTGCCCCGCTGCGTCATGATGGCCAGCCACATGGCGACGTCGGCGGCGCCCATCAGTGTCATGCCGCTGACGATGCCGCCCGGCCGCTCGAGCGCCAAGTTGAAGGGAACCCGCAGCACACACTCGCCAGGGGCGCAGGACTGGACGTTGAAGCCGTACGACTTCAGGAACGGCGTTCGCTCCAGCACGGCGTTCAGATCGGTAACCGACCATTGAATCGTTGTCATGGTCAAGCTCGTTTCATGGGATGCCGAATGATGGTTTTCCATCGCTTCGGGTCGGCGCGCCGTATGTCGCTCAGGTAGATTTCATGGTGCTTGCCGCTGCGGCCGGTGCGCTCATCGATGAATTGATGCAGGCGCTCGATGGTTGGCCCTTCCTCCGCGAACGGCCCGACGTGCAGCACTTGAGCACAAAGACCTTCAGAGAAATCCTCCAGGCGTAGCTTGTCGAGGGCCGGCAATTTTTTCTTTCTGCGGACTTCGACAATGGCCACCTGGATGGTTTCAGGGGTCACGAAGGATGGCTGCAGGATCAGCAGGGTCCACTGCCACTTGGCTTTGTCGCCGGTGACGAAGGCGGACATGTCATCGGCCCACCAAAGCCCTTCCAGCGGCATGACGGCATAGTCAAGTTGCTGCGGCCCCTTCTTGAGCATGAACTTGGCCGTGTAAGAGACGGAAAACAAGGCCTCCACCGCCTGGGCATATTCTGGCGAGGTGTTCGGATCGCCCCGGCCGTCGACCATCAGGAACTGGAAGCTCGGTACGTCAAGCTGCACCACCTCCTTGGCAGACGCTTGGTACTGTTTCAGGTCTTTTTTGAGGTCGATCTTTTCCATGGATTTTCCTGGCTAAAAGCGAAGATTGACATAGAAGAACGGAATCTCCTTCTGCCGCATGCGCTGCAGCGACCAGGCGGTATAGGCCAGCAGCGCTGCCGAAAAAAGATGCGGGTTGCCGCCACTGGCCGCGAAGGCGTCGATGTCGTTGCCCCGGTAGCCGTCGACGCCGACGTAGCGGGTGTAATAGGTGTAGACATGGATGGCGTTGGACACCAAGGAGCTGCCCAGAACGCTTTGTGCGAAGGCTGAGCCGTGCAGCGACTGGCGCTGGATCACCAGTTCGCCGGCCAGGTTGGCCGCCAGCAGGCCTGATCCGGCAATGGCCTGTGCATGCCAGAGTTGGTAGCCGCCGGCCGGACTCTTGGAAGTCGTTTCTCCGCACAGCCGGCAGCCTTCGCGGGGTACCTTGATTTCAATGTCGGTGGCGCCCAAAGCATGGAAGGTCAATGCGTGGCCCATCTCATGAATCCAGATGCTGCTGTAGATGCCGGCGACGCTTTGCACGGCGTTGCCCAGGTCGTTCTCCAGTGCCTGTGCCGGCGAAGATAGGGCGGCCGTGACCCCCAGCAGGAGGGCGCTCAGGCAGCGTCTTGGAGTGAGTGGCATGGTGGGGTTGCCCAAGCGTCAGGGTGTGTTGCGCGCCGGCCAACGGTAGCCCAGCACCGATGACAGGGGGTAGAAGTGCTCGCGCACCTGTTCCAGCTGATTGCCGCCCAACAGATGGATCAACTGGGCGTCGGCGCGCAGGAAGAAGCCGACATGACCTTTCCAGCCGCCAGGATCTTCGCGTGACAGGACCACGATGCAGCCAGGTACCGGCTCGCTCAAAGGCTCGCCCCAGGCCAACCAGGAGCGGGCCAGCGCCGAGCCGGTGCCCTGAATGCCCGCTTGGGCCAGCGCCCAGTTGACAAAGGAGGAGCACCAGGAGGCTTTGTCGTCATAGCCCCGGATGTTGGTGTGGGCGTGGTACTCGGTGATTCTGGGGTTGCTGGCGCCCGGCGCAAAGGTGCGCACACCCGTCTCTGCGGCGGCAATCGATAACCAAGGTGGGAGAGTCATCAGTGTTTTAGCGTTGATCAGTTGCGACAAGTCATGCGGCGCCGACACTATAACTGGCGTCGCCTCACGTCTCATTTGCTTGGCACGCTATTGATGACTGAAGGTGAATCGGCTATTGAAAATCCCGAAATTCAGGACACCGTTTCAGCCGAGCGTGGCTGATGCGGATTGCTTTCGCAAGTCAAGAACTACAGCCCAGGCGTGTGTGGGTCGAGAGCGCTGCGGTGGGTAGCTCTGCGAATGTCCTCCGGCCTTCGGCCTCCCCCTTAATTTGGCAAAACCCCAAGTCCACGCTACGCCACCCACCCCAGCGTCCTCGGCGGCGAGCGTCGGTGGTTTGCGCCGATTGCACACCAACCTTGCTTGAAAGATCAGGCTGGAGGGGCGCTCAGCGCAGGTAAAGGAGGAGCCCGCAGGGCGGGGGACACGGAGCTGAGTGCCCCTCCAGCCTGATCCTCCCGCTATGCCGAACCGGGTTTGGCATGTCATCATTTCGGGAAGGTTGATGCCAAAGAGGCCTTTTGCCACTTGGCAACGAGAGCGTCAAATGCCGACACTTGCTGGGCACGGAGGCACCTGAACGGCAGTGGCATGGCGCCGCGGTGCATCTCAATGAAGTATCCCTGAGAGTACCGATGAACCTCCAGAACTTCGGTCCATGGAATGAACAAATTGCGCGAAGCCGCGCTTCTATGGATGCCATCCTCGGTGATGATAAACCGGCAAATTGGCATGCGGCGCTTCTTGAAGAAGAAGGCGACCGTGCAGATGAGTGTCAGTGCCACGCCTTGTAACCGCGAAGGTGTTTGGACAAGTTTCCCTTTCGCGGCCAGAACGCGCTGCGTAACCAGAGGCGCATGATCCCGGGCGAAGCTCAAGTACTCCGCAAGTCGATACGAAACCGAGAACTCCAGCGTAAGTTGTTGCGGCACGCTTGAAGTGGTGGCGACTACGGGTGGTGGCAGAACATCCGACTTTCCGACCAATATGGCATGCGACGCGTCGATGGCCCTGGCCTCCTGTTGCATTGACAACTCCGCAACCGGTTTTCGGTTACCGACAGGGCGCGGATGGCGAAAGGTAAACATGGAGGCTGCGGCGAGTGATGTTGGAACGTAACTGGGTTGCGTGAAGGCAATCTCAATATTGAGCGACAGGTATATTTGAACCCGTCATTGGGTGGGGCCAGAAGTTAAACTCGGATTCATGCCTGCGCGTTGCCTGAAGCCCTTTTTGCTGGCTCTGTTTTTAACTGTTGATAGCGCCCAATCCGCCACACCTTGCGCCGATTTTGCGGCCCGCTTGCCGAATTTGCGACGCGAGCTGTGCGAGGCCGCCAAGCTGCAACCGACGGCGGCCAGATCCGTGAAAGGGCGAACGCTGTGGGTCAGCGATGTCAAGCCGGAACATGCCACGCTGCGGGTGCTGGTGGTCGGCGCCATCCATGGTGATGAGCCGTCTTCGGCGGCGGTGGCTTTTCACTGGATCAGGCTGGCGGCGCAACTGCCCATGGTCGGCGCGCAGCAGGTGCACTGGCGTTTTGTGCCGGTGCTCAATCCGGACGGTCTGTTCAACCCCTCGCCGCGCCGCGTCAACGCCCATGGTGTGGATTTGAACCGGAACTTTTCGACGCCCAATTGGGAGCGCGATGCCAAGTTGTACTGGGAAAAGCGCACGCGCAAGGACCCGCGCCGCTGGCCCGGTCCGCGACCCTTGTCGGAGCCGGAGTCGCGCTTTCTGCACGACGAGATGCGCAATTTTCAGCCGCAACTGATCGTCAGTATTCATGCGCCCTATGGCGTGCTTGACTTTGACGGGCCGGTGGTGCCGCCGTCCCGACTGGGCAGCTTGTATCTGCACCAGGTTGGCATCTTCCCCGGTTCATTGGGCAATTATGGCGGCGCACACCAGGGCATGCCGGTGGTCACGATCGAGCTGCCCAATGCAACGCGCACGCCGCGGGATGCCGAGATGCGCCAGATGTGGCTCGATCTGTTGCGCTGGATGAACGCGCGGGTAGCCGCGGCAAAGAACGTTGCCGCCGCGTCGGGCGGCTATCTGGACAGTAAATTGGTGCCGGCGGCACCCACTGCCGAGTAATCCAGCGAGCCGTGTGCCACGGCGTAGAGATCCTGGCTGGTGGCGGCTGGGGTCAGCGTCCAGTTCAGGCCATCGGTGCTGATGAAGATCTTGCCAGCGGCGCCAACCGCCACAAACTGCGTGCCATAGACAACGGCATTGAGGGCGCCGGCGCCGCTCACGGCCTGTGCCGTCCAGGTGCTGGCGTCGGTGCTGCTCAGCACGGTACCGGAGGCACCAACCGCCACGAAGGTGTAGCTTACGACGCCGTCCGTGGAGGTGCTGGTGGTGTAGGCAACGCCGCGCAGGTCGGCCGTGCTGCCGGACGTGACGCCATGCCAGGTCAAGCCGTCCGCGCTTTCCACGACGGTGCCGCCGGCGCCGACGGCGACCCAGGTGCCACTGTTGTAGCTGGTGTAAGCCACCGCATACAAATCACGGCTGGTAGCCGAACTGGTTGCCGCCGTCCAGGTGACGCCGTCGGGGCTGGTGATGATGGTGCCGTTGGCGCCCACGGCAACATTCAAATTCGAATAATTGCTGGCGATCGCGTACAGGTTCTGGCTGGTGCCGCTGGTTTGCGCGGTCCAAGTGGCGGCATCCGAACTGGTCAGCACCAGGCCACCATCACCCACCAATTTGAAAGTACCAAAGTAGGCGGCGCCATTGATGTTGCTGCTGGTGGCGTAGTTGATGGCGTTCCAGGTGACGCCATCAAGGCTGGCGTAGATGGCCCCGGCCGCGCCGGCCGCAACAAAGTTCGCCACCGAGTTGGTGGTCGTGGTGGCGGTGGTTGCACCATAGGTCAGGCCGCGCAAGCCAACGCTGCCGGAGATGGCGCTGCCGGCGCTCCAACTTGAGCCGGCAATCCGGGGTGTGGCGGTAACCGGCGTGGCGCCTGGCCCGCCGGGCCCGCCATTGGTTCTGCCGTTGACCGAAAACGAATAGCTCAAGCCGTTGACCAGGCCGGAAACGACATACGGTGAGGTGGCTTTGATCACCACGTTGCCGCCCGGCAGGCCAAACCAGCCTTGCATCGATGTCGTGCTGCTGGGGGCTGCGCTGCTGGGACCAAAAAACAGCCAGTATTCAACGCCGTCAGTCATATCCCAGGACACCGTGACCGACGATTCACCGGCGGTGACGGCCAGCCCGCTTGGCGCCGGAGCCGGATCGCCGCTATTGCAAGCGACCAACAGCAGTGCGGCGATCAGCGCGGCGAAGAACAACTTGAAAGAACGGAAAATCATAAATGGATCCAAATCAATACTGGATTCATTATCGAATTTTTTCGGATGGCCGCTGGGCCAGAGCCGGGCACTCAAGTCTAGAAACGCTCATGGGCTTGCAAATAGCGCCAGCG
>NZ_JAQTMS010000008.1 GCF_028714215.1 Rhodoferax sp. | reverse complement strand
TTAAACATAGCGTCTTAAATAATGCCGCATAGTCTCTTCAGCATTAAGTTGGGTTTCGTCCACCGATTGAAGCATTTCTGCACGGCGACGAGCACATCTCCAAGTGTCTCGAAGTGCCGGTTGTGGGTGGCCAATCGCCGGGTGAGTTTCCAGACTCGTTCTATCGGCGCCAACTGCGGACTGTATGGCGGCAGGAATAGGAGCGTCAGCACGCTGCGGTATTTGTGCAGCAACGGCGCGAGTAGCTTGGCATGGTGGTACCGGGCGTTGTCCAAGACGATCACCATACGTTTGTCTCGGGTGCGTCGACGCAGCAACAACATCAAAAACGCTTCGAATGTTTTGGCATCGAACGTATCGCACAAGTCGTATGCGAATTTTCCTGTCTCCAAGCTCACGGCGCCAAAGCAAGCAATCGACTTTCGTGTGGGAGCATGCGTCAGCACCGGATCTTTGATCTCCGGCGCAATCCACATTCGGCAACGTGTGCCGTGTTGTTGGAAATGGCATTCGTCCAAGCTCCACAACTCAAGGTCCTTTCGCTTTGCCAGATGGTGCAGTTTTTTTAAAGGCTGCCACCAGCACCGGGTCAGACTGCGCCACTTGTGGTCGCGGCTTGCGAAGGCGAAATCCCAATTGTCTGAAAATGCGTTGACATTGGCGCACACCCAGAACCACCTTATAGCGCTGCTCAAGGTGGGCGGACAGTAACTTGCCGTCCCACAGGTGTCCAACATGACCGAAATCGCAGGCGCTGCGCCGCAGGTCGCGTTCCAACGATGCCCACTGCTTGGCATCCAAACCGGCCGGTCTTCCTGGACGTTCACCGTCGCGCATACCATCGAGTCCGTGCTCCTCAAAGCGCTTGACCCAGCGCTGCACGGTACGGCGGTCTTCGCCAAAGAGATCGGCAACTTGTTGGCAGCTCTGACCGCCGGTCAGAAGCAACAAGCCGTGCAATCGATGGTCATACCGGGACTCATCGGAGCGGGAAATCTCTTGTTGAATGGCGATTCTCATGATGTCGGGATCTGCAATTTCAAGCTTACGCATAGGGGCTCCTTGCAAACAATCAGGAATCCACAGTGTAAGTCAATTATGCGGCGTTATATATGTCGCTATGTTTATCTTGCTTACCGGGAGCGCGGGCCAATCGTCCAGACAGTATCTGGACGATTGCCATCCCCATCTCATCAAGCTGGCACCGTCCCATTTCAGATTGTCCAGACACTGTCTGGACAATCTGACCGCGCCTTCAGCCTGAGCTGGTCCCACTACGTTTTCCTTTTGGGCATCAAGAAGGTTGAGGAACGCAGCTTCTACGAGATTGAGGCTGCCAGCGAAAACTGGACCCTGCGGGAACTCAAGCGCCAGTTCCAAAGCGGTCTGTACGAGCGCCTGGCACTCAGCCGAGACCAGGACGGCATTCGCCGACTCGCCAAACAGGGGCAAATCGTCGGCCAACCCCAAGACCTGCTCAAGGAGCCGCTGGTTCTGGAGTTTTTGGGCCTGTCAGAACAAGCCCGGTTTTCTGAATCGGACCTTGAAACCGCCATCATCAACCGGATCGAGCATTTTTTGCTGGAGCTGGGCAAGGGTTTCCTGTTTGAAGCCCGTCAAAAGCGTTTCACCTTCGACGACGACCACTTCTTTGTGGACTTGGTGTTCTACAACCGCCTGCTGCGCTGCTATGTACTGATCGACCTCAAGATCGGCAAACTCACCCACCAAGATCTGGGTCAGATGCAGATGTACGTCAACTACTTTGACCGCCACGTCAAAACCGCCGCCGAGAGTCCCACCATTGGTATCGTGCTGTGCAAGAAAAAGCACGCGGCACTGGTTGAAATCACTCTGCCCAAAGATGCGAATATTCACGCCAAGGAATACCAACTCTACTTACCGAGCAAGGAAGAGTTGCAGCAAAAATTGGCCGAGTGGGCGGGCCCGGTATCGGACTAAATCATCCTCTGACCAGCATCCTGCGCGCGCAAGCAGCCATCACATCAAGCCCGCTGCAGTATCCCATGCTTCTACCCTTCGGCGTTCTCCAGGCGTGGTGCCACACCCCGGCAACGGCGGCGCACACCCTTGTGCTGCCGGATGGTTGCCGCGATTTGATCTTGCGAGCGACGCCCGGACAGGCGCCGCAATGGCTGGTGACAGCGCTGGCCGATACGGCCTATGGCGTGGCAAGCACTGCCGGTGAAAGTTTTTGGGGCTACCGGTTTCACCCCGGCGCAACGGTCGATGAGACGGCACTGTTGAAGGCGCTGCGCGATTGCCGGCTGCGCGAAGCACACGACGCACTGCCGTTGGTGGACGAGTTCGTGCGGCTTGACGGGTCCGTCACCGAAGCGCTGCAGAGTTTGTCCGACACGCCCAGCGTGGCATGGGCCGCCCGCCACCTGGGCGTATCCGAACGCAGCCTCCAGCGCCTGGTCCTGGCCGCCACGGGGCGTTCGCCGGGATACTGGAAAGGCCTGGCCCGCATTCGCCGTGCGGCGCTGGCGCTGTCAGGCACTGCCTCGTTGGCGGCCATTGCGGCCGACCATGGCTACGCCGACCAGGCCCACATGAGCCGCGAGTTCAGGCGCTGGTTCGATCTTTCTCCCAGTCGTTTTCAGGCCTCCACCGAGCTGCTCCGGGTAGTCGCCGAAACGGGCTACGGTTAGAACTTGTCCGTAAATAACAGGCGACCCCCTGTTATTTACGGACAAGTCCTTAGCCCCCAACCGCAGTGCAGATTTCAACCAGAAACCCATCCAGGTCGGCCACGTAGGCCACGGTTTGCCCCCAAGGCATCTGCTCCGGCTGCTGGATCAACTGCGCGCCGGCCGCTGTCGCCCGAGCCACGGCCGCTGGCACGTCTTGCGTGACCAGGGCAATCTCGAAGCAGGGCGAGCGGGGGTCGGCCGTTGCCGGATTCTTTTTCAACTGGGTCATCAGTTGTCGCGAGGAAAAAGCCAGCGCGGTGGCGCCGGTTTCAAGCTCGCCATAGCTGCCGCTCTCGTGCAGAAAACGGGTCGCAAGGCCAAAGGCTTTCTGGTAAAAGTCCAGCGTGGTTTTGACATCTTCCACATAAAGAATGGTGTATCCAAGTTTCATAGGGGCTCCAATACTGGTAATCGATCACGGCGCAAAGATAAAGGAAAACCGCCGCCTCGGTCTTGAACAAATCCGACACAGCCATGGCCTTAGACTCTACGCTGTAATCCACCGCTCCGAAACCGTCGCACGACCCCCCACCCATGAATCCTGGTGTTTTTTACGCCGCCCTGGCTTACACCGCCTGGGGCTTTCTCCCGGTCTTTTTCAAGCAGCTTGCCAGCGTCAATGCGTTCGAGGTGGTGCTGCACCGCATGGTGTGGTCGCTGGTTTTCCTGCTGTGCGTGCTGGCCGTGCTGAAGCGTTGGGTCTGGCTGCGCCAGGTGGCGCGCCAGCCGCGGGTGCTGCTGGCATTTGGCGTGTCGGCCCTGCTTTTGTCGGCCAATTGGTCGGTCTACGTGTGGGCGGTGCAAAACGCCCACGTGCTCGATGCCAGTCTGGGTTACTTCATCTTGCCGCTGGTCAATGTGGCGCTGGGCTTTGTCTTTTTGAATGAGCGTCCGCGCCGCGGGCAATGGCTGGCGGTGGCGGTGGCCGCCGCCGGTGTGCTGTGGCTGACGCTGCAGGCCGGGCGGCTGCCCTGGGTGGCCTTGGTTCTGGCGGCCACGTTCGGCATTTACGGGCTGCTGCGCAAACTGGCCACGATGGGCGCGCTGGAAGGCTTGGCGCTGGAGACCTTGCTGCTGTTTCCTTTTGCCGTAGGGCTGCTGGCGTGGTGGGCGTGGCACGGTCAGGGCGCCCTGGTGCAAGGCGACCCGGCGACCCTGGGCTGGCTGCTGCTGGCCGGGCCGATAACCGCCATCCCGCTGCTGCTGTTTGCCGCTGGCGCCCGGCGCATACCGATGGCCACGCTGGGCATCCTGCAATACATCTCGCCCAGCCTGCAGATGCTGCTGGGCGTCTGGCTGTATGGCGAAGCGTTCGAGCCGGCGCGCGCCATCGGCTTTTATCTGATCTGGACGGCCTTGCTGCTGTACAGCGCGGACAGCTGGTGGCATGCGCGCAAACAGCGCTTGTGAAGCGCGCTCAAATCAGGACCACTGCGGTATCCCCAGACCTTTCACCACCGCCGGCCGCGCCACAAACGCCGCCAGCGCGCGCTTGACGTGCGGGAAATCCTGGATGCCCACCAGATCGCCGGCCTCGTAGAAGCCGATCAGGTTGCGCACCCAGGGAAACGTGGCCATGTCGGCAATGGTGTAGGCATCGCCCATGATCCAGGCGCGGCTTGACAGGCGCTGGTTCAGCACCCCCAGCAGACGCCTGGACTCCGCCACGTAGCGGTCGCGCGGACGCTTGTCTTCAAACTCCTTGCCGGCAAACTTGTGGAAGAAACCCAGTTGCCCAAACATCGGGCCGATGCCGCCCATCTGGAACATCAGCCACTGGACGGTCTCGTAGCGCTGCGCCGCGGCCCCCAGCAGGAACTGGCCGGTCTTCTCGGCCAGGTACAGCAGAATCGCGCCGGACTCGAACAGCGCCAGCGGCCGGCCGCCCGGACCGTGGGGGTCCAGGATGGCCGGAATCTTGTTGTTGGGGTTGAGCGAGAGAAATTCCGGCGACATCTGGTCGTTGCTCTCGAAGCTGACCAGATGCGCCTCGTACGGCAGGCCGGTCTCTTCCAGCATGATGGACACCTTGACGCCATTGGGCGTCGGCAGCGAATAGAACTGCAGCCGGTCCGGATGCTGGGCGGGCCACTTGCGGGTGATCGGAAAAGCGGAGAGATCGGCCATGGGGGTTCCTTGGGGTGACAGCTGGTGATGTGTGTTTTAGATGAGGTTCATCAATATGCCAGATTTTCAGGCGCCTAGCCTCGAACTGACTTTTCTCATGCACAGCCCGGTGTTTCATGGGCTCTAATTCAACGAAAATAGGAGTTTCGAGACATTGCAATGAACCACCAACCACCTCCCTGGCGAGCGCTGCCGGGCTTGCTTCTGCTGACGCTTCCCTTGTTCTCCATGGCCCAGACGGAGCCGATAGGCTACGTCAAGACCGTCACGGGCGAGGCCTGGGTCAGCAGCGCCGGGCAACGCGTCAGGGCGCAACCGGGCACCGCCGTGCTGCTGGGCAGCCGGCTCCAGACCGGCGCGGCGGCATCGCTGGGCATGACCTTCAAGGACAACACGGTGATGTCGTTCGGACCCGACACCGAGCTGACGGTGGACGAGTACCTTTACGCCCCGGCGCAGGACCAGCTCAAACTCAGCACACGGCTGCTGCGGGGCACGCTGAACTACATCTCGGGCGTGATCGCCAGGCTCAAGCCCGAGGCGGTGACGGTCAGGACGCCGACCGGCATCATCGGCGTGCGCGGCACCCAGTTCGTCGCCAAGGTGGAGGATCTGAAATGATTTGCTCCGTCAAAACATCTTTTCTCGCCGCCGTCCTGCTATGGATCACTTTGCTGACTGGCTGTGCCAGCAGCAGCACGGGCTCCTACGTGGTGCTGTTGCGCGATCCGGACGGCAAGCTGGGCAGTGTCGTGGTAAAGAATTTGCAAGGCGAGCAGGTTCTCAGCCAAGCCTTCGAAGCGGCCACTTTGGACGGTAGCAAGGAGTCGTACTTCGTGACCGAGGCACAGCTGCAACGCGATTTCGGCGCCGCCCTGGCGGCACAGCCGCCATTACCAGACCTCAATCAACCGAAACTGGGCTTCCTGTCGGGGACTCAGTTGACCCCCCAATCACAGAATGATTTGCGAGACATCGCACAGAATATTATGCGGCTCGTACGCGAAGGAAGGCCGCTGGACATCTCCATCATCGGTCACGCGGACACATCACCACCACTGCCAGGCGACACCAATGAAGCACTGGCAAAACGCCGCGCAGAGGAAGTAAGGAGTCAGCTCACGAACCTCCTGCGTCAAAACAGATTGGGAGACCTACCGCCCATCATCACCACTTCGGATGGTGACCACAACCCGCTTGACAAGGCAAATCCTGCTTCACCGGTAAACCGTTTTGTGGAAGTCCAGATACGCTGAACGCGCGCTATTTCTCGCTCATCACGATCAAATCATCGGTGGCCCCCTGGCGCAGGCGCTGCAGGTGCAGCGCCACCAGGGGATCGTGCGGATGGCTGGCGGCCAGGCGCTCGAAAGCCGCCAGGGCGGGCGCAGCGGCGCCCGACTGCAACAACTGCAGGGCGGCGGCGTAGTCGGCCGGCGCGGCACAGCGCGCGGGGTCGCTGGCCGCCAGCGGCTCGTAAGCCTGTAGCGGCTGGCTCTTGCCCTTGAGCACCAGGCGCCCGACCAGGCGCATGGGCACGCCGGAGCAGCCCTCCACAATCGCCTGCGACACGCACATCCGGGTCCCCAGGTGCTTGTTGACGCTCTCCAGCCGCGCCGCAGTGTTGATCGGGTCGCCCAGCGCGCGGTAGTCGAACAAGGTCTTGCCGCCAAAATTGCCGACGATCACTTCACCGCTGTGAACGCCGATGCGGGTGTGACCCCAGGGCACGCCCTGCGCCTGCAAGCGCTGCGCGTAAGCGGAGGCAAAGACGTCCATGTCGAGCGCGCAGTCGAGTGCGCGCTGGCGGTGGTCGCTCTGCGCCACCGGTGCCGAGAACAGCACCGCAACGGCGTCGCCCATGATGCGCTCCAGCGTGCCTTCACGCTTGAAAACGATCACCAACATACCTTCCAGGTACTCGTTGAGCAGGCTCACCACCTGGGCCGGGTCGCAGCGCTCCATCAAGCTGGTAAAGCCCACCAGATCGGTGAAGACAAAACTGCAGACCTGGCGCCGGCCACTGAGCCGCAGTTGGTCCGGGTGCGCCATCAGATGCGCCACCCGGTTCGGCGACACATAGCGCGAAAACGCTTGCCGCACCCAGCGCCGCTCGCGCTCGGTGACAAAGTGGTGCACCGCGCTGGTCAAGCCGAAGCTGAGCAGCAGCGCCAGCGCTGGATTGACGCCGTCGAGCAGCAGGTGCTCGAACCTGTAGGCGTACCAGACGCCGCCAAGCAGAAGCACCAGAAGCGCTGCCGCCAGCAGTGCCGAGCGCCGCGCTGTCGCTCTCAAGGCGTACAGGCCGACGATCAGCGCTCCCGCCGCCAGCAGCAGTGCCTCGACCATGTTGGACCAGGCCGGGCGGTCCAGATACTGCTGGGTCAGTATCTGTTCCAGCGCCATGGCATGGGCACGCACGCCAGGCATCAACTCGCCCCAGGGGTCGTAGCGCAGGTCGAACAAGCCAGGCACCGAAGTGCCCACCAGCACAATGTTGCCTTTGAACTGCTCGGCGCCCACCGTGCCGTCCAGGACCCGCGCCGCGGAGATAAAGTGATTGGCCCGCTGTTCGCTGTAGTGCAACCAGATTTCGCCCGCTGCGTTGGTCGGCACCACCACTTTCGCGATGTCGCCGATCTGCACGTCCTGCACCCCCGCGTCGGTGCTGTTCACGAGTTGATTGGTTTCGCCGTTCGCCACGCGCAAGGCTTCGGCGCTCAGGCTGGGCACCACCTGCTCGCCCAGACGCAGCAGCAGCGGCACCCGGCGCACCACGCTGTCGCCGTCCGGAATGAAGTTGATCGCGCCCAAACCGCTGGCGCTGGCGGACAACACCGGCAAGGGCCAGACAGCGGTATCGAATTTGTGCAACCAGACCGCCGGGTTGGCCGTGCCGAGGTTGATCAGCCTATAGGGCGGCTTGGGCAAACTGCCGGTCGGCGCTGCGGCTGGCAGCGCAGCCCCACTGTCCGAGAAGTAGGTTCCCAACACAACCCCCGCCCCCTGTAGGGTGCCAGCCAATAGCTCGTCGTGATCTGGCAAACCCTTCAGGAAGGCACTCGCCTGAGGGTCTTGCCAGAGCTCGGCCATGGCCTTCGGCGAGGTGCGATCCGGCTCGGCCAACAGCACGTCAAAAGCAATCGCCGTAGCACCCGCCGCATGCAGCCGCTGCACCAACTGGGCGATGCGGGTGCGCGGCCAGGGCCATTGGCCATAGGCTTTCAGGCTGGCCTCGTCGATGTCCACCACGCGCACCGGCGCCGGCGTGTAAGGTCGCGGCTGCCAGCGCTGGAACTGGTCAAACTGCGCCAGCCGCAGGCTTTGCATGGGAACCGGGTCTAGCAGCCACAAGGCAAAGGCGGCGCCAGCGCTGCACAGCACCAGCAGCCGCGCCGCCAGGCGCGTCAAGTGACCGGAGCGCCGGGCGGCGCGGCGATTTTTTTTGAACCGGAAGAAAGCCATCTGCTTGTAGCGCGGTGCTAGCCTGGCATCAGGTGCTCAATTTCCTGCTGCATGGTTTTGGTCAGTTGCACGTACTTTTTCAACTTTTCGGTATTGTCGCGCAGCCGCTGCGCAATCCGCATGGCGATGGCCATCATCAGCTTGGCACCCATGGCGGGATCGTCCTTGAGCAATTGCAGCAGGCTGTCACGGGTCAAGACAACGCAGTGCAGATCCGAGCTGGCGGTGCAGGAGGCCGAGCGCGGCAAGCCATCAATCAGACCCAGATCACCGTGCATGCTGCCGGCACCCAGGACCGTCACGGTGATCGGCGCGACCCGACTCACCACGATGTTTTCCACCGTCACTTCGCCATCCAGCACCAACAGCATGAAGCCGGTGTCCTGCGCATCGCCCTCGCGGATGAACACCGTGCCCTCGGCAATGAAGCGGGGTTGCATGTAGCGCGCCACCACGCGTGCCTCGGCCCGGCTGAGCTGCATCAGGGCCGACGGCGCGGTCAACATTTCGGCCGCTATCTCAAGCGTCGAAAAATCACTCGGCACCAGGGAATCGACCAGGGGCGGTGCCGGTTTGCGAAAAATATTCTTGAACATGGTGCGTCCCGCGTGCCCGGGAGAATTTACTTGTCGTTGCTGCCCGGCAGTAGAACACAAGGCAGGCGCCGGCGCAGCGCCCTACTTCTTGGCTCGGGACTTGCTCCGCACGCCGCCGCAAGCCACCGCTGGCGCCGCCGAGGTCTCAGGCTTGCGTCGTAGAACGCCATTGAGCAACATCGCATTGAACTGGGTTGCAATCTCCTCGGCGCTGTACTCGCCATCGGCTTCGTACCAGCGACCGATCCAGCTCAGGGCGCCGGCAATCACGAAGGCGGCCATTTTGGGATCGCAGGGTTGCAGCGATCCTTCCGCGATGCCGGCAGTGACCAAGCGGCGAAATTCCATGTCGATGCCGGATTTCAGGCGCCGCAATTCCTTGCGGCTGTCGGGCTCGAACTCGTCGTCGCTGACGCGGATCACGCACATGCCGAAATCCAGCGTCACGATGCGGGTGTAGACGCGCATGCAGGCCATCAACTGGTCAATTGCCTTGCCGCCGGCGCGGCGCGTTTCCTCGATGCCCTGGTGCATCATCTGCAAGCCCTTGCGCACGCACTCGATCAGGATCTGGTCCTTGTTCTTGACGTAGTAGTAGAGCGTCGGCTTGCTGACGTTCAGGCGCGCCGCGATGTCGTCCAGCGAGGTGGCGTGGAAACCCCGCTCGTTGAAGAGTTGCGCCGCCGTTGACAGCACCGCATTGCGCTTGGTCTCGCGCTGCTGCTCACGCGCCGAAGCCGGCACCCAGGGCGATGTCGGCGGCGAAGTTTGAGCGGCTTTGGAGGCGGATTTCTTTTGCGGCATGGTGGAGCGCCCGGACAGGCTGCTAGGGAAAGTCCCAATGCTAGCGTGGTCCTTGAATTCCATAATCTACTTCAGAGTAGTAATTCTACGCAACAGTAAATTTCTTTCACTACGCACAAACCCGCATAGATAAGTCGATGGAGAAAACCCCTCAAGGCGGCGCCGGCAACACGCCGCCCCTGTTGCAGATCGACGGCATCACCCTGACCTTCGGTGGCGTGCGGGCGCTCAGCGATGTGGGTTTTAGCGTGGCAGCCGGCTCCATCACGGCCATCATCGGGCCCAATGGCGCCGGCAAGACTTCGCTCTTCAACACCGTCTCCGGCTTCTACCGGCCGACCCGTGGCCAGGTGCGCTTCAAGGGCCAGGACATCACCCACCTGCCGGCGCCCAAACGCGCCAAATTGGGGCTGGGGCGCAGCTTTCAGAACATTGCGCTGTTTCGCGGCATGACGGTGCTCGACAACATCAAGCTGGGGCGCCACGCGCATCTCAAGACCAACGTGCTGGACGCCTTGTTCTACCTGGGGCGCGCGCGGCGCGAAGAGGCTGCGCTGCGCGCCGACATCGAGGAACGCATCATCGATTTTCTGGAGATTGATCACATCCGCCACGCACCGGTCTCGGCGCTGCCTTACGGTCTGCAAAAGCGCGTGGAAATGGCGCGTGCCCTGGCCATGCAACCCGAGATCCTGATGCTGGACGAACCGGTGGCGGGCATGAACCGCGAAGAAACCGAGGACATGGCGCGCTTCATCCTCGATGTGCGCGAGGAATGGGGCGTCACCGTGCTGATGGTGGAGCACGACATGGGCATGGTGATGGATTTGTCCGACCACGTGGTGGTGCTCAACTTCGGCCAGGTGATTGCGCAGGGCACGCCGGCCGCGGTGCAGGGCGACCCCGAAGTGATACGCGCCTATCTCGGTTCCGGCGATGTCGGCGACCTGCGCCGGCGCTTGCATGCCGGCCTCGCGACCCGGGAGGCGGTCTGATGGATTGGGCCTACCTGTTCGAGATCAGCCTGACCGGCATCGCCAGTGGTGGCCTCTACGCGCTGGCGGCGCTGGCTTTCGTCATGGTCTACAAGGCGACCAAGGTGGTGAACATCGCGATCGGCGAGATGCTGATGGTCGGCGCCTACCTGTTTTTCACTTTCGCCGTCACCTTCGCCCTGCCCTTGTGGCTGGCCGTCCCGGCGGCGGTGCTCGGCGCCGGCGTGCTGGGTGCCGTGATCGAGCGCAGCATGATCCGCCCGCTGCTGGGCGAGCCGCCGATCTCGGTCTTCATGGTCATGGTTGGCCTGGGCTCCGTTTTGGTCGGCTTGGTGGAGATGATCTGGACCGCCGACCAGCGCCGGCTGCCCGACTTCGTGCCCAATACGCCGATCATGGTTGGCGACGCCTTCCTGGCGCCCAAGGTGTTTTACGGCGCCGTGGTGGCTGCCGTGTTGATCGCGCTGGTGCTGCTGGTGTTCCGCTTCTGGCGCGGCGGCGTGGCCCTGCGCGCCACCGCATCGGACCCGACCGCTGCCTACTCGATGGGCATCAACGTGCCGCGCGTGTTTTCGCTGGCCTGGGTCGCGTCAGCCATGATTGCCGCCGTCTCCGGCATCATCGTGGGCGCTATTGGTGGCATCTCTTCGTCGATGGGCGTGTTCGGCTTATCGGTGCTGGTGGTGGTCATCGTCGGCGGGCTCGACAGCGTGCTGGGCGCTCTGGTGGGCGGCCTCTTCATCGGCCTGCTCGAAGCGCTGGCGGGCGTCTATCTGGGCGGCGAATACAAGCTACTGGTGACCTTCATCGTGCTGGTGCTGGTGCTCATGGTCCGGCCCTACGGCCTGTTCGGCACGCACGAGATCGAAAGACTCTGATGCGCATCGGCACCCTCAAGGAAACTTACATCGCCGACGCCGCGCTGTTCGACTCGCGCACCCAGCAGGTCTGGCTGGCGCTGGGCGTTGGTGTGTTGCTGCTGTTTCCGTTCATGGCCAGCGACTATTGGTTGTACCTGGCCTGCCTGGTCAGCATCAACGTCGCCAGCGCCACCGGGCTCAACATCCTGACCGGCTACACCGGTCTGGTGAGCCTGGGCCAGGCCGCCTTCATGGGCCTGGGTGCCTACACGGTGGCCTTGCTGGAACTGCGCGTCGGCTCGCCGTTCCTGCTCAACCTGCTGGCCGGCGGCTTCGTCGCCATGCTGGGCGGACTGATCGTGGGCATACCGTCGCTGCGCGTCAAGGGCCTGTACCTGGCCATCGCCACCATTGCGGCCTCTTTCATCGCGCATTTTCTGTTTGCCAACAGCGCTTTCACCGGCGGCACCGGCGGCCTCACGGTGCCACCGGCCAAACTGTGGGGCGTGCTGCTGGACACCTCGTTTCGCCTCTACTGGGTGATCGTCCCGGTGACCGTGCTGATGCTGCTGGGCGCCGCCAATCTGTTTCGCACGCGGGTCGGCCGCGCCTTTATTGCCATCCGCGACCGCGACATCTCGGCCGAGGTGCTGGGCATCCCGCTGCTGCGCTACAAGCTGCTGTCGTTCGGACTTTCCTCGTTCTATGCCGGCTTGGCCGGCGGCCTCTGGGCCTACTTCTTCCGCGTCGTTACGCCGGAGAGTTTTCCGCTCTCGATGTCGATCTTCTTCCTCGCCGCCATCATCGTCGGCGGCATGGGTTCCATGCTGGGCGGCATTCTGGGCGCGGTCTTCATGACCATGGTGCCGGAACTGCTCAAACTGGGCGTCGCCCTGCTGCCGCGCGGCACCGAGTTGACGGTCTTCCTGTCGCCCGTGCGCACCGTGCTGTTCGGGCTGCTGATCATCGGGTTTCTGGTTTTCGAGCCGCATGGGCTCG
The DNA here is from genome assembly GCF_028714215.1 of Rhodoferax sp. GTDB lineage: Bacteria > Pseudomonadota > Gammaproteobacteria > Burkholderiales > Burkholderiaceae_C > Rhodoferax. The sequence goes on along the minus strand of NZ_JAQTMS010000008.1, from coordinate 123,384 downwards.
CAGAAGTGTGGCGGCGCATTCGCCGCTTTTTCCACCTATGGCCATTCCGCAACTGAGTCAACACAAAGGAGATCAGCATGAAGTCATCACCTCTTTCCCAAGGTCGTCGCGCCCTGCTACTGGCGGCCGGCGCCAGCCTCGTCACGCCGCTGGTGCGGGCCCAGGCCGGCGAAGACATCGTCATCGGCGGCTCGATTCCCATGACCGGGGTCTTCGCCTTTGCCGGTGTCGGCATCAACGACGGTTTGGCCGACTACGTGAAAATTGTCAACGAGGCCGGCGGCATCAAGGGCCGCAAGCTGCGCTACGTGCCGGAAGACACCGGCTACAAGGTCGACGTCTCGGTCGCCGCCTTCAAGAAAATCACCAGCCAGAACAAGGTCAATCTCTATTACGGCGACTCGACGGCGTTCTCCAAGACCATCAACCCCGAGCTGCAGCGCGTCGGCAATATCCTGATGACCGGCGCCTCGTTTGCCACCGAGTTGAACAACGCGCAGAAATACCCCGACCAATTCCTGGTCGGCCCCGACTACACCGAGATGTTCGGCATCCTGTTGCGTCACATCGCCAAGGAGAAGCCGGGTGCCAAGGTGGCTTTCGTCTATTCCGACTCCGAATTCGGCCGCGACCCGATCGACAGCAGCGAGGCCCTGGCGAAGAAGCTGGGCCTCACCGTACCGGTCAAAATCATGACGCCGGCCGGCAGCGTCGACGTGTCCGGGGAAGTGATCAAACTGCGCCGTGCGGCACCCGACTACACCATCTTCCACGGCTACATCCTGGCCCCGATTCCTGAATTCATCACCCAGGGCAAACAGCAGGGCATGACCACCAAATGGATGGGAACCTTCTGGACCATGGACAGCTCCACCGTCATGAAGATGGGCGAGGCCGGCGACGGTTTCATGGGTGTCATGCCCTACCGCTATTACTACGACACTTCGGCCAAGGCGCCGATGCTGGACAAGATCCGCCAGATGCGCCCGGCCTACCAGAGCACCGCCTACATCCAGGGCTTTCTGGCCGGCATGTTCTTCGCCGAAGCCGCCAAGCGCACGCTCGACGCCGGCAAGGAGCTCAACGCCAAGAACCTCAAGGCCGCGCTCAACAGCATCAAGGACTTCGACACCGGCGGCCTGATCGGCGTACCCGTCACCATCAAGGGCAACTCGATTCCGGTCGGTCGCGTCTACAAGGCCGACATGAAGGCGCAGAAGATGGTGGCGGCCTCCGACTGGATCGCGCTCTAGTCACAACCCTCACGGCACGACCGACCATGACCCTGCCCGGCCCCGACCTGATCCTCGAAGTCAACAACATCGAGGTGGTTTACAACAAGGTGGTGCAAGCCTTGCGCGGTCTCTCGCTGGTGGTGCCGCGCGGCGAAATTGTGGCCTTGCTGGGCAGCAACGGGGCCGGTAAATCAAGCACGCTCAAAGCCATCTCGGGCCTGCTGGTGCTGGAGGACGGGGAGCTGGAAAGCGGCAGCATCCGCTTCAACGGGCAAAGCACGGCACGGCTGGCGCCCCAGCAACTGGTGCGCCAGGGTCTGAGCCATGTGATGGAAGGGCGCCGGGTTTTTGAGGACCTGACGGTGGAAGAGAATCTGGTCGCCGCCAGCTACGCCCTGAGCGGGCGCGGCGCCGTCAAGCCCGACTTCGACCTGGTCTACAGCTACTTCCCGCGCCTGCACGAGCGCTGCAAAGGGTTGGCCGGCTACCTGTCGGGCGGCGAGCAGCAGATGCTGGCGATCGGCCGCGCGCTGATCGCCCAGCCGCAGTTGATCCTGCTCGACGAGCCCTCGCTGGGTCTGTCGCCCAAGCTAGTGGAAGAAATCTTCAGTATCATCGCCCGCATCAACGCCGAGCGCGGCGTCTCGATGCTGCTGGTGGAGCAGAACGCCACCCTGGCGCTGGCCGTGGCGCACAGCGGCTACATCATGGAAAACGGCAAGATCGTGATCGACGGCAAGGCTGAGCGTCTGGCCAGCGACCCCGATGTGCGCGAGTTCTACCTGGGCGTCGGCGGTGCCGGCGAGGCCCGCAGCTTTCGCCAGATCAAGCATTACAAGCGGCGCAAGAGATGGCTGTCATGAACACGGCTGCACCCCACGCCCTGCCCGAACTGACGCTGCCGCAGATGTTGCGCGAGCGCGCCCGCACGCAACCCGGGCACATCGCGATCCGGCAAAAAGACTTTGGCATCTGGAAGCCGGTGCGTTGGGAGGGCTACTACCGGCGCGCCTGCTGTTTCGGCTTGGGTCTGCGCGCGCTGGGCCTGCCGGCCGGCGGCCATGTCGGTGTGATCTCGGAAAACCGTCTGGAATGGGTGCTGGCGCAAATGGGCGCCGGACTGGTAGGCGCCGTCACGGTGGGGGTCTATCCGACCAGCCCGAGCCTTGAGGTGGCTTATGTGGTGAGCCACGCCGACATTGAAATCATGGTCTGCGAGGACCAGGAGCAAACCGACAAGGTGCTGGCGGCGCTGGACCAGTTGCCGCGTCTGCGCAAGATCGTGACGATGGAGACCAAGGGCTTGCGCAGTTTTGCGCCCGAGGCACGCCAGCTCATTGCCACCTTCGACGAGGTCGAAAAGCTGGGTGCCGCCAACGCCGACATGGCGCTCATAGACGATATCCTGACGCGTCAAACGCTGGACGATGTCGCGCTCATGATCTACACCTCGGGCTCCACCGGCAAGCCCAAGGGCGCGGTGATTTCCTACCGCAATATTCGCGGCGTCGTGCCCGGCATCGTCGAGCGGCTCGGGCTCTCCAGCGCCACCAGCCATCTGTCCTACCTGCCGCTGTGCCATGTGGCGGAGCAGATGCTGAGCACCTTCGTGCCGATTTACATCGGATCGCAGGTGAACTTCGGCGAATCGATACGCACCGTGCAGGAAGACTTGCGTGAAGTGGCGCCCAGCATGTTCCTCGGCGTGCCGCGCATCTGGGAAAAGATGCACGCCGCCATCAGCATCAAATTGCAGGAAACCGGTGGCTTGCGTCGTGCACTGTTCCAGACCGCCTGGGCCGCCTGCCAGGGCCTGGCGGAAAAGCCCCGCGCCGCCTGGACCGTGTTGGACAAGCTGGCGTACTGCGTCAGCTACTGGAGCGTGTTTCGCGCCCTGCAAAACTTCATCGGCTTGCGCAAGGTGCAGGTGGCGCTCACCGGCGCGGCGCCGATACCGCCCGACGTGGTGCGCTTCTTCCGGGTGCTGGGCGTGCCGCTGGTGGAGGTCTATGGCCTGACCGAGTCGACCGGCATGGTGACCGGCCACCGGCGCGACCAGGTCATCGTGGGCACCGTGGGTCTGCCCACGCTGGGCGTGGAGTACCGCATCGGCGCCGACGGCGAGCTGCTGTTGCGCGGCGACATGGTGTTTGTCGGCTACTACAAGAATCCCGAGGCCACTGCCGGCAGCATCCGGAATGGCTGGCTGCACACCGGTGACGTGGTGCGCGAGGAGGGCGGCCAGTTGCGCATCGTCGACCGCCTGAAAGACATCATGATCACCGCCGGCGGCAAAAACCTGACGCCCTCGGAAATCGAGAACACCATGAAGGGCAGCCCTTTCATCAAGGAATGCATTGTTGTCGCCGAGGGTCGCAAGTTTGTCGGCGCGCTGGTCCAGATCGACTATGAAGTGGTCGGCAAATGGGCCGAGGCGCGCCGCATCCCGTTCACCCATTTCAGATCGCTGGCCGAGCATCCGCAGGTGCGTGAGCTGGTGGACGCCGATATCGCCAAGGGCAACGCCCGGCTTGCGTCGGTGTCGCAGATTCGCAAGTTTCACCTGCTGACCAAGGAACTGGACCACGATGACGGCGAAGTCACCGCCACCATGAAGGTGCGGCGCTCCAGCATCTACAAAACTTACGCCGAAGAAATTGAAGCGCTCTATCGATAGGACCGTCATGAGCCAAACTACCGAGACCCCGCAAGCCCCCCTTCAGCTGGCGCGCGACGGCGCCGTCGCCACCTTGCGCTTCAACCGCCCCAGCGCCCTCAATGCGGTGGATGTTCCCATGGCGCAAGCCTTTTTGCGCGCCGCCCGCCAACTTGCCGGCGACAGCTCGGTGCGCGCCGTTGTTCTGTGCGGGGCCGGCAAGGGCTTCATGGCCGGTGGCGACCTGGCCACCTTGCGCGCCAATCCGCGCCAGGCTGCCAGCGATCTGATTGGCCCCCTGCATGAGGCGCTAACCGTGTTGGCCGCGATGGATGCGCCGCTGATCGCGCAAGTGCATGGTGTGGCCGCCGGCGCCGGCCTGAGTTTGATGCTGCAAGCCGATTTCGTTTTCGCCGCCGAGGGCACCCGCTTTAATCTGGCCTACGTCAACATTGGCAGCAGTTGCGACGTCGGCGCCTCATGGGCGCTGCCCCGGCTGGTCGGGCTGCGCCGGGCGCTGGAGATTGCCATGCTGGGAGAAACCCTGAGCAGTGCGCAAGCGTTGCAATGGGGCCTGGTGAACCGGGTCGTGCCGGCGACGGAACTCGAAGTCGAAGTAACAGCCTTCGCGCAGCGACTGGCCAACGGACCGACCGTGGCGCTGGGACGTTTGCGCCGCTTGATGCGCGAATCCTTCGGGCGTGATCTGCCGGCGCAACTGGCGGCCGAGGCGACGGCCTTCGCCCAGTGTGCCGAGACCGAAGATTTCAAAACCGGCATCGACGCCTTCTTCGCCAAGCAGCCGGCCCAGTTCAAGGGTCGCTGAGACCGGTAGAGGTGATCGGGTGGGGACCAAAGAACGTCTCAAAACCGCTCGATGCTTGCCTGTTTGAAGCAATGAAAATTGCTCCATCTCTGAAAGCCAAGCATCAACTTCAATGTCGGCCATGGAGAAAATTACGCAACCGCAGTGCAGCGGGAGCCGACATTCAGAAAGTGGTTCAAAATGACAGGCATAACCACTATTGGCAACAGAGCTTCCACATGAACCTAACTCAAGAATCAGAAGCAGAAATTTTGTCGATAGCCAATCCGCTGATGGACAACTTAATGGACGCTTCTACTCACGTCGATTACGAACGACACATACGAGACTTTTCAAACAGACTCAAAGCGCAATTGCCAAAAGAGCGATTTGAGAGCATTTGTCGGGAGTACCAGTCCACCAAGGGTTTCTTTGCCGACAGAGAGTTTGTGAAGCTGTTTCGTCGCCCCGACTCAATAGCCATTGTATGGAAGCAAAGCTTTACTAAGCAGGTCGGCGAATTCGTTGCAGAGATGGTTTTGGTTCAACAGAGCGGCAAGTACATCGTTGACCATGTGATGGTTTTTTAGCCCAGCTAACGCAAGATTTTGAGTACGGTGAACGACAGCAACTTGCCCCTTTGCAATGCCGCAGTGCAGCGGTTGCCGTCATTCGAGATGAGTTCCCAATTTCTTCGGGTCAGCTTGATTGAAACGTAGAATCGGCCGAAACGATCTGCGGGGTTTGTCGGAATTTCTATACCTGTACAAGATCCCAAGAGAATCGCGGAAACAAAGGCTGCGAGCCGTCTTCAGGAGGATTCAATGTCCAGTTTATCGAGCGACGCCCAGTTTATGGAGCAAGTTTTGCTCTATACATTACGTTGGGCATCTCGTTCAAGTTTAATATGAGTACTCGCTACATTGCTTGGCTATGTTTCTCAGTGTCCATTGCGGCTGCGTGGTTGCTCGCGGAGTACGGATGGATGCTCGCGTGGCGCCTCGAAGGAATGATTGCTTTGGCATTGGTCACTGTTTGTTTTGGTGTTTGGGTGCTGATCAACGCCCCTCGAAAACGAAACACGTTACCCTTTGTTGCGGTTGGCCTTATCATCGGAAATTGGCGCATGCTTGAGGGCGCGCTAATGCTTGTCTTCTGGTCAATTAACGGTTTTGCTCCATAGTCGGATATGCAAGCGATGCCCAACCCTACGCTCAAGCGGGACTGCGCAAAAGCGCGCAGCCCCTTAGCTCCACGTTAGGCCAAACACATATGGGAATCCTCGGTCGCCCCCAAGGCTTGTTTGAACTCCACAGTAGCGACTCATGCGTGGGGTCAATGTTAAGCAAAAGCGATGTTGTTGAAATTCTCGACGTAACCGAGAGTGACATTCAATCAGTCCCGTTCAAGAACTGGAACGGCATCGAGGCCATTGACGAACGTGAACTTCAAAAACTCTGGTACGCAAGTGCCATACCAAATTCCCCACCTGCAAAAATCGGAAATGCCAGCGTAAGCCTTGATGAAATGATCCTCGTGAAATTGATCGAGCTTACGTATCCAAACGCCACCGTAGAGCATCAGGTGCCTTGGGGCAGGAGGCGCGTCGATCTGAAAGTTTCAGTTGATGGTGTTTCAAAACTCGTTGAATTTCACGGCCCGAGTCATTTCGCGCCATCGCGCTACAACTCAAGCCCCGAGCATCCGTCAATTCGCAAGGCGGAAGCTGAAAGCCACTTTGGCATTGAGTGTGTCCTCTGGCCGTACTGGATTCAACGCTGCATCTCGAATGTTCGTGCCATATTTGATAACGACGTAAATGGGCTTGGCGTTCTTTGGAGCGCGAACGTCCATTACGGAACTTTTGTTTTTCCCGACTCAGCGCAGGTCATTGAAAACATCAACAACAGATTTCGCGCTACACGCGATGGTGGTTGTGGGTATTTCTACGGCCCAGACACAGAGAGCCGGAATAACCCTGAGCATCCCATAATCAGTCAAATTCAGCGTGGAAAAAAAAGTATCGAGCTTTTACTTCCGCGTGGTCACAAGAGCATAGAACAATGGGTTCCTCAATGCATCGTGGCCCGACATTCAACCTGGACTCCGCAAAAGCGCGGAGCCGGTTAATTCCACGTAGTACATTCAAAACACTCCGAGACACTAGTCAATGATTGATCTTGGTTCGACAGATTTCTTTATTCCCGTGCCAAGTCTTCCGCGAGAAGACTTCGAAAAGTATTCGACGCATCTATTCGATGTGTGGGAAGAATTCGTCAGCCGAACCCTAGATCTTCCTGACTATTCCCTTGCCCTCGAGGTGGAAGAGGGCTCAGTCAAAGGTGGAGGAAGAATCGCGGTAGTTCTTGGGGCGCTAATTGTCGGAATTGGACACTACGGCGAATTCTTCCATGGGCTTCAAACCATACGTAGCCAGCTAAGCTCGGTTGGCGACTTTTTGGCAGAGAACGCGAGCAGTCCTTTCAAGTCGTCCGGCTGCGAAACCAAAGTGCGAAAGCACGGCGGTTCATTGGCTCATTTGCAGCAACTGTTCAACAAAGTTCAGCGGAGAGAAATCACAGCCGATCAAGCGATGGTCGACGCTAAAGCACTCTTAGGCGATGATGCGGCGACTTCCCCAGATTTCATGTGCGAAATGCAGAACGCCTTTGAGCGCATGCCCCTGGCCCATGAACAACTGCCTCTGCTACCAGTCCCCACAGCAGAAGAAATCGAGTTCGCGAGTGGAGAAAGGCAACGTAAGCCACGGGTGCCTCGGCCAAACTCTATTGCACCTCCACCGCAGCAGCTTCGCGTTGAAGTCTGGCGCGACTCAAAGAACGGCAAGAAAGGGATTCGTGTTGTTCAACTCTGACTAACCAAGCCCTGGGTCAGCTGCCCTTGCGGCTCTGGAACGCCGGCACGAACATGTCGGACCATTTGGCGGGCCGCGTCTTGATGGTCTTGGCCTTGTCCATGAAGGTGACGTAATCCATCAGGCCCACCGGCGTGGTGCTGAACTGGGTGTCGGGGTCGGCCAGTATCTGCTCCACTTCCGGCGTGGTCATCTTGATCTTGGAGATGCGCAAAAAGGTCTCGGCCGCGCCCTTGCGGTTGGCCGCAATGTAGGCGTTGGCCTCTTCCTGCGCCAGCATGAAGGCCTCGGTCAGCTTGGGGTTGCTCTCGGTGAAATGTTTGGGTGCGAACACCACGTCCAGCGTGACGTTGCCCAGCAGGTCCGACGAGTTCAGGACGCGCGTGACCTTGGGGTCCTTGGCCTCCTGGTAGGAAAAAGGCGGCGACGTGAAGTGCGCCGTGATCTCGGTTTTGCCGGACAGCAGGGCGCCGACGGCGTCGGGGTGGCTCAGGCTGACCGTCAGCGGATCGAGCTTGGCGTAGTTCTCGATGCCGAAGGCCTTGGCCGCCGCCATCTGCAGGACCACCGCCGACAGCGAGGTCTTGATGCCGGGGATGGCGATCTTGTCCTTGGCCGTGAAGTCCTTCAGCGACTTGACGTTGGGGTTGATGGTGTTGAGCCACAGCGATGAGGTGCTGAGCGCGCCCAGCCCTATCACCTCGGAGCGCGGAATGCCCTGCGCCTTGGACCACAGGGTCACAAAACCCGGTGCGCCGGTGCCGGCGATGTCGAGGTTGCCGGACAGCATGGCATCGTTGATGACGTTACCGCCGTCCAGCGTGAGCCAGTTCAGCTTGACCTCGCCCAGGCCCATTTTTTTCGCCTGTTTTTCGATCAGCTGCTGGTCGCGCATGACCATGATGGGCAGGTAAAGAATGCCGTAGCCGTGCGAGATGCGCAGGGTCGATACCTCCGCTCTTGCGCTGCCGGCCAAAGCGGACAAAGCCAGCGCGCCGGCGGCGATCGCTGTGGTGAATAGGCGTCGTTTCATTCCAGTCTCCTTTTTTAGGTTGCAAAAAAATGGTGGGCCTGCGGCACGTCTCAATGCTGCATGCCCCAGCGGTGAATGGTGCGTTTTTCAATCGTGGCAAAGACAAAGTTCTCGACCACCAGCCCGATCATGATGACGAAAAACAGGCCGGCAAAAACGTTGGCGGTCTCCAGTTGGTTGCGGTTTTCGAAGATGTACCAGCCCAGCCCGCCGCTGCCGGAAGAAACGCCGAATACCAGCTCGGCCGCGATCAGGGTGCGCCAGGCAAAAGCCCAGCCGACCTTCAGACCGGTCAGGATGCTGGGGAAAGCGGCCGGGATCAGGATGGCGCCGACCAGAGCGAAACCCTTGAGACCATAGTTCTGGCCGACCATGAGCAGCGTGGCGGAGACGGAGCGAAAACCGCCGTGGGTGTTGAGCGCCACGGCCCACAGCACCGAATGCACCAGCACGAAGATGATGCTGCCGGTGCCCAGGCCAAACCAGATCAGGGCCAGCGGCAGCAAGGCGATGGCCGGCAGCGGATTGAACATGGAGGTCAGCGTCTCCAGCAGGTCGGTGCCGATGCGCGAGGTGATGGCCACGGTGGTGAGCAAGGCCGCCAACGCAATGCCCAGGCCGTAGCCCAGCAGCAGCGTCTGCAACGAGACGGCGGCGCGCTCCAGCAGCACGCCGCTGTAGATGCCGGCCGCGAAGGCACGCACCGTGGCGGAAAAACTCGGGAACAGCAAGGCGTTGTCAAGCCAGCGGCCATAGACCTCCCAGATCGCGGCCAGCGCGATCAGGATCACGGTCTTGCGCAGCCAGCCCAGACCGTACAAGGTCTCGAAAGTGGACAGGGGCCGGCGGATCTCGGCCTGGTCGGCGCTGTGCGTGTCGCACACGAATTCGGGGCGGACGTGGAGCTCGGCGGGAGCAGCGGTGGTGGGTGTTGCCATGTTCTGTCCTCAGTGCGCAAACAGCAGGTCGTTGATGCGGGTTTCCAGTTGCGCCTGGGCGGCCGTGCCGAGCTGGCCGGTGGCAACGCTGTTGAGCTCGGCCTTGACCTGGCCCGGATGCGGTGACAGCAACAGGATGCGGTTGCCGATGCGGATTGCCTCCTCGATCGAATGGGTGACGAACAGCACCGTGAAGCGCGTGTCGTCCCACAGGCGCAGCAGTTCCTCCTGCATCTTGCGGCGCGTCAAGGCGTCCAGCGCGGCGAACGGCTCGTCCATCAGCAGCACGTCGGGCTCCATGGCCATGCCGCGCGCAATCGAGACACGCTGCTTCATGCCGCCTGAGAGCGTGTGCGGATAGCTGTCGATGAACTGCGTCAGCCCCACTTTGTCGATGTAGTAGGCGGCGCGCTCGGTGGCCTGCGCGCCGCGCAGCCGGCCGCTGGCGTGCAGCGCGAACTCCACGTTCTGGCGCACCGTCTTCCAGGGCAGCAACTGGTCGAACTCCTGGAACACCATCATGCGATCCGGCCCCGGTTGCGTGATCTCCCGGCCCTTCAGGCGGATGGACCCCTGCGCCGGCGCCATATAGCCGCCAATGGCCTTGAGCAGGGTCGACTTGCCGCAGCCCGACGGGCCCAGCAGGATGTAGCGGTCCGCCGGGTAGACCTTGAAGCTGACCTGCCGGGTCGCCGTCACCAGGTGCTCGCTGGTCTTGTATTGCAGCGTCACGTTGTCGATTTCCAGCAGCGGGGCCGCCTTCGGGGGGGCAGCGGTAGCGCCCGGGCGGGCGACGGTGTCGTCACGGTTCATGCAGGTCTCCTGAAGCCTTGGCGGCTTTTTGTTGTGCCTTGCAATGCTAGACTTTGAAGCTGTAATGAACCTGAACTTGCGAAGGCCTGCGACATGCGCGTCCTGTTGGTCGAAGACTCGGTAGACGTCGCGCAAGCCATCAACGCCCACCTGCTGCGCCTGGGGCACATGGTCGACTGGGAGCCCGATGGTGCCAAGGCCGCCGCCCTGGTGACCGCCGACCACTACGACCTGATCATCCTGGACATCATGCTGCCGGGCCTCGACGGCTACGCCCTGTTGCAGCGGCTGCGCGGCGCGCAGTTGCGCACCCAGGTCCTGATGTTGACGGCCTGCGCCGAAATCGAGGAGCGCGTCAAGGCGCTGGATCTGGGCGCCGACGACTACCTGACCAAGCCGTTCGACTACCGCGAACTGGAGGCCCGCATTCGCGTGCTGATGCGCCATGCCGGCGGCGACTCAACCAACCTGCTGGGCTGCGCCAACCTGACGCTCGACCGCAAGAGCCGCACGGTGCGCATCGACGGCGTGCCGGTGGAGCTGACGCGCCGCGAGGTGACGCTGCTGGAGATCATCATCTCGCGACCGGGGCGCATCTTCGGCAAGGACGAGCTGATGGACAAGCTGTTCACGCTGGACGACAAGCCCAACGCCAACACGGTAGAGCAGTACATTGCCCGCCTGCGCAAAAAGCTCTCCGCCGCCCACTTCGAGATCCGCACGCTGCGCGGGCTGGGGTATCAAGTGGTGCCGGGATGACGCTCCTTGGCGGGTCGCTCTATACCCGGCTGGCCCTCCGGCTGGCGCTGGTGCTGACCCTCAGCGGGGTGGTGTTGCTGATTGCCATCGTGCTGGCCACAAGGCTGGCCGCCAACGACGCCTATGACCGCATCCTGACCGGCAGCGCCTTGCAGATTGCCGAAAACACCTGGTACCAGAACGGCAGCGTCAACGTGGATGTGCCGATCTCGGCGTTCTCCATGCTGACCGCCAATGACCAGGTGTTTTACGCCGTCGTCGATCCGGCGGGCCGCCTGGTCGCCGGCGATGCCGATTTCAAGCCCGACATCCCGTGGGACAAACTGGCCGAGGGGCCGCTGGTCGTCCAGGGCAGCTACCTGGAGCTGCCGGTCAGCATCGCCATCGTCGGCCGGCGCATGCCGGTGGCCGGCCCCAACCCGTGGGCCGTGGTGATGCTGGCGCAGACCAACAACGCCCGCGCCTCGTTTGCCGGCAACCTCGGTAGCAACGCGTCGCTGGTGATCGTTGTGACGGGCTTGCTGACGGTGCTGGCGGCGCTTTTCACCCTGTACCAGGCACTGGCGCCGTTGAAGCAGATCGGCGACACCATGCAGCGCCGCGATCCGCACGACCTGTCGCCGCTGACGCAGCAAGTGCCGGCCGAAATTCACGCGCTGGTGGACTCCATCAACGAATTCATGCGCCGCCTGGCCGAGCACCGCGCGCTGATGCGCGGCGTCATCGGCGACGCCGCGCACCAGTTGCGCACGCCGGTGGCGGCGCTGCTGTCGCAAATGGAATTGCTGGCCATGCAGGCCGACGACGAAGGCCGCGCCCGGCACCTCCAGCGCCTGGGCGAGCTGACGCAGCGCCTGGGTGAGCTGGTGAATCAGCTAATCAATCATGCGATGGTGCAGCACCGGGCCGACTCGGTGGCCATGGAGCGGATCGACCTGGTCGACCTGGCCCGTCAGGAAATGACCGAGATGCTGTCGCATCAGGCGCAGCGCAATCTGGACATTGCGCTCGATGCACCACAGGCGCCCTGCCTCATCGACGGCGACCCCGTGACCGTGCGCGAGGCGGTCAGGAACCTGCTGGACAACGCCTTGAAGTACGGCGCCAGGAGCTTGCTGCACATCGGCATCCGCCGCGCTGGCGCCGGCTGGGAGCTGAGCGTGGAGGACGACGGCCCTGGCCTTGCCGAGGCCCACTGGGAGCGCGTGCGCAAGCCGTTTTCGGCGCGCGACGGCCAACGCCATGGCGCCAGCCTGGGTCTGTCCATCGTCGCCGAAGTCATGCGCGCCCACCGCGGCGAGATGCGCTTTGGCCGCGGCACCCAGCAACGCTTTAGTGTCACCCTGCGCTTTCCGGCGGCCGACAGCGCGGCGCAGCGGCCGGGAATCACGGAAAAGTTGGGCTAACTGGCCGCTTGGGCCATCCCGGTCAAATCGGCCGGAGCATGCGGATTTCTCATGCTGTCATGCAATTTACTCGCTTGCGGTGCCGCAACGGGCCGTCCAGAATGAACCGTATAAATTGAATTCTTTGCTATAAAGCGCTTTCGGCGCTGGCCCCAAAATCATGATTATTTTTCGCAACGCAGCCATTCTGGACCCCCAGCTGGGGCGCCTTCTGTCGCCCCGCGATGTTTTGGTCGACGGCGGCGACATCGTGCAGGTGTCGGAGACGCCGCTGACGGCGGACGCCGCCCAGGTGATCGATCTGCAGGGCAAGGTCATGATGCCGGGCCTGATCGATTGTCATGTGCACTGCATGGCCTCGCACCTCAACCTGGGCACCAATGCCAAGCTGCCCAATGTGCTGGCGGTGCTGCGCGCAGTGCCCATCATCGAGGGCATGCTGAACCGCGGCTTCACCACGGTGCGCGACGCCGGCGGCGCCGATTGGGCGCTGGCCGAGGCCACCCGCACTGGCGTGATCAAGGGGCCGCGCATTTTTCCGGCCGGCCGCGCCATTTCGCAGACCGGCGGCCATGGCGATTTCCGCCCGCGCAACGACATCATGGAGCCGTGCTTCTGCTCGCACAAGGCGGGTTCCATCTCGCGCGTGGCCGACGGTATCGACGCCGTGCGGCTGGCGGTGCGCGAGGAAATCCAGAAGGGCGCCACGCAGATCAAGATCATGGCCTCGGGCGGAGTCGCCTCGCCCAATGACCCGGTGCATTTTCTGGGCTACAGCCGCGACGAGATCCGCGCCATGACGGAGGAGGCCAGCAATGCCGGCACCTATGTGATGGCGCATGCCTACACCTCGGCGGCGATCCGCCGTGCCGTGGAGTGCGGTGTGCGCACCATAGAGCACGGCAACCTGGCGGATCTGGAAGCGGCCACGGTGCTCTCGGCGCACGGCGCTTACGCGGTGCCTACCTTGATCACCTACGAAGCGCTGTTCAGCGAAGGCGCTGCGTTCGGTTTTCCGCCGGAGGCGGTGGCCAAGATCAATGCCGTGCGCGAGCCCGGTCTGCGCGCCCTCGAAACCCTGGCCCAGGCCGGCGTCAAGATGGGCTTCGGCACCGACCTGCTGGGCCAGTCGCAGCGTCTGCAATCCGAGGAGTTCCGGCTGCGCGCCCAGGTGCTGGGCAATCTGGAGGTGATCCGCTCGGCCACCAGCTACGCCGCCGAAATCCTGATGGCAGTTGGCCGCTTGGGCGCGATTGCGCCGGGCGCGGCGGCCGACCTGCTGGTACTCGATGCCAACCCGCTGACCGACATCGGCGTTCTGCTGGGTCAGGGTGAGCATATGCTGGCCATCATGAAAGACGGCCAGTTCCACAAGTCTCTTGTTTGATTCTTAAATTCTTATACCGAGGAGTTCCCGCCATGTCCATTGATCGCCGCCGTTTCCTTCAGTCCACCGGCCTGGCCGCCGCCTCCTGCGCCGTGCCCAGTCTGGTGTTTGCCCAGGGCCAGGGCACTTTTCGCATCGGCACCCTGACCCCGCTCACCGGCGCCGGCGGCCCCTACGGCCCGGGCATGCTCAAAGCCATCCTGCTGGCGGTGGAAGAAGTCAATGCCGCCGGCGGCGCCGGTGGGCGCAAGCTCGAAGTGTTTGCCGAGGACGGCCAGACGCAGCCGCAGGCCGCGGTACTGGCGGCCAAGAAGCTGATCGAGGTGAACAAGGTGCAGGCGATCCTGGGCACCTGGGCCTCCGGCGTGACGCTGGCGGTGCTGCCGCTGACCGATGCGGCCGGCCTGATCCAGATGAACGTGTCGGGCGCGCCGGCCATCTCCACCGAGGACAAGAAGGATCTGGTGTGGCGCTTCCAGGCCACCAACGACCGCTTCGGCTACGCCTTCGCCGAGATCGCCAAGAAGCGCAAGTTCACGCGCCCGGCCACCATGGCCTTCAACAACGCGTCCGGCCGCGGCAACACCGAGGGCTTCACCAAGGCCTGGACGGCCGCCGGCGGCAAGGTGGTGGCCAGCGTGGTGTACGAGCCGAACCGCCCCAGCTACCGCAGCGAGTTGCAAAAAGTGCTGGCCGAAAAACCCGACGTCATCGTCACCGGCTCCTACCTGCCCGACACCACCATCATCCTGCGCGAGTGGTTCCAGTCGGGCGAGAAGACCCACTGGATCATCCCCGGCTGGGCCGCCAACCCGGAACTGATCAAGGTGCTAGGCCCGGAGGTGACCGAAGGCATTATTTCGGTCGACACCGTCTCCAGCGAAACGGCGCCCTCCTACAAACACTTCGACGCGCTGTACCTGAAGGCCACCGGCAAACCGGCGTCCTCCAACGTCTACGCCGCCATGACTTACGACATGGTGATCTGCCTGGCGCTGGCAATGGAAGCAGCCGGCCCCAACGCGACCGTGGAGCAGATCAACGCCAAGCTGCGCGAGGTCTCCAATCCGCCCGGCACAGCCACCTACACCTTCGCCGAAGGCAAGGCGCTGCTGGCGAAAAAGCAGAAGGTCAATTACGAAGGCGCATCGAGCAAGCTCGACTTCGACAAGTACGGCGACTCCAACCCCGATTTCGGCGTCTACGTGATCGAAAAAGGCCAACTGGTGCGCCGTGACGTGGTGGCGGTGGCGCCCCAGCCCTGAGCCTGATGTTGGCTGATTTCCTCAACCTGCTGATCAACGGCCTGATCGAGGGCCTGGTGATTGCGCTGCCGGCGCTGGCGCTGACGCTGATCATGGGCATCAACCGCTTCCCCAACGCGGCGGCCGGCGACACCATGACGCTGGGCGCCTACGCGGTGCTGGGGCTGCAGCAGGTGGGGGTGGCCTTCTTTTCGCTGGCGGTGCTGGGCGCACTGGCGGCCGGCGCCCTGCTGTCCTGGCTGTCCTACCGCCTGGTGTTCCAGCGCCTGGCGCGCGCGCCCATGGTGGCCAGCCTGCTGGCAGCGATCGGCATCGGTTTCATGATCCGCAGCGTCATCGGGATCGTGGCCGGGCAGGATCTGCACACTTTTGGCTTGCCCCTGACGCGGGCCTGGAACTGGGGCGGCGTGCGCGTGCTGCCGACCGACCTGCAAATCGCCGCCGCCTCTCTGGTGCTGCTGGCGCTGGTGTTTTGTTGGCTGCAACTGAGCGCCAGCGGGCGCCAGTTGCGCGCCATTGCCGACAACCCGGATCTGGCCCGTCTCAGCGGTATCCGCTCGCGCCGACTGATGTGGTTGTTGTGGCTGCTGTCGGGCGCTTTGTGCGCCGCCGGCGGCGTGCTGCTGGGCGTCAAGGCGGTGGTGACGCCGGACATGGGCTGGGAGATGCTGCTGCCGGCTTTTGCCGCCATGATTCTGGGCGGCATCGGGCATCCCGTTGGCGCCGTGCTGGGCGCCGTGCTGATGGGAATGGCGCAGGAATTGTCAGTGCCTTTGGTAGGTCCCAGCTACAAGATCGCGGTCGCTTTTGTCGCCATGCTGCTGGTGCTGCTGGTGCGTCCGGGCGGCTTGCTGGGCCACGTCGAGAAGGTGCGCTGATGGACGCTTACCTGCTGGCCGTCGCCACCGTGGTCTTGATCTATGTGCTGCTGGCGATCGGGCTGAACCTGCAGTACGGCGAGACCGGCCTGATCAATTTCGGCCATGTCGCCTTCTTTGCGCTGGGCGCCTACACCTCGGCCCTGCTGGCGCTGCGCGGCTGGCCCTTGCCGCTGTCGTTCCTGGCCGCCGCCGCGGTCGCCGCGCTGGCGGCCGTGCCGCTGGGGCTGGCGGCGCTGCGCCTGAGCGAGGACTACCTGGCGATCGTCACGCTGGGCTTTTCCGAAACCGTGCGCCTGGTGATCCAGCAGGAAGAGTGGCTGACCCGCGGCGTGCAAGGCCTGCCGGGCATCCCGGGCCTGTACACGGGGCTGTCGGGCAGTTGGCGCGCCTGGGCTATCTTCCTGACGCTGCTGGCGCTGACGGCGGCGGCGGCGCTGGCAGTGTCGCTGCTGCAACGCAGCCCGTTCGGCCGCATGCTGCGCGCCATCCGCGACAACGAAGCGGCCGTGCTGGCGCTGGGCAAGGACCCGGCCGGCTTCAAGATCAGGGTCTTCATGGTGGGCGCCGCGCTGGCCGGCCTGGCCGGCGCGTTCTACGCCCACTTCATCACCTTCATCACGCCCGAGCAGTTCATCCCGCTGGTCACCTTCTACGTCTGGATGAGCATCATCCTGGGCGGCATCGGTTCGCTGCGCGGCGCCCTGGTGGGCACGGCACTGCTGGTGTTCTTTCTGGAGGGCTCGCGCTTCCTGCGCGATCTGCTGCCGGGCATCGCGGAAGTCCAGATGGCCAACGTGCGGCTGGCCCTGATCGGCCTGGCGCTGGTGCTGTTCGTGCTGTACCGGCCGCAAGGCATGTTCGGAAAGCGTCTGCCATGATGCTGCAGGTACAACAAGTCAGCGTCGATTTCGACGCCTTCCGCGCCGTCAACGACGTCTCCTTGAGCGTGGCGGCCGGCGAGCTGCTGGGCATTGCCGGCACCAACGGCGCTGGCAAGTCGACCCTGTTTGCGGCGGTGGCCGGCCAGCAGGCCACCAGCGCCGGGCGCATCCTGTTTCACGGCAGCGACGTGACACGCCAACCGGTGTTTGCGCGGGCGCGCCTGGGCCTGGCGCGCACCTTTCAGACGCCGCGCGAATTTGCCCGCCTGACGGTGCTGGAAAACCTGCTGGCGGCGGCGCCCAATCGGCGCCACGAATCCTTGCTGGCCAGTTGGCTGGGGCGGCCCGGCTGGCAACGCCACGAGCAGGAACTGACGGCGCAGGCCGATGAGATTCTTGCCTTTGTGCGCCTGACACCGGTGCGCGACCAGTTGGCCGGCGGCCTGTCGGGCGGCCAGAAGAAGCTGCTGGAGCTGGCCCGCGTCTTGATGCTGAAACCCTCACTGATCATGCTCGATGAGCCCTTCGCCGGCGTCAATCCGGTGCTGATAGGCGCCATCGTGGAAGTGCTGCGCGATCTGCATGGGCGCGGCATCGCGCTGGTGGTGGTGGAGCATCACCTGCAAGCGCTCAAGTCGCTGGTGCAGCGCCTGGTGGTGATGGACCAGGGCCGCGTGCTGGCCGACGGCGACCCGCATCAGGTACTGGCCGACCCAAAGGTCCAGGCCGCTTACATGGGGGGCGTTGTATGAGCGTGGGGCAGTCATGACTACGGTTCTTGCGGTGCGCGAGCTGCATGGCGGCTATGGCGAAACCGACATCCTGCATGGCCTGACGCTGGAGGTGGCGGCCGGCGAGATCGTCACCATTGCCGGCACCAACGGCTCCGGCAAGTCGACCTTGCTGAAGGCCATCGTCGGGCTGCTGCCGCGCGTCCGGGGCAGCGTGCTGCTGGAGGGACGCGACATCAGCGGCCTGCAAGCGGAAGCCCGCGTCGAGGCCGGCCTGGCCTGCGTGCCGCAAGTGGCCAATGTGTTTCGCAGCCTCACGGTAGAGGAAAACCTGCGCGTGGCGGGGCGCCGTGTCGATCCGGCGCGGATAGTGCAGATGCTGGACTTGTTCGGTGCGCTCAAACCGCGCTTGCGCCAACTGGCCGGCACCCTGTCCGGCGGCGAGCGCCAGCAACTGGCTTTTGCCCGGGCCTTGATGGCGGCGCCGCGGCTGATCGTGCTGGACGAGCCGACGGCGGCGCTGGCGCCGGCCCTGGTGCAGCAGATCTTCGACCTGGTGGCCACCCTGCCGGCACAGCAGGTGTCGGTCCTGATGGTGGAGCAGCGGGCGCGCCAGGCGCTGGCCATCAGCCAGCGCGGCTACATCCTGGACCAGGGGCGCATCGTGCTGTCGGGGCCGGCTGCGTCGCTGCTGGACGATGCGCGCATGACGGAGCTGTACTTAGGCACGCACCACAACACCTGAGGCCCACCCGCTATGCCGGTCCGTGGAAAGTGGACAATGGCCTTTCCCATGAAAAACACAACCGTTTTGCCGGTCTTGCCATGCGCCGCATCTGCCCCAGCCTGACCGGGCTGCAATGCTTCGAGGCGGCGGCGCGGCACAGCAGTTTCACGCGCGCCGCGGCCGAGCTGTGCGTGACCCAGGGCGCGGTCAGCCGCCAGGTCAGCGCGCTGGAGGAGCAGGTGGGCCTGGAGTTGTTCAAGCGCCTGCACCACCAACTGGTATTGACCGACGCCGGCCAGAGCTATCTGGGCAAGGTGCGCGCCGGCCTCAACCTGCTGGAGTCGGCCACCACCGAGTTGCTGGCGCACCGGGGCCGTGGCGGTGTGCTCAGCCTGTCGATGCCGCCGACCCTGGCCACCAACTGGCTGATCCCGCGGCTGCACCGTTTCAACGCGCAGCACCCGGAGGTGACGCTGAACTTCACGCGCTACGCCTGGGCGCACGACTTCGCGATGGCCGAACTCGATGCCGCCGTCCAGTACGGCGAAGGGGTCTGGCCGAATGCGATGGCGGACTACATCAGCGGGCGCGAAATCACCGCCGTCTGCCGCGCCGACGTGGCGCGCCGGCTCAAACCCAAAACACCGGCCGCGCTGGCTTCGCAAACCCTGTTGCACCACCTGCTGGTGCCGTCCCTGTGGCCCGAGTGGTTTGAAGCCAAGGGGGTGGGCGACCTCAACGGCACCATGGGGCCGCGCTTCGACCAGTTTTCACTGATCATCAAATCGACCCTGGTCGGCTTCGGCATCGGCATGGTGCCGCGCTGCCTGGTGCTCGACGAGCTGGCGCGCGGCACGCTGGTGGAGCCGTTCCCGCAAACCGTGATGGCGCGCCAGGGCTACTACCTTTGCTATCCGCCCGAGAAGAAACAGCTGCCGGCCCTGCAGGCACTGCGCAGCTGGATGCTGGCCGAGGTGGCGGGGGGCACTACCGGGCCGGCGTGATCATTGAGTCACCGCTTGCGCCAATACCCTGGGCGACGTTTTTGATGTGCCACAGCCAAGATGTCGATCACTTCGCCAACCACCCTGTAATGCAGTGTGTACGGGAATCGCTTCAATAGAGAATTCTCATGCCTTGGCATGTTGACGCAACAGAAGTTGTATTTCGGCCTGAACCTGTTCGATTGGAATGCCCCTGGTGCGTCCGGCGTCGCAATCTTCAATTCGGCGCGCAATCTCCTCATCCCATGCGGCAGCCACCGCTTGGGGAGAGTCGTCAGACGCAGAGTCCAGGCTATCCACTGGAAGCGAAGATTCAGGCACGGGCCAAATCCCGCAAGGCTTTTGGGTTGCGCTGCGCCAGCGTGATCAATGTGCGCGCCGCGCCCGACGGTTGCTTGCGCCCTTGCTCCCAACCCTGCAAGGTACGCACCGACACGCCCAACAACTGCGCAAATTGCGCCTGCGACAACTTGGAGTTTTGCCGGGCGGCGATTACCGGCGAATGCACCACCGTGCCTTCACCACGCTTCATCTGCCGCACCGACTCGACAAGCTCAGCCTCAAGATCGCGGCCAGCTTCCCAGGCAGCAAGTTGCTCATCGGTCATCGGTTTTTTTGAAGTGGTCTTCAACGACTTATTTGACGGCATCACGCATCTCTTTCAAAGTACTGGCCTTGAGCGTATCGAGCTTGCTCTTGGCATACATAAACAACAATACCAGTTCACCCAGTTCATTGCGCACAAAGTAAACCACCCGCACACCGCCCGATTTGCCAGAACCGGCACGGCTCCAGCGCACCTTGCGCACACCACCAGAGCCCACCACCACGTCACCCTCATCAGGATGCTCGGCTATGAAAGCGGCAAAAGCGCCGCGCTCATCCTCGCTCCAATAAGAGGGCCACAGCTTGCTGAACAGTGGCGTTTCGATGACGGTTAGCACCGTTGGATTGTACTCCTAAGGCGTATAAGATATCCAGCTGTCAAGCGTCAATCGCCAACCCTTGCGCCGGCGGCAGTTCACGCTGCGTTTGCTGACAGCGCAGCAGCCAGGCGCGAGTTTGCACGGGGTCGATTTCCTGCGTGGCGGCGATGTTGCGGGCCCAGCGCGAGTCTGGCTATAAGCATGATCTCGGCGGGCCTACCGCCGCTTGACAGCGTGGGCCGCAGGCGCAGCACGCCTTACTTGGCGGGGCGGTGCAGCGCGCAGAGCTTGTTGCCGTCGGGGTCGCGCAGATACGCCAGGTAGAGCTTGCCGGTCGCGCCTTCGCGCCAGCCCGGTGGGTCTTCGCAAGTGGTGCCGCCGTTGGCCACGCCCGCCGCATGGAAGGCATCGGCTTGTTCCGGCGACTGCATGGTGAACCCGAGGGTGCTGCCATTGCCGTGGGTCGCGGGCTGGCCATTGATGGGCGTCGTGATACCGAAGGTGCCGGTCGGGCTGCGATAGAAATAGCGGTTCTTGTTGGCCACGCCAGGGCCAATGCCCAGCGTGCCCAAGAGCGCGTCGTAAAACTTCTTTGAGACCTCAAGGTCATTCACACCGACCATCACATGACTGAACATCGTTTTCTCCGTTGGAGCCCGGTTGTGGGCAAAGTTGAATCGTGAGGATGGTAATCGATGGCTCTCTGCTTCCCATTTTGCGAAAGCTTTCGGAGCAAGGAGAGCAATGGAACCAACAGGCGCATAAACGCGCACTCCACCACCTTTGTCGCTTTCAAGCGTTGCCGGGCATGTATTTGCCAGAGGCTTTATGCCAAATTGGGCGATAGTCCCTTTGGATCTTGTGCAGGAAGCTATCAAAAATGGAGCTGAATGTAGCGTACGGTGTTCAACTTTCCTGACTCAAAATTCGCTATTCCGAGTCAACCAGTTACGCATTGCACTTGAAACCGCCCACCTTTCTGTAAACTTGAACAATGTCAACTCACAAAGCGCCCGTCTATTTAAGTCTCTTTTCGGGCTGTGGTGGACTTGACCTGGGTTTCGAACAAGCAGGTTTCAAAGGGATTTTGAGCGTCGATATTGATGCTGCTGCTCTTGCTGTCTTGAAGCGAAATTTGAAGCTAAACGTGCAGGAGCTCGACCTGTCTTGCGGTGATCCGACATTGACTGAACCAATCGATATCTTGCTTGCTGGGTCACCGTGCCAAGGGTTCTCTACTGCTGGACTGCGAAAAGTCGATGATCCAAGAAACTCATTGCTACTTGTTGCGCCCCGCATTGCTAAAAAGTTGCAGCCGAAGGTAATTGTTGCGGAGAATGTACTCGGCGCAATTTCGGGATCTCACGCTACTTTCTGGGATACGCTGCATCAGCAGCTACGTGCTTTGGGGTATCGTACCGGCGACCTGCGAGTTGACAGTTCTGATTTTGGTGTTGCTCAAAAGCGGCAACGCATCTTTCTTATCGCGTGGCGCACCAACGCTACGCAGGAGCTTGTCCTTGAGTCCAAGACTAAAAAGGTGCTGTCTGATGCGCTTGCAAACCTCGACGGCGTGGCAAATCATGAGCCAATCCTTCTAAGTCCCGATTCGAATGACTTCAAGATCGCTAGCCGCATTGGCCAAGGGCAAAAACTTACAAATTCTCGCGGCGGAGACTTGTCAATACACACTTGGCACATTCCGGGTGTTTTTGGTCGCACAAACAAACTAGAGCGGGAAGTTTTAGATACGACGTTAAAGTTGCGACGACAGCTACGGCGCAGGGATTTCGGTGATGCAGACCCAGTCAGTGTCGCGCTGCTAAAGAGGCAATTTGGAGGCGAGGTGTTACAACGGCTGCTAGCGAAAGGTTATCTGCGCAAAGTCGGCCCGTACGTCGATCTGACACACACCTTTAACGGTAAGTATCGGCGCCAGCGTTTGGATTCCCCAACGCGCACGGTAGACACCCGATTCGGTGATCATCGGCTGTTTCTTCATCCTACTGAAAACCGCGCATTTACTGTCCGCGAAGCAGCCAGAGTGCAAGGCTTTGGCGACGATTTCATTTTCAGCGGGACTGCAGTGCAGCAATTCCGGATGATAGGCAACGCTGTCCCGCCACCCGTTGCCCATGCAGTTGCAGGGTTAGTGCGTCGTCTTTTGTGAGAGCAAAGCCATGCACGAGTCAATAGAGCAGCTAGTACGCAGTTGGTCAATAAATAGGGATCTCACAAAGGTCAACCAGAAAATCAACCACCTAGAGCGATGGCTATATAAGACTTATGAACCCAATAAGTTTGGTCCTGAAGACTTCTGGGCGAGATTGAAGCATTGGCTAGATAACGTGCCTTTGGATGCTGAGAAGCAGTTGCTATTCCAACTGCTTGTGGAGATTTTGTACTTAGGCCCAGTCGAGTTTGAAGAGCTGTACAGAAGTGCTTACCAAGGCCCTATTGCCCGATGGTTGATTGATACAAGTCAGATAGATGTATTTGCACCCGATGGGCAAGAAAAGTTGAGTGCTGCCGCTGGCGAAACCTGGTTTTGCCCGGTTACTGACAGCTTCCGAGTCAATGCATTCTTTCACGTAAACAATCTAGCAGCCGGCGCGAATTTGCGCCCTGATTGGCATTCGCTTCTAAAGCTCGGAGACACCGACAAAATAAATGCATACTGCGCAAATAACAACATTAAACGACTAGTTTTACTTGAAGACTTTGTCGGTGGTGGTTCTCAATCACTATCTGCAGTGCGCTTTGCCGCGACCAAGGTACATGATTTGAAGGTACTTTTTGTACCCCTAGTTATTTGCCCAAAAGGCGTTGTGAGCGCGCGCCAACTCGAGGCTGAGCTGTGCGCACAAAGGGCTGGGTCGTTACGGTATGAAGCTGCGATGGAGTTGCCAAACGACGCCTTCCTGACCCTCAACCAAAGCCCTTATGCCGAACCCAACCCATACATCAGTCCCTTGCGGAATTTGATAAACAAGAGTTACTCCAAAGTCAGTGGTGGTCGACTACCAGGTTTGGAGAAGCCATATGACCCGTTTGGCTTCCCGCATTCCGATCCAACCGGAGGTCTCGTGGTGATGTACAGCAACACACCTGACAACACGCTACCCCTCATTCATTGGCGTCCGCCCGAGAATACTTGGCACCCCATTTTCCCCCGGCATAGTCGGGTGTAAAGGTAACCGATGGCAAGCAATCCTTTTCACGATCTCTATCTCAGCGAAACGATTTCCGAAGATGCACTGGTGGAGTTGTTTAGTCCAATAATCGTCGATTACTCGCACGTAATGTTCGAGCCAGGGAACGTCATCGTCTTGGGCGCGCAAGGCACAGGTAAGACGATGCTGCTTAACCTGTTGCGTCCAGAATCACGCTTGGCGTATGCCAGGGCAAAGCTAGATTTCCCAGTTCCCAAAAATCTCTCTCGCTTCATCGGTGCGGGGATTAACTTGCGCAAGTGCGGAGCCCTTGAATTTGCCCAACACTTGGAGGAAGAGACTAGTGGACGGGAGGTTCAAGAGTTGCAACTGCTTTTCGCAGACTTTATTAATTGCTTGATCGTCGTTGACATGGTTGCATCTGTGCAAGAGCTGATTGATTCTGGAAATACAAAGGTTTTGAATGAAGTTGGCGTTAACTCGAATGTTGGAAATCTAGACAAGTTCGCAAAACAGCTTGCGGCAGAGCCCTGTTGGTTTGGCGCGTTGAACGGTGTTGAAAGCATTGCGCAACTCAATCAAAAATTAGCCACGCGTATTAAGCACTACCGCTTGTTTATAAACTTGAATACCACGCAAGTACCTGCCAATATCAGCGAAACTAAAACCGTCATTGGCGACCCAGTCCTGAAAGCTGCACAGGCGTTGCGAAATGCCGGAGTGCTGGAAGAAGATGTCAAGGTTTTCATCCGCATTGATCAATATGAGCAGTTAACAACGCTCAATGTGCTTGACAAGGCATTTGGAACCGGGTGCCAGCAACTGATTCATAAGGCCCTAGCGGCGCGTGACGGGCGAGTTTCCTATCGCATCGGTACGCGCAAGCACGGCTGGCCCTCCCCTCCCAGGATTTTTAAAACAGACGATGTTTTGGAATTGAAACGCGATTTTGACGTGGTCGATATGGAAGAGACTTTTCGTCGTCGTGAGAATTCGCGAACGTGGATCTTCCCGAAGTTTGCTCGCGATATCTTTGAGCGCCGATTGAAGCGAAGCGAGTATTGCCGAGGCGGGGTAGCGATTGACCTATCAGCGGCGATGGGTCAAAGCCTCAAACCACCGGAGAGAGCGAAAAAGTATTTCTCCACCGAAACCGGCATGCGTGCGATTATCGGCAAGGCAATTGATGATTTGCCAGCCGCTGTAACGGATGAGTGGAAGGAATACATATCGCGGGTTGGACAATTTGACGTGTTACAGGCTTGGCTATGCTGTGCGTGGCTTCGTCAAAAGATTGGCTCAGACAAGAAAAAAGTTGGCGCTATGCCGCCAGTCCCAGTTGCGGGTACGGTCCCATGGGCCAAGCAACCCTACTGGCAAAAGGAACGCAACCATCAAGCACTGATGCAAATTGCTTCGGCGCACAGGCAGGCGCTGTTGTGGAGTGGCGAGGATGACGTCCTGAATCTTTGTGGTGGACACCTTCTAATTTTTCTGTTTTTGCTCCAACACATTTGGGATGCCTGGTTGCGTGATAACCGAGGGGCAGCTGATGATGAATTCACATTCCCGATTGATGGGGATGTGCAGAGTCAAGGCGTCATGGAGGCGAGCATTGAATGGCGGAGTAAGCAAATCGAAGGGCCAAATGCACGGCAGAGAAAAAAATTTGTAGACGTTCTGGGTGAGCACTTTTACTCAAACCTGATCAATGACAAGTCCATGTCTTATCCCGGTGAAAATGGGATATCAATTTCAGACGTTGAACTCGAAAACGAGCAAGACATTCGCTTGTTCCTGCGGGAAGCGGCGAGTTTTGGCGATCTTTTCGAAACATCACATACGTCGAAAAAGAAGGGCGAGAAGCGCACTAAGTACTACCTAGCGCCAATTTTGAGTCCTTACTTTCGCATACCAGCCATCCATACCAAAGAGCCCGAATACGTCAAGAGTGCACAAATAAGGAATTGGCTCAATGGCAATACTCGCATCGTTGCCGCCACCTCATCATTGCAACAACCGGGTTTGTGGTCGGAGTTGGATGGTGATTAATGGCGCACTTCGACCATGGGGGAAGCCGAAGTGGCTTCTGCAGATGGATGCTTTGCGAGCTGAAAAGTGGCTGTTGATTGGCGCCATAAGCACACAAGATCGTTGTCTATCGATGCTGCGCCACAGCGCCCATTCGTTTACGTTAGGCCACGCTGCGTTTCTAGAAATTGTTGATGAACAGTCGAAGTTTCGTGTTCAAAGTGATGCGCGCCGCAAGGCGAATAGATTGCTTTGGCAAGCGGATGTGGCAAGTTATTCGCACGAACTCCTTGAGTTTGAGCTTCTTGATCCGGTTCGGCGTTTGCAAAAACAGGTTGGACAGTGGGCTACAGGTGAGCACAAAAAGAGCGTTATCTTGGACGTGACATGCCTTCCGGAACGATTCTTCTTTCCCATGATTCGGTGGCTTGTTGATTCTGTTGATGTTGAGAATTTGATCGTTACCTGCATGTCGCCAGAGAGATATACAGAGGAGGATCTGGCATACGACCCGGACGACTGGGCGCATATCCAAACATTTGGCCCTGCGTCTGAAGGTCCAGAGAAGCCCGTCAAGCGAGTTGTTGTTGGCGCGGGCTTCCTTCCATTCAGCCTACCTGATTGGCTAAAAAAGGATTACAACGAAAGCAGCATCCAGGTGTCCGTGCTGTTCCCATTCCCAGCTGCGCCAGCCAACATCAAGCGCTCTTGGGAATTTGTTCGGCAAATCGAGCTGGGACTAAAGTTGACAGATGAACGGCAGCTTGCCCGAGTGGGTGCGAATGATGTGTCGGGGTGTTTTGATCGCATTGACTGCATTACAAGGAATGGATCGATCGGGACTGTTTTTGCGCCTTACGGGCCAAAGGCGCACTCCATTGCAATGTGTTTACAAGCAATAAAGATGAACGCCCAAGTCTTCTACACGCAGCCTACGTTCTACCACCCCGAGTACACGACGGGTATCAAGCTGGAGGATGGTGTACCTGCTGGTTTTGCGTATGCAGTTCGTGTGAACAAACGGATGCTTTATTAGTCTGCGCAACCCGGCGTTGCCCAGAACGTATTTGGCAAAGAAACATGGATCCCGGCCGGCGCCGGGATGACAACTTTGTAGCTGCACGCCAGCGCAACGGCCGCCCTACCAGGCGTCAATCGCCAGCCCCTGCGCCGGCGGCAACTCGCGCTGCGTCTGCAGGGCGCCCAGCAGCCAGGCGCGGGTTTGCGCGGGGTCTATCACGGCGTCGATTTCCAGCGTGGCGGCCATGTTGAGGGCGCTGCCTTTTTCGTACTGCTGGGCCACCAGTTGCTCGTACAAGGCCGTGCGCTGCGCGCCTTCCGGCTGTGCTTCCAGCTCCTTGCGGAAGCCCAGGCGCACCGCGCCTTCCAGGCCCATGGCGCCAAACTCGCCGGTGGGCCAGGCCACCGTGCACAGGGGCGAATGAAAGCCGCCCGCCGTCATGGCCATGGCGCCCAGGCCGTAGCCCTTGCGCAGCACCACGCTCAAGTAGGGCACGCGCAGATGCGCCGCCGCCAGGAACATGCGGCTGACATGGCGCACCTGCGCCCGGGTCTCGATCTCGGGCCCCACCATAAAGCCGGGCGTGTCCACCAAACTGACCAGCGGCAGGCCGTGCGCGTTGCACAGCTGCATGAAGCGCGCCGCCTTGTCGGCCGCATCCGCGTCGATGGCGCCGCCCAGGTGCAGCGGGTTGTTGACCAGCAGGCCCACCGCTCGGCCTTCGATGCGCGCCAGCGCGGTGTGTATGCCTTTGCCGAAGCCGCTGCGCAGTTCCAGCAGGCTGCCCTGATCGGCGATGCCCGTCATGACGGCGCGCGTGTCGTAGACGCGCAAGCGGTTTTCCGGCACCACGTCGCGCAAGGCCGCCGCATCGGGCGCCTGCCAGTCCTTGACCAGGCCCTGGAAGAACGACAGGTAATGCCGCGCCGCGGCCGCCGCCGCGCTCTCGTCGGCCACCAGAATATCGATGACGCCGTTGCCGTGCTGCACGTCGCTGGGGCCGATCTGCTCGGGTTTGAAGACGCCCAGGCCGCCGCCCTCCACCATGGCCGGGCCGCCCATGCCGATGTTGCTAGCGCGGGTGGCGATGATGACGTCGCAGCAGCCCAGCAGCGCCGCGTTGCCGGCAAAGCAGCGCCCGGCGACGATGCCCAGCACCGGCACCTGGCCATTGAGGCGCGCAAAGCTGGCGAAGGTGGCCACATGCAGGCCGGCCACGATAGGCATGTCGACATCGCCGGGCCGGCCGCCGCCGCCTTCGGCAAACAACACCACCGGCAGCTTCTGTTGCAGGGCAATGCCCAGCATGCGGTCGGTCTTCTGGTGGTTGCGCATGCCTTGCGTGCCGGCCAGCACGCTGGCGTCGTAGGCCATCACCACGGCGCGGCTGCGCTCCGGCTCGAACAGCGTCCGGTTGATGCTGGCTATGCCGGTCACCATCCCGTCGGCCGGGGTGTTCTTGATCAGGTCTTCGGCCGAGCGGCGGCTGCGCTGCGCCGCCACGGCCAGCGCGCCATATTCCAGAAAGGAGTCGGCGTCGCACAGGTCGGCGATGTTCTCGCGCGCCGTGCGCTGACCCAAGGCGTGGCGCTTGGCGACGGCCTCCGGACGGTTGACGTCCAGCGTAGGCGCATGGCGCTCCAGCATGCGTTGCAGGTCGGCCCGGACGCTGGCGGTAACTTGCTGCGGCGCCGCCAGCGCGGCTGCGGCGGGTAGCGCCTGCGGGGCACTTTGCGTGACCCGCTCCAGACTGCCCAGCAGTTCGCCCTCGGCCACCAGGGCGCCGGCGTCAAAAAAGAGTTCGACCAGGCGGCCGCCCTGTTCGGCACGCACCTCGTGCTCCATCTTCATGGCTTCCAGGATCAGCAGCAGGTCGCCGGCGTTGACGGCAGTGCCGGCTGGCACCTGCCAACGGACGATCTGCGCTTGCAGGGGGGAACGGATTTCAATCATTGACTTGTTTTCTGTTGAGGTACTGGCAGCCTCGGCTCAGGCCGGATCCTTCAGCAAACGGCGCAGCACTTTGCCGGCACCGGTGGTGGGCAGGGCGGCGATCAGCGCCACCTCGCGCGGCGCCTTGTAGGTGGCCATGTTGTCGCGCGACCAGGCCACGATGTCGGCGGCGCTGGCGCTCTGGCCCGGTTTCAGCACAACGAAGGCCTTCACCACTTCGCCCTTGTCCGGGTCGGGCACGCCGATCACCGCCGCCTGCGCAATCGCCGGGTGCTTGACGAGAATAGTTTCCACCTCTTCCGGAAACACGCTGTAGCCCGAGACCTTGATCATCTCCTTGAAGCGGCCGATGAAAGTCAGGTAGCCGTCGGCGTCAAGCTTGCCCATGTCGCCGGTGTAGACCCAGCCCTCGCGCAAGGTCTTGGCGGTGGCTTCCGGCTTGTTCCAGTAGCCCTTGAAAACACCGGCGCTGCGCAGCACGATCTCGCCGACTTCATCGACGGCGCAGGCATGGCCAGTGTCGGCATCCAGGATGCGGATCTGGTTGCCCGGAATCGCCTTGCCCTGGGTGCCCCAGCGGATCGCGTCGTGCGGCATGTAAGTGTCCACCGTATGCGTTTCGCTCAGGCCGTAAGCGGCCTCGAACGACTTGCAGTTGGGGGCCAAAGTCTGCCACTGCTTGGCCAGTGCTTCGGTAAAGACGATGCCGAAGCTGGTCACCGGGTTCATGCGCAGGCAAGACAGATCAAAGTCTTTGGCGCCCGGCACCTGCATGGCAAACACATTCATGGGCGCGATGCTGTACCACCAGGTGACGCGGTGCCGTGCGATGGCTTGCAAGGTGGCCGCCGGATCGAAGCGGAACAGCAGCACCGAGGTAGCCCCCGTGAACACGGTGACGTTGATGCCCATCACCATGCCGGCGATATGGTACAGGGGCGCCACCGCCAGCAGCACATCGCCCTGGGCGACGCCGTTGCAGTTGGCCGCCGCCGCCGATTTGTAGAGGGCATTGCGGTAGCTCAGCATGGCGCCCTTGGGCAGGCCGGTGGTGCCCGAGGTGTAGGTCATCAAGGCCACATCGTCCATCTCGATCTTGACCGCCGGCGGCTTCGCGTGGCCCTGGGTCGCCAGCAAAAAATCCTCGACATCGGCGGGCAGCGGCTGCGCCTGCTTTTTCATCGCCAGCAGTTCGGCCGGCACGTCGACGCTGGGCTGCTCCGGCAGCAAGTCGCCGTAGCGCACGCCAAACACGTGCGTCAGCGCCGTCTTGGGGCGCACCTGCGCCACCACCGGCAGCAGGTTGTCGGCGGCGATGATGACGCGCGCCTGCAGATCGTCCAGCTGGTACAGCAGCTCGTGCTCCTTGTTCAGCGGGCCGCAGGGGCAGACGATGGCACCCAGCTTCTGGATGGCGTAATGCGCCATCACGTACTGCGGGCAGTTGTTCAGGAACAGCGCCACCGGCTCGCCCTGCTTGACGCCCAGCGCCGCCAGCCGGGCCGCGAAGGCATCGCTGGCGCGGTCCAGCTCGGCGTAGCTGATGGCGCGCCCGTACCACAGGTAAGCGGCTTTGTCGGGCTGCTGGCGGGCATGGGCGCGCAGGTAGTCGTGCAGGGGGACGTCGAGCTTGGGGGTTTGTGCTGTCTCCATGGTGTCACTTTCAGGGTAAGTACGTAAGGTTGCAAGGGTTCGGGCGCTTGCCAATATATACCAATCGGTAGAATAATTCTACTAACTGGTAGAACAAAGGTGACAAGCCAACCATGACCGCATCCCCTGCCCGACCCCGCGGCCACCGACAAAAAGCCGCCACGCCCGGCACCGACGAAAAGCGCGAGCGCATCCTGAAGGTGGCCGAACGCCTGTTCGCCAGTCAAGGCTACGCCAACACCACGATCGAACAGATCGTGCGCGAACTGGGCCTGACCAAGCCGTTTGTCTACTACTACTTTCACAACAAGCAGGAAATTTTCGAGACCCTGTCCTGGCGCCCGACGGTGGCCTGCTTCACGGCCATGGACTTCCCAGACGACGATGTGCGACCGGCCGAGGTGAAGGTGACCGAGGGCCTGGAGCGGCTGATCCGCGCCACCATCAGCCATTACCCGGCGGCTTTTTTCCCGTACCGCGAACCGCAGGTCTATCGCCCCGAATACCTGGCGGCGCAGAAAAAGCTGGCGCACCATTTTTACGACCGCTTGTGTGCGCTGCTGGAGCAGGGCCGGCGCGACGGCAGCTTCGACTTTATGGAGACCCGCATCACCGCCCTGGCGGCCTGTAGCCTGCCCGGTTTTCTCTACGCCTGGTACCGGCCCGACGGCCGCCTGAACCCCGAGGAAATGGTGCGCGAACTCTCCCGCCTGGCGTGGCGCGTGATCGGCCTGCGGCAAGCCGCCCCATCCGCAAAAGATTCCCCAACCCGAAGGAAAAAACCATGAAGAGACAACTGATCACCCCCATCGCCCTGGCCATCGGCTTGGTGGCCGGCGCGGCCCAGGCCCAGCAGACTTTCAAGCTGGCCTATATCGACCCCTTGAGCGGTCCCTTCGCCAATGTCGGCGAGCTGATGCTGAGCCACGTGCAGTACGGCGTCGGCGAGGTCAATGCCAAGGGTGGCGTGCTCAAGGGCACCAAGCTGGAGTTGCTCAAGTTCGACAGCAAGCTGTCGGCGCAGGAAAGCCAGAATGCCCTGCAGGCCGCCATCGACCAGGGCGCGCGCGCCATCGTCACCGGCGGCTCCGGCTCGTCGGTGGTGGCGGCCCTGGTGGACGCCGTGGCCAAGCACAACGAGCGCCACCCGGAGCAGGCCGTGCTGGTGCTGAACCATTCGTCGATAGACCCGGACCTGACCGGCAAGCGCTGCAACTTCTGGCATTTCCAGACCGAAGCCAATACCGCGATGAAGATGAAGGCACTGGCCAACTACATCAAGAAGCAACCCGATATCAAGAACATCTACCTGCTCAACCAGGACTACGCGCATGGCCGGCAGTGGGCCGCCTACGGCAAGGAAATGGTGGCGCTGGCGCGCCCCGACATCAAGTTTGTCGGCGAGGATTTCCACGCCATCGGCCGCGTCAAGGATTTCTCGCCCTACATCTCCAAGATCAAGGCGACTGGCGCCGATAGCGTGATCAGCGGCAACTGGGGCCAGGACATGACGCTGCTGCTGAAAGCGGGCGGCGACGCTGGCGCCAACTTCCGTTATTTCAACCACAGCGCCGGCTCCATTCCGGGCACCGTGCTGGCGGTGTCGCAGGCCAAGCTGGGGCAGCTCACCTGGGTCGCCGAGTGGCACCCGGGGCAGGCCGACGCACCCAGGGCCGAAGCCCTGGCCAAAGCCTATAAAGCCAAGACCGGCAAGGACTTCCTGGCGCCGCGCATCGAGTTCACGCCGCTGCTGCTGGCGATGGCCATCAACAAGGCGCAGTCGCTGGACGCCGGCAGAATCGCCCACGCCCTGGAGGACTTGACTTTTGAGTCGGTGGTGGGGCCGGTGCGCATGCGCGCCGAAGACCACCAGTTGCTGCTGCCGCAAGTGGTCAACACCATTGCGCCGGTGGACGGCAAGGCGGTGAAGGTCGGCTGGGAAGGCACCAACTACGGTTTCCGCACCGACGCCGTCTACAGCGGCAACGAGCTGGCGCAAGGCACCCAGTGCAAGATGGTGCGACCGCAATAGAGTCGTTCTTGGGGACGTCTTGGGGGAATTTTTTGTGTTGCGGTCGGCCCAAATAAAGACTATATTTGGTTCACTTACCAATCACGGAAACCCCATGCGCTATCGCACCCAGATCCAACCTATCAGCTACTTGAAGGCCAACGCAGCACAGGTGCTACTTCAGCTCGCCGAGCAACGCGAGCCCATGATCATCACGCAAAATGGCGAGGCCAAGGCGGTGATTCAGGATATTGCGTCCTATGACAAAACCCAGGAAACCCTGGCACTGCTAAAAATTCTTGCCCTGGGCAAGCAGGAGATCGAGGCGGGCAAGGTCAAGCCGGTGACTCAGGTTGTGGCACGACTGCGGGCAAAACTGGCAGCGCCTTGATGTCATCGCATCGCCACGAGGTCCTGCTCACCGAGGGTGCGGAGCAGGATCTGGAGGATCTCTACGACTACATCGCAGAGTTTGACTGCGCTGCAAATGCCAACCGTGTGCTGGATCGCCTGCTCGAAGTGGCACAAAGTCTGGCGCAGTTTCCCGAGCGCGGTACCTACCCCAGGGAGTTGCTCGAACTGGGTATTCGGGATTACCGGCAGACTTCGTTCAAGCCCTATCGTGTTATTTACCGGGTGCAGGACCTCAAGGTCTATATCCATCTGATTGTCGACGGTCGCCGGGACATGCAGGCTTTGCTGTCGCGCCGCCTGCTGGGTAAGGCCTAGCCCTCGCACAGCCACAATATATACCGAAGGTCTTCAAGTGAAGTAGTATTCCCGGCAGCTCCGGGAAACTCCACATGCCAGCTCCTGCCACCAAACTGCCTTGGCACATTCCGCTGATCTTTGCGCTGACCTTTGTCATCCACTATCTGGACCGCAATGCGATTTCGTTTGCCTTGCCGCAGATGGCCAACGAGCTGCGCTGGAGCGACCAGCAGCTCGGTGAGTACGGCCAGTACCTGCTGGGCGCGTTTTTCCTGAGCTACGGCCTGGCGCAAGTGTTGCTGGCGGGCCTTGCCGAGCGCTTCGGCGCCAAGCGCAGCCTGCTGATCGTGATCCTGGGCTTTTCCTGCGTCAGCATGGCGATGGGGCCGCTGGGCGGCTCGCTGGCGCTCCTGATCGGCCTGCGCCTGCTGCTGGGGCTGGCCGAATCGGTGCACGTGCCGATGATGGGCGTGATTACGGCACGGCATTTTCCAAGCGCGGTGCGCGCTCGCGCCAACGCCACCTGGAACGTCGGCCTGATCATTGCCACCGCCATCGGCTCGCTGATCACCGTGCCCATCATCAGCGCCTACGGCTGGCGCGCCAGCTTTGTCATCATCGGCGCCGCGGGCCTGCTGGTGGCGCTGCCGCTGGTGCTGATCTTTGTGCCGGACGGCCGGCCCGGCGCGCCGGCGGCGGCTCGCGGCGAGCACAGTTTCCGCAGCCGTCCCGACTACTGGCTGTACGTGCTGTGCGGCGTGCTCAATGCGTTTTGCGGCTTCGGCATCCTGGGCTGGCTGCCGACTTATTTCGTGCGCGCCAAAGGCATAGACTTCGCAGCCCTGGGCTGGCCGCTGACGCTGGTCTTCAGCGCCGGCATCGTCGGCACCCTGGCACTGGCCTGGTTGGGCGACAGATTGCGGCGCCGCGTGCTGCTGTCCAGCATCGGCTTCCTGCTGGCGGCGCTGGTGCTGTACCAGGCGATAGCGGCCCAGTCGCTGAGCAGCATGGTGGCGCTGTTCGCGCTGGCGGTCTTCTGCCAAAGTGCTTTCCAGGCGCAGGAGCACGCCACCGTGCAGAAGCTGGCCAGAGACTCCGAGGTGGGTGCCGCCACCGGCACCTACAACGGCATCAGCCTGGTGATCGGCGGCGTCATCGGCAGCGTGGTGCCGGGCGCCATCGTCTCGGCCAGCGGCAATTTCGACCATGCCTTGCTGGCCATTGTGGTGGCGGCGGCCGCGGCTTCTGTCACCATGGGCCTGCTGAGCTGGCGCATGCGTGAGGGCGATGACAGAGAGGTTCGGTCATGAGTAACAGCCTGCCGCAAAGCGGCCGCGCCGCGGCGCAGATTCTGGACGAACTCAAGGGCTTCGCCAGCCTCGACCCCAAGTACAAGGAAGGCCGCCTGTGGAGCCTGAGCTATTACCTGGACGAGGATTTCGAGAAGTTTCTGGGCCAGGCCTACCAGGCCTTCTCCGGCGCCAACGGCTTGAACCCGAGCGCCTTCAAGAGCCTCAAGCGCTTCGAGAACGAGATCATCGGCATCACCACCCACCTGCTGCACGGCCCGGCAGAGGCCTGCGGTGTGCTGACCTCCGGCGGCACCGAGAGCTGCCTGCTGGCGGTGAAAACCTACCGCGATCTGGCGGCCAGCCAACGCCGCGTGAAAAAGCCCGAGATGATCATCCCGGTGACCGCCCACGTGGCCTGGTTCAAGGCCTCGGAATACTTTGGCGTGAAGCTTCGCCTGCTGCCGCTGGACGCGCAACTGCGCGCCGACGTGAGCCGGCTGGAAGGCCTGATCAACCGCAACACGGTGATGATTCTGGGCTCGGCGCCGGAGTACCCGCACGGCACCATAGACCCGATAGAGGCGATGGGCGAGATTGCACAAAGGCACGCTATCCCGCTGCATGTGGACGCCTGCGTCGGCGGCTTCATCCTGCCCTTCATGGAGCTGAACGGGCGAGCGCTGCCGCTGTGGGATTACCGGGTCCCCGGCGTCACCTCGATCTCGGCCGACCTGCACAAATACGGCTTTGCCGCCAAGGGCGCCTCCACCATAAGCTACCGCAACCTGGACTATTTGAAGCACCAGATGTTTGTTTACCAGGACTGGCCGGGCGGCGTCTTTGCCTCACCGGCCCTGCTGGGCACGCGACCCGGTGGCGCCTACGCCGCCGCCTGGGCCACGCTGCAGTATTTCGGCCAGTCGGGCTACCGCGAGCTGGCGGCGCGCACTTGCGAAGCGGTGGACCGTCTGAGTGCCGGCATCGAAGCCATCGCCGGCCTGAAGCTGCTGGTGGCACCGCAAGGGCCTTTGCTGGCCTATGGTTCCATCGACCCGGCGGTGAATATTTTTGCCGTCGGCGACCAGATGGACGCCCGGGGCTGGAGCATCAACCGGTTGCAGAATCCGGACGGCCTGCATGCCATGGTGACGGCCCAGCATCTGGCCGTGGTCGATGCCTATCTGGCGGATTTGCAAGCCGCTGTTGCCACGGTGCGCTCGCACCCGGAGTTGGCGCAGCAAGGCAGCGCCGCCACCTACGGCATGTTGTCGCATGTGCCGCTGCGCGGCCTGGTCAAACGCCGCGTGCTGGACATCTTTGCCGCCATGTACGCGCCCGGCGGTGGTGCCATCGATCTGTCGGCCAGCGTCGATAATGCCGGCACCGAGCCGGACGCGGCGCACGGCAAGACACCCCTGCTGGAGCGCCTGATGATGAAATACGTGAGCTGGAAATCCCGCCAACGTTGAGCGAAAGAATTTTTCACAATGAACCTTGTCCCCCTGATCCAACTCAACCGTGGCGGCACCCTGGAGTGTCTGCACTTCGGTGCCGTGGCGGTTGTCAACACCCAGAACAAGTTGCTGGCGCAAGCCGGCGATGCGCACTGGCTGACCTTCTCGCGCTCCACCCTCAAGGCCTTGCAGGCTTTGCCTTTCATGCAGGCCGACGGACCGCGCCAGTTCGGTTTTGCCGCCGAGCAGGTGGCGCTGCTGTGCGCCAGCCATAACGGCGAGCCGCAACACGTGGCGGTGGTTCAGGGCATGCTGGACAAAGCCGGCCTGGGCTACAAGGCGCTGCGCTGCGGCTGCCATGTGCCGATGGCGTTCACGCTGAGCGACGCGGCGCCGCTGACCGGCATGGCGTTTGACGAACGGCACAACAACTGCAGCGGCAAGCATGCCGGCTTTCTGGCCTATTGCGTGCAGCACGGTTTGAGCCAGGACGACTACACCGATCCGGCGCACCCGCTGCAGCAGGCGATCCGGCGCGACGTGGCACGCGCCGTCGGCATGGACGCCAACGACTTCAAGATGGGCATAGACGGCTGCTCGGCACCCAACTATGCCTTGCCGCTGTCACGCCTGGCCTACGGCTACGCGCGGCTGGCCAGCGGTCAGAAAGATGCCCAGTTCGGCGCAAGTTTTGCCGCTCTGAGCGAAGCCATGACGGCGCATCCGGACCTGGTGTCGGGCACTGGCCGCAACGACCTGGCTTTCATGCGCGCCGGGCGCGGCGACTGGGTCAGCAAGATCGGCGCCGACGGCGTGCAGGTCATAGGCAGCAAGAGCCGCGGCGAGGCTTTTGCCATCAAGATCATCGATGCCAACAAGCCGGCCCTGTTTGCCGCCAGCGTCGAAGTGCTGGACCAGTTGGGCTGGCTCGACGCGGCGCAGCGCGAAGAACTCAAGCCCTGGCGCGCGCAGGCCATCGTCAACGCGCGCGGCATGCCGGTCGGCGAACGGCTGCCCGTTTTCAAATTGCAGACGCCTTGAGGCGCGGCCGGGCGCCGGCCGCTCCGGAGCCCGACCCGACCCGCCTCAGGCCACCACCGACAAACCCGACTTTTCCGGGCTGACGGCTCTGGCCACGGCGACGGCACCCGACTGGATGTCGCCGGTCAGTTGGCCGCCCTCCTCGATCACGATTTTGCCGTAGCGAACCTTGCCGGTGACCTTGCCGGTGGCATGGATGACCAGCTTCTGGCGCACCGTCAGGTTGCCCTCGAACTGGCCATGAATCTCGGCCAGATCGATCTCGGCCGAGCCTTTGAAGGCGCCCTGTTCCGAAATCTGCATGAGCCGCGAATCCATGGTCGCCTCCACCATGCCCTCGACCAGCAAGGTGTCGCAATCGGTAATTTCCACCCCTTTGAGCTTGATGTTGGGTCCGACCGTCAGTTTGCTGCCGCTCTCCCTGGCCGGCGCACTGGGCGCCACAGGATTCGCCGCGACGGGCATCACGGTCGGTGGGGCACTGGCGCCGCCAGAGGCAACGCCGCTGGCGGGATGGCTCGCGGGAGTGCCTTGGCGCACCGGGTTCAGGGGTTCGCGTTTGTTGAAGAAATGAGGTGTGATCGCCATGGGACTTCCTTTAAAGACTCATGGTACGGGCCACGCTGGTGAAAGTCTGCACCGCAGATGCAAGACTGGTAACCGGATATGTTCCGGCCCCGGCGCGACCCCCAATTATTTACGGACAAGTTCTAAGCCTCGTAACGGCCCAGTTTGTGCGCCAGCTCGATGGCCGAGCTGACTTCCATTTTCTTGAAGATGTTGGCGCGGTGAAACTCCACCGTGCGCGGGGTAATGCCCAGGTGGTCGGCGATGGTCTTGTTGTAGTTGCCCTTGATCAGCTCGTCCAGCACTTCGCGTTCGCGCAGGCTCAGGCTGGCCAGTGCCTGGCGCAGACGCTGGGCCTGGCGCTGCTGGTCGCTCATGGCGGAGGCCGCCGCCAACGCCTGCTCCACCTTATCCACCAGCACGTTGTTCTGAAACGGTTTTTCCAGAAAATCCCAGGCCCCGTTCTTGACCGCCGCCACCGCCATGCTGACGTCGCCGTGGCCGGTCAAAAACAGGATCGGCCAGGGGCAGCCCAGGGCCTTGAGTTCCTCGAAGGTGCTCAGGCCCGACAGCGGCTCCATCCGGATATCCAGCAGCACCACGGCCTGGCCCCAGTCCGGCAGGCGCGCGCGCACGGCTTGCAGAAAGACGTCGCCGCCGGCCCAGGTGGCGGCCTTGTGGCCGCGCGAATCGAACAGCCAGGCCAGGCCGTCGCGAAAATCGGCGTCGTCGTCAACGATGTGAATGGCGCAGTTCATGGCCTATTGTCCGCCGCCGAGCCACCGAGTGCATCCTCCACCGACAGCGGCAACCAGAGCGTGAAGCGGGCACCGCCCAGGAGCGGATCGCGGCCGACGTCGATGCGGCCGTGATGCGCCTCCAGCACCGAGCGGCAAATCGCCAGCCCCATGCCCATGCCGTCGGCCGAGGCGCTGAAAAAGGCGCCGAAGATCTGCTCCTTGTGCTCCTCGCCGACGCCGGGGCCGCTGTCGCCCACCACCATCCCGGCCAGGCCCTGGTCCAGCTCAATGCGCACCTGCACGCGCGCCGGGCGGCCGGCCAGTGGCGCCCAGTGCAAGGCGTTGCCGACCACGTTGTGCAGCGCATGCTCCAGCAGCAAGGCATCGGCCTCGACCCACACCGGAGCCGGACCCAGCGCCAGCTCAAGATCGACTTGACGCTGTAGCGGGTGCTGGCTCAGCGTGCCGCGCATGAAGCTCACCAGCTCCAGCCGCTGGCGCGACATTTCGCGCCGGCGCACAAAAGCGTTGACGCGCTTGATGATGTGGCCGGCCTTGTCGGACAGGCGCTCCATGCGCTCCACCACCGGCACCACCTCCGGCAAGGTGATGCGGCCGCCGCGCAGGCGGTTGAGCAAGCCGTTGGCAAAGCTGCTGAGCGCGCCCAGCGGCTGGTTGAGTTCGTGCGCCAGGGTCGAGGCCACCTCCCCCACCACCACCAGCCGGCCCGAGGCCTGCAGCCGCTCCTGCTGGCGCGCCGCCAGGCGCTCGGCGCGCTTGCGCTCGCTGATGTCCAGCACCGAACTCATCCAGCCGATCTGTTGGCCGTCGGCGGTAGTCAGCGGTGCCTCATGAATCAAGACATCCAGCAAGTGGCCATCGCGGTGCTGGAACTGCACTTCCACCCCGTCCTCGTGGGTGCCTTGGGCGATGATGTCGCGGTGCACCAGTTCGAGTTCGTCGGCCTGGTCCGCCGGCCAGTAGGGCAGCGGCGTCGACCGGCCCACCAGTTCCAACGCCGTGTACCCGACCAGCCGGCAAAACGACTCGTTGACGTACAGGATCTTGCCGCTGCGGTCCCAGGCCCGCAAGCCGATGGTGACCGAGTTTTCCATGGCCGTGCGCAGCGCCACCTGGGCCTGGAACAGGGCTTGCACCTGCTGCCGTTTGACGATGTCGCGGCGCAGAGCCCACAGGCTGACCAGCATACCCGACAAAAACAGCAGCGCCACCAGAAAGAAGATGCGCGGCACGGTGGCCGCATGGACGCCCAGCGGCGTCACTTCCAGGAACAGATCGGTACCGGCCAGGTTCATGGCGGCCCGGTAAGGTGGTTTGCTGCGCGTGTCGTCGGCCGGCGGCTTGGCCTCGTCGGTCGCCAGATGCACCGCATGGTTCTGCGTGAACCAGGTCGGCACCAGGGCCGCCGTCGAGCGCTCCAGCGACAGGGCGGCCAGGTAATTGCCGACAAACTGGCCGCGGTCGAAGAAAGGCACGGCCAGCCAGACCACATCGGTCGCTTGGCCATCGGGCTGTAGCATCAAACCGGCATAGGCGGAGCGCCGCAGGCCGCGGGTGGTGTCCTGCAAGGTGGCCAGCGCCTGGGCGTTGGCGGGGTGCGCCGACCAGTCCTGCTGCCAGCGCGCCAGTCCGACGCGGGCACCGCTGCCCTGGCCCGTTGCCAGCCAGCCATGGGCCAGCAGCACGCCCGGCTCGCGCCACAACAGTCCGCCCTGCAACGGGGCGCTGTCGGCGTGGCTGGCGCCCAGCACGCTTTGCCGCGCCAGCAGCAGCAAATCGTCTTCCAGCCGGCGGAAATGAAACTGCACGCTCTGCTCCAGCCACTGGGCGTCGGCGGCGCGACTGCGTGCCTCCTCGTCGGCCTCGAAGGTGTTGAGGTACAAGACCAGCGCGACCACCGAGGCCAGCAGCAGCAGCAGCAAGCCCAGCAGCCACAACAAGGCGCGCCGGTTGCGGCTGGCGTGCCCGGGCATGGTCTGTTGCAGCAGCGCAAAGTCGAGCGACTGGTCGGCGGCGGTGGATTCGGTTTTGGCCATTGTTGAGGCAAACAAGTCCTCGCATAATAGCCAGCATGCCAGCGCCCGACTTGCCCGCCCTTAGCCGCCGCCGTCTGTGCTTGCGCGGTCTGACGGCATCAGCATTGGGTTCGACCCTGGCCTGGCCGACGGGCGCACGCGGCCGGACCCGACCGGTGACGCTGCGCTTTTCGCATGTGGTGGCGCAGCAGACGCCCAAGGGCTTGGCCGCCCTGCGCTTCCAGCAGTTGGTGGCGCAACGCTCCGGCGGACGCATCCGGGTGCTGCTCTACCCGGACGCCCAGCTCTATGGCGACGACGACGAGATGCAGGCCTTGCAACTGGGCGCGGTGGACATGCTGGCGCCGTCGCTGTCCAAGTTTGGCCGCATCGGCTTTCCCGAGTTCGAGCTGTTCGACCTGCCGTTCCTGTTCGGCCAGGTGGCCGACGTGCGGCGCATCACGCAGGGCCCGCTGGGGCAGCGCTTGCTGGAAGGCCTGGGCCGTCAGGGACTGACCGGCCTGGGTTACTTCGACAACGGCTTCAAGCAGATGAGCGCCAACCGCCCCTTGCTGGCACCGGAGGATTTCGTCGGCTTGCGCATGCGGGTGCAGGCCTCGCGCGTGATCGCGGCGCAAATGCGGGCCTTGGGCGCGCAGCCGGTGACGCTGGCGTTCAGCGAGACCCGGCGCGCGCTGGAGACCGGCGTGGTCGACGGCACCGAGAACCCGGTCTCCAATTTCTGGACCCAGGGCATGCACCAGGTGCAATCCGATCTCAGCCTGACCGAGCACGGCTATCTGGGTTATGCGGTGGTGGCGAACCGGCGTTTCTGGCTCAGCCTGGCAGCCGCCGACCGCGAGCTGCTGGGGCAGGCTTTGAGCGAAGCCCTGAGCTACGGCAACCAGATCGCGGACGCCCAGAACGAGAAAGCGCTGGCGGCCTTGCGCCAGGCCGGCACCACCCGCATCCATGTCCTGAGCGAGGCCCAGCGTGAGCGCCTGCGCCACGCCGTCGAGCCGGTGCACAAGGCGCTGGCCAATCGCATCGGTCTGCCCTGGATGGACGCCATGCGCGACGCCTTGAAGCAAAGCGTCAAGGGTTAACCCTAGCTGTTGAACGCCACAGTTGGCGCACAGTCGAATGCTGTTTAAGCTTCGCCCGTTAGCTTGACCAACCCTCGTTTTGGAGACACTTCTATGAAACTGAAATTCCTGCTCGCCACCATGTTGCTGGCGCTTGGCCTGAGCGCCGGCGCGCAAACCATCATCAAGTTCAGCCACGTCGTCGCGGCCGACACACCCAAGGGCAAGGCCTCCGAGTTCTTTGCCAAGAAGGCGGCCGAACTGACCAAGGGCAAGGTCAAGGTCGAGGTCTATGCCAACAGCGCCTTGTACAAGGACAAGGAAGAAATGGAAGCCCTGCAGATCGGCTCGGTGCAGATGCTGGCGCCGTCACTGGCCAAGTTCGGACCGCTGGGCGTGAAGGAGTTCGAGGCCTTCGATTTCCCGTTCATGTTCGACGACACCGCCGAGTTGCACAAGATCACGCAAGGTCCGGTCGGTGCCGCCATGCTGGCCAAGCTGGAGCCCAAGGGCATCAAGGGTCTGGCTTACTGGGACAACGGCTTCAAGTCGTTCTCGGCCAACACGCCGCTGAAGATGCCGGCCGACTACAAGGGCAAGAAGTTCCGCATCCAGTCGTCCAAGGTGCTGGAAGAGCAGATCCGTTCGGTCGGCGGCATTCCGCAGGTGATGGCTTTCTCCGAGGTCTACCAGGCGCTGCAAACGGGCGTGGTGGACGGCACCGAAAACCCGATCTCCAACTTCTACACGCAGAAGATGCATGAAGTGCAGAAGCACCTCTCGCTCACCAACCACGGCTACCTGGGTTATGCCGTCATCGTCAACAAGAAATTCTGGGACGGCCTGCCGGCCGACGTGCGCGGCCAACTGGAGCAGGCGATGAAGGAAGCCACTGTCTACGCCAACCAGATTGCGCAGGAAGAAAACGACAAATCGCTGGCCGGCGTCAGGGCCAGCGGCAAGACCGTGATTTACGAACCGACCAAGGATGAGCGCATGGCGCTGAAAAAGGCGATGGCCCCGGTGCACATCAAGATGGCGGACCGCGTCGGCAAGGACACGCTCAAGGAGTTCTACAAGGCCACCGGCTTTGATCCGACCAAGCTCTAAGCCGGTTGTCATTGCGGACCAGATCCGCAATCCAGTCTGTGCGTGGCACCGGATGCCGGATCGGAGTCCGGCATGACAAATTCTTCATACCCCTGGGCAGGTTCGGAGTTCAAAGCATGAAATTTCTTGATCACCTGGAAGAGTGGCTGGTCACCTTCCTGATGGGCGCCGCGACGCTGATCATCTTTGTGGCGGTGGTGCACCGCTATGCGGCGGGCCTGCCGATACCAGGCCTGCAGGACTGGCTGCTGTCGCTCAGCATGAGCTGGGCGCAGGAGCTGACCATCATCATGTTCGTCTGGATGTGCAAGTTTGGCGCCGCTTACGGCGTGCGCACCGGCATTCACGTCGGTGTCGACGTGCTGATCAACCGCATGAACGACAAGATGCGCGGCAAGTTCATCATTTTTGGACTCTGCGCCGGCGCCGTCTTCACCGGCATCGTGGCGGCCCTGGCCAGCGGCTTTGTCTGGGACAACGGCGCGCATTACGCCTGGTTGAAAATCCTGGGCCTGCCGCTGGACGGGGTTCCGGAAGGCCCCACCACGCCGGATCTGGAATGGCCCACCTGGATGGTTTACAGCGCCGTGCCGCTAGGCAGCAGCCTGATGTGTTTCCGCTTTCTGCAGGTGATGGTCAGTTTCATCAAGACCGGCGAGCTGCCGCACCATGACCATGGCCACGTCGATGGGCTGGAGGAAGAAATGGCGAAGCCCCCGGTTGACCTCAATCCCTACGGCATGCAGGACAACCTGCACCCGGACGAGACACCGGACAGCGAAGGGGGCACGAAATGAACGCCGCCGTCATCTTTGTGCTGTTGCTGGTGCTGATGCTGACCGGCATGCCGATCTCCATCTCGCTCGGTCTGACGGTGCTGACCTTCCTGTTCGGTTTTACCCATGTGCCGCTGGAGTCGGTGGCGCTGAAACTATTCACCGGCATCGAGAAGTTCGAGATCATGGCGATCCCGTTCTTCATCCTGGCCGGCAACTTCCTGACGCACGGCGGCGTGGCGCGGCGCATGATCAACTTTGCCTCCAGCATGGTGGGCCACTGGTACGGCGGCCTGGGTCTGGCCGGCGTGCTGGCTTGCGCCCTGTTTGCGGCGGTGTCGGGCTCCTCGCCGGCGACGGTGGTGGCGATCGGCTCGATCCTGATGCCGGCCATGGTCAGGGCCGGTTTTCCCAAGAGTTTTGGCGCCGGCGTCATCACCACCTCGGGCGCCCTGGGCATCCTGATTCCACCGTCGATCGTGATGGTGATGTACTCGGTGGCCACCAACACCTCGGTCGGCGCCTTGTTCATGGCCGGCGTCGTGCCGGGCATCGCGCTGGCCTGCGTGCTGGGCGGCGTCACCTGGTACCGCGCCCGCAAATTCAACTATCCGCGCCTGCCCAAGGCGACCTGGGCCGAGCGCTTCAAGGCCTTCAAGACCTCGGCCTGGGGCTTGCTGCTGATCCTGATCGTGATGGGCGGCATCTACACCGGCATGTTCACGCCGACCGAGGCAGCGGCCATGAGCGCGGTCTACGCCTTTGTGGTGGCGGTCTTTGTCTACAAGGACATGAAGTTGAAGGACGTGCCGCGGGTGCTGCTGAACTCGGCCAATATGTCGGCCATGCTGCTCTACATCATCACCAACGCGGTGCTGTTCTCCTTCATCATGGCCAACGAAAACATCCCGCAGGCGCTGGCCGACTGGATGCTGGGCAACGGCCTGGGCATGATCACCTTCCTGCTGGCGGTCAACGTCATGCTGCTGCTGGCCGGCAACTTCATGGAGCCGTCCAGCATCGTGCTGATCTTCGCGCCCATCCTGTTCCCGGTGGCCATGAAGCTGGGCATAGACCCGGTGCACTTCGGCATCATCATGGTGGTCAACATGGAAGTGGGCATGTGCCACCCGCCGGTGGGCCTGAACCTGTACGTCGCCTCCGGCATCACCAAGATGGGCATCACCGAGTTGACGGTGGCGGTCTGGCCCTGGCTGCTGGCGATGCTGGGCTTCCTGATGCTGGTGACTTACTGGCCGGGCCTGTCGACCTGGTTCCCGCGGCTGCTGGGGATGATGTAGCGCGCTTATAGAAAAATATCTATGCAAATTCACCACGTCGTGGTAAATTTGCAAGGATGTTAGACAGAAAAGCTCTTGACACGGTGCGCCAGGCGCTATCGCGCCAAGCCTGTGTAGTCCTGATCGGCCCGCGCCAAGTTGGAAAAACCACCTTGGCACTGCAAATTGGCGAACTGCAAAACGCCCTCTACCTCGATTTGGAAGACGTTCAGGAGAGGGACAAGCTGAGCAACGCAGCCGTCTTTTTGTCCGCCTATGAAGACCGGCTGGTGATCCTAGACGAAATTCACCGCGCACCTGACCTGTTTTTGACCTTGCGCGGCCTGATTGACCAAGGCCGCCGCAAGGGACTGCGCACGGGCCGCTTCCTGCTGCTGGGCTCCGCCTCGCTCGACCTGATGCGTCAAAGCGGTGAAAGCTTGGCCGGGCGCGTCAGCTACATCGACATGACACCTTTGAGCGTGTTGGAGCTGCCGGCCGAGGCCCGGGAAACATTGTGGATACGCGGCGGCTTTCCGGACAGCTACCTGGCACCAGACGAGCGACAAAGTCTGGACTGGCGTAAAGATCTGCTCAGAACCTACTTGGAACGCGATGTGCCGATGTTCGGCCCGCGCATTCCAGCAGAAACCCTGCGCCGTTTCTGGACCATGCTGGCGCACAACCAGGGCGCCTTGATC
The DNA here is from genome assembly GCF_028714215.1 of Rhodoferax sp. Classification (GTDB taxonomy): domain Bacteria; phylum Pseudomonadota; class Gammaproteobacteria; order Burkholderiales; family Burkholderiaceae_C; genus Rhodoferax. The sequence continues at coordinate 78,427 of NZ_JAQTMS010000008.1, read as the reverse complement.
AACGCTTCGCGCCTGGCCGCCGGCTTGGAGGTAAGCAGCCAGACAGTGAGTCGCTATACCGATTTGCTGGTTGATTTGTTATTGGTGCGCCGGCTCCAGCCCTACCACATCAATGTTGGCAAACGTCTGGTGAAATCACCCAAGGTCTATATCCGCGACAGCGGTTTACTGCATGCGCTGCTCAATCTGGTGGACCACAACGCCTTGCTGGGGCACCCCGTGGTCGGCGCCAGTTGGGAAGGTTTTGTGATCGAAAACCTGATCAACGCCGCGCCCACCTTGACGGTGCCGGGCTTTTACCGGACCTCGGGTGGGGCTGAGATCGATCTGCTTCTGGAACTGCCCGGCGGCGCACGCTGGGCCATCGAAATCAAGCGCAGTCGCGCCGCCAAACCGGCACGAGGCTTTTATGAAGCCTGCGAAGACTTGAAACCCGCCAAGCGCTTCGTCGTCCATGCCGGGATGGAACGTTATCCGATCAGCGAAAACATAGAAGCGGTTGGCGTGCGCGAATTGGCCGAGACCTTGTCGCAACTGGCTTGAAGCGGGGCTGTGGAGAGCGCCCACTCCACCTAACTGGCGCCGCAAAACCGACAGCTGTTGCCCTGCTGCTTGGCGCTGTACATGGCGCTGTCGGCGGCCCTGACCAGCGCGTCGGCGTCGCCGGCGTCCGACGGGTAGATGGCAATGCCGATGCTGCTGCCGATCTCCACGCTCTGCTTCTGACTGTCGAGCTGGAACGGTTTCGCCAGCGCGGCGATGATTTTCCGGGCCACCGTTGCCGCTTCCTCGGGCCGCGTGACGTCGGACAGGATGACCGTGAATTCGTCGCCGCCGATGCGCGCCACGGTGTCCGATTCGCGCACCTGACGGCGGATTCTGGCGGCCACGGCTTGCAGCAATTCGTCGCCGGCGGTGTGCCCCAGGCTATCGTTGACCTGCTTGAAGCGGTCCAGGTCGAGGTACAGCAAGGCGAACTGGCGCAGGTCGCGTTTGGCCAGACTGACCGCCTGCTGCAAGCGGTCGTTGAACAGCAGGCGGTTCGGCAAACCGGTCAGGCTGTCGTGATGCGCCACCCGCTGCATGCGCTGCTCCGCCAGCTTGTGCTCGGTGATGTCGATGGTCACCGAAAAACAGCCCAGCACCTTCCCCTTGTCGCCGACATGCGGCAGCAGTTTGACGGCCAGGTAACGCGCCTCGCCATTGGCCAGCTTGCGCGTCCTTTGGTAGGTGACGGGGTGTCCCTGCAAGGCCTGCGCAAAATAGCCTTCGATCTCCGGGTAGGCCTCCTCCCCGGCCACCTCGCGCACGTGCCGGCCCAGAATGCTGTCCGAGCTAAAGCCGTAAAACTCGCTGTACATCTTGTTGGCGAAGCTACAGCACAGGTTCTGGTCCCAGGAGGCGGTCATGGCCGGCACGTTGTCGGCGAACAGGCGCAGTTCCTGCGCGCTTTCGCGCAAGGCTTGCTCCAGCCGCTTGCGCGCCGTGATGTCGGTGCCGACGCCGCGGTAGCCCCGGAAAGCGCCGGACGGGTCGAACATCGGATTGCCGCTGATCGACAGGTAGCGCTCGCTGCCATCCGCGCCGCGGCGCGAGAACTCGAACCGGCGGAATGGCCGCCGCGCCTCCAGTACCGCCCGGTGGCCCTGCCAGCCGGCCTCGTCGGGCGACAGATAAGGTAGTTCCCAACGCCGTTTGCCGATCGGCGTGCCGTGCCCGAAGACCGACGCGCTGCTCAACTTCTTGTCGACCCAGTAGCGCTGCGAAAGCCGGTGCTGGGCGTCGCTCTCCCAGTAGAAATCGGACGACATCTCGGTCAGGCTGCGAAAACGCGCCTCGCTCTCGTGCAAGGCCTGGTCCATGCGCTTGCGCTCGGTGATGTCGTGCACGATGGCAATCCACTGCGGCTTGCCGTCCAGCAGCGCCTGGCTGAGCGCCAGCTCGATCTGGAAGTGCTGGCCGTCCTTGCGCTGGCCGTCGGCTTCCAGCGTGCCCAGCGGCGCTTGCCAGTCCGGCAGACCGGCCCGCACGATATCGATCCCGGGCAGCAGGTCGGCCGCGCTGCGGCCCAGCGCTTCGGCTCTGTCGTAGCCGAACATGCGTGCCGCCGCCGGGTTCAGGGACTGCAGCAGGCCGTCCGCGTTGAAGCTGATGATGCCCTCCACCGCGTTGTCCACGATGGTGGCCAGGCGCTCCCGTTCCTGACCCAAGGCGCCCAGCGTGCGCTTCAGTGCGCGCAGGGGCAGCAGATTCAGGCTCAGGTAAATCGCCAACCCTAGCAGCAGGGCGAACAAGCCCACCAGCGCCGTACTCTGCAACAACGGCAGCAGCGAGCGGCTGCTGACAAAGCGGCCCACCAGCCGCCCCGAATCCAGCAGCGGCGCGGCGCGGCTGAGCAGCGGCGGATCGAGGTTCTGCTGGTTTTGGGCCAGCACGCTGCCGCGCTCGTCGAAGATCCAATGCTGCTGCGCCGGGCCATCGGCGTGATGGTTGGCGGCAACGGCGTCCAGCCTGGGTACCTCGAAGCGCCACAGTTCGGGGTTGACATTGATTCTCTGGGTCACCAGTTCGGCACCGGCTGCGGCATCGTTGGCAGTTGCTTCGGCCGCAAAACTGAAGACCACCAGCCAGTAACCCAGCGGCAGGGAAACCGCCAGCAGGATCGCGATGCCGGCGGCGATCCAGCGCAGGGTTCTGGCCAAGCCGATTTCTGCTGCCGACATCGAATCAACTACTCCCGCAGTGCCAGATTGCCGGCCCGGGCCAGAACCGCCTGGCCCGCCGGCGAACGTACGAAGGCGGCAAAGTCCCTTGCCAGCGCAGAGGGCTTGGCAGCGCTGACCAGGTGCAGCGTCTTGTAATAAGGATAGCGTCCGGCCGCCAACGACTCTAGCGTGGGCACAACCCCGTCCAGGGACAGCGCTTTGAGAGCCCGATGTTCGGTCAGGATTTGACTCAGCGTGGCCGTTCCCAGCGAACCCGGGAGCTGCTCCAGCGCATCGGCATTGTCCTGGTCGGTATCGGCCATCCTGAGACCCGGTCGCGCCAGCGCCAGGCTGACCGCGCGGCTCATCTCGGCCGAGAAAGCGCGCAACAACTGGCTATCGATATCGGCGTCAGGGCGCACCACCAGGCGTATCGGACTGCCGTCGGGCCACTGGCTGACTTTGCCGGAATAGATTTGCACCAGCTGGCTCAGACTCAGGCCGGCACTTTTGTTCCGGGCTCCGGTGACGAGCATGAACGGCGTTCGGGCATAGGCCCAGGCCGAGACGCCTTGGCGCTGCTCATCCGGCGTAAGGGGCCGGGCGCTGATGCCGAGGTCGATGGCTCCGGCCAACACTGCCTTGATGGCGCCGGTGCTGCCCAGACTGGGCGTGACAATCAGCTGCGCATCGGGGCGGGATTTATTGAATTCCTGCGCCAGCAACTTCATGGCACCCAGACCGGTGCCGGTACCGCCAATCTTGATGGCATCGGCCTGCACCGCCAGCGTCGTCATCAGCAGGATGGCGCCGCTGCCGGCAAGACAAACCGCGCGCCGCAGTTTGAGAAAACAAGGCGCCAAGCGCAGGGCTGGACTCATGGGATGAACATCTTTTGAATACAGAGGCATGGCACCCATCCACTTGACCCATGGCTGGCCACCATCAGCATCTAGCGCATTATCGGTCACCCGGCCGCGGGCCTGCCAGATATTTGGCCTCGAAGGTCGCACCGGGGACCGCTTGGCTGAATAAAAAGCCCTGCATTTCGTCGCAGTCGAGCACGCGCAGCAGGCGCGCCTGCTCCTCGGTTTCGACGCCCTCCGCCACCACCTTGAGTTTGAGCGCGTGCGCCAGGTTGATGATGGTGGCGACCAGCGCCAGCCCCTGCGACGCGAGCGTCATCTGGAGCACGAACGAGCGGTCAATCTTGAGCCGGTCGACCGGAAATTTGGCAAGGTAGCTGAGCGAGGAAAAACCGGTGCCGAAATCATCGATGGCGATGCTCACGCCCATGGCGCGGATCGCCTGCAAGCTGGCGATTCCGTGCTCCACATTCTCCATCAGCAGGCTCTCGGTGATCTCCAGTTCCAGCCCAGCCGCAGTCTGCGGGTCAATACCGATGGCCTGCCTGACCTCGGCCACGAAGGCGCGGTTGCGCAGTTGCAGCGACGACACGTTGACCGCGATGCGCACGGCGCTCAGACCGGCGGCGCGCCAGCGCTGGTAGTCTTTGACGGCTTGCCGCAGCGCCCAGCGTCCGACGTCATGGATCAGTCCGGTTTCTTCCAGAATCGGAATGAAATGCCCGGGTAATACCAGGCCGGTGCGTGGATTGTTCCAGCGGATCAGCGCCTCGGCGCTGGTCACCTGGCCGCTCGCCAGGTTCACCTTGGGTTGGTAGTAGAGTTCGAATTCACCCAGTTCCAGGGCCTGACGCAGCTGGTTTTCCAGAGTCAGCTTGCCAGCCACCGCCGCGCTCATCCGCTGCGTGTAAAACAGGTAGCGCTCGCCGCTGGCCTTGGCTGATTTGAGCGCCGCCTCGGCATGCTCGTACAAGGTGTCGGCGTCGGCACCGTCATCCGGGAATAGCGCCACGCCTACCTTGGCCGCGATCCGGAACACCGCGTCATTCAGGCGGAACGGATGGCTCTGAACCGCGGCAATCCATTTCTCCAAAAGCTGCGGCAAATTACCTCCGACCCTGACCGCCGGCATGACCACGGCAAAATGGTCCGCCCCAACGCGCGCCAACAGGTTGGCGTCCCCCGCCACGTTGCGCGTCAGCCACTGCGCCACCTGCCGCAAGAGCTCGTCGCCGGCGGACCGTCCCAGGCTGTCGTTGATGTTCTTGAAGCGCTCCAGATCGATCAGGAACAAGCCCAGCTGGGGCCTACCATTGACCGCACTGCGCAGATACAGCGCCACGCGCTCCAGAAACAGGGTGCGGTTGGCAAGCCCGGTGAGCACATCGTAGTAGGCCAGGTAATTGAGCCGCTCCTGCTTGTCGATATGATCGATCGCGAAGGCGACATCGCCCGCCAGTTCGGTCAATAGCGTCAACTCTTCTGCACGGAAGAATCCGATCTCGCTGGTGTATAGCACCAGCACGCCGACGGCCTTGTCCGCCACCAGCAGTGGCAAGAAAACCATGGACCGGATTGCGTTGCGGACGTGCTGCGCGCGCAGCATGACCCTGGCGTCGTGCTGCAAGTCGTTGGACACCGTGGGCTTTTTTTCCCTCAGTGCCTGTCCGGACAGACTGTCGCCCGACAGCCAGTCTTCGGTCCTTGAATAGTGTTGCCTGAGGGCGCTCAGCACCGCCTCATCGACGCCGACCGAAGCGACCGGGACCATCGTCTTTCCGCTCTGATCGATGATGCCCATCCAGGCCATGCGAAAGCCCCCTGCCTCGACCGCGATGCGGCAGGCCTCCTTGAACAAGGTGTCACGGTCATGTACCCGCACGATCAGCGTATTGATGCCGCTGAGCATGGCATAGACCCGGTTCAGGTAGATGACCCCGGCTTGCGCCTGGTGGCGTTCGGTGATGTCGAGGTGCATCACGACGGCGCCATGCGGCGAGTCGCCGGCCAGCGGGGTCGCCAGCAGCAGGAACCAACGCTGGGACGAGGACGAATGACACGGGTATTCGAGGGAAAAGCTATCGCTGGCGCCAGCCAACACCGCGCGAATGCCGGCGCCCACCTGCTGTGCCTGCGCCGCCTCGGCGCCCTGGGCGTTGTCGCAGATCGCGAGGTAGTTGAGGCCGACGCCATAGTCCGGTCCCTGCAGTGCGTTGGCGCTGGCAAAGTTGCGCCACGCCTGGTTCACCGAAACAATGCTCCCTTGGGCATCGAGCAAAGCGATGGACGCCGGCAGTGCGTTGAGAATGGCGGCCTGTTTGGCCGCCTCGTTGTGCCGCATGTGATCCTGGGCGCGACGCAACAGCATCGTGCGCCCGCGCCGGTCGGTCACCGTATCGACCTCGCCGGCGGTCAGTTGCTCCAGTGATTGATCGGTGTCGTGCAGGGTCTGGATGAGCCCGGTGATTTCCCTGGTCTCATGCACCGCGGCGACCGGTTGCGGCAGCTTCATGGAAGCACCGCTTCCAGCCCCAAGGCCTGCAACACGGTCTGCGTCTGACTCAGTGTGCCGACGATGGCTCGCTGCGGCAGCGGTGCCAGCTTGATCAGCGTCGGCGTCATGAAGACGGCGTCGGCCAAGGCCCGCTGGGGCTGCCGGAACACATCCACCACTTCGATTTCGTAGCGACCGGCCAAGTGCGTCCGGCACAGTGCGTTCAGGTTGCTACGCGCCTGCGCCGAGTTCAGCGCGCCGGCTTGGCCGCATCGGCGCCGCGCAACTGTTCCATCCGGGTCAGGCCGCGCGACAGTTCCCCCTTGCGGCTCTCGGTGCTGCGGACCAACAACTCTTTCTCGACCTGTTTCGCCAACAACTCGGTTTGCAGCGATTTGACCCGCACCTCCAGCTCGGCCTCCTCGGCATCCAGCCTGACGCGCTTGAGCCTGCCGGCGACTTCGTTGACCTCGGTCGCAACCCGGTCGGCGCGTTCTTTTTCCCAGCGCAGCGCACCCATCAACACCTCACCCCCGGCGGTGTAGGTATCGGCCAGCGTCACCCCGGTGGTGCTCAGGATCAGTTCGCGCACCTGGTTTGAATGCGCCGTGCCGCGGGACTTGATGATGGACAGGCCGCGGTTGCGCTCGCCGGCCTGCAACAAGTAATTGAGGTGAATCCAGGTGTCGGCGATCTTCGATATCTGGAGCGAGGAACTGCCTTCCGACTGGCTCGACATTTCGTCGAGCAGGCTGGTACACAGCAGGGTGGTGCCGTCGGCCTTGGCCCAGTCGATCAGGCGCTCCGCCACGCTGCGCGCGGTCAAGGCATTGCCCGGCTTGGACCAGGTGGACACCGGATCGATCACCAGGCAACGGGCGCCTTGCTCCCGTGCCAGGGTCTTGATAGCGACCAGAAAGCTCTCGGCACTGCCGCTGATGGCGCGTGCCGAGATGATGCGCAGGCAGCCGTTTTTGACATAACGGTCAAGACGCACTCCGACCGAGGCCAGGTTACGGATCAACTCGCTGCCGGTCGAATCAAAACTGACGAACAGGGTGCGCTCGCCGCGCTGGCAGGCGGCCTGCGCGAAAGCGCCGCTCAAGCTGGTCTTGGCGGTGCCGGAGAAGCCGGTGATCAGCACGCTGGCACCGCGGTAATAACCACCGCCCAGCATGGTATCGAGCCGCTCCACGCCGCTGGAAATGCGCTCGTTGCTGACCTTGCTGTCCAGTGCCCGGCCCGGCGCGCGCGCGGCAGCGACCTCGAAGCCGTTTTTGCCAATCACGAACGGCGATTCATCCTCGTCGAAGCTGGAGCCGCGGTACTTCTGCACGCGCAGATTGCGTTGCGACACACCCAGCACCACGCCGTGGCTGAGCAGCACGGTGCAATCGACCATGAACTGCATGAAACCGAAGGGCTGCGGACTGATGGCGACGGCCTCTTCCGGGCCCGCTTTCAAGGTGATCAGGCCGGTCAGTTCGCGCGCCAGCAACCACTCATGCAGGCGGTAGACTTCGCGCCTTTTCGCCAGCGCGTCGGGCAGCAACGCCAAGGCGACATCCAGGGCGTCGAAGACGATGCGCCGCGCCCCCATTTTTCGGGCTTGGCTGGCCAGCACCGCCAACATGCCGCCAAGATCGAAATCGCCCGACCGAACCAGATCGGGCGGCGGCTGGGCGTCCATGAAGAACAGCTTTTTGGGTCCCAACTCGGTCAACTGCCAGTCGAAACTTGCAGCGTTGGCCAGGATGCGCTGGGCGCTCTCCTCAAAAGCGACCAGAATACCCGGCTCCTTGCAATGGTGCGCGCCATGCACCAGGAATTGCAGTGCCAGCACGGTCTTGCCGGAGCCCGATCCACCCACCAGCAGCGTGCTGCGGCCACGCGGCAAGCCACCGCCCGTGATGGCATCGAAACCGGTGATGCCGGTAGGCGCTTTGGCGGGCACTTTGACGAGCGCGGGTTGGACCGATTTCATCTTGTTCCTTGTACGGAGCACGGTCAATTGAGCGACCGGAAATGGAAATATCCGCTGATTGACTGTGGCGGTCTGTACGCCAAGGCACATAAGTTACCGTGGCTTTACACAGGCCTCGGATAATCGCCCGCATGTTTGCCAAAACCTACCTCGTCGGCCCTCCATCCGGGCTGCTAAAGGGCCTGTTGCTAGGTCTGTCGGTAGTGGCAGCTGTGCCCTGTGTGCAGGCCCAGACCGAGCCGCGGGAAGCGGCCAAGGCAGTCGACGACACAGCGCCCGCCGCGGCGCCGGACGGCGGGCCCAAGGCGGGCCCGCAGACCCGAGCGGCGCCACGCCGCAGCGCTGGCGAATTGCAGCGCGTAACCGTTACCGGCACGGCGCTCGACGAGACCCAGAGCCGGCGCCAGGCCACCGCCAGCAAGATCATCGTCGGGCGTGACGACATCGAGCGCTTTGGCGACAGCACCCTGGGCGAACTGCTCAAACGCCTGCCGGGCGTCACCATGCCGGGGCGCCCGGGGCGCGGCGGCGCACCGCGCATGCGCGGCCTGGGCGGCGGCTACACCCAGATCCTGATTGACGGCGAACCGGCGCCGCGCGGTTTCTCGCTGGACGAGCTCTCGCCGGAACAAATCGAGCGCATCGAAATCCTGCGCGCGCCGACCGCCGAAACCGGTGCCCGCGCCATTGCCGGCACCATCAACATCATCACCCGGGGCGGCTACAGCAAAAAGCTCAACGACCTTCGGGTCGGCGTCGGCCTGGAGAACGGCAACCGGCAACCGGGCTTGTCCTGGACGCGCAACGATGCGGTGGGCGCCTGGATCTACAACTTCTCGCTGTCGGCCCAGCACAGCGAGCGCAAGAACGATTACAGCAGCCATAACCTGACCGAAAACCTGGTCAGCGGCGAGCTGATTGACCAGACCGAGCGCACCCAGTCCATGGGCCAGCGCGACGGCATGCAGGCCAACGCCCGGCTGCAATGGCGCGGCGACAACGGTGACACCCTGGTACTGACGCCCATGTTGCTGCACTCGCAGGGCAGCAGCAGCAGTAGCAGCAGCCTGCAGCAAACGGGCGGCGTGGCGCCCTATGACGGCACGACCGGCTCCGGCGCCAGCCAGTTCAGCAGCCGGCGCCTGGGCCTCCAGTGGACGCACCGGCTGGAAGACGGCGGCAACTGGCTGCTGCGCGCCAACCTGGGCCAGAGCGATTGGGACAACACTTCCACGCGGCAGAACTTCGGCTCCGGTCCCTCGGTCGGCCGCTTCGACAATCAGTCGGACCAGCACGACCTGTCTTTCAGCGCCAGCGCCAAGCTGACCACCACCCTGGCCAACGATCACAGCCTGGTCGGCGGCGCCGAGTTGCAGAACAACCGGCGCCGCGAGACCGCCAGCACCTTGCTCGATGGCGAGTCGCCGCTGACCGAGTTCGATGGCAATCTGACGGCCGCCAGCCTGCGCGCCGCGCTCTATGCGCAGGACGAATGGTCGATCACGCCGCAGTTCGCGGCCCATGCGGGCCTGCGCTGGGAAGGCATCAGCACTCAGGGCACGCCGACGGCCGGGACGCCCGACATCAGCAACCGCAGCAGCGTCTGGACGCCGCTGCTGCATGCGGTGTGGAAGTTCGATCCCGAGGGCCGGGACCAGATTCGGGCCAGCCTGACGCGCAGCTACCGCTCGCCCAATTTGCAGGACCTGATTGCCCGGCCCAGCATCAACCCCATGTTCCCCGGCCGTGGCGCAAACGACGAGATCCATCCCGATCGGGCCGGCAATCCGGCCCTCAAGCCGGAGCTGGCCAGCGGCCTGGACCTGGCCATCGAGCGCTATCTGCCCGGCAGCGGCATGCTCAGCGCCAATCTGTTCTACCGCCACATCAACAACCTGATGCGCAGTCAGACCACACTGGAGACGGTCTCCTGGGCCGACCAGCCACGCTGGGTGGCGCGGCTGCAGAATATCGGCGACGCCATCACCCAGGGGCTGGAGCTGGAGGCCAAGTTCCGCGCCAGCGAGCTGTGGCCCAACGCGCCAAGGGTCGACGTGCGGGCCAATGCCAGCCTGTTCGCATCGCGCGTGCAAGGCGTGCCGGCGCCCGACAACCGGCTCTCACAGCAACCCGACGGCACCCTCAACCTGGGCGCCGACTACCGCTTGCGCGAACTGCCACTGACGTTTGGCGGCAACCTCAACTGGACCCCCGGCTACAGTACCCGCCTGAGCGACGACCAACGCATCGTCCAGGGCGCCAAGCTGGTGCTCGACGCCTTTGTCTTGTGGACCCTCAGCACCAGCAGCCAACTGCGCGTCACGCTGGGCAACCTGGCGGCGCGCGACTACGTGACGACCAACACGCTGGAATCGAGCAACGCTGCCGGCCAGGCCTTGCGCGAGACCGGCAGCACCAGTTCGCCATCCTGGCCCAGCCTGCAGGTGCGGCTGGAACTCAAGCTGTAGCAAGCGCCGGGCCGTTGTTTACAAACCTCGCAAGGAGTCGGTGACATGAAAGCGATTGACCTGAAACTGACGGCGCTGCTGGCGCTGACGCTGGCCCCGCTGTGCGCCGCGGTAGCCGACATCCGCGATACGGCCTGCCGAACCACCGCCCAATGCGAGGCCGAGGCCAACCGCCTGCGCGGCAGCGTCAGCAAGGACGCCACCAGCGCCCGGGCCAAAGCGCAGGATCAGTTTTACTGGCTGGGCCGCATCAACATGGCCTCCACCGTCATGCTGCTGGAAGAAGGCATCATTCCCGCGCGGCTGGCCCGGCCGATTGCCGAAGGGGTCATTTATTCGATCCGGCAGGCCGATCAGCCGGGTGGCAAACGGCCCAGGGACGTGCTGCAAATCGAGAAAATAATCTCCGAAAAAGCCGGCCCCGAAGCGACCCTGATCCACTCCGGCCGCAGCCGCCAGGACATGCTGGCGACCTACCGGGTAGCGCAGTTGCGCACCGCCGTGCTGGACACGGCCGAGGCGTTGCTGCAAGCGCGGCTGGCGCTGCTCGATCTTGCGAGCCACAACGTGGACACTTACGTGCCGGCCTACACCAACGGCGTGCAAGCGCAGCCGGTCAGCTACGCGCACTACCTGCTGGCTTTTGCCGATTCGTTTGCCCGCGACAGCCAGCGCATCCGGGAACTTTATGCACGCCTGAACCTGAGCCCCATGGGGACCGCCGTGCTGGCCAATTCCAGTTGGCCGCTGAACCGCAACCGGCTCGCGGAGTTGCTGGGTTTTGACGGCCTGGTGCTGAACTCCTACGACGCGGGCCAGGTGATCTCCTACGACGTGCCGATCGAGGCCGCCAACATCGTCGGCTCGGTGGCGCTGCGGATCGGCGCCATGATGCAGGACCTGCACACCCAGTACCACCAGAGCCGGCCCTGGATTCTGCTCGACACCAGCCAGACCTACACCAGCAGCGCCATGCCGCAAAAGCAGAATCCGGGTCTCATCATGGGCGCCCGGACCAAGGCCTCGGATGTGGTGGCGCTGGCCCAGTGGGCTACCCTGCACGCCCACAATGTGACGCCGGGCATGACCGACTACAAGGAAGAAGTGCCCCGCACCTATCTGTCGGCGGTGGAAATGCTGAACCAGTTCGTCGCTGTGCTCAAGGCGCTGAAGGTGGACCCCCAGCGCTCATTGGAGGAACTCAACGGCGACTGGACCACCTCCATGGAGCTGGCCGAAACGCTGCAGCGCCTGCACCAGGTGCCGTTCCGCATAGGCCATCACTTTGCCAGTCTGGTGGTCACCGATGCCCGCAAGAATAACCTGAGCCCCAGCCAGTTCCCCTATGCCAGGGCGGTCGAACTGTACGCCCAGGCAATCCGACAGGACGGCTTGACGGACAGCCGCTTGCCCCTGAGCGAGCCGGTGTTCCGGGCCACGCTAGCGCCCGACGACATGGTGCGCAGCCGGGTCGGTATCGGCGGCCCGCAACCGGCCGAGGTCAAACGCATGCTGGCCCTGGCAGGTGAATCGCTGGCGCGTGACCAGACCTGGCTGGCCCAGCGCAACGCCGGGTTGATAGCGGCCGAGGCCAAACTCAACAGCGCCTTCTTCAAGTACCTGGAACCCTGATCGGGTGAACGGCAGGCCTAAGGAAAATACTGCCGCAGCCGTTTCATCAAAGTCACACCCACCAGCACCAGCGCGCCCGCCAGAATGCCGGCAGCGGCGTCCAGCGCCAGCACCATCAAGGGTTGCAGTGCCACAGCCAAGCCCGCGCTCAACGGTTGGATCAGGCTGCGCGCCACCGGAATGCCGTGCAGCAAGATGCCGCCCCCGACCAGAAACATGGCCGCCGTTCCGGCCACCGACAAGCCTTTCATCAGATAAGGCGCGGACCGGAGAATGGCCCGCCCGATGCCGCGCAGAAGACGCTCCGCCAGACCGTCACCAGGCTGTTGGCTGAGATAGAGTCCGGCGTCGTCCAGCTTGACGATGCAAGCCACCAGGCCGTATACGCCGGCCGTCATCAGCGCGGCAATGCCGGCCAGCACGGCCACTTGCGTGGCAAACGAACTGGCTTGCACGGTGCCCAGCGTGAGGACGATGATCTCGGCCGACAAAATGAAATCGGTGCGCACCGCGCCCTTGATTTTTTCCTGCTCCAGCGCCGCCAGGTCGATGCTGGGGTCGGCCAGCGCCTGCACCAGTTGCGCGTGGTGCAGCGCGTCCTCGGCCTGGCTGGTGAAAAACTTGTGCGCCAGTTTTTCGAATCCCTCGAAGCACAGAAAAGCACCGCCCAGCATCAATAACGGCATCACCGCCCAGGGGATCAAGGCGCTGATGAGCAGGGCGGCCGGCACCAGAATGGCCTTGTTGAGAAACGAGCCTTTGCAGACGGCCCAGACCACCGGCAGTTCACGGTCTGCCTTGACACCGGCCACCTGCTGCGCGTTGAGGGCCAGATCGTCGCCCAGCACGCCCACGGTTTTCTTCGCTGCGAGCTGGGTCAACAGCGCCACATCGTCCAGGACGCTGGCAATATCGTCAATCAGGGCAAGCAGGCTACTGGCCATCGGTGAGCGCTTTCAGAGAATCGGGGCAAGGCGTGAGCGCCCATTGTCGCCCCGATCAGCGCATGTCAAGTTCTTACTGCCGCAAAATCATCTGCCCTCGAATCTCGCCGCCGGGATGGGCCGCAGTGTGAATGCTGACGTACCATTTTCCGGCCATCAGGTCGGCCGCCTGCGCCGGGGTCAAGGTGGCCTGGCCCTCCAGGGGGCTACGGACCGGGCCCTTGAAGGCCAGGATGCTGTTGGCATTGGCCCCAATGCCGGCCGGGCCTCGAAAATCGCCGGCCGTGGCCGGCCCGCCGAGGCCCTTGAAGGACAACTTCCAGCGCAACAGCAAGGTGTCCTTATTCAGCACGGCGGCCAGATAGCCGGTCGCCGGTGTGGCCACCGGCGGCACCTGGTTCAAGCCCGTCAGTTGGGTACTGAAGGCCTCCAGCGGCGCATCCGGTTGCAGCACGCTGCAAGCCGCCAGGGCACCGACAAGGGCGCTGGCGACGACTGCGCGCAAGACACGATAACAAGGCATCCGCATGACCTCACTGTGGTTTCGAAGAAGGAAAATTCCGGCCCGAGTGTAGGAGCCAATAGGCCCGGCGCGGGCCAGCTTCTCCCAACTGCCTGTCTCTCAATCAACGGCGCCCCGGTTTCTGGCGCGCTGCAGCAGCACGCTTACCAGCAACACGGCAGCGGCCGAGCTGGTCATCATGGGCGAGGCCAGCAGTAGCTGGGCCAGGCCGTCCAGCGATTCGACGCTGACTTGCTGGACCCGCTCAACCAGGGCGACGACATGACTGGCCCGCACGTGCTGCGCGTCTTCGAAGCGAACCCGCAGATCCGGCCAGCCGCCGCGAAACCTGATTTTCGCGAAGATGCCATCGGCGATCACCACCAGCGCCAGCACGCCCAAGGGCCGCAGCAGATGCTCCAGCAGGCGGCTGCGCTCGGCTGGGGGTGCCGTCTCATAGACTTCAGCCACCAGTTGCGCCAGCGCCGTCTCGGACGCCGGCGCAGTGGGCGGCAGCGGCATTTCATGGACCTTCATGTGAACCCCTGCCGCGCTCAGAAGCGGTCATGATCGCGCCGCGTTGGCACGCCAAAATCAAGCACCAGGTTGCTCCGGCTGGCCGCTGCCGCAACGCTCAGCTGGCCAGCGGCAAAAGTCCCCAGTGCCAGCACTTCATCGCCCGCCGCGACGCTTTGCATGGCATTGCCGCGGGGCCGGAAAATGGCCACCGGATCGGCGCTGACGGCAATGCCATGGATCGAAAACGTGCTGGCGCTGCCGGTGGCGGCACTGTTGACCGGGGCCGGTGTCGCATCGACCACGCCGGCGACGCCGGTCAGGCTGGAAGCCGGCACGATGGTGACCGACAGCGCGCTCAGCTTGCCGCTGGCGTCGGACTGCGCGCGCACCATCAGGTGCTGCGATGGGCTGGCCGCCAGATAGGTCTGGAAGGTGCTGATGTTGAACGGGTTGCTGGCCGGATCACGGTGGTCCCAGTCCCGCGTCGAGCGATCCGCCAGCCGGGTCTGCGCCGTCACGGCAACCGGCTGGCCCAGCAGCGTCAGCAGGTAGCTGTTGGCGCTGGCTCCGGCCGCCACGGCGCTGGCATCGCCCTCCAGGCCGACGCTGGCGCTGGCCGCCGCATGCAGCAGCGTCACGCTGCTGGCAGTGACCGACTGGCCGCCACTGGCCAGCGTGCCGACGACGCGCACGATGTCACCCACGGCCGGCAGGCTGCTGCCGGCCGGCAGGGCAGAGGCGTCGATCTTCATGCCCCGCACGACGAACGCCGCGGGCGCAGTGCTGACACTGGCGACACTGCCTTCGACTTCAACCGTCGCGCCGACTGCGTCAACGGCCAGTTTGGATCCCTTGCGCGCCTTCTCGGCCATGAACGTCGTGGCCGGCAGGCTGGGCGCCAGCGCGGCCATGACGGCCACCACTTGCCCGCTGCTGAAGGCACTGGAACAGTCGCTGGCAACGCCGGCCACGCGGCACACCGCGTTCGACAGATTGACACTCAAGCCCCCGATGGTGAGGGCGGAGCTGGCGGTCGCCGTGACCACGCCTTCGGCCTTGAAATTGACATCCGACGCGCCGCTGGCCGGTGCGTCGGCCAGCGCGACCAGGGTGGCGACGATGTTGGCTGTGCCGGGCGTGGTGCCGAACAGGTAGCCATGCACCGTGACGTAACTGCCGGCCACGGCGCTGACACCGGCGCCGCTGGTGGCCAGCAGTCCGGACTGGCCGGTGACGGCGCTGCACGGATTGAGGGTGGCGGCAACACAGGCACGGTGATCGCTGAAATTGGTGGCGGACGTGAGCTGTACCCGTTGGCCCATCACGGTCAGGGTGCCAGCCGCGCTGTCCGAGCTATCGACGTAACCCCGCGCCAGCGGGTGCACATGCAATTCGCTGGCCTCGGGGTGGCTGGTGGAGCTGGCCATGGCGGGCTTGACATCCACCACCATGCCGACTTCAAGCCCGACGGTCGAGCTCACTGCATTGCCGCTGTCGTCGTCCATGACTCTGGCGTTGACGGTGGAGAACTCATGGCCATTGACGAACACGCTGCCAAAGGCGGTGATCACGCCGGAAGAGGTGGCGCCGGGATTGGCACCGGACGGGGTGGCGTCGACAGCGACGGAAGAACCGCCGCCGCAGCCGGCCAGCGCCAGCAGCAGACTCGCGGAAACGGCCCAAACAAGATGGTGGTATTTCATTTCGTTCCTCAGGTTGGTTGACGTCTTGAGGCGCGATTCTGAGGGGTAAATGTAAAACCTTTGTGCCAAATATGTAAGCACCGGTTGCGCCGGAAACCGGCCCCGCGGCAGTGTGTACGATAGCGCCAAACCCGCCACCCCTGGACCACGCCATGCCACAAACCCCTGTTCATCCGCACCAGTCGAAACCCTTGCTGGTGCGTCTGGTGCTGGCTCGTCCCCGACTTCTGCTGTGTCTCGTCATTGGCCTGGCAACGGCATGGCTGCTGCCGCCGGCGCTGGCGCAACAAACAATTACAAAAGCCATCATCGGCTGGAACGTAGGTGCCTGTCTGTACCTGCTGCTGGCGGCCCGCATGATGTTCTGGTCGACGCACGAGAGGATGCGCGTGCGCGCCCTGCAACAGGACGAAGGCCGGATTCTGGTGCTGGTGCTGGTGGTCAGCGCAGCGCTGATGTGCCTGGGGGCCATCGTGGCCGAACTGGCCGTGGTGAAGAATATGCAGGGCTCGCTGCGCTATCTGCACATGGCGCTGGCGGCGCTCACCATTGTGTCATCCTGGGCCTTCACGCAAGTGATGTTTGCCTTGCACTATGCGCATGACTATTACGCCACGGAAATTCATGGCGAGCACGGCGGGCTGGACTTTCCGGGCGGCCACCGGCCGGACTACGGCGACTTCCTGTATTTCGCCAGCGTCATCGGCACCTCGGGGCAAACCGCCGATGTCAGCTTCACCAGCCGCAAGATGCGCAGAACCGGGACGGTGCACTGCGTGCTGGCATTCTTCTTCAACACCACCCTGGTCGCACTGACCATCAATATTGCCTCTGGTCTGTTCTGAGCGCTGTTGGCGACCGAAGGCCCGACTGGCGCTTCGGCTTCTACCAATTTCAATCTTTACCCCGGCTTTATAGACCGGACACCTGAGCGCAACGTCGCCTTTTGACACTGGCGGCATGCAGTTAACAACAAGAAAACACGCTGTTCATTTTGCGGCCCGTGCCAACGTGGCCCCGCCGACCCAGGGAGGTAAGCCATGGTCTTGAAATACTGTCACATTGCCGGTGGCAATTTCGGCGACGATCTGAATGCCCTGATCTGGCCCAGCCTGTTTCCCGATCTGGCCAAGCTGCAGGGAAGAACCGTCTTCTACGGCGTCGGCACCCTGCTCGACGGCCGGCACGACAAGCGCAAGAAAAAGGTGGTGCTGGGCAGTGGCATCGGGGAGGCCAACAGCGCCCTGTCCGACCCCAACTGGGATTTCCGCTGGGTCCGCGGCCCGCGTTCGGCGCGCGAATTCAAACTCTCCAAGGAACTCGCGCTGGGTGACCCGGCCTGGCTCTGGCGCGAGCTGCAAGCCGGTGCTGACGGACAGGGGGCCATCGGGCTGATACCGCACTACGCCACCTGGGACAGCTACGACTGGGCCGACGTGGCGGCCGACGCCGGCATGGTCGCCATCAATCCGAGGCAGGCACCGGCCGCGGTCACGGCACAAATGCGCGCTTGTTCGCGCATCCTGTCCGAATCGCTGCACGGCGCGGTCTGCGCCGACGCCATGGGTATTCCCTGGTCCGCCTGCGTGCTGGCGCATCGCTTCAACGATTTCAAATGGAAAGACTGGCTGGACACGGTGCAGCGCCCCTTCGCGCCCCTGGTGATGGACCGGCCACTGGTCAGAACCATTCGCCGCTCCAAGGCGCTGGCGAACCGGTTGGCACGCTGGACAAATTACCGCCGCGCCACCAGTTATCCGGCACTGCGCCCGGTCGCTCCGGCCACGGCCGAAGATGCCAGGCGCGTCTCCGAAACGTTGTACCGCTATGGCCGCGACGAAGCCAAATTCACTTGCAGCAAACCTTCCGATGTGGCGCGGCAAAGAGACCGGATGATGGCGGCCTGTGCCGACTTCGCGAAAGACTACCAGCTGCGCTTCACGCCGTAAAACAGACGCTACGGCCCTCAAGGCAATAGCGCCTCGCGGATAGAAAAATAAAGCACCACAAAACACTCTATCCAGTCGCCCTACCCGGTTAATTTCATTCGCAACCGGCCCGGAAGGGAACATGAATCCCCCGCTGCCTATCCCCCAATTGGCGCGTGAGTAGTTGTGGGAGGATTGTGGCATCGGAAACAAATACGTTGTTATTGACGTACGTTGAAATACACGTACAATGACACTTCCGTATATCAAAGCCGTCGCACTATGAAACCGAATCCAGGTGGCATTCTTCAGCTCGACGACATCGTCGGACGTGAGTCAGTCGTTGCTTACTTGCAATCAACTCTTGACCAGCAAAGCATTTTGCTTACGGCGGAGAGGCGAACAGGCAAAACCCACGTCCTCGAAAAATTTAAAGCCACCGCGCCAGCCAACTGGGCCGTCATCAAACGCGACATTGGCGCCATTCGCAGTGCGCCCGAGTTTGTGCATTACGTCATGGCAGACATCTACCCGCACCTGGAAACCAAAACCAATTTCCGAAACTGGTTGCAAGGACTGGGAGAACAGCTGGGTGGCACACAAATTGGCCCCATCAAATTGCCCAATTTTGCAGCCAGGCAATGGAAGCAGGTGCTAGAAGATGCCATTGCGCATCTTGACGATATCAGCGCCATCGAGCGGGTTGTCTTCCTGTGGGACGAACTACCCTGGATGTTGGAGATCATTGCCAAGACAAACCCCCAAGAAGCCATGGAATTGCTGGACACCTTGCGCGCCCTGCGACAGCAGCATGCGAACAAAATCCGCATGGTGTTCACG
This sequence comes from Rhodoferax sp., assembly GCF_028714215.1. Classification (GTDB taxonomy): domain Bacteria; phylum Pseudomonadota; class Gammaproteobacteria; order Burkholderiales; family Burkholderiaceae_C; genus Rhodoferax. The sequence goes on along the minus strand of NZ_JAQTMS010000008.1, from coordinate 59,842 downwards.
GGTTCACTGGGCTTGCACCACATTGTGCGGGATCTCAAGGAACAGGGCTACAACAACACGCCTGTAAACGACATGCTATCGATCGAAGTGGGGCCGCTCGCGCTGGTCGACGCGACTGCGCTGGTGCAACGCCTGTTCACCGACAACAGCCTGACAGCAGCAGCGCAAGACCTCTTTGAGGAGACTGCCAGTGCGTTGGACTGCATTCCTTTTTACATCCACCACGTCGTCTCAGCGCTGCTGAAAAACCCGGCATCGTGGGGGCAAGCTGTCGATATGCAAACTGTGAACGCAGTGATCAGCCATGGCATTCACTCCAGCGACAACCCTTGGGATTTACAGCACTATGAGGAGCGGACCCTGGCCTACTACGGAAAACAGCGTGCCAAGTGTCTGGCCCTGCTCGATGTTGTGGCGTCCAGCGCAGGCCCACAGTCAATCGCCGAAACTGTCAAACGCGCCAGAGCTGCCTATCCCCTGGTTGAGCAGCAGCAGTGGATGGAACTGTTGCGCCTACTGGAACGCGACCATTATTTTTTGCGCCATGCGAATGGCGAGTTTGGCTTCAAGTTCACTGTCGTCAAGCGTTGGTGGGTGTGGCATCGCAGTCTTGCGATCACCCTGACTGGAGCTGACGAATGAGTACCTCAACAAGAGCCAAGACCAGCATCCCCACACTGACCCAGAAGACTCTGTATCTGTCGCATTTCACACCCAGCTTGATGGCCCCGGAAACTCTGGAAACCATGTTGGTGCAGCGCGAACCCCTCCTTACCCGCTGCCTGGACAACGTGATCGAGAGCCTTCGCACCGGCAGCAGCCATCACACCTTGTTTGTCGGACCCAGGGGCATCGGCAAAACCCACCTGATCTCTCTGCTGCACCACCGCTTGACAAAGAGCAAGGAAGCCAACGCCAAAACCCTGATCGCCTGGATGCGCGAAGAGGAGTGGGGTGTGACGAGTTTTTTTGAACTCGTGCTGCGCATCTTGCGCACGCTGGACGCCAGCTATCCCCAACTAGAAATCGATGAACGCACCAGTCCGCTCTATGAACTGCCTCTGAAAGAGGCGGAAAAACTGGCGGAGTCCATCTTGCTGGATGTGCTGGGCAGAAAACGCCTTATCGTTTTACTGGAAAACTTGGACGACCTCTTCGAGCAACTCGGTGACCAAGGCCAAAAGGCTTGGCGCGCCTTCATTCAGAACCACAACAATATGGTGCTGGTGGGCACAACGCCGTCCCTGTTTGCGGGCGTGAGTTTGCACAAGTCCGCTTTCTATGGCTTCTTTGATATTGAGCCACTGAAGGAATTGGAGTTTGAAGACGTCGTCAGCCTGCTGGGAAAAATTGCCGTGGAGCGGGGCGACGCAAATCTGGCCGCCTTCATTGACGCACCAGAGGGCCGCGCCCGTATCAGAGCCGTGCACCACCTTGCCGAGGGCAACCCCCGCATCTACATCATCTTCGCCCAATTTTTGAGCCGGGAAGCATTGGATGAGCTGGTCCCGGCTTTCATGCACACCCTGGATGAGTTGACGCCCTACTACCAGGCACGCATGAAAGAGCTGTCGGGCCAGCAACGTAAGATCGTTGAGTACTTGGTGAACTACCGGGGTGCCGCGCCGGTCAAGCAAATTGCCAAGTCCTGCTTCATCACGCAACAGACTTGCTCCAGCCAGCTCAAGCAACTCAAGGAGAAGCGCTATGTGCGCTCCATCGAGCAAGGACGCGAGAGCTATTACGAACTCTGCGAGCCGCTTATGCGACTGTGCATGGAGGTGAAGAAGCAGCGCGGTGAACCGATCAGTCTGTTTGTCGATTTTTTGCGGATTTGGTATACCACAACGGAACTGGCAACCTTGTTAAGAAACCCTGCGACGCTAAGATTGGTTGAGAAAAGGCACTTGGAAAGAGCACTGACGCTGGCCTGTGACCCCAGTTCCGACCCAAAAACTGTTGTGATTGAGAAGGCACTGGAAATTGCCATCCAAAACGGTGGCCCCATACAGATCTTCCAACTTCTAGAAGAATTCGACTCCGTCAGCAACAATACAAGCGTCGCCTGGGTCAGAGGTTCAATCAGTGTACTCAGAGCAACAATGAAACGCGCCGGGCAAGCACGCCTGGACCCCAAAACTCTCCCAAAGGATTTTGAAGACGCATCTATTCAAGAAAAGTTCAACCGCAAAGCCCTAGACGCGATATTCGACGTATTGCGGATTCTCAGGACAGAGCCAGGAAACAGGACGCTGCTCACGTTGGCCAGGGAAGAACGTAAGGGACTAGAAAACCTTGCAGACCAGTTGGACAAGTATCGGCTCAAAACAGCCGTGCGGACCGCAACTTGATACACCTTCAATTGCAGGACAATCGGCGGTAACCGACGTGCTCTAAAGCCAGTTCACCCCGCCAGCAGCGCCGCGTTGCCCCCTGCCGCCGTGGTGTTGACGGTGATGGTCTGCTCGGCGCAGAAGCGGTACAGGTAGTGCGGGCCACCGGCTTTCGGGCCGGTGCCCGACAGGCCTTCGCCGCCGAACGGCTGCACGCCCACGACAGCGCCGATCTGGTTGCGGTTGATGTAGACATTGCCGATGTGGGCTTGGCGCGCCAGTGCCTGGGCGCGGCTGTCGATGCGGCTCTGGATGCCCAGCGTCAGGCCATAGCCCAGCGCGTTGATCTGCTCGATCACCGCCATCGGGTCGCCGCTCCAGCGCACGATGTGCAGCACCGGGCCGAAGATCTCCTGCCGCATGTCGGCGATAGCGTTGATCTCGAAGGCTTGCGGCGGGATCAGATTGGGGACTGGCCCGGTGGCCGCCACCGCAGCATTGCCGGCAGCCAGCAGCGGTCTGGCCTCCTTGCGCAAACGCAGCAGCTGTTGCCCGATGCCGTCAAAAGCTTCCCGGTCGATCACCGGGCCGACGTCGGTCGCCAGGTCGGCCGGGTCGCCGCTGACCAGTTCCTGGGCGGCGCCGCGGATCATCTCGATCACGTGGTCGGCAATTTCGGCGTGCAGGCACAGCAGGCGCAGCGCCGAGCAACGCTGGCCGGCGCTGCGAAAAGCCGATTGCATGACGGCGTCGCTGACCTGCTCGGGCAGCGCCGTGCTGTCCACCAGCATGGCGTTGATGCCGCCGGTCTCGGCAATCAGCGGCACGATGGCGCCGTCCTTGGCGGCCAGCGCACGCTGGATGATTTTGGCGACCGCGGTGGAGCCGGTGAAGACCACGCCGGCGACACCGGGAGCCGCCACCAGCGCGGCACCCACTGTTTCGCCCGGGCCGTGCAGCAGTTGCAGCACGCCTTCGGGCACGCCGGCCGCGTGCAGCAATTTCACCGCTTCCAGCGCCACGCCTGGGGTTTGCTCGGCCGGTTTGGCCAGCACGCTGTTGCCGGTGACCAGGGCCGCCGCCACTTGCCCGACAAAAATGGCCAGCGGGAAGTTCCAGGGGCTGATGCAAACCCAGGGGCCGCGCGCTATCAGGCGCAACTCGTTCGATTCGCCGGTGACGCCAAGCGTCACGCCGTCGGACTGCCCCGGCAGCGCGATGGGCGCCATGATGCGCTGGGCCTCGTGAGCGTAGTAACGCATGAAGTCGACCGCCTCGCGCACTTCGGAGACCGCGTCACCCCAGGTCTTGAACGCTTCCTTGACCAACAAGGCACTGAATTGGGGCAACTGGTTTTCCAGCGCGTCAGCGGCACGGCGCAGCATGGCGGCGCGCTCGTTCACCGCTGTCTTGCGCCAGGTTTTGTAACCATCGGCGCTGGTCGCCATGACGCTGCCCAGCAAGGCGGTGTCGAAGGCGGGAACCGTTGGCACCGGCACCGTCTGGTAAGCGCTCAGCAGGGGAGCGCGCATGGGCTCTACCGTCAGATCGAGTCCGGCGCTGTTTTGGCGCGCGGCACCGAACAGCTTGGGCGGCAGCGGCAACGACGAGTCGGGCTCCAGACGCAGCGGGGAAATCAGCAAATCGTGCGTGTCCACCGACGCGTCGGCCAGTTGGTGCACGAAGGACGAGTTGGCGCCGTTTTCCAGCAGGCGGCGCACCAGGTAGGCCAGCAAATCCTTGTGAGCGCCGACCGGGGCGTAGACGCGGCAGGCCAGCAAGGGGTTCTTCAGGACTTCGCGGTAGACCCCCTCGGCCATGCCGTGCAGGCGCTGCAACTCGAACGGTGCGCCGCTCTTGGCACCCATTTGCACGATGGCGGCAATGGTGCCGGCATTGTGCGTGGCGAATTGCGGGTAGATCGCATCGGGCGCGTCCAGCAGGCGGCTGGCGCAGGCCAGGTAGGCAACGTCGGTGTGGTGCTTGTGGGTGAACACCGGGTAGGCGCAGAGGCCCAACTCTTGCGCGCGCTTGATCTCGGCGTCCCAGTAAGCGCCCTTGACCAGGCGGCACATCAAGCGGATCTTGTGGCGCCGCGCCAGGGCGATCACGTGGTCTATCAGTTCCAGCGAGCGCGTCTGGTAGGTCTGCATCGCCAGGCCAAAGCCGCCCCACGCCGGAAAGTGTTGTGCCACCTGGGCCACCAGCGCCTCGAACACGACCAGCGACAACTCCAGCCGGTCGACTTCTTCCGAGTCCATCGTCAAGTTGATGTTGGCGCGCGCCGCCTGCTGGCACAGCCCCCAGACGCGCGGCACCAGCTCCGCCAGCACGCGCTCCATTTGCGCGTCCTCGTAGCGCGGATGCAGTGCGCTGAGCTTGATCGAGATGCCGTCATTGGACTCGCAGGCCACGCTCTTGTCGCTGTTGGCGGCGATGGCCGCAATGGCGTTCTGGTAGCTGCTCAGGTATTTGAGGGCATCGGCCGTGGTCCGCGCCCCCTCGCCCAGCATGTCATAGCTGTAGCGCAGGTTGTTCATCTTGCGCTTGGCGCTGGCGGCTTCGTCCATCGCCTCGGCCATGGTCTGACCGAGCACGAACTGGCGCCCCAGCAACTGCACGGCGCGCAGGGTCGCGGCCACCACCGAGCGCGCCCCCAACTTGGCAAACAGGCCGGTCGGCGCTTCGCTGTCGGGCAAAAACTTCTTGCTCATCGCAATCGCCGTGCTGGACAGGCGCGCCAGCGTCTTGTCGCCGGCACTGTGGAAGTCGGCCCGCCCCAGTTGATCGGCGGTAAGGGCAATGGCGGTCTCGGCATCGGGCACGCGCAGCAAGGCTTCGGCCAGACGCATCAAGGCCAGGCCCTCGGCGCTGGAGATGGGGTACTCCTGGAGCAGGCTCTCCAGCGCCCAGAACGGCGGCGGGTTGCTGCGCACGGCCTGCACCCAGGGTGTCGCGACCCGGGCGGCGGCGGCCCAGTCCAGGGCGTGTGCGAGGGAGCCAAGGCACCTGGAGACGACTTCGGCTTCGGGACGGTAGGGAATAGGCAGGCGCAAGTTGATCTCCGGCAAATTGATATAGATCGCTATGATCTCGCCTTAATCAGCGAATTACTCGCCAAATAAGTGTGAATTTATAGCCATTTATTCGACAGTCGGGCCTGATCGCGGTGACCGAAAGCTTACTCCGGGCGCTCCAGCTTGGTCGACAACAGGATGGTCGAGAAGGTATCGACCACGCCCTTGACGGCGCGGACCCGGTCCAGCACGGCATCGAGTTCGTGTGTCGATTCGGTCGACAGCATGGCGCACAGATCGTAGCGGCCGCTGACCGAATACAGCTTGAAGATTTCGTGGCGTTTGGAGAGCGCCCGCACCACCTCGGGCTCCATTTTCGACTCGATCGAAATCAACACCATGGCGCGGATGTCGGGCGCCGAGCGGGCCCGCGTCACACCGACCGTGTAGCCGGTGATGATGCCGCCGTCTTCCAGCGCTTTCAGCCGCAACTGGACCGTGCTGCGCGAGCAGCCCAGCGCCTTGGCCAGGCGCACCACCGGCAGGCGGGCGTTGACCTTGAGCAGCGCTATCAGTTGGCGATCCAGGGTGTCCAGAGAGGTGGCCATGGGCGTGTCAGGCAATTTGCATCAAAGACCAGCATTGTGACTTAAATTGACATGCAAATTCAGTCAGTTTGCCAATTTCCGTCGGCCGCACCGGTTCCTAAACTTGACCTCGACCACACCGCCCCTGGGGAAATCAAATGCTGCAAAAAGTCGACTTCAATCCGGCCAGGAAACTGCTGACGCGCGAGGCCCTGGACGCCTACGACCCGGAAGCGGAATCCTGGCAAAAGCAGTTTGCCCGCCGCTACACCCACCACGGGGAACTCAGCGGCGTACTGAACAGAATCGAAAACGTCAACGAAACCGTTTACAACAAGTTCGCCGTCTCGATCACGCCCTACATGGCCAAGCTGATGGACCGCGACGACCCCAACTGCCCGATCCGCATGCAGTACCTGCCCTCGCACCATGAAGAAAGCAAAGCCGGCTTTGCCACCTCGCTGGACGAACTGGGCGAGGAAGGCGACACCATCCCCGGAACCAGCGTGGTGCACCGCTATCCGCGCCGCGTGCTGTTTCTGGTTTCCAACACCTGCGCCACGCTGTGCCGCTTCTGTACCCGCAAGCGCATGGTCTCGCAGCCGGCCGGTTCGGTCGCCAAGGACCAGATCGAGGCCTCGATCGCCTACATTGCCGGCAACAAGAATATCGACGACGTGCTGCTGTCCGGCGGCGACCCGCTGACCTTCACCGACGAGCGTCTCGATTACATCCTGGGCGAGCTGCGCCGGCGCGCCCCGCACGTGCGCTTCCTGCGCATCGGTTCGCGCATGGTGGTGCAGTTGCCAACCCGCGTCACGCCGGAGTTGTGTGCCGTGCTGGAAAAGCACCGGGTGCAAATGCTCAATATCCACATCGACCATCCCAAGGAAATCACGCCGTTGCTGCGCCAGCGCGTCAAGCTGATCCAGAAGGCCGGTGTCATGATGGGTCTGCAGACGGTCTGCCTGAAAGGCATCAACGACAGTGTCGAGGTGATGCGCGAACTGTTCATGCAGAGCATCGAGATGGGCGTGCGCCCCTACTACGTCTATTCGACCGACATGGTGGAAGGCGCGCACCACTTCATCGTGCCGCACCGGCGCATGCTGGAACTCTACGAAGGCCTGCGCGGCTGGATCAGCGGGCCGGCGGTGCCGACCTTCATCGTCGACGGCATGGGCGGCCTGGGCAAGTTGCCCATCATTCCCAGTTATGTGCGCGAGGAAGTGCTGCCGGACGGTAGCGGCACCACCATCAAATGCCGCAACTACAAAGGCATGACGGTGGAGATGCCGGGCCTAGGCCAGGACTTCAGCCTGCCGACGCAAAGCAATTGAAGGCGGGCGACCCGTGCGCATTGGCTAAAAATGACCGGAACCGGCCGTAACATCGAGACACCATGAAACAAGGATCCCCCTACGGCACGCACCGCGTGCTGGAACCGCAGGGCGTGCTGCCGCAGGGCGCCTGGAAGATCGACAACACGATGGAAATTTTCGACAACGAAGTTTTGATCGACGTCGCGGCGCTCAACATCGACGCCGCCAGCTTCACGCAGATCAAGCAGGAGGCGAACGGGGACGCGGCCAGGGTCGCGGAAATCGTGCTGGACATCGTGGCGCGGCGCGGCAAGATGCACAACCCGGTGACCGGCTCCGGCGGCATGCTGATCGGCACGGTGCTGGAGATCGGCCCGGCACTGGCGACGAAATGCGACCTCCGGGTCGGCGACAAGATCGCCACGCTGGTGTCGCTGTCGCTCACCCCCTTGCGCATCGATCGGATCAGCAAGGTTCAGCTGCACCAGGATCGGATCGAGATCAAGGGCCGGGCCATCCTGTTCGAAACCGGTCTCTACGCCAAACTGCCGCCGGACATTCCCGAGAACCTGGCGCTGGCCATTCTGGACGTTGCCGGCGCACCGGCGCAAACCGCCCGTCTGGTGCAGCCCGGTGACACGGTGCTGGTGATCGGCGGTGGCGGCAAGTCCGGCACGTTGTGCATTTTTGAGGCCCGCAAACACGCCGGGCCAAGCGGCTGCGTCATCGGCGCCTCACCGTTCGAGCAGGATTGCCAGCGCATGAAAGCGCTGGGCTGGGTCGACCACGCTCTGCAGGTCGATGCCACCGACGCCTTGGCCTTGATGCAGGCGGTTGCCGCCGTCACGCAGGGCCGGATGGCCGATGTGGTGATCAACTGCGTCAACATCCCGAACACCGAGATGGGCAGCATCCTGAGCACGCGCGAAGGCGGAAAAATCTATTTCTTCTCCATGGCCACCAGTTTCACGGCCGCCGCACTGGGTGCCGAAGGCGTCGGCAAGGACGTGGAAATGATCGTCGGCAACGGCTATGCCAGAGGCCACGCGGAATTCGCGCTGGCTTTGCTGCGCGAGAGCGTGACACTGCGCCAGTTGTTCCAGGAGCGCTATGTTTAGGGAAGCAAGTCATAGCGAAAGTGCCGCCTGTGTGGCCTGTGTGAATAGCCTGGGCGCTCCCGCTGTCATGCCGGACATGATCCGGCATCCACGGCGGTGAACTGGATTGCGGGTCGAGCCCGCAATGACACCCCGTGACAAACCCACTTTGGCACTCCATTCAAACTCAGGGGCTGAGCACCGTCTCGGTCATGGGGATGAGCAAGAACACCGGCAAGACCGTGGCGCTGAACCATTTGCTGGCGCTGGCCGCCAACGCCGGGACGACGGTCGGCGTGAGTTCCATCGGACGCGACGGCGAAGACCGCGATCAGGTCTTCTTCATTCCCAAACCACCGATCCGGGTCTGGCCGGGAACCCTGGTCGCCACCGCCAGCGCCACCTTGGCTCGCGCCAAAGTGCGCTGCCAGCGGCTGGCCTCGACCGGCATCGCCAGCGCCATGGGCGAGATCGTCATCGTCAAGGTGCTGGACCGCGGCGAAATGGAAATCGCCGGTGCCTGCCATGGCACCGATCAGCGCAAAGTCATCAGCCAACTGCAGCAATGCGGCGCGGCCCTGGTGCTGCTGGACGGAGCGCTGGGGCGCAGCCACCATGCCTCGCCGGCCATAGCCGATGGCGTAGTCCTGGCCACCGGCGCCGCCATCGGTGGCGGCATGCTGGACGTGATTCGAAAGACGCGCAACCGGCTCGCCATCCTGGGCATTGCGCCGGCGGACGAGGCAACGCGGGCTCGCTGCGCGCCGCTCTTTGCCAGCGCTGGCGTGGCGCTCTGGAACCGGCAGGGCGAACTGCTGTTGCACCGCCCCATCGCCACCCTCAGCGCCGCCGCGACGCTGCTGCAACATGCCGATGCCGAACTCGGCACCATCGCGCTCAGCGGCGCCGTCGGGCGCGTGCTTTGGCAGGCCCTGCGGATTCTGGCAACGCGTCATCCGGGCCTGACGGTGGTGGTGGCCGACGGCAGCAAGCTGTTCATCGAACATGCCGATCTGCTCGCCTTCCAGAAACTGGGGGGCCGGTTGCTGGCCTGGCGCGGCATCCACATCGTCGGCATCACCCTCAACCCCTGCTCCCCGCTGGGAGCCAGCTTCGCGGCGGAACAGTTTCTGGTGGCGGCACGCCAGGCGTTTGCGGGCCATGCGGTCAGCGACGTCGTATGGGAAGAAAACAAGACCGTGCCGGACAGCTCAGTCCGCACTCCATTGAAAGAAATCAGATGAGTCAGTTGCTGTTGGACCAGGCCCAGATCGAGCGCGCGCGCGACTCGGCGCGGCGTATTGCGCGTCAGGTGTTCGATGAGATGAGCCAGTTCACCACCACCACCGTGGAGCGCGCCACCTTGCGCCTGCTGGGCATCGATGGCGTGGATGAAATGGGGGTGCCGCTGCCGAACCGTGTCATCGCTCACTTGCAGGAACAGAAGATCCTGCAGCACGGTGCCACTACGGCGCTGGTCCAGGCAATGCAGGACAGGGGCTGGACCGCGCAGCAGGTGGCCGAGGCGGTGGCGGGCGGAACACTGACACTGACCCGCGCCAAAGATGAAACCGCCGCCCGCGGCACGGCACAAGCGCTGGCCCACGCCAGTTGCCAGCAGATCGCCGCCCAGCGCGCCCAGCGCGCTGCCCAACTCAAGTCATTGGGCCAGGGCCGCTTTCCCTGGCTCTACCTGATCGTCGCCACCGGCAACATCCATGAGGATGTGGTGCAGGCGCGCGCCGCCGCCGAACAGGGCGCCGACATCATTGCGGTGATTCGCTCCACCGGCCAAAGCCTGCTGGACTATGTACCTTACGGCGCCACCACGGAGGGCTTCGGCGGCACCTACGCGACGCAGGAGAACTTCCGCCTGATGCGCGCCGCACTGGACCAGGTCGGCGCCAAAGTCGGCCGCTACATCCGGCTGACCAATTACTGCTCGGGCCTGTGCATGCCGGAAATCGCCGCCATGGGCGCCATGGAGCGGCTCGACGTGATGCTCAACGACTCGATGTACGGCATCATCTTTCGCGACATCAACATGCAGCGCACCTTCATCGACCAGTTCTTCTCGCGCATGGTCAACGCCTTTGCCGGCATCATCATCAACACCGGCGAAGACAACTACCTGACCACCGCCGACGCCTATGAGGCGGCGCACACGGTGCTGGCCTCGCAGCTGATCAACGAACAGTTCGCTTACCTGTCGGGACTGAAACCGGAGCAGATGGGCCTGGGCCACGCCTTCGAGATCGACCCCGGCATGGAAAATGGTTTCCTGTGGGAACTGGCGCATGCGCAACTGGCGCGCCAGGTCTTTCCGCAGGCGACGCTCAAGTACATGCCGCCGACCAAGCACATGACCGGCAACATCTTCAAGGGCCAGGTGCAGGACGCGCTGTTCAACGTCGCCAGCTGCGTCACGCAGCAGAACATCCACCTGCTGGGCATGATGACCGAGGCGATCCATACGCCGTTCATCCAGGACCGCTTCCTGGCGATCCAGAACGCCAGGTACGTCTTCAGCACCATGAAGGACTTGCACAGCGAGATCGAGTTCAAACGCGGCGGCCAGATCGAACAGCGGGCGCAATACGTGCTGACGCAGACCGAACAGATGCTGGCCGAGATCGAGCGCATGGGACTGGCGGCGGCGATCGGAAAGGGCATGTTTGCCGAGATCTCGCGCACACCCACCGGCGGCAAGGGGCTGGACGGCGTGCTGCAAAAAGCCGATGACTACTACAACCCGTTCCCGCAACTGATGTTGGAAGGAGCTTCCAATGTCTGAATTCGAACGGCCCGAACAATGGGTAAAACCCTACGGGGACACCCTGAACGACGGCCGCGTACAGCTTTCGTTCACGCTGCCGGTGCCCCTGGATGAAACCGCCAAGGAAGGTGCCAAGCGGCTGGCGGCGCAGATGGGTCTGGAGGAGCCGGCCGTGGTGCACGCCGAGGACATGGGCCAGGGATTCAGCTTTTTTGTGCTCTACGGGCAATGCAAACACCAGATTGATCTGTCCACTTTGCTGGTCGCCAAGCCGGACTATGAAGTGCTGGACAAGGACGCCATCGACCAGTTGATTGCGGAAGAAATGGGCCGCCGCATGGTGGTCATCGGCGCCACCATAGAGACCGACGCCCATACGGTGGGCATAGACGCCATCATGAACATGAAGGGCTTCAACGGCCACAAGGGCCTGGAGAGCTACCACCAGATGCGGGCCATCAATCTGGGGGCCCAGGTCGACTCGGAAGACCTGGTGGCGCGCGCCATCGAGGAGCAAGCCGACGTCATCCTGGTCTCGCAAGTGGTGACGCAAAAGAACATCCACCTCGACAATCTGACCAAGCTGTGCGACCTGCTGGAGGCCGAGGGACTGCGCGACCGGGTGATCCTGATCGTCGGCGGACCGCGCATCAGCCACGAACTGGCCAAGGAACTGGGCTACGACGCGGGCTTCGGCAGCAAGACCTACGCCGAGGATGTGGCATCCTTTGCCATCCACGAATGGATAAATAGACGAGGCACCCCTGTGGCGCCTTTGGCGCCTGCCCCTGGAGAACTGAAATGACCACAGCCCCCGAAATCAGCAGTCTGATCCGTCTGCGCATCAGCGCGCACGACGCCCACTACGCCGGCGACCTGGTTGATGGCGCCAAGATGCTGCAACTGTTCGGCGACGTCGCCACCGAGCTGCTGATCCGCAGCGATGGCGATGAGGGCTTGTTCGTGGCCTACGACAGCGTCGAGTTTCTGGCGCCGGTGCATGCCGGGGACTACATCGAGGCCAGCGGCCGCATCGTGGCCATGGGCCAGACCTCGCGCAAGATGGTGTTCGAGGCCCGCAAGGTGATCCAGTCTGCTGGCATTGCAGATCAGGCCTCGGCCGCCGACCTGCTGGCCGCGCCCATCATGGTCTGCCGGGCGTCGGGCACCTGCGTGGTGCCGGCGAACTGCCAACGCATCAAGCGCTAAGCTCACTCATCATGCAAAAACTCATCATCACCGCGGCGCTGACCGGCGCCGAAGTCACCCGCGCGCAGCAACCGGCGCTACCCATCACGCCGGAGGAGATTGCCGTCGCCGCCGAGGAATGCGTGAAGGCCGGCGCCGCCATGGTGCACCTGCACGCCCGCCATGCCGACGGCAGCCCGACGCAGGACAAGGAAACCTACCGGCAAATCATCGCCGCCATTCGCCGGCGCTGCGACGTCATCGTTCAGGTCTCCACCGGCGGCGCCGTCGGCATGACGCCACAAGAGCGCCTGGCACCGGTGACGCTGGCGCCCGAGATGGCGACGCTGTCCATGGGCTCGGTGAATTTCGGCGACGACGTCTTCATGAACCATCCGGCCGACATGGAAGTCTTCGCCCGGGCCATGCAGGAGATGGGCGTGAAACCGGAACTCGAAATCTTCGACTCCGGGATGCTCAGCACCGCCAGCCGCTGGCTGAAAAAAGGCTTGCTCAAAAGCCCACTGCATGTCGACTTTGTGCTGGGTCTGGCCGGCGGCATGGCCGGCACGCCGCAAGCGCTGCTGTACCTGACCCAGCAGTTGCCGGCCGGCTCAAGCTGGAGCGTCGCTGGCATCGGCCCTGCCCAGTTGCCACTGGGCACGCTGGCGATCCTGCTGGGCGGCCATGTGCGCGTCGGCTTCGAGGACAACATCTATTACCGCAAGGGCGAACTGGCCAGCAGCAACGCCCAGCTGGTGGCGCGCATGGCCCGCATCAGCCAAGAGCTGGGTCGCGAAGTCGCCACGCCCAGCGAGGCGCGCGCCCTGCTGGGCCTCAAGCCGCTTTGATTTGCGAGATGACGACGCCTGAGACGATCAGCGCACCGCCCAGCAGCGCGCGTCCGCTCATCGTCTCATTGATCCACCAGACCGCCGTCAGGGCGGCAAAGACCGGCTCCAGGCCATAGACGATGGCCGCCTCCACCGCACGCACCCGGTGCTGGCCCCAGGCCTGCAGCCAGACCATCACGGCACTGGCCAGCACCCCCAGGTACAGCAAGACCCAGCCGTGATTCTGGCTGCGCGACCACAGGTCGCCCCAGGAGGCCGGCTCCAGCGTGCTGAAGCCCAGGCTTGCCAGCAACACCATGACGCCGGACTGCACCAGTGCAATGCGGGCCGGGCGCAGCGCCGTCTTGGCGCGGGCGCTGAACTCGAACATCAGCACATAGACGGCATAGACGAAAGCGCTCAGCAGGGTCAGGCTGTCGCCGCGCGACCAGGGCGCCTGTTCGTAGAAAAGACCGCCCAGGCCCAGCACCCCCAGCGCAGCCCCCAGCAGCAAGGGCCAAGCCAGGCGTTGCCCCAGAAAATAAGCCAGCAGGGGCACGATCAGAACATTCAGACCGGTGACGAAGGCATTGCGGTTGCTGCTGGTTTGCGCCAGCCCCGAGACCTGCAGATAGAACGCGCAAAACAGCACGCTGCCGATCGCCAGGCCCCAGCGCAGCTCGGCCCAGCTCAGTCCGCGCAGCAGGGGCAACAGCACCAGGCTGGCGATGGCGAAGCGCAAGAGAATGATCTCCAGCGCGCCAAACTGAGCGCTGATCTGCTTCATCACCGGGAAGGTGGTGCCCCACACCAGCGTCACCAGCAGCAGCGCGGCCAGCCCCAGCCGGCGCGCCCGAACGCCCGCCAGCACCTAGTTGAAGTAGTACTTGGCCGACAGGTTCACACGCGACAGGTCGCCTTTCTGGCCGGCCAGGGTTTCGCGTTGCCCGAAGATGTACTCGGCACCGAAATCGACGCTCTTGATCGGGTTGTAGATGAAGCCGACATGCGCCTGGTAGATGCTGCGGTTGATGCCGTACTGGCCCACATCCAGACCATTGGCCGTGGCAAACGCGGTGTAGGCGTTGTCATAGTTGCGCTGCGCCCCCAGCACGAAATTGGCGCGCCAGCTGTCGCTGGCCTTGTACTGGTAGCCGACCACCAGGCCCAGCACTTTTTCCAGCAGGATGTTGCTGCCGTCAAAGGCGGCGCCCTCGACGCCGTTGAAGTAGCGGCCAATGCCTTCGCCGTAGGTCAGAGCCAGGCTGAGGAAGTCCTTGGCATCGCGCATTTTCACGAAAGCGGTGGTGCCCAGGCCATAGCCGCGCTTGGACAGATCCATGCCGGCGCCGTCGTTGACCCGGAACTCCTGGCTGATGCCGCGCAGGCTCATGGCACCCCAGTCGAAGCTCTTGTCCCAGCGTGCCACCAGATCCGGCATCTTGGAGAAACCTTGCAGCACCGGACTGCCGGTGTTGTCCAGCATGTAGCTGACCGAATTCTCCAGCGCCACGGTAAAGGTGCCGGAATCCTTGGTGTTGTAGGCGTAGCGAATTTGCGGCTGGCGAATGGAGGTGGAGCCGATGGGGCCGTTGAAGTCGACGGTCTCCGGCGAGTTGTCCAAGTCCATGAAGGTGGACCAGGTCTGCCCGATCAGCAAGCCACCGAACTGGCCATAGCCCTGGCGCAGACGGAAGTTGTAGGAGTTGGTCCAACCCTGGGTGTAGATATTGCCGGCGGAACCGTTCACGGCGGAGTTGCCGGTGCGCGGCTCGTTGTTGAAGTCGCCTTCGATCTTGATGCCCAGCGGGCCGTAAGCGGTTGGGGTGGAGGCTTCCAGCCCGAAGCGGGTGGTGCGCGCCGTCAGGTAGCTGACGCCGTTGCGTGTCGTGCTGCCGTTGATCGGCGCGTACTGGATGGCGGTGGAGTAATCGTTGCCCGAGTTGTCACCCTTGAATTCCTTCACCGCATTGAGCTCGGCAAAACCATAGATGCGCAGCGAGGTCTCGGACCCCGGCAAGCGGAAGCTGTTGCCGATGTCGCCCAGCACCACGGCATCTTTTTGCTTGATTTCGAGCTGCTCGATGCGCTCCGTGACGGCGTTGCTGGCGGCCGGCGCCGCGGTGGCAGCAGCAGGTGTTGCGGACTGCGCCTTGAGCGCATTGAGTTCCTGGCGCAAGCGTTGGATTTCCTGACGCATCTCGTCAAAGTCGGCCTTGGTCTGACCAAAAGCCGGCAGGCTCAGCACGCCGGCAGCCAATAGCGCAAGGGTGGTTGTCGATACTTTCATTGTTGTCTCCAGTAAAAATAAACTAAAAATCAGTGACTGACCTGGCCCAGGAAAGCCCGCACGCGGGCACTCTCCTGGGCGCCAAAAAAGATTTCGGGCGGCGCATCCTGCGCCACCTGCCCCTGGTCCAGAAACAGGATGCGGTCGGCCACTTCGCGGGCAAACCCCATCTCATGGGTGACGATGATCATGGTCATGCCCGACTGGGCCAACTGCTTGATGACGTCCAGCACTTCCTTGACCATTTCCGGGTCCAGCGCCGAGGTCGGCTCATCGAACAGCATGACCTTGGGGCTCATCGCCAGCGCCCGTGCAATCGCCACTCGTTGCTGCTGCCCGCCGGACAGCGCAAACGGGTACTTGTGCGCATGCTCTTCCATGCCGACGCGCGTCAGCAGTTCCATGGTGCGCTGGTTGGCCTCGCCGCGCGGCGTCTTGCGCACCCGGCGCTGTGCCAGCGACACGTTGTCCAGCACCGAGAGGTGCGGAAACAGGTTGAACTGCTGGAACACCATGCCCAGCTCGCGCCGCAAGGCATCCAGATGCTTGAGGTCGTCGTCGACCTCGATGCCGTCGACCACGATGCGGCCCGAGTCGTGCCGTTCCAGCCGGTTGAGCATGCGCAGCAAGGTGCTTTTGCCGGAGCCCGAAGCGCCCAGAATGGCGCTCACCTGACCGGCCGTGAAGTGGGTGCTGACGTCGCGCAGTACATGGTGCGGGCCGAAGTGCTTGTTGACCTTCTCGATCGTGATCAGGGCTGAACTCATGGCTGGCGCCCCTCCACGTCGTAGCGCCGCTCGACGGCACCGGAGATCTGCGTCATGACGGTGGTGAGAATCAAATACACCAGGGCGGTCGTGATCAGCGTCGGCAGGGGCTGAAAGGTGGCCGCCTGAATACGGTTGCCGACGTTGGTCAGTTCCACCACACCGATGGCATAGGCCAGGGAAGAGTCCTTCAGCAAGGCCACCGTGTTGTTGACCAGCGGCGGCAGGGCGACCTTGAAGGCCTGCGGAAAAGTCACATCCAGGAAGGTATACCAACTCGACATGCCCAGCGAGCGGGCCGCCTCGATCTGGCCTTTGGGCACCGCCAGCAAGCCGCTGCGGATGGCTTCGGCGTTGTAGGCGCCGACGTTGAACGCCAGCGCGACGCAGGCCGAGGTGAAATCGTCCAGCCTGAGCGCCGGCACCAAGGTCGGCAACGCCAGGAACACGAACAGGATCTGCACCAGCAACGGTGTGCCGCGCATGATCCAGATGTACAGGGAAGCCAGCCAGCGCAGCGGCATCACGCGCGAAGTGCGCCCCAGCGCGGCCAGCACGCCGATCAGGATGCCCGACAGGCCGGCGACCAAGGTCAGCTCGACCGTGACGCGCGTGCCATCGGCAAAGTACTGGGCGTTGTTGCCGATCGGCTCCGGTGCCATGGCCATCGGGATGGCCATCAACCACAACAGCAAAACCAGCAGCACGCTGGCCACTGCAATGGTGGCGCTGGAGCGCTGCTGGCGGCTCCAGCTCTGTGGCCATTCAGGAAGAGCGAGTTTCACTTGGCTGATCCGGCTTGGGCAAGGTTCGCGCGCCGCTTAGCGGCAGCGTACGTCTTCGTTGAAGTATTTCTTCGACAGGGCGGCATAACTGCCATCCGCCATGACTTCGGCCAGGGCCTTGTTATAGCCTTGCACCAGCGAGCTGTTGCCCTTGCCGACAGCGGCGGCAATGCGTTCCACAAACACGAAGTCGCCCAGCTTCATGCCGGCGTTGGGATTGGAAGCAATGGCAATGGCGGCGACGAATTTGTCGGTCACCCAGGCATCGACGCGCTTGGTCAGCAAGGCGCCGCGGGCGTCGGTATCCTGCGGAAAGTTCTTCACTTCCTTGACGCCGGTGAGCTTCTTGACGTTATCCAGGTAAGTGGTGCCGGTTTGCACCGAGACGGTCTTGCCGTTCAGGTCCGCCACCCGGTGAATGGCCGGGTCCAGCGACACGATGGCGCCGCCCGAGCAGTAGTGCGGATCGGCAAAGGTGACGGCCTTGGCACGCTCTTCCGTGATGCCATGCGAGGCGATCACCAGGTCCCAGCGGTCCTGCCGCAAGCCGGCCAGCAAGGCATCGAAGCCCAGCGCCTTCCACTCGATGGTGACACCCATCTTCTTTGCCACCAGCTCGGCCAGCTCAACTTCGAAACCGCTCAGTTTGGCACCCTGAAAAAAATTGAAGGGGGCGAACTGACCCTCGGTGGCGATATTGATCTTGCCGTCTTTTTTGACGTCCTCCAGACTTCGGGCCTGTGCCGTGAAGGCACTGGCCAGCAGCAAGCCCAGCAAGGCCCATTTCTTGATTCGTTTCATCGCAGTCTCCTGTTGTGGTTGATTGAGCAAAAAAATTCGGCTACGGCAAACTCGCCGTCAACTTTTGATTATCGAATGCCGGATCCGATTTTCTCGCCGGCTTTGCGCATCAGCGTGCTTTTTCCGAACAAACTCTCGATTAGATCAACTGCCAGTTCCGCCGTCTGGTTGCGCAGATCCAACGCCGGGTTGAGTTCCACCACGTCGAGCGAGGCCAGGTGGCCGGTATCGGCGATCATCTCCATGCACAACTGGGCCTCGCGGTAGCTCGGGCCGCCGCGCACCGTGGTGCCGACCCCCGGCGCATCGGCGGGATCCAGAAAATCGACATCCAGACTGACGTGCAAGTGGGTGTTGGCGTCGACCAGCGCCAAGGCCAGCTCCATGGCCAAGCGCATGCCCATCTCGTCGATGTAGCGCATGTCGAAAACCTCGATACCGATGTCGTGCACCAGCCGTTTCTCGCCGGCATCGACGCTGCGAATGCCGATTTGACGGATCTCCCTGGGTTTGAGTACCGGCACCTGACCGCCCATTTCGATCAACTCCCGCGGGCCTTGACCGAACAGGCAGGCCACCGGCATGCCGTGCAGGTTGCCGCTGGGTGTCAGCGTGGCGGTATTGAAGTCGGCATGCGCGTCGAACCACAGGACACGCAATTTCTTCCCTCGCTCGCGGCAATGGCGCGCCACGGCACTGATGGAGCCGATCGCCAGGCAGTGGTCGCCGCCCAGCATGATGGGCAGGCGGCCGGCCTTGAGTTCGGCGTAGAGGGCGTCATGCACCAGGCGGTTCCATTGCACCACTTCGGGCAGGTGGCGAAAGCCGTTGACGGCCGCCTGCCATGGGTTGGCCGGACCGGTCAAGTTGCCGCAGTCCTTGACGTCCACGCCAAAGCGGGCAATCGCCTGGGCAATGCCGGCCACGCGCAAAGCCTCGGGCCCCATGCGGGCACCCAGGGTGCCGGCGCCGATGTCGGTCGGGACACCAATCAGGCTGACACCGCCAGCGACCGGATTGGCGGCGGGCGGCTGGTTCATGCTGCCAGCGCCAACTCTTCGACAACCGGGCCAATCAGGCTGAACAGATCCTTCGGGTTGCCCAGTTCCGGAATCAGCGACAGCGCTTGACCGACCCCCAGTTCACTGGCCGCATCGCGCATGAAGCGCAACGCCGAATAGTCTTCCAGCGCAAAGCCGACCGAGTCGAACACGGTGACTTGACTCTCCGTGCTGCGGCCGGCTGCCTTGCCGCCCAGCACTTGCCAGAGTTCGGTCACGGCAAAGTCGGCCGGCAACTGTTGCAGGTCGCCCTCGATGCGGGTTTGCGGCTCGTACTCGACGAACACCGAAGCGCCGCGCAGCACATCCGGGTGCAGCTCGGTCTTGCCGGGGCAGTCGCCACCGACGCCATTGATGTGCATGCCGGGCGCGATCAGGTCGGGCGTCAGGATGGTGGCATTGGTTTTGTCGGCGGTCACGGTCGTCACTATATCGGCTCCCAGCACCGCTTGGGTAATACTTTCGCAGGCGATCAGGCGCAGCGCCGTGTGCCGCAGATTGCGCATCAGCTTGGCAGTGGCGGCGCGGTCGGTGTCGAACAGCCGGATTTCCTCAATGCCCAGCAGATGATGAAAAGCCAGCGCCTGAAACTCGCTTTGCGCGCCGTTGCCAATCAGCGCCATGCGTCTGCTGCCCGGTCGGGCCAGCGCCCGCGCCGCCACCGCCGACATGGCGGCGGTGCGCAAGGCGGTGGTCAGGGTCAGCTCGCTGAGCAGCCGCGGCACCCCGGTGGCAACATCGGCCAGCACGCCAAACGCCATCACGGTGGACAGACCGATGTGCGTGTTCCTGGGGTGGCCGTTGACATATTTGAAGGCATAGGTCTGGGCATCGGCGATCGGCATCAGCTCGATCACGCCGCCGGCCGAATGGCTGGCGACACGGGCGCATTTGTCAAAGTCCTGCCAGCGCAGAAAATCCTGCCGAATGTAGTCGGCCATGCCGCGCAGGGCCGCCGCCGGGCCTATTTTGTTGACGATCAAGGCCACGTCCTGGGCGCTTAGAAAGTGGGTTTGAACGGTTGAACTCGATTTCATGATGCGGTACTCGGAGAAGTGCGAAGCAGTGTCTCAAGAGGGCATGACAATGTAAATCAGCAATATTGCTTGCTTTTTGGCAAATATTTGTCATATAGATAGATATGAATGTCAAAATGGCAACATGGATGCCACCGATCAACAATTGCTGTCGCTGTTGCGCAAGGACGCCCGAACCAGTGTTGCCACGCTGGCAAAAAAGCTGGGCGTGTCGCGCGGCACCGTGACGAACCGGGTCGCCAAACTGGAAGACGCCGGCATCATCGTCGGTTACACCGTCAAGCTCAGGCCCGACGCGCAACCGTCGGAAATTTGTGCCTGGATGAGCATCGCCGTGGAGGGCAACGAGACCCGCTCGGTGATTGCCAGCCTGCTGGGCGAACCCGGCGTCGCCAGCCTGCACGACACCAACGGCCGCTGGGACCTGCTGGCCGAGCTGCGGGCGGCCAATCTGGCCGAGTTGTCCAAGATCCTGGAGCGCATCCGGCTGGTGCGCACCATCAGCAGCACCGAGACCAGCATTCACCTGCAAACCTATCGCCTGTCGTAGGTTCGCAAAACGCGCATTGACACTGCGGTGGGAAAAGCCAACGCGGCTGGCGCAGGGTCGGCGACAGCTCATTCCGCATGTGCGTCTTGGCTGAGGCAGCAGTGTTTTCCTCTGGTATGACGAACGGTTAGTCCGAACGGGCTATTCACAGGCTGCACTTTCGGGAGCACTATTGCCCTTCTCTATTTGTGGTTATTTAAAAACTGCTAGCGCGGCTGACCTGCATGGGTCGGGAAAGGGCAAAGACAATGGAAAAGCAATTGACCACTGGTGTGGTAGCTGGATTGAGATCCGGTATCGGTTCCCGGTTGCGGGCCAAAGCGGCGTTCTGCGCTGGCGCAACCGCACTGGCGCTGGCTGGCTTGACCGGGGTAACGAGTGCCAAAGCTCAATCAACATTGGTCTTTGATCGCGGACTTCCCACCACCAACGTCAACTCTGGCGACGCCAACCGCAGCAACGTCCAGTGGGCCGATAACGAATCAACCACCAATCCCGCCACCTTCTATCAGCCCGGGGATGACTTCACGCTGGCGGGGACTGGCGCCTACAACATCAACACAATCCGCGTCTGGTCGACCGACAGCACCGGGCTCAGCCTCCTGGGTGGCTTGGCCGGGGGACCGATCGCCTTGCAATCGACTTCGTTCACTTCGACGTTGGTTGCGGGGTATGGGGGAGGCTTGGGCTACCAAGGTAGCTCAGGCGGGTATTCTCCCGTTTACCAGATCGATTTCAACGTCAACATCGGGCTAAACGGTGGCCAGACCTATCAATTTTTCCTTGATGGGGCGATTCGTCCTTTTACCGGGGGTACTGGCTACACCAACGCTTTTCTGCACGCATCGAACGCAAGCCAGAGTGGATCAACGCAAGAGGGGGCAGACGGCAGCTTCCTGTATCTGTCACCCAGCGGCACCGCCCTGACTTGGAATTCAGGAACCGGCGGCGGGACCAGTGGTTGGGGTAGCGGCGGGTTCCCTAACTCCGACGCCAACGTCCAGGTTTTCGCGGCAGCCGTCCCCGAACCCGAAACCTATGCCATGCTGCTGGCCGGCCTTGGCCTGCTGGGTTACGTTCGGGGCCGCAGGCAACCGAAAGACGTTGCTGCCGCTTGAGCCAACTCAGCGGCCTTCAGATAGCCCCGCTTCGGCGGGGTTTTTCATGCAGCACCCGATCAGGGAGCCATCTCGCAGAGGCAAGTCATTGCGCACATTAACCATGAAATTCCAACATTTGATGTTCGAATTTCATGGATTTATGCTAACATCCAGCGATGCTGAACCGCGGCGCCCTCGAACTCTCCATCCACAAAGCCCTTGGCCGCTCGCGCGGTGTCGTCTTGAGCGGCCCCCGGCAATCCGGAAAAAGCACGCTGGCCCAAAGGTTTCTGAGTCGCCAGTCGCCCAATTATTTCGATCTCGAATACCCGCCTCACGCGCAACGCCTGGAACAACCCGTCCAGACGCTGGAGCAACTCAAGGGTCTGGTTGTCATTGACGAAGTCCAGCTCCAACCCAACTTGTTTCCCCTGCTGCGCGTGCTGATGGACCGCTCCGATGCGCCGGGCCAGTACCTGCTGCTCGGCAGCGCGTCACCGGCCTTGTTGCACCAAGCCGGTGAGTCCCTGCTGGGCCGCGTCGAAACCGTGCAGGTAGGTGGTTTCGATCTGGCGGAGGTTAGCGCCCATGAAGGGGGCTACAGCGATGACGCTGCAACGCGTCTGTGGCTGCGCGGCGGTTTCCCACGTTCCTATCTGGCGGCCTCGGACGAGGACAGCTTCGCATGGCGCGCCCAGGCCGTGGCAGACCATGTGCGCGTGGACATGCCCCAGTTTGGCATCAACATCGCGGCGCCCGCCATGCTGCGTTTCTGGACGATGCTGGCGCACTACCACGGACAAGTCTGGTCAGCGGCGCCATCCGCGCAGTCGATGGGCGTCTCGGAACCCACCATTCGCCGCTACCTCGATACCTTGACACAGACGCTGATGATCCGCCAATTGCAACCCTGGCATGAAAATCTGGGCAAACGCCAGGTCAAGGCCCCAAAGATTTATTTTCGGGATACCGGGCTGCTGCACGCGCTGATGGGCATCAAGACCGTGACTGAACTCTTTACCCATCCGCAAAGTGGCGCCAGCTGGGAAGGTTTTGCACTGGAGCAGGTGCTGCGCATCGCCCAACCCGATCAAGCCTGGTTCTGGGCCACGCACCAGGGCGCCGAGCTCGATCTTCTGTTGTTCAAAGGGAGCCAGCGGGTAGGCGTGGAGTTCAAGCGCGCCGACGTTCCCCGTGTGACCGCCAGCATGCGCATCGCCATGCATGACCTGAAGCTCGATGCGCTGTACGTTGTCCACCCGGGCCTGCACCGTTTCAAGCTAGCCGACGGGATAGAGGCGGCGCCCCTTTGGGCGATGCTACCGGGGGGAGACACCAACGTCTTGACGGGTCGCTTTGCTGATCGGGTCAAACAACCGGTGAACATCGACACCATGAATGAAGCCATCGCCGTTGGCGCGGCTGCGCGCAACCAGCCAAGCCAGAGTTGAGCAGCCTTGACACCAGCTTCCTGGGCGCCCAGATGGCCGAGAACGAAGGCTGCACGCACACGGTGACCTTTGACAGGGCCGCAGTGCGCGGTGCGGGGATGACGCTGCTGAACTGAGTGGCTGCCCGCGTGCAGCCCAGACAGCAAGAAACGAAACTTCCGGCTCAGACCACCTTGGCCCGCCCACCAAAAATGGCCGTCCCGACCCGCACCATGGTGCTGCCCGCATGGATGGCGGCCTCCAGGTCGGCGCTCATGCCCATCGACAGGGTGTCGAGTTCCAGACCTTCCGCCTTCAAGGCGTCGAAGACCGCCTTGACGCGGGCAAACAGGGCGCAGGCTGCCGCGAAATCAGGCACCGGCTCGGGGATGCTCATGACGCCGCGCAGGCGCAGGCGCGGCAAGGCCGCCACCTGCTGCGCCAGCGCCAGCGCCTCTTGCGGCAGCACGCCCGACTTCGCTGCGCCGCCGTCGACATTGACCTGGATGCAAACCTGCAACGCCGGCAAATGGGCCGGGCGCTGCTCGCTCAGGCGTTGCGCGGTCTTCAGCCGGTCCACCGTGTGCACCCAGTCAAAATGTTCCGCCACCAGGCGCGTCTTGTTGCTCTGGATCGGACCAATGCAATGCCACTGAAGAGGCAACTGGCGCAATTGCGTGATCTTTTGCACCGCCTCCTGGATGTAGTTCTCGCCGAACGCGGTTTGTCCGGCGGCGTGGGCAGCCGCCACCGCCGCCGGGCCAAAAGTCTTGGACACCGCCAGCAAGGTGACCTCGCCGGGCGCGCGGCCGGCCGCGCTACAAGCGGCTGCCACGCGCGCCCGAACGGTTTGTAAATTCTTCTCAATCATGGTCATAATTACCCCAAGCGTAACAAACGATCAAGGACCTCGTGGACATTACCCAACTGCTGGCCTTCAGCGTCAAGAACAATGCCTCGGATTTACACCT
This sequence comes from Rhodoferax sp., assembly GCF_028714215.1. Taxonomy (GTDB): domain Bacteria; phylum Pseudomonadota; class Gammaproteobacteria; order Burkholderiales; family Burkholderiaceae_C; genus Rhodoferax. Next base: position 35,897 of record NZ_JAQTMS010000008.1, on the reverse strand, counting down.
CTCGGCCGGCCTGCCGCCGATGATCCGGGTGCATGGCGACGTACGGCGCATCAATGTCGAGCCGCTGGACCACAAGCAGGTGCATGCGATGGTCTACGACATCATGAACGATACGCAGCGCAAGAGCTTCGAGGAGTTTCTGGAAATCGACTTTTCGTTCGAGATCGAGGGGCTGGCGCGCTTTCGGGTCAACGCCTTCAACCAGCACCGCGGCGCCGGCGCCGTGTTCCGGACCATTCCCAGCAAGATTCTGACGCTGGAACAACTGCATGCACCCAAAATCTTTGCCGATCTGGCCTTGAAGCCGCGTGGCATGGTGCTGGTCACCGGTCCGACCGGCTCCGGCAAGTCCACCACCCTGGCGGCGATGGTCAACTACCTGAACGAAACGGAGTTTGGCCACATCCTGACGGTGGAAGACCCGATCGAATTTGTCCATGAATCGAAAAAATGCCTGATCAACCAGCGCGAGGTCGGGCCCCACACGCTGAGCTTTGCCGCCGCCCTGCGTTCCGCCCTGCGGGAGGACCCGGACGCCATCCTGGTGGGCGAAATGCGCGACCTGGAGACCATCCGCCTGGCCATGACGGCGGCTGAAACGGGCCACCTGGTGTTCGGCACCCTGCACACTTCCAGCGCCGCCAAGACCATAGACCGGATCATCGACGTATTTCCAGCGGAAGAAAAGGAGATGGTCCGCGCCATGCTGTCGGAGTCGCTGCAGGCCGTGATCTCGCAGACCCTGTGCAAAACCAAGGACGGCCAGAGCCGCGTCGCGGCGCACGAGATCATGCTCGGCACCAGTGCCATCCGCAACCTGATTCGCGAGGCCAAGGTGGCGCAGATGTACTCCTCGATCCAGACCGGCAACAGCGTCGGCATGCAGACGCTGGACCAGAACCTGACGGATCTGGTGAAACGCAACATCATCAGCCCGGCCGAGGCACGCTCCAAAGCCAAGATTCCCGAGAACTTCCCCGGCTGAACCTGACCCGGCCCATCCATGGAGCACGCAATGAAAGGAATGTTCGGAGTCCAGCGGCAAAACAAGCCGGCCGGGTCGGATGCAAACGATCCTGACTCCAAGCTGTTCAGTTCCACCCTGTCAGAGGCGGATGCCGACCCCAATCTGCTGGTGCCGTGGGAGGCGCGGGCGGTTGAGGTGGGAGCCACGAAACTCGATCCCGAGAAGGGCATCAAGCTGTTGCAGGCACTGTGGCGCAAGGACAAGTACATGCGCCGGCTGGACCCGGAAACGATCCGTCGCATGCAGCCCTTTCTGGATTTCGCCACGATTGCCGCCGACCGCGATCTGATCCGCCAGGATGAACGCGGCAACTTCATGCTGGTTTTGCTGAGCGGCACGATTGCCATCGACCGCCTGCAACCCTGGGGCGAGCGCCTGCGTCTGGCCGAGGCGGCCGCTGGCGAGATACTGGGTGAGATGTCGCTGCTGGATGGCGGCATCCGGTTTTCCGTCTGCAGCACGCTCAGCAACTGCCAAATCGCCGTTCTCAGCGCGGATGCGATGGACCAGATGCTCGGCACCGACCCGACCCTGACCGCCAATCTGGTCACCTTGCTGGCCCGCAAGCTGTCGCTTCGACTGCGCGGTGTCAGCGCCCGGCTCAGCGAAACACATTGATTCCCGGGAGCACTACACGTCATGGAACGCGATCAAGCCACCAAGTTTGTCAACGACCTGTTGAAGCTGATGATCAGCCGCAACGGCAGCGACCTGTTCATCACGGCGGATTTTCCGCCGGCCATGAAAGTCGATGGGAAGGTGACCAAGGTCTCACCCCAGCCACTCAACGCGGCGCACACCATGGCGCTGGCGCGCTCGGTCATGAACGACAAGCAGGTCGCCGAGTTTGAGCGCACCAAGGAGTGCAACTTCGCCATCTCGCCGCCGGGCATAGGGCGCTTTCGCGTCAACGCCTTTATCCAGCAAAGCAAGGTCGGCATGGTGTTGCGGGTGATCCCCATGACCGTGCCCACCATTGACGGTCTGGGCGTGCCGCAGGTGCTCAAGGAAGTGGTCACGGCGAAACGCGGCCTGTGCATCATGGTGGGCGCCACCGGCTCCGGCAAGTCGACCACCCTGGCGGCGATGGTGGACTGGCGCAACGAGAACTCGTTCGGGCACATCATCACGATCGAGGACCCGATCGAGTTTGTCCATGCACATAAGAATTGCGTGGTCACGCAGCGCGAGGTGGGAATCGACACCGACAGCTGGGGCGCCGCCCTGAAGAACACCTTGCGCCAGGCCCCGGATGTGATTTTGATGGGTGAAATCCGCGACCGCGAAACCATGGAGCACGCGGTCGCCTTTTCCGAAACGGGACATTTGTGTCTGGCCACCCTGCACGCCAACAGTGCCAACCAGGCACTCGACCGCATCATCAATTTCTTTCCCGAGGAGCGGCGCGCGCAGTTGCTGATGGACTTGTCGCTCAATATCAAGGCCATGGTGTCACAGCGCCTGATTCCCAAGCAGGACGGCCGGGGCCGGGTGGCGGTGGTGGAAATCATGCTCAACTCGCCCCTGATCTCGGACCTGATCTTCAAGGGTGACATCTCGGAGATCAAGGAGATCATGAAGAAGAGCCGCAATCTGGGCATGCAGACTTTCGACCAGGCCTTGTTCGACGCCTATGAAGGCAAGCTGATCACCTACGAGGACGCCTTGCGCAATGCCGATTCCCTGAACGACCTGCGCCTGCAAATCAAGCTCAACAGCAAACGCGGCAAAATACAGGACCTCAACAGCGGAACCGAGAACTTTGCCATCGTATGAACGCCATCAACAGCAAAAATTACCCAGCCACGCCAGCCCGCCGAGTTGCCTTTCTAGGCCTGGGCGTGATGGGCTACCCGATGGCCGGACACCTGGCCCGCAGCGGCCACCAGGTCGCGGTGTACAACCGGACTGCCAGCAAGGCCGCCGCCTGGTGCGCGGAGTTCGCACCACCCGACGGTCAGCCCTCGACTGTGAGTCACGCCCTCACGCCACGGCTGGCGGTGCAGGATGCGGATATTGTCTTTTGCTGCGTCGGCAACGATGACGACCTGCGCAGCGTCACCCTGGGCAGCGATGGCGCCTTCGCCGGCATGAAGCCGGGCGCGCTGTTGGTCGATCACACCACGGCTTCGGCCAACGTGGCGCGCGAGTTGTACGGCACGGCCAAAAACCTGGGCCTGCAGTTTGTCGACGCCCCGGTATCGGGCGGCCAGGCCGGTGCGCAGAACGGTTTGCTGACGGTGATGTGCGGTGGCGATCAAGCGGCGTTCGAACTGGCGCAGCCGGTAGCGATGGCATTTTCCAAGGCTTTTACGTATTTGGGCCAGAGTGGTGCCGGTCAATTGGCCAAGATGGTGAATCAGATTTGTATTGCCGGCCTGGTGCAGGGCTTGAGCGAAGCGATTGCTTTCGGCCAGCAGGCCGGGCTCGACATGCTGCAAGTGCTGGATGTGATTGGCAAGGGCGCGGCCCAAAGCTGGCAGCTCGACAACCGCGGCAAAACCATGGTGGCGGACAAGTTTGATTTTGGCTTTGCCGTGGACTGGATGCGCAAAGACCTGGGGCTGGTGCTCGACGAGGCCAAGCGCAACGGCGCGCGCCTGCCGGTAACGGCCTTGGTAGACCAGTTTTATGCCGACGTGCAGCACATGGGCGGCAAGCGCTGGGACACTTCCAGCCTGATCAAGCGGCTGCGCTGACCATCAATTTGTCATCCCGGGCTGGTGCCTCTATTGTCATCCCGGGCTTGACCCGGGATCCATGGGTTACGGGTGCCGAATGCGTCTGCCCTGACCTTATTTCTTGGGTTCTGCCGGCGCCGGTTTGGGCAGCATGCGCTGCAACTCTTCCTCGCTGATGATTTCCATCACCCGAACCACCTTCTTGACGCCGTCGATGCTGCGCGCAATGTCGGTGGCGCGACCGGCTTCGCGCTGCGTCACGCGCCCCATCAAATAAACGGTACCGCGCTCGGTCACCACCTTGAAGGCGTTGGCGAACAAGTCCTGCGCGTCCACCAGGCTGGCCTTGATCCTGCCGGTTATCAGAACGTCGGAGGAGCGCTGCGACAGCGAGCTGTTCTCCATGACGACCATTTCGTTGATCACGGAACGCACGTTTTCAACCTTGGAGACCACCTGCTCCACCAGCTGTTTATCCTGTGCGCTGGGCACTTCACCGGTCACCAGCACTTGCCGGTTGTAACTGGTGACGTTGAAGTGGCCACGCTCGCCCAGGTTATCGCGGACGCGGTTGGCGGCCTTGAGTTCAATGCCCTCGTCTTCCAGCTGCGTGCCCGAGGTTCGGCGATCCGTCGCCATCATCGTGCCCATCACGGCACCGCCCAGCATGACCGGCGCGCAAGCGCCCAGGCAAGCGGTCAAGACCAGCATCGTCAGCAGTTTTTGGGTTGGAAATTTCATGTTAAGGTTTCCTGGTCTCCGAGTAACTGGGCATCGACCGCATCGCAAATGCAATGCAGGGACAGAATATGCACTTCCTGAATGCGCGCCGTGCGTTCATGCGGCACACAGATGTGCACGTCGGTATCGCGCAAGGCGTGGCTCATCTTGCCGCCGCCACGACCGGTGAGCCCCACCACCACCATCTCGCGCTCGTGGGCCGCCTCGATGGCCGCCAGCACATTGGCCGAATTGCCGCTGGTGGAGATCGCCAGCAGCACATCGCCGGGTTGCCCCAGGGCCCGCACCTGGCGCGAAAAAATGCTGTTGAAGTCGTAGTCGTTGGCAATCGCCGTGATGATGGAGCTGTCGGTGGTCAGCGCAATGGCCGCCAGTTCCGGCCGCTCGCGCTCGTAGCGCCCGACAAATTCGGCAGAGAAATGCTGCGCGTCGGCGGCCGAGCCGCCATTGCCGCAGGCCAGTACCTTGCCGCCGCTGGTCACACAAGCCAGCATCGCCTGCACCGCCGCCGCAATCGGTTTGCTCAAAACCTGTGCCGCCTGGTACTTCAGGTCGGCACTGTCGATAAAGTGTTGTTCAATACGTTGCTCAAGCATGCGTCAATGATACCCGGCCGCTACTTAAGCTGCGTGCAGCTACCGCAGATCCGGCGCCGGGCCGCCCCAAGACGGATCAGCCCCCTCGGGGGGCAGCGAGGACACGCAGTGCCGAGCGTGGGGGCCAACTACCGCCCTTGCGCGACGCCGTCACGCCGCGGATCGGCGGCACCTAGCCAGCCATCGTCACGCCACAGCAGGAATCCCAGGCCACTGGTCAGGGGCACAATTTCAGGCGCGTGCCCTTTCGCGGCCAGGGCCGCCGCCAGCGACACCGCGGTGCTGCCCTTCTCCAGTTGCAGCTTGCCGGCCAGTGCGGTGGAAACGTGCCCGCGCGCCAACGCCTCGACCGGAGCGCGCTGGTTGGCCAGCATTTCGATCAGGCTCATGCTGATGTAGTCGACGATCTGCCCGCCGCCGGCCGAGCCCCCGACCACCACCGGCTTGCCGCTTTGATCGAACACGATGGTGGGCGCCATCGAGGTGACCGGCCGCTTGCCGGCTTGCATGCGGTTGGGCGCCGCCTGGCCGGGGCCGGGTGCGACGGAAAAGTTGGTCAGCGCGTTGTTCAGCACAAAACCGTTGACCATCAGGCGCGAGCCGAAATTGAGGTTGATGGTGGTGGTCATGCTCAGCGCGTTGCCGGCCGCATCGACGACGGCGATCTGACTGGTGGCATCCGCCGTGTCCGACACCGGCGCGGCGCCAGACAGCGCGGCGGCGGTCCCGGTTTTCACCACTCCCGCCTTGACCTCCCGGGTCCTGCGTTCAGGATCGATTAGCCGGGCGCGCTCCCGCACATAGGCAGGCGCCACCAACTCGGCCGTCGGCACCGCTGCAAAGGCGGGGTCGCCCAGGTACTGAAAACGGTCCGCTTGCGCCAACCGGCCCGCCTCGGCGTAGTAATGGACAAACTCCGGGTCATCGAAATCGAAGCGCTGCGCCTCCTTGACCGGCGGCGTTCGCGCCTCCAGCATCTGCAGTATCTGCAGCACCACGACGCCGCCAAACGAGGACGGTCCCATGACACAGACCGAATACGCCAGAAACGGCGCGCAGACCGGGTCGCGCGGCTGGGCGCGGTAGGCGGCCAGATCGGCCTCGGTCATGAGCGAAGGGTGAGCGCCGCGCTGCAGCGCCGCCAGCAGCTCGCCACCGGCGCCGTCCTGCCACAGGGCCGCCGGGCCGTGCGCGGCCACCCGCCGCAGCGTTGACGCATAAGCCGGATGGGTCAGCGTGGCACCCACCGGTCGCAGCTTGCCGGCGGCATCGAAATAGAGCGCCCGCATGTCGGGCAGATCGGCGGCGGCGTTGGCCGCCGAGAGAACGGTGTGCAGGTAGGCCGGCATCGGGAAGCCGGTCTCGGCCAGCTCGATGGCCGGGGCAAATAGCGCAGCCCAGGGCAGTTTGCCGTAGCGCTGGTGCACTTGCTGCAACACCGCCAGCGTGCCAGGCACCCCCACCGAGCGTCCCCCGCGCTGCACGTCCTGGTATTTCAGCACGCTGCCGTCGACATCGATGGTGAGCCCGGCCGTCACTCTGGCCGGCGCCGCGGCCAGCCCGTCATAGCTGGTGAGCTTGCCGCTCGCGGCATCCCAGTTCATGATGAGGGAGCCGCCGCCCAGACCGGACGATTGCGGCTCCACCAGCCCCAGCACCATTTGCGCCGCGATCGCCGCGTCGATCGGACTACCGCCCAAATCCAGCATCTTCAGCGCCGCACGGGTCGCCAGCGGATGAGCCGTGACTGCGGCCTGCCTGGCCGGCAGCTTGGCAATGGAGTGGGTAGGATGGTCAGGCGTCAGGTCCGCTGGCGGCGGCAGCGGGGTCGCGCAGCCGCCCAGCACCAGCAGCAGGGCGCCCAGCAGGCGCACGCTGCCAGGGCCAAATTCGAATTTCCTGATCATGTTGGCGCCTCAGAGTTTCCTGCCGACAAAGTCCTAATTGGCATCAAACGCCGCCTGCAACCATTCGATGCCGGCCGGCTCCGACACCACCACATCAAAGCGGCAGGGCGGCGGCGTACGCAGGCGCAGCAGGTAATGGCGCGCGGCAAAGACAATGCGGCGTTGCTTCAAGGCCGTCACGCTGGCGCCGGCGCCGCCATGGCTGGCGCTCTTGCGGCTGCGCACTTCGACAAACACCAGCGTGCCATCGGGCGTTCGCATGATCAGGTCGATTTCTCCACCGCCGCGTCCGGGCGTCCGATAATTGCGCTCCAGCAGGCGCAAGCCATGCGCTTGCAGATGCTGTAGGGCGGCGTCTTCCGCCGCGTCGCCGAGCTGCTTGGTGCTCAGCGTGCCGGCCTTGACTTGAGGGAATACCATTGATTGCCACTTATGCTGTTGCTTATGCCTCTGCGCTGCGCGCCGCCAGCGAGGCGGCGGCCGGTCAGAATTATCCGCCCGGCGCCCTATACATGGTGGCGACACCGATAGGCAACCTGGCCGACATCACATTGCGCGCGCTGCATGTGCTGCAGCTTGCCGACAGCATCGCCTGCGAGGACACGCGCCACAGCCAGGCTTTGCTGCGCGCCTACGGTATCGACAAGTCGCCGGCACAACTGCTGGCGCTGCACCAGCACAACGAAGCGCAGGCGGCGCAGGCCGTCATCGAACGGCTGCGCCGGGGTGAACGGGTGGCTTACGCCAGCGACGCCGGCACGCCGGCCATCAGCGACCCCGGCGCGCGCCTGGTGGCGGCGGTGCGCCAGGAGGGCTTGACTGTGATTCCGCTGCCGGGTGCCAGCAGCGTCACCACTGCCCTCAGCGTGGCCGGCATCTGGGGCGAAGGCGCGCAGCACGGCGAATTCGTTTTTGCCGGCTTCCTGGCCTCAAAGTCCAGCGAACGCACCAGCGCCGTCGAGGCCTTGCGCTCTGAGCCACGGGCCGTCGTCATGCTGGAAGCGCCACACCGGATCGAAGCCCTGGCCACGGCGCTGGCCACCTTGGGCGCGCGGCCGGTCACCGTGGGGCGCGAGCTGACCAAGCAGTTCGAGGAAATTGCCACCGTCGGCGCGGCTGACCTACCGGCCTGGCTGGCGCAGGACGCGAATCGCCTGCGCGGCGAGTTCGTGCTGGTGCTGCACCCGGCGCAGACCGCGGCGCAAGCCGGACCCGACAGCCGCGTGCTGAAATTGCTGCTGGCGGAGTTGCCGCTCAAGACCGCCGTCAAGCTGGCCGCCGAGATCACCGGCGAGGCACGCAACACCCTCTACGAATTGGCCCTCAGCCTGAAAAAATCCTGATCGACGCGGACAACGCCAACGGTCTATGGAGCTTTCACGAAATGATCACATGCCAAACCTGGTTCGGCATAGTGGGTGGATCAGACTGACGGGGCACTCAGCTCCGTGTCCCCCGCCCTGCGGGCTCCTCCTTTACCTGCGCTGAGTGTCCCATCAGCCTGATCCTTCAAGCGGGATTGGTGCGCGATCAACGCAAACCACCGACGCTCGCCGCCGAGGGTGCTGGGGTGGGTGGCGTAGCGTGGACTTGGGGTTTTGCCAAATCAAGGGGGAGGCCGAAGTCCGGAGGACATTCGCGGAGCTACCCACCCCAGCGCCCTCGACCCACGCACGTCGGATATCAGCCGGGCTTGGCTGAAACGGTATCCAGAATCCCGGAATCAGGCAGGAATAACACAGGAATCAGGGTTTCACCGGCCACTGGTCGTACAGGCGCACCGGAACGCGTTCGCCCCACAGCTCTATCGCCTCCAGGGTGCCGGCATGGCTCTGATTGGCGGCCGCACCGCGCACATAACCGAGGGCCACGCAGGCTCCGGCCAGCGGGCTCCAGCCGACTGATGAAATCTCGCCCACCGCTTCGCCCTGCACCACGATTGCTTCGCCGCCCCAGGCGTAGGCGTCCGGTGATTCGAACACCAGCGTCACCAGTTTCTTGCGCAAGGGCTTGTCCCGGCTCGCCAGCAATGCCGCCTTGCCGATGAAGTCGGCCGGCTTGTCCAGCTTGACGGCATACGCCAGGCCCGCTTCCCACGGCGTCTCGTCGGGCCCCAACTCGGCCCTCCAGGCGCGCCGGCCCTGCTCTATGCGCAAGGCGTCCAGCGCGTAGTAACCGGCATCCCGCAGCCCCAGATCGGCACCGGCCGCCATCAACGCCAGATAGACGTGGCGTGCCATTTCCACCGGCACATACAACTCGAAGCCGGGCCCTCCGACATAACTCATGCGCGCGGCACGCACACGGGCAAAGCCCAGCTCTATCGTCTTGGTCCAGGAGAATTTCAGCCCGGCCGGCGAAAGATCGTCCGGGCTGACGCGCGCGAGCAGCTCGCGCGCCTTGGGGCCCATCACCGACAGCACGCAGTACAGGGCGGAGACATCGGTCAGCAGCGCATGCTGGCCGGCGCCAATGTGGCGCGCGATCCAGTCGAAGTCGCGCACCGTTTGCGCGGAACCGGTGACGATCAGAAAGCTCTCCCCCATGCTGCCGGGCGGCTGGCGGATGATGGTCAGATCGCTCTCGAAGCCGCCGCGCTCATTGAGCATGGCGGTATAGACCATCTTGTCGACCGGCACATCGACCTCGTTGGCGCACAGGCGCTGCAACACGGCCAGCGCGTCGCGCCCCTGCAGCAGCAGTTTGGAGAAAGAAGTCTGGTCGTACAGCGCCACCGCCTCGCGCGTGGCACGCTGCTCCTCCTGCATCCAGGGCAGCCAGCCGGGTTTGCCCAAGACATGCTGAGGCCGGGCCTGATTCCCTGGCCGGAAATAGTTCACCCTCTCCCAGCCATTCTTGGCGCCGAACTCGGCACCTTTTGCTGCCAGCAGGTCGTACAGCGGCGAGGTGCGCAGCGGCCGCGCCGTCTCCAGTTCCTGCCGTGGCCAGCGCATGGCGTAGTGCAGACCCAGCGTCTCGCCGGTGCGCTCGGCCAGGGCTTTGCGGTTGCCGGTGAAAGCGCCGAAGCGGCGAATGTCCACGTCCCATAAATCGGTGCTCGGCTCGCCGCCGATGATCCACTCGGCCATCAGCCGCCCGGCGCCGCCGCTGTTGGCGATGCCGGCCGAATTGAAGCCGGCACAGACGAAATAGTTGCGCAGCTCGGGCGCTTCGCCGAGGATGAAGTTGCCGTCCGGCGTGAAGCTCTCCGGGCCATTGAGCAGCATCTTGATCTCTGCCGTTTCCAGGCACGGCGTGCGGTGCATGGCGTTGGTCATCAAGGGCTCGAACTGCTCCCAGTCCTCGTCCAGCAGCTCGAACTGAAAGGTCGACGGGATCGGGTCCATCTTCCAGGGCTTAGCCTTGGGCTCGAAGCCACCCATCACCAGGCCGCCCACTTCCTCCTTGTAGTAGATGAAACCGTCCGGGTCGCGCATCACCGGCAGGTTGGGCAGCACGCCGGCTATCTTGCCGGTGACGATGTAGAAATGCTCGGCCGAATAGAGCGGCACATTGACGCCGGCCAGGCGGCCGAACTGGCGTGCCCATTGGCCGGCGCAATTGACCAGCACCTCGCAACGCACTTCACCCTGTGTGGTCTGGATGCCCACCGCCCGGCCGCGCTCGATGATGACGCCGGTCACCTCGATGCCTTCCAGCATCTTCACGCCGCGGTTGCGCGCGCCCTTGGCCAGCGACATGCAAAGGTCGGCCGGGTTGACCTTGCCGTCGCCGGGCAGCCAGATGGCGCCCTGCAAATCGTCGGTGCGCATGATGGGGTAAAGCTCGCCAGCCTCGCACGGCGTGATGAGGCGACATTCGACGCCAAAGCTGTTGGCCATGGCGGTCTGTTTTTTCAGTACCTGCATGCGCTCCGGGGTGCGCGCCACGTTGACGCTGCCGCACTGCTTCCAGCCGGTGGAGAGCCCCGTTTCCGCCTCCAGCGCGGCGTACAGCTCGATGCCGTACTTGCTCATCTGCGTCATGTTGCGATTCGGCCGCATCTGCCCGACCAGGCCGGCGGCGTGCCAGGTGGTGCCGCTGGTCAGCTTGCCCTGCTCCAGCAACAGGACGTCGGTGCGGCCCATCCTGGCCAGGTGGTAGGCCGTGGAGCAGCCCACAATGCCGCCACCCACAATCACCATTTGTGCCTGTTTTGGAAGACTCATTTCCAACTCCTTTTTTAGCGGTTTGCGGGCCAGATCTTTAGCTTTGTCCCCAACTGACTGAGGCTTAACCCAAACGCAATGCCATGACGCCGGCCGCGATCACGCAGGTTCCCAGCACCCGCCTGGGCGTGAAAGCTTCTTTCAGGAACCAGGCGCCCAGCAGCACGGCAAACAGGACCGAGGTTTCGCGCAGCGCGGCCACCGTGGCGACCGGTGCCCGCGTCATCGCCCACAAGGCAATGCCGTAGGAACCCAGCGAGGCGCAGGCGCCCAGCGTGGCCAGCGGCCAGCGCCGGCGCGCGTAACGACCGACCGCATGGCCGCGGGTGGCAAACATCAACAGCGCAAACGGCCAGCCGTCGAACATGAACAAGGTGGCGACGTATTGCAGCGCGTTGCCGGAGGCGCGCACGCCCAGGCCGTCGACGACGGTGTAGATGGCGATGATGACGGCGTTGGCCAGCGCAAAGCCGAGCGCCTTGGGCACCCTGAAGGCATGCGGATGGAGACCCAGCACCAGCACGCCGCAACTGATGCCCAGCACGCCCATCCAGGCCAGCGGCGACAGCGTCTCGCCCAGCGTGAAGGTGGCTGACAAGGCCACCAGCAGCGGTGCCACGCCGCGCATCAGCGGGTAAGTGAGCCCCAGCTCACCATGCCGGTAAGCGCCGGTCAAGGCCAGGTAATAGCCGATGTGGATCAGCACCGACGTGGCAATGTAGGGCCAGGCTTTGGGCTCGGGCCAACCGACCAGCGCCACCAGCGGGATGGCCAGGAAAGAGCCGATCAGGTGGATCACCGCCATGTCCAGGTCTTTGTCGCTGCTGGACTTGACCAGCGCGTTCCAACTGGCGTGCAGCAGCGCGCCAAACAGCACCGCCGCCACGATGGGCCAGCTCAAGAACATGGCTGAGGTGCCCCCCGGTCAGGGTGCTTCACCGCGCCGGATGCGCGCCTGGATGTCGTCGATGCAGGGCATGACGTCGGCGATGCTGTCCACCGTGTAGTGGGCACCGCATTGCTGCATGCGGCCGTAAGCGCGCTGGCGCTTGGCCTGCTGCTCGGCGGCCGGCAGCGCCTGCCAGTCTTTCAGCGGCATGCCCACTTCATTGCCGCTGATCGCCAGGCCGATGGTCCACATGCCGGCGTTCAGCCCCTCTTCGACGCCGGGCACCGTGTCGTCGATCTTGACGCAAGCCTGCACCGTGCTGACACCCAGTTTGATGACGTTGAGCAGGCACATATGGGGATAGGGGCGCCCGGCCGGCACGTCGCCGGCGCAGACCGTGGCGTCGGGCTCGTAGCCCTGGCGCTTGGCATCCTCCTGGTTGACCCGCATCATCTCGGGCAGGTAGCCGGACGTCGAGCCGATCTTCATGCCGCGCCGGCGCAGCTCGCCGATCACTTCCAGGGTGCCCGGAATCAGCGTCGAATACTCCGACAGACAGGCCACCTGCAGCGGCACGAACTCGGCGAACATGGCGCTGACATCGTCGTCGTTGGGCGGCCGACCGTAGTGTTGCTGCCAGCGCGCGCGCACCGATTCGAGTTCGCTGATGCGCTGTATGTGCACCCGCTTGTGGGCGCCCATGGGCGCGCGCGCTTCCGCTATCGTGATCGGCACCCCTTTGCGCTTGAAAACTTCCACAAACACGTGCGCCGGCGCCATGCACCCGTAGTCCATGGTCGTGCCGGCCCAGTCCAGCAACACGGCCTCGATCGGCCCCTGGTAGCTGCGCTTGTATCCAAAGTTCATGCGATCTCCTTGCAGTTGATTGACCCGGTTGGTTGATTGTGACAGTTCATGCCATGACCAGGCAGCGGCCGTCAGGCCGCCGGGGCGGCGCCGTCGGCGCGCGACTGGCGACGCAAATCGTTGGCAATGGTGCGCTGCTTGCTGTCCATCACGTGATCAAACATGGCGCGCCCGGCCTTCTCGGCGTCGCCCGAAGCAATCGCCGTGACGATTTTGCGGTGCTCTCCGGCCGAGATCGGCATCAGCCAGCCGTCCGCCAGATTCAGGCGCCGAAAGAGCGACAGCTCCTTGATCAGCTTGCGGTAGATCGCGGTCAGTTTGCGATTGCCCGCCAGCTCGACCAGCCGGTCATGGAATTTGAGATTGAGCAGGTGGTAGCTGTGGGCGTCCAGCGCCTTCACCGCTTTTTCCATGGCGCTCACCAGGGCCCGGATTTCCTTCAGCTGGGGCGGCGTGATATGGACCGCCAGTTGCTTGCCGACCAGTTCGTCCATGGCGGCGCGCAGATCGAAGATCTCGATCGCTTCGTCGACCGGAATGTCGCGCACGAAGACACCGCGATTCTTCTCGGTGCGCACCAGTCCGGCTTCGTCCAGCATGCGAAAGGCTTCGCGCACCGGCCCGCGCGAAACGCCCATTTTCTTGGCCAGCGCGGCCTCGTTCAATTTGAAACCGGGGGCATATTCGCCCACCAGAATGGCGCGCTCGATCTCCTGCTGCACCACGGTGGTGAGTGAGCTGGTTTGCAGCAGGGCGATGGTGGGGTGGAGCGCAACACTCATGCCCCGCATTGAAGCACAACCAGTTAAATTGTCAACAATCTGCAAAAAACAATTGACAAGCGCCAAGGGTCGGCGTCAAATAAAAATGCAGTTGCGTGCGGGTAAGTACCCAGTCTGTTCCCGGCCATCCGTCATCACACTGTCACTGTCAGGTCACAAAATCGCCATTTTTACTTGAAGGAGCTTCGCATGCGTTTGTCGATATTGTCCAAGTCGCTTGTCTTGTCCGGCCTGCTGGCGATTGCCGCTGCCGCGTCGGCGCAGAAAACCCAGTTGCTGGTCTACACCGCGCTGGAAACCGATCAGGTCAAGGCCTACCAGGAGGGTTTCAACAAGTCCTACCCGGACATTGAAATCAAGTGGGTACGCGATTCCACCGGCGTCATCACGGCCAAGCTGCTGGCCGAAAAATCCAATCCGCAGGCCGATGCGGTGATGGGCGTGGCAGCCTCCAGTCTGGCCCTGCTGGACAAACAGGGCATGCTGGTGCCCTACGCGCCGCTGAACCTGGATGCCTTGATGAGCCAGTACCGCGACAAGAAAAATCCGCCGGCCTGGTTCGGCATGGATGTCTGGGGTGCCACCGTGTGCTTCAACACGGTAGAGGCGAAAAAGAAGAACATCCCCAAGCCCGAGAGCTGGCAGGATCTGACCAAGCCGGCCTACAAGGGCCAGATCGTGATGCCCAACCCGGCCTCCAGCGGCACCGGCTACTTCGATGTGGTCGCCTGGCTGACGCTGTTTGGCGACAAGGACGGCAAGGGCGGCGGCTGGAAATACATGGACGGCCTGCACGACAACATTGCGCAGTACACGCACTCCGGCTCCAAGCCCTGCAACATGGCCGCCAGCGGTGAGTTTGTGGTCGGCATCTCGTTCGAGTACCGCGGCAACACCAACAAGGCCAAGGGCGCGCCGATCGACCTGATCTTCCCGAAAGAAGGCCTGGGCTGGGATCTGGAAGCGTTTGCCATCCACAAGGGCACCAAGAAACTCGACGCCGCCAAGAAACTGGCCGACTGGGCTTCCAGCAAGGACGCCATGCTGCTGTACGGCAAGAACTTCGCCATTACCGCGCAACCGGGCGTTGCCGCGCCGCTGGCCAACGTGCCCAAGGACTACGAAGCACGGCTGGTCAAGCTCGACTTCAACTACGCCGCCGAGCAACGCGAGCGCATCCTGAACGAGTGGACCAAGCGCTACAACGTGAAGACCGAAAAACGCTGATTGTTTGTGCAACCCCTGAGCCGCATGACCGGACTGTGCGGCTCTTTTCAATTCCCGGCATGAGTCAAAACTGTTTTCTGGCACTGCGTCATATCCGCAAGGAATTCGGCAGCTTCGCCGCCTTGCAGGACATCAACCTGGAGATCCGCCAGGGTGAATTCGTCTGCTTTCTGGGCCCTTCCGGCTGCGGCAAGACGACGCTGCTGCGCATCATCGCCGGGCTCGAAGTCCAGACTGCCGGGCAACTGACGCAAGACGGCCGCGACATCTCGCTGCTGCCGCCGGCGCTGCGCGACTATGGCATCGTGTTCCAGAGCTACGCCCTGTTTCCCAACCTGAACGTGACCGACAACGTGGCCTACGGCCTGGTCAACCGCAAGACGCCGCGCGCCCAGATCAAGCAGCGCGTCACCGAGCTTCTGAAGCTGGTGGGGCTGCCCGGCTGCGAAGCCAAATTCCCGGGGCAGCTCTCGGGCGGACAGCAGCAGCGCATCGCGCTGGCGCGCGCCTTGGCCACCAAGCCCGGCCTGCTGCTGCTCGATGAGCCCTTGTCGGCGCTCGATGCGCTGGAGCGCATCCGCCTGCGCCAGGAGATCCGGGCCTTGCAGCAGCAGCTGGGCGTCACCACCATCATGGTGACGCACGACCAGGAGGAGGCGCTGAGCGTGGCGGACCGGATCGTGGTCATGAACCACGGCGTCATCGAACAGGTCGGCACGCCGCTGGAGGTCTACCGCGAACCGGCCTCGCCCTTCGTGGCCGATTTTGTCGGCAAGATCAACATCATGCCGGCCCGCGTGACGCAGGGCGAATTGCGCTTTGGCAGCATGTGCCTGGCCGGCGACGGCCTGGACCGCGACGTGCGGGTCTACCTGCGGCCCGAAGACGTACTGGCCCGTCCCATCGCGGCGGGCGACCCGCACGTGTTCGACGCCAACATCGACAAGATCGAGTTCCTGGGTTCCTACTGCCATGTGCATGTGAGCTCGCCGGCGCTGGACGGGCACAAGCTGATGGTCTACCTGTCGCTCAACTTCCTGTCCGAACAATCGCTGCAAGTCGGCTCCAGCATCACGCTGAGGCTGCTGCCGGAACGCATCAAGGTGTTTTGAGGGCGCCCTGATGTCAGCTGTACTGTCCCGGTCATCGGCGGCTCGCCCCGTGAAACTCAAGCAACACTGGGTCGATCGGCTGGCCCATGTTTTCATTGCGCTGATCGCCCTGATCCTGATCGCCTTCCTGGCCGCGCCGCTGCTCTCCATCCTGTTGCAGGCGCTGCAAGGCCGGGAGGGCGAATTCGTCTGGTTCGACAACTTTGTGGCCTACGCCAAAACGCCGGCCTTGCTGGGCAGCCTGTGGAACAGCGTCTGGGTCTCGGGCGCGGTGACACTGATCGTGCTGCCCCTGGCTTTTACCTTTGCCTATGCCTTGACGCGCTCCTGCATGCCCTTCAAGGCCTTGTTCCGCGGCATTACCCTGATCCCCTTGCTGGCGCCCTCCCTGCTGTCCGCCATTTCCCTGATCTACTGGTTCGGCAATCAGGGCGTGCTGAAGGACTGGATGCAGGACGTTGGCATCGACCAGATCTACGGCGCGCCGGGCATTGTGCTGGCCGAGTGCCTGGCCGTTTTCCCGCACACGCTGATGATTCTGGTGACCGCCTTGAGCCTGTCCGATGCGCGCTTGTACGAAGCCGCCGACGCCATGGGCACGACGCTGCGGCGCAAGTTTTTCACCATCACCCTGCCCGGCGCCAAGTACGGCCTGATCTCGGCCGCGCTGGTCACTTTCACCCTGGTCATGACCGATTTCGGCATTCCCAAGGTGATTGGCGGCAACTTCAATGTGCTGGCCACCGACGTCTTCAAGCTGGTCATCGGCCAACAGAATTTTTCCAGGGGCGCAGTGGTGGCGATCCTGCTGCTGGCACCGGCCATACTGACCTTCGGCGTGGACCACTATGTCAGCCGGCGCCAGACCGCCATGCTGACGGCGCGCGCCGTGCCTTACTCGCCCAAGGCGGCACCGGCTTACGACCGGCTGATGACCCTTTACTGCGCCATCATCGCTGCCCTGGTACTGGCCATGTTAGGGATGGCGGTGTTCGCCTCTTTTGCCTCGTTCTGGCCCTACAACCTGACGCCCAGCTGGCGTCATTACCAGTTGGGCCTGCTCGATGCCGAGGTCGGCGTGGCCTTCTTCAACAGCCTCAAGATGGCGGCCGGGACGGCGCTGTTCGGCACCCTGCTGGTATTCACCGGCGCCTACCTGCTGGAAAAAACCAAGGGCATGGAAACCCTGCACGCCCTGGTGCGGCTGCTGGCCATGCTACCGATGGCGGTGCCGGGCCTGGTGCTGGGCCTGGGCTACATCTTCTTCTTCAATGCGGCGGACAACCCCTTGAACGCCCTGTACCACAGCCTGACCTTGCTGACCCTGTGCACCATCGTCCATTTCTACACCACCGGCCACCTGACCGCGGTGACGGCGCTGAAGGCGCTGGACGGCGAGTTCGAGGCCGTCAGCGCTTCGCTGAAAGTACCGTTCTACAAAACCTTCTGGCGCGTCACGCTGCCGGTCTGCGCGCCGGCCCTGATCGACATGGCACGCTACTTCTTCATCAACGCCATGACGACTATTTCAGCGGTGGTGTTCCTGTATTCGCCCGAGACCAAGGTGGCCTCCATTGCGATCCTGAACCTGGACGAGGCCGGCGAGATGGGCGCGGCGGCGGCCATGGCAGTGCTGATTGCGCTGTCCTCCTCGATCGCAACGCTGCTGTTCATGGCGCTGGCCTGGTGGACCAACCGGCGTACCCAAGCCTGGAGAGGGAGATGAGGCCCCCTTGCGTTCAACATGCCGTGAGTGGATCTTGCTGCCGGGGCACTCAGCTCCGCGGCTGTCCCCCGGCCTTCGGCCTCCTCCTTTATGCCGCTGCGCTGAGCGCCCCACCAGCAAGATCCTGCAAGCAGGGTTGGTGTGCGAGCAGCGCAAACCACCGACGCTTGAGACTTGGGCTTGGACTTGGACTCGCGAAAGCAATCTGCATCGGGCAGGCATGGCTACAACGGTCTCGTAAATTTCGGAACCCTCAATAATTGAAGGATGTAATGCAATGGACCGCGACAAAATCCTGTTGACCCCCGGGCCGCTGACCACCACGCTGCGCACCAAGCTGGCGATGCTCAAGGACTGGGGTTCCTGGGACGCCGACTTCAACGCCGTCACGGCCAGCGTGCGCAAGAGCCTGCTGGCGATTCTGCACGGCCAGGACAGCCACGTGGTGGTGCCCCTGCAAGGCAGCGGCACCTTCAGCGTCGAGGCGGCGGTGGCGACCCTGGTGCCGCACGATGGCCACGTGCTGGTGCTGGACAACGGCGCTTACTGCAAGCGCGCCGCGAAGCTGACGACACTGATGGGGCGGCGCTGTAGCGTGCTGGGTTTCGACGATGCAGTTCAAGTCGATCCGGCCGTCCTGACGCAGCAGTTGAAATACGACCCGTCCATCACGCACGTGGTGCTGATCCACTGCGAGACCGGCGCCGGCGTGCTTAATCCCCTGCAAGCGGTGGCCGACGTCTGCGCGACGCATGACAAGGGCTTGATCGTCGACGCCATGAGTTCCTTTGGCGCCCTTGAAATTGATGCCCGCAAGACCCGCTTTGATGCCCTGGTAGCGGCCAGCGGCAAGTGCCTGGAAGGTGTGCCGGGCATGGGTTTTGTGTTCATCCGCAAAGCGGTGCTGGACGCTTGCGCCGGGCGCAGCCAGTCGCTGGCCATGGACTTGCACGACCAGTACGTCTACATGGAGAGAACCACGCAATGGCGTTTCACGCCGCCGACGCACGTGGTGGTGGCCTTGCACGAGGCGATCGCGCAGTTCGAGCAAGAGGGCGGCCAGCCGGCCCGCCTGGCGCGCTACACCGGCAACTACCAGACACTGATTTCGGGCATGGCAAGACTGGGCTTCAAACCGTTTCTGGACCCGGCGATCCAGGCCCCCATCATCGTCACCTTTCATGCCCCAGCCGACCCGAAATACGACTTCAAGACTTTTTATGCGGCAGCCCGGACCCGGGGTTTCATCCTCTACCCCGGCAAGCTGACGCAGCTGGAAACCTTCCGCGTCGGCTGCATTGGCGCGATTGCCTCGTTCGAGATCGAGCAGGCGGTACACGCCATGGCGCTGGCCCTGCTAGACATGGGTATTGCGTCCGGTGCACCGGCCTGAGGGCAGGACATTCAGGAACACAAGCAAGGAGATTGAAAAGTGACAAGCAAAGCAAAGACGATAGGCACCCTGCACCCGGCAGTGCAGGCCATTCAAAGGTCGCTGGCGCCCAAGGTCAAGGTGGCGGTCAGCGACATCGACGGCATCCTGCGCGGCAAGTACCTGCACCGCGACAAATTCCTCGGTGCGGCGGAACCCTATCCGGCGGGCGGCTTCGGCTTTTGCGACGTGGTGCTGGGCTGGGACATGATGGACAACACCTACGACAACACCACCGCCACCGGCTGGCAGCACGGCTTTCCCGATGCGTTGGCGCGGCTCGACTTCAACACCGCGCGCTATGTGCCATGGGATAACGACGTGCCCTTCTTCCTGGGCGAGTTCGTCAACGCCGATGGCACGGCGCACGCCCAGTGCCCGCGCCAGACCTTGAAGCGCGTGCTCAGGCGCGCCGAAAAAATGGGCTTTACGGTCATGACCGGCATGGAGTTCGAGTGGTTCAACTTTCTGGAAACGCCACAGAGTTGGGCCGCCAAGCAAGGCGTGGCGCCGACCCAGCTGACGCCCGGCATGTTTGGTTACTCGCTGTTGCGCATGAACCAGAACCAGGAGTTTTTCAACGCCATCATGGATCAGATGCTGGCCTTCGGCGTGCCGATCGAGGGCCTGCACACCGAAACCGGCCCTGGCGTCTACGAGGCGGCGATCGGTTTCAGCGAGGCGCTGGAGCAGGCCGACCGGGCCATCCTGTTCAAGACCGGCACCAAGGAGATAGGCGCCGGCTTCGGCATCATGCCCAGCTTCATGGCCAAGCCAAATCAAAAGCTGCCCGGTTGCAGCGGGCATATCCACCAGAGCCTGTCGGACGGCAAAACCAATCTCTTCTATGACGCCAAGAATCCGCGCAAGATGAGCAAGCTGTTCGAGAGCTATCTGGCCGGCCAGATCGCCTGCATGATGGACTTCGCGCCCATGATCTGGCCCACCATCAACAGCTACAAGCGCCTGGTGGACGGCTTCTGGGCACCGGTCAAACCGACCTGGGGCATAGACAACCGGACCGCCAGTTTCCGGGTGATTGCCGGCAGCCCCAAGGCGACCCGGCTGGAGACGCGCTGCCCCGGCGCCGACGTCAACCCCTATCTGGCGATGGCGGCGGTGATTGCGGCCGGCCTGGACGGCGTCGAGAAGGGCTTGAAGCTGACCACGCCGGCCATCACCGGCACCAACGTCGGCGCCGAGCACATTGCGCGCGCGCCGCGCACCTTGATCGAAACCACGCGCATCTTCCAGCAGTCGCGCATCGCGCGCGACTGGTTGGGCGACGGCTTCGTCGACCATTTCGCCGCCACCCGCGACTGGGAGTGGCGCCAGTGGCTGGACGGCGTCACCGACTGGGAAATGAAGCGCTATTTCGAGATCATCTGAGATGCAAATCCGGCGTCTGGCTGCCAGCGATGCGCTGGCCTACCGCGAATTGCGGCTGCGCGCTTTTCGCGAGCACCCGGAAGCCTTCACCTCGGACTACGAAACCGAATCGCAGAAACCGCTGGCGGCGGCACAGCAGCGCCTGAGTGGCGCCCCCGACGCCAAGTTCTGGGGTGCGTTTTCCGAGGGACCGGACGCAAGACTGATAGGCACGGTCGGACTGGACCGGGAGACGCGCATCAAGAACCGCCACAAAGCCACCGTGGTGGGCATGTACGTGCCGTCCGAGCATGCCAGACAGGGTGTGGCGCAAGCCTTGCTGACGGCATTGATCGCCGAAGCCCGCGCCAGCGGCATCGAACTGCTGGTGCTGACCTTTACCAGCGTCAATCAACATGCAGGAAAACTGTACCGGCGTGCCGGTTTTGTGCCATTTGGCATTGAACCCGGTGCCATCAAGGTCGACAATCACGCCTTCGATAAAACACATATGTACCTTCAACTGAGTCCACTATGAGCATTACCTCTTTTTCCTTCCCCACTCCGATCAAATTCGGCGCCGGCGCGCGCAAGCTGGTGGCCGCCCATCTGCTGGAACTCGGCTTCAAGCGGCCGCTGATCGTGACCGACCGGGCGCTCGCCGCGCTGCCGGTGCTGGCCGAGTTCAAGAGCCATCTGGCCGGACTGGACGTCGCCGTCTTCGCCGGCGTCTTCGGCAACCCGACCTGCAGCCAGGTGATGGACGGCGGCGCGGCCTACAAGGCGCACAAAGCCGACTGCATCATCGGCTTTGGCGGCGGCGCGGCGCTGGACGTGGCCAAGGTGGTGGGCATTGCCGCCACGCACCCGGGTGACATCCTGGAATACGTCTGGGACCACCCGCAAGTGCGCCCGATCGCGGGCGAACTGCCTTATTTCGTCGCCTTGCCGACCACCTCCGGCACCGGCTCCGAAGTGGGCCGCTCCAGCGTGGTGAGCGAAAACGACACGCATTTGAAGCGCGTCGTGTTCAGCCCCAAGATCCTGGCCAAGGTGGTGTTCGCCGATCCCGAATTGACGCTGGGCCTGCCCACTGCCGTGACCGCCGCCACCGGCATGGACGCGCTGACGCACAACATCGAGAGCTACCTGTCGCCGGCCTACCACCCGCTGTGCGACGGCATCGCGCTGGAGGGCACGCGCATTGCCGCCGCGGCGCTGCTCAGCGCGGTCAAGGAGCCGGGCAATCTGCAGGCCAGAAGCGACATGATGATGTCCTCCATGATGGGCGCCATCGCATTCCAGAAAGACCTGGGCGCGGTGCACTCCTGCGCCCATGCGCTGGGTGCCGTGTGCGACCTGCACCATGGTCTGGCCAACGCACTGATGATTGACACCGTGATGGCCTGGAATTTCGAGGCAGTGCCGGCCAAGTTCGACGAACTGGCCCATGTCTGCAAGGTGGCGGGCGGCGGCAAGGCCTTCGTGCCCTGGCTGAAACAACTTAAAGCCAGCGTGGGCATCACGGGCGGCCTGGCCGCGCATGGCGTCAAGCCGGAACAGCTGCCGCGTCTGGTGCAGATTGCCACCGCCGACATCTGCCACCAGACCAATCCGCGGCCCTGCACGGCGGCCGACTTCGATGCGCTGTTCAAGGCAGCGATGTGATATGACCCCCACGCTTGCCACTTCGTGTGCTGCGCTGCCCCCCATGGGGGCTAATTTTCCTAGGGGCGGCCCGTCGGAAAATTCCATGACCTTGAAGGCGATGTCATGACGTCCTCACCTCAACGCCTGAAAATCGGCATCAGCGCCTGCTTCTTGCACCCGGACCCGACGCGCACGGTATTCGCCAAGAAGACGCTGCAATACATTGAGCAGTCGATGGCGCACTGGGTCATGTCGACCGGCGCGCTGCCGGTCATGATTCCGTCGCCGGCCGGCGAGACGGCGCGCGGCGAAGTCCATTTCGACGACTACGCGCAGTGGCTCGATGGCCTGGTGTTGCACGGCGGCGCCGATGTCTGGCCCGGCAGCTACGGCGAAACGCCGCTGCAGGAGCGCTGGAGCGGCGACCGCCTGCGCGACGAGTACGAGCAGGCGCTGGTGAAAGCTTTTGTGGCCGCCGGCAAACCGGTGTTCGGCGTCTGCCGCGGCCTGCAACTGATCAACGTGGCTTTTGGCGGCACCTTGTTGCAGGACATTTCCACGCAACAACCGGAGGCCCTGGTGCACCGCGACGCGGACCGTTACGACCACAACTTTCACCAGCTTGAAATCGTGCCCAACACGCGGCTGCAAACCCTGTTGGCGGATGCCCAGAGCTGCAAGGTCAACAGCATTCATCACCAGGGCATCAAGGACCTGGCGAGCGGCTTCGTGGTGGAGGCGCGCTGCCCGGACGACGGCGTGATCGAGGCCATCCGCCATAGCGGGCCGGCTTATGTGGCGGCCGTGCAGTGGCATCCCGAGTTCCACAAACCGGAGCTGGGCACGCTGGACGACACGCCCCTGCTGACCGATTTTTTAAATGCGGCGCAGGCCGCCAAAACGAAAAAAGGACTTACCTGATGAACCAACTATCGATCTACAACCCCGCGACGGCGGCCCTGATCAGCCAGGTGCCGGCCGACGATGCCGGCTCGGTCGCCGCCAAGACGGCCCAGGCGCGCGCCGCGCAACCCGGCTGGCTGGCAGTGCCATTGGCCCAGCGCAAGGAATGCATCGTTCGCTTTCGCGCTGCCGTGGTGGCCCAGCTGGAGTCGCTGGCCGCCATCATGACCAGCGAGACCGGCAAGCCAATCAAGATGTCGCGCAACGAGCTCAACGGCTTGCTGGGGCGCATCGACTTCTTCCTGAAAGAGGTGGACGCGCAACTGGTCACCGAAACCGTCTTCGCCGAGGGCGGCATGACCGAGCAGATCCAGCACATACCGCTGGGCGTGGTGGTCAACATCTCGGCCTGGAATTACCCCTGGTTCGTTGGCGGCAACGTCTATATCCCGGCCCTGCTGACCGGCAATGCGGTGCTCTACAAGCCGTCCGAATACGCCACCCTGACCGGACTGGCAATGGCACGCCTGCTGCACGAGGCCGGTGTGCCGAAAGATGTTTTCATCGCCGTCGTCGGTGGCGGCGAAGTCGGCGCCGCACTGATGGCGCAAAAAATCGACGGCCTTTTCTTCACCGGCTCCTACTCCACCGGCGCCCGGATTGCCCAGACGCTAGGCCCGCGCATGGTCAAACTGCAACTGGAACTGGGCGGCAAGGACCCGACTTACGTCTGCGAAGACGCCAACCCCAAAACCGCCGCCGAGTCGCTGGCCGACGGCGCCATGTACAACACCGGACAGAGCTGCTGCTCGGTCGAGCGCATCTACGTACACGAGAAGATTCACGACGCTTTTGTTGCCGCTTTCCTGGAGACGGTGCGCGGCTTCAAGGTCGGCGACCCGACCAACGAGGACACTTACATCGGTGCCGTCACGCGCGCGCCGCAACTGGCCGTGCTGGAGGCCCAGGTGGCCGACGCCAAGGCCAAGGGCGCCACCTTGCTGTGCGGCGGCACGCGCCTGCCGGGCCCCGGCAACTGGTTTGCGCCTACCGTCTTCAGTAACGTCAACCACAGCATGGAACTGATGCGGGAAGAAAGCTTCGGTCCGATCATCGGCATCCAGAAAGTCTCCGGCGACGCCGAGGCCGTCAAGCTCATGAACGACACGCGCTACGGCCTGACCGCCGGCGTCTTCACGCCTGACGAGGCGCGCGCCAGAGGCCTGCTGGCGCAGGTCAATGCCGGCAGCGTCTACTGGAACTGCTGCGACCGCGTCAGCCCGCGCCTGCCCTGGAGCGGGCATGGCGACTCCGGCGTCGGCCTGACCCTGTCGACCTACGGCATCCAGACCTTCACGCGACCGAAAGCCTGGCATCTGCGGAGCGCCGGCTGACCGGACGCAGTGGCGCCAGGTAAACGATGAAGCTAACCCTGTTCGACCTCGACCACACGCTGCTCAACGGCGACAGCGATGTCTTGTGGTGCGACTTCCTGATCAGGCAGGGGGTGCTGGAGCACGCCAGCTTTGCCGCGCGCAACGCCGACATGGACCAGCGCTATCAGGCCGGCACCGTGGGGCTGGAAGAGTTCGCCAACTTCTACGTCGGCACCCTGGCCGGGCGCACCCGGCGCGACTGGGAGCCGCTGCGCCAGGAGTTTCTGGCCACCACCATCGTGCCGCGCATCGGGCCGGCGGCGCTGGACCTGGTGAACCGCCACCTGGACGCCGCCGACCTGGTGGTGATGACCACCGCCACCAACCGCTTCATCACCGAGCTCACCGCCATCTACTTCGGCATCGAGCACCTGATTGCCACCGAGCCCCAGATGGAGGAAGGCCGCTTCACTGGCCGCACCACCGGCACCCTCAACATGCGCGAAGGCAAGGTGACCCGGCTGCACGCCTGGCTCAAGGGCTGCGGCCACCGCTTCAAGGACTTCGACAGCACCGCCTACAGCGATTCCATCAACGACCTGCCGCTGCTCAAGGCCGTGCACCAAGCCATCGCCGTCAACCCCGACGCGCAACTGCACGCCAAGGCCCAGGCCCGCGGCTGGCCCATCTTGCGGCTCAAGCACTGAGTGAGCGGCGGACCGCCGGGGAAAGGCAGCTAACTGTCATCCAGTGGATGACCGCGTGGCGTCCTTGTGGGTATCATCCGATACAAATAATAGTTTCGGGGAGAACACTCTTTGATCGACTTTCACGCGCTGTCCAAGACGTATGGACAATTCGATGCCGTCAAGAATCTGTCGCTGACAGTTCAGAAGGGCGAGGTCTTTGGCTTCCTGGGCCCCAACGGCGCCGGCAAGACCACCACCATTCGCATGATGATGGGAATCCTGGTGCCCAGCAGCGGCACGGTCACGATCGACGGCATCGATTGCCATGTGGATCGCGCGCAGGTGCAGCTCCGGGTCGGCTACCTGCCTGACAATCCGATCTTCTACGACTACCTGCGGGGACGGGAAATCCTGCAATTTGTCGCCGAGATGCACGGCTGGTCGCGCCGCGACGCCATCGCCCGCGCCGACCGCATGCTGGAAGAATTTGGACTGACCGAAGAGGCGCAGGAGTATGCGGTCAATTACTCCATGGGCATGAAGAAGAAGCTCGGGCTGGCCTGTGCCATGATTCATGAGCCGCAGGTGTTGATTCTGGATGAGCCCATCAACGGACTCGATCCCCGCGCCTCACGGGACGTGCAGGACCGATTGCGCGACATCGCAGCACAAGGCCGGACGATCTTCGTCTCCACCCACTTGCTGGACATGGCGGAACGCTTGTGCAGTCGCATCGGCATCATCCACCGCGGCCAGTTGGCCGCCTCGGGCACCCCGGAACAGATCAAACAGAAATTTTCCGAGGGCAACGACGGCACGCTCGAAGACGCCTTCCTGCAAATCACCGCACAATCCAACTCCAGCGCTGACGGTGCCTCCGGGGCGGCCACATGAACGCCGCCCCCGGTGCGGCCAGGATGTTCTGGCTCCTGACCCGGCTACGCCTGGTCAGGCTGCTCAATATCACCGGAACACAAATGCGCTTTTCGGCGTTTCGAAAGGGCAAGGGCCGGCAGGGAAGCGCCACCAAATCGAAGACCGGGCCGCTGGTCGCCGTCCTGGTGCTGCTGATGATGCTGTTTTCGTTTGCCACCATGGCGCGCCAAGGCGTGCTTAACCTGCACACGCAGCTGGATGCGCCGCTGCTTCAGCAGGAACGCGCGGCGGACCCAGCCGACACCCGCAACACCCACCTTCATGTTTCAAACTTGACGCCCGGCGCCTTCAGTCCGGCGCTGACGACCGGACTGACCATGATGTTGTCGCTGCTGTTGTGCGTCAGCATTTTTTCCGATATCGGTGCCAGGGAACTGGCCAAAGCGGATTGGGACATGGAATGGCTGGTAACGCTGCCTATCCGCATCGACACCTTGCTATGGGGCCGGATCGTGGAGCGCAGTGCCAGCAGTGCCTTCGGACTGATCGCGTTCTGGCCCCTGTGTGGAATGATCGCTTGGTACTCCGGCTACGGCTGGTGGTCCTTGCTGGCAGGCGCCGTGGCCATGATTCCCTTGCTGCTGATGGCGGCCCTGGGACGGTCCATGGTCGATGTCGGGTTTCGCTTGACACTGTCGCCGCCGCAACTGCGCAACCTGCAAGCCGTGATGTCGGTGCTTGGCATGTTGGGGCTCTACCTGGCCTTGTCGGTGGGGTCCAGTCAAGGCGGCTACGGCATGGAGTTGGCGAGTGTTTTCCCTGAATGGGCCACCTGGCTGGCGCCAGGCTTGCTGGTGCGCAGCCTCAACGCGCAAGAGTTTGGCGCCACTTTAGGGTACGGCCTGCTGCTCGCCGCCCAACTGTTTTTGCTCCTGAGCCTGGGCGTGCGCTGGCTGCGCCACCAGTTGCGCCACGGCTTGGTGGCTAGCGGATCGCGGGAAAGCGCGCGCCATGCGCCAAGTGCCTCCGCGCCAGCATCAAGCCGGCGCGGTTGGCGTCTCAAATCGGCGGTGCAGCGACGCGAGTTGACGCTGCTGGGTCGCGACCGCAATTTCATGGTTCAGACCTTGCTGTTGCCCCTTGTCATCGTCGGCGGGCAGATCGCCATGAACGGCCGGCTGGACTCGCTGGCCTACATCTGGAGCAGCACGTCGACCACGGCTTCGGTGGCGTTCGGCATCGCCGCCTACATGCTGATGCTCTCCGCCTTTCAAAACCTGAACACCGAAGGCGCGGCCCTGTGGCTGTTGTTTTCTTTTCCGCGCAGCATTGCCAGCGTTCTCAAGGAGAAAGCCCAACTCTGGGCGGTGCTGGCGCTGGCCTATCCGGGTCTGATCCTGCTCGCCGGCGCATTTTTCAACGCTGACTCTGCGTTGCGCTACCTGTGGTACTCGGCGCTGGCGCTGCTGGGCGTCGCTATCTATGCCGTCATCGCGGTGGCGCTGGGAGTGTTTGCCAGCAATCCTCTGGCCCAGGAACAGGGGGCCAAGGTGCGCCCCAGCTACCTGTACCTGTTCATGCTTCTGTCGGGCATGTACATCTATGCCATCGCAGCGGCGGTCTGGTGGCAATCGCTGGTCTTTGTGGTCCTCGCCATCCTGCTGGCACTGGCCTTGTGGCAGAAGGCGGCGGATCAATTGCCGTTTCTGCTGGACCCTGCGGCGGCACCGCCAGCCCGCGTCTCGACCTCGGACGGCCTGATCGCCGCCATGATGTTCTTTGTCGTCCAGATCATGATCGTGGTCCTGCTGGGGGTTATCACCAAGCACAAGGTCGGCGGGCCCAGTGTGCTGATCTCTTTTTGCGGCTCGGGCGCGCTGACCTATCTGTTGGTTCGCCTGGTCTATTGGCGCAGCAAGACCACCCAGGTTCCCACGATGCTCAAGGGCGCGCAGCATTCGCCCTGGAGCGCCGGAATTTATGCGGGTGCCATCGCAGCGCTGGTCGGCGTTGCTTATGTCTGGGCGGTCCAGCGCTTCGGCGTGCTTGATCTTCCGCCCATGCGCAATACCAGGGACCCGTCGCTTGCCGCGTGGTTGCTTCCCTTAACCATCGTGGCGGCGCCGATCTTCGAGGAGTTCATTTTTCGGGGCCTCATTTTTGGCGGCATGCGGCGCTCCGTCGGCATCCTTCCGGCGGTGGTTGCCAGCGCCGCGATATTCGCGGTGGTGCATCCGCCAATGGCCATCCTGCCGGTCTTTGCACTGGGCATTTGCACCGCCCTGGCTTACGAGCGCACCAAAGCCTTGATGGCGCCCATGTTGACCCATGCCATTTACAACGCGGTGGTGGTCGGATACCAGTTGTACGGCCCTGCAACCCTGTCGTGATACCTGAAGCTTTCGGCGGCACCGCCTACAGCGATTCGATCAAGATCTGCCCTTGCTCAAGGCCGTGGAGCGCGCCATCGCCGTCAACCCCGACGCGCAACTGCACGCCAAAGCCCAGGCCCGCGGCTGACCTATCTTGCGGCTCAAGCACTGACGCTGTTCATAGCCCGGCGTCCCGTGCAACAACATCTGACAAAATATATCTGTTCGGGTATAGTCGGGCATGCTCGATAAAGACAAGCCACTGGGATGGATAGGTAGCAGCAAGAAGGACTTGATGGCGTTGCCGGTGGAGGTGCGCAAATTCTTCGGCCATGCCCTGGACTTCGCGCAGCGTGGCGAAAAACATGACGCGGCAAAGGTACTCAAGGGTTTCGGTGGCGCCGGCGTGCTGGAGCTTGTGGAAAGCGACCAGGATGGCACCTACCGGGCGGTCTACACGGTGAAGTTTGTTGAGGCCGTGTTTGTTTTGCACTGTTTCAGTAAAAAGAGCAAGCGCGGAATCGAGACGCCGCAGGAAGATATGAATGTTATTCGCACACGGCTGAAGGTAGCCGAGGCCCTGGCAAAGGAATTGAGAGATGAAAAAACGCAACGTTAACGGCGTCGAGGTTGAAATCGGGTCTGGCAATGTTTTTGCCGACCTGGAACTGCCCAACGCCGACAAGCTCAAAATCAAATCGGGTCTGGTCATCGAGATCACGAAGGCGATACGCCAGCTCGGCCTGACACAACAGGCGGCGGCTCAACGCATGGGTATTCCTCAACCCAAGGTTTCGGCCATGCTGCGTGGCGACTTTGCCAACTTGTCGGAACGAAAACTGATGGACTGTTTGAACCGGCTGGGCTACGACATCGAAATCAAAGTCAAGCCAACAGCCCGTCCCGTCGGGCATCTGATGCTGGTATTTGCTTGAGCGCGAACCCCAAGGCTGCTACACCGGCGGCTTCCAGATATTGCGGCAACCGGTTTCGCGAATCCACCATGTTGAGATGGTGCCGAACGCCGCCACTGCCACCAGCAGCAGCAGACCGGCCTGGTAATCCTCCGGGCTGAACAGACGCGCACCGCTGCTGGTGCGGCCGCCCTGCCAGGCCCGGTCCATCACCCAACCGACCAGCGGCTGCAGCACGGCACCGGCCAGAAAGCCGGCCATGTTGGTGACACTGGTGGACATGCCCGAGAGTTGCGGCGCGTTGACTTCCTTGGCGCAAGCCCAGGTCAGTATGAAGCCGGCCGTGACCAGGCCCATCGCGGTGAACAGGCAATAGCTTGCCGTCAGCGGCAACCGCAGGCTGGTGAGCAACAGCAGCCAGCACAAAAGGTACAGATGGCTGCTGACGATCAGCACCGGCTTGCGTTTGCCCAGGCGGTCCGACAGCGCGCCCATGAGCACGCAGCCCAACGCGAAACCGACGAAATACAGACTGACGTGATTGGCCGCCACGTCGCGCGTCAGGCCGCGTGCCTGCATCAGAAACGGCGCCGCCCACAAGCCGGCGAAAGCGAAGAAACTGCCGCACAGACCGAAATTGACGCACACGGTGGGCCAGGTGTCGCGGTTCTTCAGCACCGAGCGCAGTCCGGAGAGCACCAGCGCGCGGTCGAACTGCGGCTTGGGCTCCGCTTTGCCGGCCACGGCCGGGCGCTCGCGCACCAGCAGCCAGCAAGCGCCGCCCAGCAACACGGAGACCGCCGCCAGGGCGACAAAAATGCCGCGCCAACTGGTGACCTGCGCCAGCCACGACAGCGGCGCGCCGGCCAGCACCGAACCCAGATTGCCAATCAGCATGGCCAGTCCCATCAGTGTGGCGAAGCGCCGTTCCTCGAACGACTGGGCGATGATCTTGAGCATGGCGATGAAGGTTACCGACACGCCCAGCCCGATCAGGGTGCGCCCCACCAGCGCCAGTTCCAGCCCGGGCGCCAGCCCGAACAGCAGGCTGCCGGCGCCGCCCACCAGGCCGCCGATCAGCAGAATGCGGCGCGGCCCCAGGGTATCGACCAGGATGCCGGTGGGCACCTGCATCAGCGTGTAGACATAGAAATAAGTGGCCGCCAGCGCGCCCAGTGACGAAGCGGTGGTATTGAACGCCGCCGCCAGATCGCTGGCAATCCCGGCCGGCGCAAAGCGCTGGAAGAACGACAGCGCATACGCCGCGACGACGCTGGACAAGGCCAGGATGCGGCGACGCTGCTGAACGCTGGGTGATTCAACCATGGCGCATCGAGTATCGCACCGACACGGCGACAGTACGCGAATCCGCTGGTGTTTCGCGCAATAATCAAGCAACCGTCCGCGCCGAGATGACTCCGCCCTCAACAAAATTCACGCTACGCGCCTCCATGGCGCGGCTGATAGGCTTGTGCGTCTTTCTGCTCTGCATGGTTGTGGCGGCGACCGTCATCTGGAACCAGGAACAACATCGGCGGGAATTTGAGAGAGCCGAAGCCTTGAACCGGGTCAGTGGCCATGCGCAAGCACTACGGCAGAACATTCAACAATCCCTGTCTGCGACCTATGCCCTGGCGGCATTGGTACGTCATGGTCATGGCAGCCTGCCCGATTTTGATGCAGTGGCCCGCAACCTGCTGCCGCATTACCCGGCGGCCACCATCCTGACCATGGCGCCCGCCGGCATCATCCGCCACATCGCACCCCTGGCCGACAACGAGAAAGCCGTTGGCCTCGATCTGCTGACCGACCCGGCGACGAAACGGGAGGCCACCCTGGCGCGAGACACTGGCAACCTGGTTCTCGCCGGCCCGCTTCAACTGGCACAAGCTGGCTTTGCCGCCATCGCTGTGCTGCCAGTGTTTCTCGACGCTGCCGATCACAAACCTTTCTTTTGGGGTTTTACCTGCGTCGTGATTCGCTTTCCCGATGCGTTGGTGGGCGCCCGGCTGCCGCAGTTGGAAAACGGCGGCTTCAATTACGATCTTTGGCGCGCGCACCCACGGACCGGAAGGAAGCAGACTATCGCCGCCTCGTCTTCCACTGCGCTGAACGAGCCGGTCAATGTCTTGCTGGAACTGCCCTACGGCAACTGGACCCTAAGTGCCGCACCGGTCAAAGGTTGGGGCGACCCGCTGGGGCTTGGACTGAAGGCGCTGATTGGTTTGTCCAGCAGCCTGTTGCTGGCCTACGTGGCGGTGCTGGTGACCCGGCTCAGGGCACACCAGGGAAAGCTGGAAGAAGAAGTCGCCGAGCGCACCAAGGCGCTGGCCGTGGCCAATTCGGATCTGGCCAGCCGTGAGGCACTGTTCAAGCAAGTCCTCAATACCTCCAGCGTGGCCATCTTCCTGGTCGATCTGCAGGGCCGCGTCACGCAAACCAACCAACGCATGGCCGAGATGTTCGGCTACCCCATGGAAACCCTGCTGGGGCTTGAGTACGTCGCCCTGGTCAACCCGGAGGAGCGTGAAGTGGCCCGGCAAAAAATGCTGGCGTTGCTGGCCAGTGACATTCCGGCGGTGGAAGCGGATCGGCTCTATTGGCGCGCCGACAAGACCGAGTTCTGGGGCCACCTCAGCGGCAAGCGCTTTACCGACGCCGACGGCACCGAGCACGGACTGATCGGCGTGATCATCGACATCACCGAACGCAAGACGGCGGAAAAAACACTGCTGCAACACGACAACATGATGTCCGCCATCATCGAAAACTTTCCGGGCGGCATCTCCATGATGGACGCCGACTTGCGCCTGACGGCCTACAACAAGCAGTTCAAGCAGATGCTGGAATTTCCCGACGCGCTGTTCGAGAAACCCGATCTGAACCTGGAAGACATCATGCGCTTCAACGCGCAGCGCGGTGAGTACGGTCCCGGCGATATCGAGTCGCAGGTGGCAACCCGCGTCGAACGCGCCAGGAAATTCGAGGCGCACAAGTTCGAACGCCAGCGCCCCAACGGTAGAGTGCTTGAGATCTATGGCGAGCCGGTTCCCGGCGGCGGTTTTGTCACCGCCTACCTCGACATCACCGAGCGCAAGCAACTAGAAGAGGAAGTGCGCCAACTGGCCTTCTACGACCCGCTCACCAAGCTGCCCAACCGTCGCCTGCTGTACGAGCATCTGGGCCAATCGATTGCCGCGACCAAGCGCAGTGGCTACCATGGCGCGCTGATGTTCCTGGATTTGGACAACTTCAAATCCCTCAACGACACGCATGGCCATGGCGCCGGCGATTTGCTCCTTGTTGAGGTGGCCCATCGACTGCGGAACTGCGTCCGCGAAATAGACACCGTGGCGCGTCTGGGCGGCGATGAGTTTGTGGTTGTGGTGGGTGACTTGAGCAAGGACAAGGCCGAATCCACGATCCAGGCCGGCTTCATCGCCAGGAAAATCCAGAATGCCTTGTCCGCGCCCTATCTTCTACCGGTCAAACACGATGACAAGGCCATTGACACGGTCGAGCACCGGTGCAGCGCCAGCATCGGCGTTGTGGTCTTCATCGACAGTGAAGGCACGCAGGAAGATTTTCTGCGCTGGGCCGATGCAGCGATGTACAAGGCCAAGGAAAGCGGGTGCAGTCTGATACGGTTTAGCGAGGCCACCGGACAGGCTCAAACAGCTGCGAACAATTCGGCGGCGCTTGCAGTCCCGGTTGGTGCAACGCGCTGAAAGAAGGACAGCGCATAGGCTGCGAGGGTGCTGGACAATGCCTGGACGCGGCGACGGTTTTGACCGCTGGGAGATTCGACCATGGCGGATTGGGCATTGCACTGGCACGGCTGCGGCAAGGGGCCACCGCTTTCAAACCCTATCGTGACTGCCTCCACAGGCGGGTCGGTCGAACCTGGTTTATCTTGCGCGGGAGGCAATCATGGCTTCAATCTTCGTCCAGGTGCGCGCGGTAAACGCGGATCGTTGGGCGTCAAGGGCGCAGCCGGTTCCCGGCAAGGTAAGATGGCGGTGTGGATAGACTGAGTCCTGAACATCGCGGCTGGCTTATGAGCCACGTCAAATCGAAGGACACCACGCCTGAGTTGACTGTGCGGCGGCTAATTTTCGGCATGGGGTATCGCTATCGATTGCACGACAAGCGATTGCCCGGAAAGCCAGATTTAGTGTTTGCGGGCCGACGTAAAATAGTTTTTGTCAATGGGTGTTTCTGGCATGGTCACACAGGCTGCCGATATGCACATCTACCGAAAACGAGGGTGAATTTCTGGCGAACCAAGATCGAGAACAACCGTACCAGAGATCGAAGAAACGTTGCCCTATTGGAAGCCAGCGGTTGGACCGTTCTTACCGTCTGGCAGTGCGAACTGAAGACCATCGAAGCCTTGGCGAACAAACTATATGACTTTCTCGAATTCGACTAAACGACGCCCAATCGGAATCGACTTATTTGCCGGTGCGGGCGGATTGTCGCTCGGTTTCGAGCAGGCAGGATTCGACATCGCGGCCGCGGTAGAAATAGACCCCATCCATTGTGCGACTCACGAACACAATTTCCCATACGCGAAAACGATCTGCGCGAGCGTAGTAGACGTTGGCGGCGACGACATCCGCCGCAGAGCCAATCTCGGGGACGTTGAAATCGACGTCGTATTTGGTGGTGCTCCATGCCAAGGCTTCTCGCTAATTGGTAAGCGCGCCTTCGACGACCCACGGAACCAGCTCGTTCTCCACTATGTCCGCATCGTGGCCGAGTTGCAGCCGAAGTATTTCGTATTCGAAAACGTGAAGGGGCTAACGCTTGGCAAACACGTCGCATTCTTGAATGAGCTGATAGCAGCATTAGGTGGCGCCGGTTACGACGTGGTATCTCCATATCAAGTACTCAACGCCGCCGATTTTGGCGTACCACAAGACCGCAAGCGCTTGTTCGTTGTCGGCGCACGGCGCGGTTTAACCTTGCCGAAATATCCGACGGGAATCGAATCGCGAACAACCGTTTGGGAGGCGATTGGGGACTTACCGGATGCCGATGGATTCGACGAATTGAACACGAGCGATTCGATTCAAATAGCCTGGACCACCACGGCACCCTACGCCCTCCGACTAAGGGGCCTTGAACGCGACCCAACGGACTACGGTTACAGGCGCGAATTCGACCCAAACGCGCTCACCTCAAGCCTTCGCACCGAGCATACCGAGCTTTCCAAGAGTCGCTTTATGGCAACCGAACACGGCCAGACCGAGCCCATTAGTCGCTTCCGCAAGCTCCCGCCCGACGGTCTGTGCAATACCCTACGCGCAGGCACCGACAGCGCACGTGGAGCGTTCACCTCGCCCCGCCCGATTCACCCATACCTTCCTCGCGTCGTAACTGTACGCGAGGCCGCTCGTTTGCATTCCTACCCCGATTGGTTCCGGTTCCATTCGACAAAGTGGCATGGTTTCCGCCAGATCGGCAACAGCGTCCCGCCGTTGTTAGCTCGTGCCATCGCGAGCGAGATTACCAAGGCGCTTGGTGTCAAACCACGAAAACCACGGCAAGTCGTTCCTCTTGGCGCTTCCGACCTACTGACTTTCGATATGGGAGATGCGGCTCATCATTTCCGTGTGCCGCGAAACACCATCGCACAACGCGCCCGCGGCGCGAATCCAAACCAACAAGATTTTTGGAACGAGGCACATGTCTGACGAACATACCGCAGAACGGCAACCGAATCGATACCGAGCCATTATCGAGCGGGTATTTCGCGACCATTACGCCCGGAACGTAACCGAGTTTGAGTTCACTCGCGACGAGTTCGTCGCTATCGCAGCATCCTTGACGATCACGCTGCCGAAGAACGTCGGCGACGTGATTTACTCGTTCCGTTACCGATGCGAATTACCTGAAGCTATCCGCAAAACTGCCGCAAAAGACCTCGAATGGATCATTGAAGGCGCCGGGCGAGCACGCTATCGATTCAAGCAGGTACGACTGAATCGAATCGTCCCGCGTGAGGAACTGCTCACGATCAAAGTTCCCGACGCGACGCCCGAAATCATCGCCGCCTACGCATTGAGCGACGAACAGGCCCTACTGGCCAAGGTGCGGTATAACCGTTTGGTCGACGTGTTCTTGGGTATTACCGCCTTTTCCCTCCAGAACCACTTGAGAACTACCGTAAAGAACGTCGGACAAATCGAGATCGACGAAATCTACGTTGGTCTCGACCGCCATGGTCGGCAATTTGTAGTTCCGGTTCAGGCAAAAGGCGGTAACGACAAGCACGGCGTGGTTCAAACTCAGCAAGATATCCTGTGCTGCGCCGAGAAGTTTCCGCACCTGATTTGCCGCGCAGTATCGGCACAGTTCATGACCGAAGAGCGCATCGCCCTCTTTGAATTGACAGTGAAGTCCGGCGACATCAAAGTAGTCGACGAGCGGCACTACCAACTTGTCCCGGGAGCCAGTATTTCCTCCGAAGACTTGCAGCACTACGCCTCGCGAGCCACTTGACGCCGGATCGGGTAGCCGGGAGTTCCCTACCGCGCCACGGGTACCCTCGCCGCCTGCTCGCGACCTCACCCGCCCCACCCCCCACC